>DKUL01000080.1 GCA_002490665.1 Lachnospiraceae bacterium UBA7205 | reverse complement strand
ATAGTAAACGCAAATATTATTTGCGTTTACTTGCGCCGACCGCATGTCGCAAAGCGACTAATTTCCTTATGCGGTCGTGTGCATCAATTATAGTAAACGACATGCACTTTTGTCGTTTACTATAATTTTTATCCAGAAATTACCTTACAGCGTCTTTTATAGCACGCAATCCCATATTTATGGATGATTGTCATACCGTCATCAGTCAGCTTCTCCACATAGTTTCGGTCATTAATCTGCTTCAGGGCTTCTTGGCATGCAGTGTCAAATGAAGCATTTTCCGCATATTTTAATTCAATGACAATGCCCATTTCCTGCTCCTCGATTTCAATACTGATGTCACTGTAGCCATCGCCGGATTCGGCATTTGACCGGACATCCCATCCATCCATGTTTCCGAAAAGGGCAAGTAAAATACCATGGTAAAAGTTCTCCTTCATTTCCTTTCTGGCATTTGTATCACGGATACTAATTGTCTTTTTCAGGTAGGCATTAAATCCCTCCTCGATGGTCGCCGTGTCATTTTCCTGAAAGGCTCTGCAGAAGAACTCCAGCCTTTCCATGTTTTTTTTCGTTTCCCACTTGAACCATTCACGAATCTGCCGAATAAAAATCCACTGTATCTCCCTGTTTGGAATGACAAGTTCTGTCAGTTCCCCGGGCTGTGCACTGCACTGTGTCAGATACCCGGTAGTAAAGAGGATGCTCCACAGGTTGTCCGGGTCAGAATCAAGATCCCTGTAAGTCAATTCCTGGCGGATTATTTTTTTAATACTGTTCCCATTAATCAGCTGTTCGATATCGTTTCTGTCGGCTGTTTTCGCTTTGCTTAAAAATTTCCTGATAATATCGTTGCTGCTCGTATTTACCCAGTAATTCTGCGGTTCCATAGACGGTTCCATTCTCAGGGCATGGCAATAGCTCACCACATCCCATGGGCAATAAACCTCCAGCTCCCCGAAATGGTATCCGTCATACCATTTTTTTATGGCGTCATATTTATCCATGAATTCGTAGTATTCCAGCAGTTTGCGGACTTCTCTGTCTGAAAATCCAAAATATTCATTATACTGCACGTCTTTTACTGTATATACATTAAAATTATTCAGTCCGGTAAAAATACTCTCCTTTGATATCCTCAGACAACCTGTCAGCACTGCAAATTTCAGGCTGTCGTTTGTCTTAAATACATTGCCAAACAAAACCCTGATAAATTCCACCATGGAATCATAGTATCCTGCCCGGTATGCCTTATCAAGCGGCACATCATATTCGTCAATCAGCATGACCGTACCATTCCCATAATGCTTCTGTAGGAACTGCGACAATATCAGCAGGCTGTCTTTCAGCAAATCATCTGACATGGTAAATGTGCCTGTTTTATCCGTCCCAATAAGTGCCTCATACTGGCTGCGTTCTGTATCATCAATCTTATCGCTTTCCATCAGGAACCGAAACCGCATTGCCTCCTTCCCTATAATTCTCCGGAGCATTATTTTTGCCTCTTCGAAGTTTTCCCCTGTTGCCCCTTTTAACGTAATTGAAATCACAGGAAATTTCCCCATATACTCCTCGCATAATTCTTTTTCTCCTGAAATCTCAAGCCCATCAAAAATCGTGCCGTTGTCAGACAGCATGATATCACTGCCCACTTCAAAAAAATATTTGAACATGCTCATGTTCAGCGTCTTCCCAAAACGCCTTGGACGCGTGAACAAATTTACTTTCCCCGGATTCCCCAGCAGTGTTTTAATCAGCCCGGTTTTATCAACATAATAGAATCCCCCTGTACGCATTTCCCTGAAATTCTCAACCCCCATTGGAAGCTTTACCTTTCCTGCCATACCATGCCCCTTTCCCTAAAAATTTCTGTATTTTTTATCAGTATATCACACCCTATAAAGTAAATCACACCCTATTTCAATAAAAACAGTGAAAAGATAAAATGAATATTGCCGGATTTGTCCGCTGAGAGAATACTCAAATAAGTATTAAAATAACGATACCGTCTACCAGTTAAATTATTTTTGTTGTATAATAAATTTAACGCACAAGACCACTCACTTTCATATATTTTTGTTTGCAAACTTATTATACATTTTTACCAAAAAAACGCGGTTCACACTTGCTGGATTATGCAGCATTACAAAGGATACAAACGTGAAGCATTCAATGCATGGAGGTAGATTATGAAAATACACTGTGTGTGGGAACACAACGGCAATGACAGCATCCTGTATGCCGCCAACTTTGTCGGTGCATACACACGCGGAGAGTCAAAAGAAATTGCGCTCCAAAAGATGGCAAAGGAGATTGCGTCTTATCAGGAATGGAAAGAAAAAGCAATACCGGATTCCATGGAGACAATGATTGTACAGGAGAAAGCATCCGGGCTTGCAATCTCGGACGCGGATTCGGATGTACTTTTCGAGGAAGAAAAAAAGCCTCTGTCCAGAACGGAATACGAAGAGTTAAAAGCGCTTGCCCTGAAATCGGCACAGGACTTCCTGAATCTGTATGAGGCAATTCCTGACAAGAACAAAAGCTGTCTTCCGGCTCGGGAAACATTCTACGGTCAGGTTCCGCGCACGGCATCCGAAATGTACGAGCATACAAAAGGTGTCAATGATTATTACTTCGGAGAGATCGGGGTCGCGACCGACCACGACGGAACAATCGTGGAATGCCGGCAGCGGGGATTTATGCTGCTCGAAAGCCAGCCTGATTTTCTGAAGAATGCTGTCTGTCTTGGAAGCTATGATGAGCAATGGTCTTTACGAAAGGTGCTTCGGCGTTTTATCTGGCACGACCGCATCCACGCAAAGGCGATGTATCGAATGGCAGTCAGAACATTTGGCAGTGGCATTCCGAACATATTTCACTTCGTATAAAGTGCAGCCGAAATATGCCGCCAGGGCAGCGCATGGCGCGCGAACGCGCTAGCGCGATTTGGATTCGAAAAATTTCCCTGTCAGCTTGTCAAAAATCACACTGCAAACGATGACAACCGTATTGTCAAACACGACTGCCATCACCAGGCACACGGCAAACGTCGCCAGCACACTCGCCGCAATCCCGCCGATACAGCCAAATCGCAGCGCCGTGATATGCAGTTTTCCCTGCACGACCACAAAAAGCGCATACCAGTGTATGAGGATAATCGAATAGCTATATTTCGCGCACAGCCGCACCAGCGCATTTGACTTTCCGCGGAATTTGTCCTTGTTTGCCAGAAACAGGGTGAAAATCCCGCAGGCTGCGACAACCATTGTCGGCGTGCCGCTGTACACATAATTCATCCATGACACATCGCGCAAAACAGCCGCCACCATGACGGCATATGAAACCACCGCCGCAAGCACAATCATCCGGTTTCTCCGGGGTGCGCCTGCAAGCGTATTCTGTCTGGTCAGGATATATCCGAGCAAAAAAACGCCCTCCCATCCCGCAAGAAACGTGGATGCGCCAAAGGTCATGCCCAATAACGGAAGATAGGTTGTCAGCACATTCAGGACGAGAATGACCACCGCAAGCGAAAAAAGCAGACGGTCACCCATATGCTGCACCATTACCCGGAAAAACGGCGTCACAAGATAGAGCGCCACAATCGTGTATATCAGCCAGAGGTGCGGACCTGCATCCGGCGCCCCTGTCACAATCCGCTTCAATGATGCCGTCAGGTTTTCCGGCGGCAGAAACTGCACTTCATTGTTTAAGTACAATATCAGCAGATAATACGCCACAAGCGGGATGATGACTTTGGAAGCGCGCCGGATATAAAACCTTCCGACAGGCTCCATCCGTTTCCCCTTTGTATTCAAAAGCAGCGTCCCCGACAGCATCACATACAGCGGATTACAGCACAGCCCAAGGCTCAGCCCGCAGACAAGCACGACGTTTTTCCATCCGGCATCGGCAAGCCCCACCATGGGCGAACAGGTATGCGCCAGTATGACAAACACTGCCGCCAGTATGCGCAGATAGTCCAGATAGACTTCCCTGTCCGCCGTCGGCTCTGCGCCCAGAAATATATTTCTGGCATATCCGCCTGCCGTAAATCCGCCCGCCCTGATACGGACGCCATGCGCCCAGAAAAGCAGGCAGATTCCGATAATTGCCGCCGGAAAATACCACAGACAGGTATGCAGGGTTTCCCCCGACACATATGCCGTCACCTTCATCGAGTCATCACAGCCCGTTATCCTCGCAAGCCTGAAATCACCGTCTATATCCAGCCGCAGTGCACAGTATTCCCCCTGCGGAACCGGAAGCAGAAGCCGGGTTTCGCCTGCACACAGCTCCCCCTTGACAGAATGCTTCTCCGCATAGCTTTCCCATTCCTTCGCGTAAAAAACCTGTACTGGCAACGGACTTTCCACAACCGTCTCAAAGTCAAGCGCAATGCCGCCAAGCTGCATTCCTGCCGGCAGGGTCAGAATCAGCTGCGGGTCTTCACCAGCCACATGAAAATCTTTCCCGACTGCCGAAAAATCCATTCCGTCTGATTTGTCGGGAGCTGTCACCTCATAACCTGAAACCTCCATCTGGCAGCCCGACAAATCCGACAGATTCCCCTGCATCTCATAAAGATACGACAGGTTCCTGTAAAAAATAATGCCGAGTACCGCAAGAATCAATACCACCAGCAGCAGATATGCGCCCTTTTTCTTCAAATTGTTCACGATTTCCCTCCGCTTATCATGATGTCCATCGCCTGCCTGTCATTTGCCAGTTTCACCGTCTTGTGCTTTCCGCCAAACTCTCCGTCAAGCGTCCACGCCACGTCATCTGCCGACTCCACCGTCAGGTTTCCCGACTTAAAGCTGTACATATAAGCCGTGTCAATATTCTGTATCGCAAGCGCCGCAAGAATCGAATTGAGCTCCATCGGATTTTTGGGCATTTTGATAAGCGTCACCTCAAAAAGCCCGTCATCCAGCGCAATCTCTCCCTTGAACACATTGCCTGCAATGCTCTTAAAGCCGCCGACCGAGTGGGAGTTCGTCACCATTCCAAAAATAAAATCATCCTCAATCACCCGGTTCTCGCCAGTTTCTGACACATATGTCACTTTCATGTGGCTGGACTTAATGTTCTGTAAATGCTTGACGCCCTCCAAAAGATATGCCATGTGCCCCAGCATATTCTTCATTTCCTGCGGCGTGCCATATGATACCTCTGTAAACAGTCCGAAAGCCGCAATGTAGACAAACACGTCATCGTTAAAGCGCCCGACATCGCAGGGAAATACCCTGCCCCCCACCACAATCTCCGCCGCTTTTTTCATGGAGGAAGGGATTTTGAGACTGTTAGCAAAATCGTTTGTGCTTCCCGCCGGAATGTAACCAATTGTTGTCTTGAATCCGGATTCTGTCATGCCCGTCACAATCTCATCAAGCGTTCCGTCGCCGCCGCTGCACACCACAAGGTCATAACATTTCTTCCGTTCACGCATTGTCCTTCTGGCATCCCCCCTGCTCTGGGTCGGGTGGACAGTCACCTCATAACCGGACTTTACGAGAATATCCACAATGTCCAGAAGACTGTTTTTTATCAGCCCCTTCCCCGAATGCGGATTTACAATAAACAATGCCTTTTTTAATAATGTATTCTCACTCATCAGTCACCTCTGAGCTGTCCCGCCAGCTCACTTAGCTTTCTTAATCTATGATTTACACCGGATTTTCCTACATTCGGCGTAAGAAGCTGCCCCAGCTCCTTCAGCGTGGCATCCGGGTATTCCAGCCGCAGCTCGGCAATCTGGCGCAGATTCCCTGCCAGATTGTCAAAGCCGTAATGTTCTTTGATATATTGTATGTCCTCAATCTGCTTTGTTGCCGCATTGACCGTCTTGGTAATGTTCGCCGCCTCGCAGTTGACCTTTCTGTTAATGGTGTTGCGCATATCCTTTAAAATCCGCAGATTCTCAAGCTTCATCAGCGAAACATGCGCGCCGATGACATTCAGGAGCATGGAAATCTCCTCGCTCTCCTTGATATACACAACCTGGTATTTTTTCCGCGCCACAATCCGCGCCTTAATTTCGTATGCCAGCAGGATTTCCACCAGCTGCGCCGCCTGCCCCGTGTCGCTGCACACAAATTCCAGATGATAGCCCTTCTCCGGATTGCTCATGGAGCCAATGCTCAAAAATGCCCCCCGCAGGAAGGCACGCCTGCAGCAGTGGCTTTTTATAATCAGGGCATCCACCGTGGTATCGCCCTTCTTGTACTTGATGGTCTGCAAAATCTTTTTTTCGTCATCCCCTGCCGGAAACAATTTTTCCAGAAGCGCCCTCCATCTGTCCGCAACATGCGGATTGTCCGGCTGGAAATGCTCCGCAAGCCGCCCCGAATCTGCCCTTACTGCGCCCGCATAGACGGCAATCGCAGCAAGCTCCGCAATCTGGCAGTGGCGCGCAGTACTTTCCACTTTTGCAAGCTCCTCTTTTACATCCGCTGAAAAAGACATCCTAAGCCTCCAATTTACTTTGTGTCCCTGTGCCGAAGCGTTAGCCCGTAATCTCCCTTGTCCTTCAGCCGCCGGTACAGTTCACCCGCAAGCGTCACGCTCCTGTGCTGCCCGCCCGTGCAGCCAATCGCTATCACAAGCTGGTACTTTCCCTCACTGATATAGTTGGGAATCAGGAAATTCACCATGTCTGCCAGCTTGTCCAGAAACGTGTTCGCCTCCGGAAAGCCCATGACATAATCCTGCACCTCCCTGTCGAGACCCGTCTTCTGCTTGAGGTCATCGACATAGAACGGATTGGGCAGAAAACGGACGTCAAACACCAGATCCGCATCCTGCGGAATGCCGTGCTTGAAGCCAAATGACATGACATTCACCATCAGGTTGTTGTACGCCTGGTTGCTGACAAAAATTTTGTCCAGCTCTGCCTTAAGCTCCCTCGTCAGCAGATTGGTCGTGTCTATCACGTAGTCCGCTGCCTGCTTAATGCTTGCAAGCAGCGCCCGCTCCCTCGTGATGCCGCTCATGAGGTCGCTGTCCACGGAAAGCGGATGGACACGTCTCGACTCCTTGTAACGCTTGAGCAGGACATTGTCCGCCGCCTCGAGAAAAAGAATCTCAAAGGTGTATGTCTCCCGCAGGCGCGCAATCAGCATATTGACGTCCTCAAACGACTGGTCTGCCCTGACATCCAGCCCCAGTGCCACCTTCTGAATCCCATTGTCCGGCATCGCCAGAAGCTCCATAAACTTCTCAATCAGGGGCACGGGCATATTGTCCGCACAATAATATCCCGCATCCTCAAGCATCTTCATGGCAGTGGATTTTCCGCCCCCGCTCATACCGGTTACAATCACAAATCTCATTTTATCCGACCTTTCGTTATCTATTCAAAATCACCAAGCAGAATGACCTCCGGCTCAAGCGCGACACCTGATGACGCTTTCACCCGCCGCTGTACTTCCAGAATCAGGGCATGGATGTCAGCCGCCGTGGCGCTGCCCTTGTTGACGACAAATCCGCAATGCTTTTCGGACACCTGCGCATCTCCTGACGAAAATCCGCGCAGTCCCGCATCATCTATTAATTTTCCGGCAAAATACCCCTCGGGTCTCTTGAATGTAGAGCCTGCACTCGGGTATTCCAGTGGCTGTTTTGCACGCCGTTTCTCCGCAAGCTCCTCCATCTCCGCCCGGATATTGTCCTGACACCCTTCTGAAAGCGCAATGGTCACTTCAAGAACAACCAGCGGGCTCTGGGACATTCGTTCCTTCACCAGGCTATGGCGGTAGGAAAAATGCATCTCCTCCGCACTTTTCTCGATGATTTCCCCATCCATGGTCATAAGCCGGACACTTTTTACCACCTGTTTCATTTCCCCGCCGTATGCGCCCGCGTTCATGACAATGGCGCCGCCAAGGCTTCCCGGGATTCCCGCCGCAAACGCAAACCCTGCCAGGCTGCTTTCACACGCCCTGTGTGCAATCGCCGCAAGGGTTGCGCCCGCCTCGCACACAAGGGTTGTTCCCTCCACACGGATATGGGAAAACTGCTTTGACAGATGGAGCACCACGCCGCGCAGGCCAGCATCGCTGACTAACAGGTTGCTGCCGTTGCCCAGAATATAAAAATCCCTGTTCAGCCTGGTAAGCCCTTCCGATTTTAATATTGCAAGCGCTTTTGCAAGCGCGGCAGTACTGTCTATTTCCACAAATATGTCAGCTGCACCACCAACCCGGAAGGTGGTGTGAGCTGACATATTTTCATCTGCAAGTATCTGTTCCGGTTCGAATACTGCGGAAAATCTTTCGTGCAAACGCTGTATTATTTCCTGACTTATACCTGTTTTCAAGTTTTAAAACCCCGCTAATTTTTTACTATAATCTATTCTAGTACAAGCTTTGCCGCGCCATAGATTCCGGCGTCATTTCCAAGTGTCGCAAGCTTAAACTGCGCATTGCTGCATCCGTGGAATACATACTTCTTATAATACTTCGCGACATACTCACAGAGAATCTCCCCTGCCTTTGACACGCCTCCACCAAGAACAATCACCTCCGGATTTACGACACAGGCTATTGCCGCAAGTCCTTTTCCGAGATAATCCCCGAATTCCTCCGCAATCTCACATGCAAGCGCATCACCGTTCTTCACTGCGTCAAAAACAGTCTTTGCGCTGACCGCCCCTCTTTCCTTCGCCGCCCTGAGCACGCTGTCCTGTGTCGTCGCCGCAAGCTTCCTGTTGGCAAGGCGCGCAATGCCTGTCGCGGATGCATACTGTTCCAGACACCCATGGCCGCCGCAGCCGCACGCATCCGGCTCGTCGTCCTTGATATGGATGTGCCCAATCTCGCCGCCGGCGCCTGTCGCTCCTGTCACCATTTTTCCGTTCACGATGATTCCGCCGCCCACGCCCGTGCCAAGGGTGGCAAGAACCATGTCACTGCATCCTTTTCCGCCGCCGCACCACATTTCGCCAAGTGCCGCCACATTGGCGTCATTTCCTGCCCTGACTGGCAGCTGCAGCAGACCGCCGAGGACTTCATTGACATTGATAATGCCCCATCCAAGGTTGACCGCCATATGCACCACACCATTATCATCTACAGGTCCCGGCACGCCTATTCCCACACCGGTTACATCCTCCTTTGCAATCTGCCGCTCTGCAATTTTATCAAGAACAGCCTGGGCAATATCCGGCAGAATCTTACTGCCGCTGTCTTCCTTTCTCGTTGGTATCTCCCACTTGTCGAGCACCGTGCCCTCCGTGTCAAAAAGTCCGATTTTTACCGTTGTTCCACCCAAATCCACGCCAAAACAATATTTACCCATTTCTCTTTCCTCCAAACTTTTTTCAAACTATTTCCAAATACTATTCCTCGTCCTCCTCACGCGGCTTGGACAGTGAATTCTGCACGCGCTGGTACAGCTCCTGCGCGGCGTTGTAGCCCATCTTCTTCTGACGGTAGTTGACTGCTGCCGACTCGCAGATAATCGCCAGGTTCCGTCCGGGGCGAATCGGAATATTGTGGCATACAATCTTATTGCCAAGGTATTCCGTATAATTCTCCTCAAGACCAAGCCTGTCGTATTTCTTCTCCTTATCCCAGTCCTCAAGGCGGATAACAAGGTTAATATTCGTGGTGTCCATAACGCTCTGCACACCATAGAGTGTCTTTACATCAATAATCCCGATACCGCGCAGCTCAATGAAATGCCGCGTGATATCCGGTGCGGAGCCAATCAGGGTGTCATCACTCACCTTTCTGATTTCCACAACATCATCCGAAACCAGACGGTGCCCCCTTTTAATCAGCTCCAGCGCCGCCTCGCTCTTTCCGATGCCGCTCTCCCCGGTAATCAGTACCCCCTCACCGTACACATCCACAAGCACACCATGCACCGAGATGCAGGGCGCAAGCTTGACATTCAGCCAGCGGATGATTTCCGCCATAAACGCGGACGTCGATTTTTCCGTTATCAGAAGCGGAACGTTGTTTTTGAGCGCCGTTTTCATGAACAGCTCGTCAGGATGTAAGTCCCTGCAGAAAATAATGCAGGGGGTCTTCTCGGAGATAACCTGCGGATATACCTCTTTTTTCTTTTTATCAGAAAGATTTTCCATGTACGAGTATTCGACAAAACCGATAATCTGGGGTCTCGTCTCCTCAAAATGCTCAAAATAGCCTGCCAGCTGAAGCGCCGGTCTGTTGATGTCGGGCTGGTGAATCTTGATATTCTCCACATCAATCTGCGGCGTGAGGTTTTTGAGGCTGAATTTTTCAATTACTCTTTCGATACTAACACTTGCCATCTTCTTACTCCTGTAACTATTTCCTATGTAAAATAATTACTTTTGCCTTTCCTATTTTTTATATTTTGCCATAACCGCCAAGTCCCGTGTAAACACTATCTATATCTTATCATATAACACAATTCTTTTCCACAATACTTTGTATAAATATAAAAAACGTGGTACAATATTGTTGCCCGCAGGGCTCTGGCGGTCGAAACGGCTGACCTCACAATATCAGAAAAAGGAGTTTATGCATCAATGACCAATCAGACCAAAATGAAATCGAATATCATACTGATTCTGCTGACCGGACTTTTCACAGTCCTTTATATATCGCTGATTTTCAACCAGAATATCTGGACGGACGAGGCATTTACCATCGAGCTGACCCGCAAGAACAGCCTGTTTGACATTATCCACAAAACAGCCGTCGACGTACACCCGCCCTTGTATTATATTATCGTCAAAATCTTTATATCACTGTTTGGCTCCAGCTTCCAGGTTTATAAAATCGCAAGCATCCTTCCCATGGCGCTCACGATGGCATTGTCGGTCACACACATCAGACCATGGTTCGGAATGAAACGCGCCGCGCTGTTTCTTGTTTTCCTAAATGCCATCCCATGCGTCATGGAATATAGCATACAAATAAGAATGTACAGCTGGTGCATATTCTTTATAACACTTATGGGGCTTTCCGCCTATGGTGCCCTCACGTGGGACACCTTCGTACACTGGCATACCCTGACACTGTCCTCCATATGTGCCTGCTATACCCACAACTTCGCCATGATTAGTGCCATGATAATCTATGTACTGCTCGGAATCACCCTGGCTGTCCGGAAACGGGCATTTCCTGTCCGCTGGTTCATCTCGGGGGCTGTTTCCGGTATCTGCTTTATTCCGTGGCTCCCCACGCTGCTGCGCCAGACTGGAAGCCGCATCGGAAATTACTGGATTCCCCCGGTCACCCTTGACACAATCGCGGGATATTTCGACGACCTGTTTGGTTCCCGGCTTCCCTACACGGCAGTCATGTTTGCGATTCTGTTTGTCATTGCCATCTTCTTCTGCAAACGTTCCCGCAGGGAAGAATATTTTGCGGCCATGCTCATTCTCGTTCCGGTTTTTACAGCCCTGGCAGGAATACTGATATCGGTCATGCTTACACCCTTTTTCATTGCGCGTTACCTGATTCCCTGCATGGGGATTACCGCCCTGTTTCTTGCCGTCCGTCTTGGCGGAATGCTGCACAGCCGTGCCGCCATTGTCCTGCTTGGCATATTTCTGACCGTGATGATTGGAAATTCCTACTATACCAACTTTCTGTCAGAATACCGCAGCACACACACGGACGAGTTCCTCTGCTACATGGATGAAAACAGAACCCCGGACGACATCATCCTGTACAACAACCAGGAGTATGGGTTTATCTATGAATGCTATTTTGGCTCTGACAAGCTGCGTTTTCTGGACAATATGGATTTTTCATCTCAATTTGACAGGATTTGGTATCTTGACAGCTGCGTCAGCCCATGGCTTTCCGATGTCACGCTGGAAAAGCACGGACTTGTCAAGAAGTATATCGCCACACTCGGAATAGAACAGAATGACTTCATATTATACAAGATTTGCAAAAGGCCATGAAAGGAGCTTCCCGTGAAAAAAATATATCTTGTCAGCGCCGCGCTTATTGCGGCAGCCATCACCGCATTCCTCTGCGCAGCCCCGCGCCTGATACGGACAACCATATTGTCAGAAAACAAAGTCTCCTATGAACAGCCCATTCCAAGCATCACCGACGGGCGCATCCTGTCGCAGCAGTTTGTTCCCCAGTACGAAATGATAAAAAACATCGAAGTATACATCAACGCACTCTCATGCAGCAGGGCGCAGGGATATCTGCGCATATCCATATCCGGTCCGGACACCGGCATCGCCTATGAGAACCAGCTTGCGCTGTCCGCGCTTCCCGAGTATGGTATGACATCCATTGCAAATGACATCTCAGTGATACCCGGAAATACCTATACCCTGTCACTCGAGGCCGTCGACACGGCTGACGATGGTCCTGCCATTTCATTTTATCCAACCATGATTGCTGCCAATGCCGAGGAGCAGGGCAGGGAGCTCACCTATGGCGGTCTGCCCCTTGCGGATTCCGTGCTGCGGGCTTCCTTCCGCTACAGCGTGCCGCTCGCGCCGATAAATTACCTGGCTTACTGCTTTTTTATCCCCTTTGTCATCCTGTTTTTCGCGGAGCGTCTTAAAAAATAAAGTAGCACTCCCCGGCAAACCACATATAATACATGAGCCCTGTCACAATGATGCTGATATTCATGACCACCGTTTTTATCTGCTGCCTGTTCCGCAGCAGCTCATACAGCGCAATATAAATCGAGAAATTTCCCATAATATACCTTGCTATGGCAATTGCATCCGTCCGCAGCGAAATCCCGACCGCAAGGAAGCCAAATATTGCCGCCGCAAATTCTTTTTTGTAACACAGATAGGCAAACATAGCAATGCCAAATATGGCATACAGCGCCCAGTACTGTGAGGACGTCCCACTTCCCGAATCCAGCAGATTATAAAACAAGGTGCGCAGCACGCTGCCATAGGAATTGTGCCATGCCACCTGGATATGCGCGCTTGCCCAGGCATCTCCCACAAGCCGGTACAGGTAATAAAAGTAACCAAATATCCCCAGCGGGCAGATGAGCAGCCCAAACAGGCGGAGCGGACGGGCAAAAATGCCCTTTATAAATCCCGACAGCTTAGCCCTGCTCACGCTCCAGCCGTACTCCGCCTCATACTCAAACAGCAGAAGTGAAAATACCAGAAAAACCCCGGCAATTCTGGTGAACGCGGCAAAAAATGCAGCAACCGCCGCCAGAAAAAAATGCTTTCGCCCGCAGCAGTAAAAAAACAATGCCGTAAACATCAAAAACATCGCTTCCGTGTACGTCATGGAAAAATATATTGTATGGGGTGCGAAGAAGATAAGAAATGCGATAAAGTAACCCTTATCCTCCGCATATTTTATGCGGACTGTCTGAACAGCCACATATCCGGCTATCAGCGTGCACAGATTCGACACGATCACGCCAATCTGATTCGTCGCAAACCGGTCTGGCAGAATGCACTTCATGAACCGAAGCACAATTGGATAAAACGGATAAAATGCATAATTGGCGTATCCAGTGACACTGTTTGGCACAGACTGGTACCCATTTTCCGCTATGTCCACATACCAGAGCGCATCGAACTTGTACAGCAAATCCCATGTCTTGGCATATCCCTGCGTCATATAATTGTATGCACATGCCACAAACGTAAGCAGCAGCCGTGACAGCACAAAAATTAAAAATACGGTCGCGGCAGTTTTTATGTTCTCCCCTGTGCGCTGCCCTGTCTTTTTCATAAACCCCCCTAATCCATTCGCTGAAACTGGTTATCCCTGCCACACGGAGACAGTATGGTCAATATAATACGCGCGATACTGCTCCGATACTTGTGGATAAAACCCCAGGGCAAGCACATAAAGATAGAATGCAATCAGGCCAATACAAGGCACATACAATAAGGCTTTCAAAAATACTTTCATAATAATCCTCCATGCCGCCTCTGGCGGCTCAAATAGATATGAAAAACGATGTCCTTCGCGTTTTTCCTGTGTGAAACTTAATACTTCTTAGGCAGTGTCTTTTGCTGCCTTAGAAGTATTTTTCACACTAATCCTCCATTCCTGCCAAATCTCCCCTGTAAAAAATTTATGCAAACTTTAGCACAGGCATTTTTTGTTGTCAAGCAAACTTGGCAATCTTAAACAAAATTTAAGAAAACGCCAAGAAAAAAACATCCCCTGAACCAATTTTGCATCCAGGCGATGCTTTTCACTTTCATTTATGTCAATCCGCGCAACCTGCCTTACAGTGCCAGCTGGTGGCAGATTCCCTGCATTCAAGTCACGCAAAAAGACGGCTTTATTTATTTCCGGTACAGACTCCTGTTCCACTGTTCATTATTTCCAATCCTGCACGGATTATACATCATTATCGCAAGACGGGACGGTTTTTCAAATTAACTGATGTATACCCACAATATGGTTTCCTGTTGAATGCAGCCCTTGCCTCCGGCGCGATACCGCCTGCACTTAATTCCTTCTCTGTCACCTTCCTGCACTCTGACATTTCACTCTCTATGTAGTTTGTCACCAGCTGGGCTGCGCCCTTTCCATTCATATATTCCATATGAACTTCCTCCTTTTACACAAGTTTTTCTGTTTTTCTTTTTTGTATTTTCTGTGTATTCCAAAAGAATAACGAATAGTGAAGCCCCTATCTCCATATCTACTCGTTGATATATATATTTATACCACATTACTATATTGTTTTCAATATTTTATTGTGCAAATTTTACGATTATTTGTATTTTTTTGAAATATATATACATTTTTCTTCTTCAATAAAATTTCCAAATTTTTGTAGGATTTAACTCTTTTTTCATTGTTTATGCTAAAGTTTCCATGCTATAATGACGATATAAAAGTAAAACCAGTGTGGCTGCATCCATGCCGCTGGTCGGTTGCCATGGATGGGATTATTTTATTTTAGAAAGGGAAGGGATACCATATGAGTTTATCAGGAATAGGAAATAGTAATGTGTCAGATGCCTACACAGCAGCCAGTGCTGTGGAAGCAGAAAAAAAGACAGAGTCTTCCAAGGTCGATACCTCGAAGACAGATACCAGCGTGAAAAAGGAAGAGGCTGCTGCTGTCTATGACAAGTCAAAGCTTTCAGAGGATGACAGGAAAGCCATCGTCGCACAGCTCAAGGCAGATCAGGAAAAACGCCAGTCGCAGCTGACCGACCTCGTACATAACATGCTCAATACACAGACCAACACATTTGGTCAGGCAAACAATATCTGGCAGTTCCTCTCAAAAGGAAATTTCACGGTTGACGCCGCAACGCAGAAGAAAGCACAGGAAGCAATTTCCGAGGATGGCTACTGGGGCGTGAAGCAGACTTCAGACCGTATCGTATCGTTTGCGACTGCACTTGCAGGCGACGACCAGAAGCAGCTTGAAAAAATGCGTGATGCATTCCTTAAGGGCTACAAGCAGGCAGAGAAGACATGGGGCGGCAAGCTTCCCGATATCTCCAAGAGAACATACGATGCAGTGCTTGAGAAGTTTGACAGCCTGATGAAGCCGAAGGAGACTGACAAGGACATGAGCGTAGACAAGACGGACAAAGACAATACCGTAACTACGACAGAAGACGGAACAGTTGTTGCAAAATAAATACGCATCAAAAAAGGAATACCAGTAAGTGGTATTCCTTTTTTGATTCATTATTTCACTATCAATAATTTATCCCCTGGCTTGATTTCGTCGGTTGTGAGGTTGTTCATTTCCCTGATGCGATCAACACTCACATAATATTTCTTGCCAATCTGCCAGAGCGAATCGCCCGGTTTCACATAGTATATCGCAAACCCCGGAAGTTTTTCAAGGACATCCGCATTGATTGGCGCAATATTCAAATCCGTGAGAATGTCCGCGCTCTTTGTACTGTACAGGAGCATTTTAATATTCATGCTGCCCCGCCACTCTAGCTGCGAGCTGTCCTTGATGCTCACCGTCTGCTGGGGTATCTGGACAGACACGGAGCACTGCTCCATCTGTCCTTCGCCTATCTCCGGAAGCTCCTTGACAATCTCGAACGGCACGACAGACTTGACCGGGTACAGCCCTGCCCCTTCTTCATTTGAGGCATAGAGCACCTGCAGGTCAATTTCCCCGGAAAGGTTTACCTGGTTATCCTGGAAGACTGCATCCTGAAGCTTCGCCTGCGCATCACAGTGGCAGACCTGTAAAATCTTTGGCTCCGCATCCTCCAGCTTGATACTGCGCGTAAGCTTTTCCTCCGTGTCAAGCTCCATGCACAGGTCGCGGAACTGTCTGGTGTCAATTTCCGTCTGCACCTCACAGCTCACTCCGTACACATCCGCCACGATGGAAGTGTTCTCCCGCTCATACAGCTTGATTTCCAGCTCAATGGTCATCTCCATCCCAATCAGCCGGAGTTCCCCGTCGGAATCCTCCCGGATGGTGATTTCCTCATGTCCTACCTCATATGACACATCGGCAATCATGCCCTCCCGGCTGTTCTGGCACTCGACGCTTCCGTTAAAAGGAATCATTGTCTCATACCAGTTTACCTTGTCAGTCGCGTCCTCGCGGTATACGATAAAAATACTTATCTCCCCGGTTATGCCCATTTTTTCATCCATTGGACGAAAGCTGATACTGCTGATCTGGGCATTCTTCCAGAGTGTCACCCCGATATCAGGCATTCCCGCAGGCAGATGTGTTTCCTCATGGATGCGCAGCAGGTCTCTCTTTTTAACAATGGTTTCAAGGAAATCAAGACTCTTTTTTCTATATTCAAGCCTTGATTCGAGGTTCTTTCCGGCATCGCCGTTTCCAGTGTGGTCAAGCTCCACACAAAGCTCCTCCGATATGCTCTCCTCAACCCGCGGCTCCAGGGAAATCACGGACTGGATGCTGAGCTTCCTTGAATTGATAATATGCACGCGCATGTCTTCTAAATTGGTCTTGCAGATTACCCTGTCCTGCCCCTCGAGCTTGTCGAGATAAATCTCCTCCATAAACGGCACTTCCCCGTCCATGCCCGCAAGCGTCCTGTCCTCCCCGTCCGTCCGGTACAAAATCTGGTAGCACAGGCATCCCTTTACCCAGATTTTGTTCATGCCTGTCTTGATTTCATCCACCTTGATTTTTCCGCAGTCGTATATCACCTTCGCCACATCCGGCTTCACATCCGGCACATTGATATCCATCTCCAACGGCACCTGCAAAAGCGCCTTTGACTTTATCCGCTCTGTATGAATATTCTTCTTCAAAAGCTCCATTTGACCCCCATTCCTGCACCTTCCAACTCATGCTGTCGCATAAATTTGTCATATACATTTTATTGACTTTATGATAGT
The DNA here is from genome assembly GCA_002490665.1 of Lachnospiraceae bacterium UBA7205. GTDB lineage: Bacteria > Bacillota > Clostridia > Lachnospirales > Lachnospiraceae > COE1. The sequence continues at coordinate 5,215 of DKUL01000080.1, read as the reverse complement.
AAAATGTATGTGCACAATGGGCTGTTTATGACTTTTGCCGTTCCTTTATTTCACTGTCCCGATGATATCGCTTATATTCTCAATGTGATACTGGCGCATGTATGTCTCAATGCCCTTTACAACCTCAGCCGTCGTATAGGGATTTACAAAATTCATGGCGCCGACCGCAATGCCTGTCGCACCCGCAAGCATGAACTCGATGGCATCCTCCGCATTTGCGATGCCGCCCATGCCAATGACCGGTATCTTCACCGCATTTGCCGCCTGATAGACCATGCGCACCGCCACCGGCTTGATTGCAGGTCCCGAAAGCCCTCCTGTCTTGTTTGCCAGTGCAAATGTCCGCTTGTGGATGTCAATCTTCATGCCGGTGATGGTATTAATCAGGGAAATGGCATCACTGCCTGCCGCTTCTGCCGCTTTTGCCATCTCCGCAATATCCGTGACATTGGGGGAGAGCTTCATGATGATGGGCTGTCTTGCCTTTGCCTTAATCTCTTTTGTAATGTCAAACAGGCACTTTGGATCCTGCCCGAACGCAATTCCCCCATGCTTGACATTGGGGCAGGAGACGTTGATTTCGAGCATATCGACAGGCTGGTCAGCAAGCTTTTCCACCACTTCGACATAATCGGACGCGCTGCGTCCGCAAACATTGACGATAATCCGCGTGTCATACTGCCTCAGAAACGGAATATCCCGCTCGATAAACACGTCAATTCCGGGGTTCTGCAGTCCGATGGCATTGAGCATTCCCCCATAGGTCTCCTGAACCCTCGGCGTGGGATTCCCCTCCCACGGCACATTGGCAACGCCTTTTGTCACGACTGCGCCGAGACTGTTTAAGTCCACAAACTCCGAATACTCCATGCCGGAGCCAAATGTCCCTGAAGCTGTCATTACCGGATTTTTAAATGTTACGCCGGCTATCGTTATCTGCGTATTGAACATATCCATCCCATCCCCTTTCTATATCTCGACATTCTGCGCCGCATAGACCGGGCCATCGGTACAGATTCGCGCGTTGTTTACATGTGAATGGTGGTCGACTTCCCTTGTCTTTACGACACATCCAAGGCAGGCGCCGACCCCGCATGCCATTCTCTCCTCAAGTGATATATATGCCTCCATGCCCTTTTCTGCGGCATACTTCTTAATCGCGCGCAGCATCGGCATCGGGCCGCATGCAAAAATCACATCCGCCTCAAGCCCCTCTGACGCAATCGCATCCATGACGTTGCCCTTTGTGCCCGCGCTGCCATCCTCCGTGGCAATGTGCACTTTTCCGTACCGGGACAAATCCTCTGATAAAAAGAGCTCCTTGTCACGGTATCCGACAATGATATCAACAGATGCCGCCTGCACCTCATTTCCCGCATTGTGCGCAATTGCTTTTGCAAGCTCAAGCATGGGTGGAATGCCGATGCCGCCTCCCATCAGAAACACCTTTTTTCCCTTTGCCTTTTCCAGCGGAAATCCGTTTCCGAGCGTGCCAAGGATATCGATATGGCGCCCTGCCTTGTAGCGTGAAAATTCTGCCGTTCCCTTTCCTGCCACACGGTACACAATCCGGAGCCTGCCATTTTCCCTGTCCGCCTCGCAGATGCTGATGGGGCGTGGCAGAAGCGCCGACTTGTCATGCGTGTATACACTGATAAACTGCCCCGGTTTTGCCTGCGCGGCAAGCGACGTGGTAATCCACATATCATAAATATCCGTCGCAATCTCCTGCTGCTTGTAGACAACTGCGGTTTCCTTCCTTTTCTGTTCCAAAATCTTCTCCTCCCATTTCCTGTTATTTTGAAAAAATCATCCGAGGGGTTCGGATGATTTTTCCTATTTTTCATTATAATGTGAACGGCACTGAAGAATCTCTATTCGGTTCCCAATAATCCGATACACAATTCTGTTTGTTTCATCTATCCGCCGGCTCCAGTAGCCGCTTAAATCGCCCTTCAAAGCTTCCGGTTTCCCTATTCCGGAGTATCCGTTTCGGTCGATGTCCTGCAATAGCTGATTAATACGCTTTAATGTTTTCTTATCCTGCTTCTGCCAATAAAGATAATCTTCCCATGCCATGTCGTCCCACGCCTTAATCATCTTCAGCCTCTACAATTTCATGAACCGTGCCGCCTGTCTGTTCCATGCGCTCTTTCGCGGCAAGCAGGCATGCCTGGTTCTCAGCGGAGTAAAAAGGGTCAACCCGGAGTTCAAAGGGAATACCGTTATGGCGGACAACCTGCTTTAAAAACATGGTTGTTGCTGCCGAAAGGCTGATGCCAAGTTCAGAAAAAATAGTTTCTGCCTGTTTTTTCAGTGCATCATCAACACGAATATTTAAATTTGCCATCCACAGCATCTCCTTCCTACTATAATATCTTTTATCATAGCATATATTCGTATTTTGTCAACACATTGCACGAAATAATTATCTAAAATAATTATCTATTACTATTTTCCAACAAAGTCCTTCACCTGCTCATATACGCCTTTTGCATCCAGCTTGTACTTCTCAATCAGCGCCGCCGCAGAGCCGGACTCGCCGAACATGTCCTGCATGCCAATCTTATATACAGGCGTCGGGCATGACTTGCAAAGCGCGTCACAGACCGCACTTCCCAGACCGCCAATCACGGAATGCTCCTCGGCTGTCACGACCTTGCCTGTCTTCTTTGCCGACTGGATGATAAGCTCCTCGTCAAGCGGCTTAATCGTACAGATATTGATGACCTCGGCACTGATTCCGTCTTTTGCAAGCATCTCTGCCGCACCAAGCGCGGAATCCACGCAGATTCCGGTCGCCACAATCGTGACATCCGTTCCTTCCCTTACGACCGTTCCCTTTCCAATCTCAAACTTGTAGTCCGGCCTGTCATTGATTACGGGCACTGCCGCACGTCCGAAACGGATATACACAGGTCCCTCATATTCCACTGCCGCACGCACTGCCGCCTTCGCCTCAACGTCATCGGCAGGGCACATTACAACCATCCCGGGAATTGTGCGCATCAGCGCAATGTCCTCGTTGCACTGGTGGGAAGCGCCGTCCTCACCTACCGTGATTCCCGCATGTGTCGCTCCAATCTTTACATTTAAGTGCGGGTATCCGATAGAATTGCGAACCTGCTCAAAGGCACGGCCTGCCGCAAACATCGCAAAGGAACTCATAAACGGAATCTTTCCCGCAAGCGACAATCCCGCTGCCACGCCCGTCATGTTGCACTCCGCAATACCGCAGTCAATATGTCTTTCCGGAAATGCCTTCTTGAACACGCCCGTCTTGGTCGCCGCTGCAAGGTCGGCATCAAGCACTACCAGATTGGGATTTTCCTTACCTATTTCAACGAGAGCATTTCCATAGCTCTCCCTTGTCGCTATCTTTTTTACTTCTGACATCATTTACCTCCTGTTTTTCCATCATGAAGAACGCCTATTTTATTTTGCCGCTTCCTATAAACTTTCCCCTATTTTCTCCAGGTCTGCCATTGCAACGGCGTACTCCTCATCGTTCGGAGCCTTGCCATGCCAGTCGGCATTGCCTTCCATAAATGATACGCCCTTTCCTTTTAACGAGTGGGCAATGATTGCCGTCGGCATTCCCTTGGTCTCCCTTGCCTCCTGAAACGCCGCACGAATCTTGTCAAAGTCATGTGCATCGTCAAGGTTGATTACATGGAAATTGAATGCCTCAAATTTCTTGTCAATGGGGTATGGTGAGCATACATCCTCAATCCTGCCGTCAATCTGCAATCCGTTATTGTCCACAATCACGCAGAGGTTATCAAGTTTTCTATGCCCTGCGAACATGGCTGCCTCCCAGACCTGTCCCTCCTGAATCTCGCCATCGCCAAGCAGCGTATAAACCCTGTAACCAGCGTTTGACATCCTTGCGCCAAGCGCCATGCCGCATGCAACAGAAATTCCCTGTCCAAGCGAGCCGGAAGACATGTCAACTCCCGGAACATGCTGCATGCAGGGATGTCCCTGTAAATATGAGCCCAGCTTTCTCAGTGTCAGCAGATCCTCAACCGGAAAATATCCGCGGTTGGCAAGCGTCGAATACAGTCCGGGAGCCGTATGTCCCTTTGAAAGCACAAAACGATCCCTGTCCGCCTTTTTCGGCTCCTTCGGGTCAATGTTCATCTCCTCAAAATACAGGTAAGTAAAAATATCCGCCGCAGATAATGATCCGCCGGGATGTCCTGCCTTGGCAGCATGTACACCACTCACGATACCTTTACGAACTTCATTCGCCATTTTCTGAAGCTCTAAATTTGTCATTCCTTTTCCTCCTTATGGGGCTTCCTGCGCCCTATTTCATCATTTAACAATACCTCTATCAATTTACCATATTTTAGAACATCCGTAAACGCCAAAAATTACATCCGTATACCCGAATTATTTGACTATTCACTGTTACAAGCATGCCTGTTTATTCTATCTTATTTCCATAATAGGCATTGGCACCATGCTTTCTATAATAATGCTTATCCTGAATGCGCTGTGGCGCAGGCTCGACGCCGGGCTTTAACTGCTCCGTGAAAAGCGCCATCTTCGCAACCTCCTCGAGGACAACCGCATTGTGCACTGCCTCCTTTGCATCCTTGCCCCACGCAAACGGTCCATGGTTCTTGCAGAGCACCGCAGGAACTGCCATCGGATCTTTGTCCTTAAAAGTCTCTATAATCAAAGTACCTGTATTTTTCTCATAGCCGTCATCAATCTCCTCCTGCGTCAGCACGCGCGCGCAGGGAATTTCGCCATACATATAATCCGCATGTGTCGTCCCATAGCAAGGAATGGCTCTCCCTGACTGTGCCCAGCTTGTGGCGTAGGTGCTATGTGTATGTACGATGCCGCCCACCTCCGGAAATGCCTTGTACAGCTCCAGGTGTGTCGGTGTGTCTGACGATGGGTTGTATTTCCCCTCCACCTTGTTGCCGTCCAAGTCCATGACTACCATGTCCTCGGGCTTTAGCAAATCATAATCAACGCCGCTTGGCTTGATGACGAACAGTCCGCTCTCACGGTCAATTGCGCTTACATTTCCCCATGTGAACGTGACAAGTCCGTATTTGGGCAGATCCATGTTGGCTTCATATACTTTTTTCTTTAATTCCTCTAACATTCCACAGTCCTCCTGTTATTCATGTTATACTCACGACAGATGAAATCTGCCGTGAGTATTGCGCCAGCCGCAGCCGCGAAGCGGCAT
>DKUL01000054.1 GCA_002490665.1 Lachnospiraceae bacterium UBA7205 | reverse complement strand
TGCGGTTGTGCGCATCACCTTATACTGAGCGGTCAGTCTTTTCAACCGTCAGTATAGAATACCCAGGAGGATTTCAGACCATGAAAAAAATAGCCCTGATTAATGACCTGTCCGGCTTTGGCAAATGCTCGCTGGCCGCCGCAATTCCTGTTATTTCCATCCTCGGAATACAGGCTTGCCCGCTGCCCACCGCAATTCTTTCGGCACAGACAGGTTTTCCAAGCTACTTTTATGATGATTATACAGAAAAAATGAACAGCTTCACGAACGAGTGGGCAAAGCTGCACGTCCATTTTGACGGCATCTATTCCGGCTTTCTCGGGAGCGCCGCACAGATGCACAACGTACTCTATTTTCTCGAGAAGTTCCAGACCAAGGATACGCTCTATCTTGCCGACCCGGTTATGGGAGACAATGGGGAGCGCATACGCATCTTTACGCAGGAGCTGCTGGACAGTATGAAAGAGCTGACGAAACGCGCCGGTGTCATCACCCCCAATCTGACAGAGCTGTGCCTCCTCGCCGACACGGACTATGAGAAGCTGACAGACCACTGCATGTCCCCCGACTATGTGCGATATATAGAGGACACTGCACGCAGCCTGATGCGGAAGGCACATGGCAGCCAGACCGTTATCGTGACAGGCATCATACGACGCCTGCCCGGACAGGATTATATGGGAAATCTTGCCGTAACGCCGGATGACGCCTTTTATCTCGAAATGCCGTATACCGGAAAAAATTTCTCAGGCACCGGCGATTTGACGGCTTCCGTCATTGCCGGAAGCATGGTCGGGGGACTTGACGCCAAAGAAGCCCTGGAAAAAGCAGTCCGTTTCCTGCGCCCTGCCATAGAGGAGGCATCCCGCGACAACGTTCTGGGCATTCACGGCATTTCTTTTGAAAAGTATCTGCATCTGCTGCTATAAAAGCCTCGTGTCGTTCATCCTGCCGCCGCCAGCTCCACAAAATACCTGTGAAGGCGCAGGCTGTCTGTCACCTCGGGGTGGAACGAGACTCCTATCTGCCTGCCATACCTGACACCCACGATATTTCCGTCTACCTCTGCGATAACCTCCGCCCCGCTGCCCACGGATTCTATGTACGGCGCCCGGATAAATGCCATCGGGATTTCTCCGATGCCCCTCACCTCTGCATTCGTATAAAAACTGCCCAGCTGCCTGCCGTACGCATTTCTTTTCACGGTAACGGGCAGTGTTCCGAAATAAACGTTAGCGTCATTTGACAATTTCTCTGCCAGCAAAATCAGTCCGGCACACGTTCCAAGCACTGGAAGCCCGCCCGCTATTTTCTCTTTCAGCGGCTCAAACAAGCCAAGCTCCCGCACAAGCTTTCCCATCACGGTACTTTCACCCCCGGGCAGAATCAGTCCGTCAAAATCCTGCCGCAAATCGTTTTTCTGCCTGATTTCAAAACTCTCTATCCCGAGCTGCCCAAGCATCCTTTCATGTTCCACAAACGCGCCCTGCACTGCAAGAACCGCTATCTTCATGTAAATCCCCTTTCCCAAAAACCATTGCCAGCTATTTTCCACGCTCCGCCATGAGGAGCTGAATCTCCTGCTCGTTGATGCCGACCATTGCCTCGCCCAGATTTTCTGACAATTCTGCCAGAATCTTCGCATCCTTATAGTTTGTGACAGCCTTGACAATTGCCGCGGCCCTCTTTTTCGGGTCTCCCGACCGGAAGATTCCCGAACCGACAAAAACCCCCTCCGCGCCAAGCTGCATCATAAGCGCCGCGTCCGCCGGTGTCGCCACGCCCCCGGCCGCGAAATTCACGACGGGAAGCCTTCCCTTTTCATGGACATATTTTACCAGGTCATACGGCACCTGGAGCTGTTTTGCCGCATCGTAGAGCTCATCCTCCCGCATGGATGTCAGCCTTGCAATTTCCTGGTTCATCTTCCGCATATGGCGGACTGCCTGCACAATGTCGCCAGTCCCCGGCTCCCCTTTTGTCCGAATCATGGAGGCTCCCTCGCTGATGCGCCGCAGCGCCTCGCCCAGATCCTTCGCGCCGCACACGAACGGAACCTTGAATTTCGTCTTGTCTATATGGTACACGTCATCCGCCGGTGAGAGCACTTCGCTCTCGTCAATGTAGTCAATCTCTATCGCCTCAAGTATCTGCGCCTCCGCGAAATGTCCGATACGGCATTTTGCCATCACCGGAATGGACACGGCTTCCTGGATTCCCTTTATCATCCCGGGGTCGCTCATGCGCGAGACCCCGCCCGCCGCCCTGATGTCTGCCGGTATCCTCTCAAGCGCCATAACCGCACACGCGCCTGCCTCTTGCGCAACACGCGCCTGCTCAGGCGTCGTCACATCCATAATGACACCGCCCTTTAGCATCTGTGCCAGTTCCTTGTTTAGTTCATATCTCTCGTTGTCCATCTTCTTCTCCTCCAAAACATTATATCGCAACAATCGTTTACAGCAAGTGCAAAGTCCGCAAACTGCTGCTGTGCCGTTACTTTTCACACCCACGCCAAAGTAACAGGAATCATGCGCCAAAATGCCTGCATTATAGCATTTTGTGCGCAGAATCTGTTATAATTCACACCTCAGTAACTTATAAGCTGATAAAAACTGGCATGGGTGTGAATTGTAACGCTGTGTCTATCATACACAAAAACTGACACCGTGAAAAGTGTCAGTTTTTACATTTTTAATATGTACAGTTGTCCGTTCCTTCTGTCGGCTCACATCCTGCTCCACAAATAGCAGTACGCCTGTGTCCGCGCCGCAAACCGCTCTGTCTGCAGCATCGCCCGCAGCTGGGCCTTTGTGTACCAGTTCGGCTCAATTTCCTCCACCGTGGAGGTGCTATGCCGGAACGCTCCCCGCGCCTTTCCGACCACACAGACGTTAATCTCATTGCTAAACCCTACTGCGCTGTAGCTTGGACCAATAAAATCATCCACCGCATACAGCTCAAGCCCTGTTTCCTCCCATAACTCGCGCTTTGCACTCTCAACAGGCTCCTCCCCCGCATCAATCAGCCCTGCCGGAAAATTATAGACCCAGTCGCCGACCGCCAGGCGAAATTCCCTGTTGACCAGCAGCCTTTCCCCGCTCTCGTCAGTCGCAATAACCACAACCGAATCCGGTCTGCTGCCATTGAGCGCCTCTATCGAGTCAAGCTGCCGGTTGCGGCTGATAATCTCATAAATTTTTTCCCTGTTGTCCACCGTCTGGTACGCGACATCATAGCGCGTGATAAATTTTCCCTCTTCCTTTTTCTGAATGCCCTTAAACTTCATTGGTTCCACTCCTTTGTTTCATTCGCTGTAATATACAGCAGATATTTAATCTTATTATACGGTAGGAGCCTTAAATTCACAAGAAAAATTCACCGGACACCCACCACAACTTCCCATTTTATTATTTATTATTTCCTCCATTTATGTTAAAATGAATTTGTATATTTTTAACCGGATATTTATTTACATATTGCAACAGGAGGATATTGGAATGACAACATATAAGGTTCTGCTGGCAGGAAACAGCAGAAAACTCATCAGCAATTTTTTTCTTCAAATGGATTCTACATTTGAATGTGTGACGTCGTCCGTTATCTATGACGACCTCAAAAACCATATCAAATATTTTAAGCCGGATATTTTTATCTTTTGCATGCGCTCCGAGACGCGGGATGACCTTGTGACAATCGCAAGCTTTCACGACGTGCTCGGCAAGAACGACATTCCGTTTGGCGCAATCGGCGACGCCGCGAGTCTGGAATACGCTTCCAAGATTCCAAACTGCGTTCCCGAGCTGTCCATCCGGCTTCCCATATCCACACCCGACATGGAGGACACGATTGTAAGGTTTATCAGGGAGCACCGGGCGCGCCTGTCATCGGAGGCGGATTCACCGCTCTCCGTCGCACTGGATACCAATGCCAGCAATGCCTTCGACACCCTCGCGCAGCTTGACGCCATCATTGACAACGTGGAAAAAGAACCGGAAAAAGGGTTGGAACGGCAGACCCAGTCACCAGACCGTCCCCGCATCCTTGTCGTGGATGATGCCACCATTATCCACAAAACCATTAAAGGATACCTGGATTCCAGATACGAGGTCGCCACTGCAATCAGTGGAAAAATAGCGCTGCGTTTCCTCAAGACCAAAGAAGTCAGCCTGATTCTTCTGGACTATGAAATGCCGGACATGAATGGTCCTGCCGTCCTTGAGGAGCTCCGCAAGGATCCTTACCTTTCATCCATCCCTGTCGTATTCCTCACCGGAATCAATGACACGGAAAAAATCAAGAACGCGCTTGCACTCAAGCCGCAGGGTTATCTGCTAAAGCCCGTTGACCGGGAATCCCTGCTTGCCAAAATTCGCGAGTTCGTTGATTAAGGATAGTAATTGGAGGCGTATCGTATGAATAATGAGATAACTCTCACCGACCTTTTTGACGTGGAAATGCTCCAGCACCTACAGGACTCCTTTTCCAAGATGACGGGATTTGCCGCCATCATCACCGATGCCGAGGGTGTTCCTGTCACAAAAGGGACAAATTTCACTGACTTTTGCAGCAAATATACACGGAATTCACCGATTGGCTGCCTGCGCTGCCAGCAATGTGACAAGCATGGCGCCGAGCTTGCCCTGAAAGTCGGCTCCTCCGTTACATATTACTGCCACGCAGGACTCATGGATTTCGCCGCCCCCATCATGGCAGGCGAAAAAATGGTCGGCTGTTTTGTCGGCGGGCAGGTGCTCACCTCCCCGCCTGACATCACCCGAATCATGCAGGTTGCAGCGGAAATCGGCATTGACTTGATTAATTACCTGCAGTCTGTCATGAGCGTGCCTGTCATTGACAAAACCAAGCTTGACAACGCTGCGCTGTTCCTTTACACACTCACAAGCGCCCTGTCAAGCATTGCCTACCACAGGTTCATCATGAAGGAGGCAAATATTGAAATCGAAAAGGCCGCAAACATGAAATCGGACTTCCTGGCGAACACAAGCCATGAGCTGCGCACGCCCATGAACGCTGTGATTGGCCTTGCAGAGATGGCGCTGCGCGAGGAGATGACTCCTGCCGCCAAAAATTACATCAACCAGATTAAGGCTGCGGGAAAATCGCTGCTCACCATCATCAACGACATCCTTGACTTCTCCAAAATTGAATCAGGCAAAATGGACATCGTTGCTGACGATTACGAACCAGCATCCCTGATTAACGATGTCGCAACCATTGTCAGTACACGTATTGACAAAGACGATGTGGAATTTGTGCTCGATATCAACCCGAATATCCCCAAGGTGCTCCGCGGCGACATGGTTCGTCTCAAGCAGGTTATCACCAACCTGGCAAACAATGCCGCCAAATTTACCAGGGTAGGTCAAATCTGCCTGAAATACGATTTTGAGACAGTCTCCGAGGACACGGTAAACCTGCTGTTTTCTGTGTCGGACACCGGAATAGGCATTAAGCCGGAGGATTTGGGTAAGCTCTTCAAGTCATTCCAGCAGGTGGACAGCAAACGGAACCGCAATATCGAAGGCACCGGTCTGGGACTTGCCATCAGCAAACAGCTTGTAACACTTATGAACGGCGATATCACCGTGGAAAGTGTCTATGGGGAAGGTTCCACCTTTTCCTTTTCCGTTCCCCAGATAATCGTGGAAGCGGAACCATCCATATCGCTGTCCGAGAACTCCCCGACCCATGCGGCAGGTTTTCTCAACAATACATACGCCAATATACAGCTCAAGCGGGACATGCATAAGCTTGGCATCGACTATACTGACCTGAAGGGTACGGATATCCTGTCATTCCTGAATGAAAACATTGACAAATTAAATGATACCTACCTGTTCATTCCCTACATAGACTTTGACCAGGATATCCAGGACTTTATGCATGACCACCCCCAGCTCAACACGGTCGTTATCGCCCCATACGATGTATCTGTCAACTATGACCCGCAGAATGTGCTGGTTGTCCACAAACCATTATCCGTCCTGTCACTTGCCGGCATATACAACCATGAGACAATCAGCCAGTATGACAGTGAGTCTACCGACGAATATTATGATTTTACCGCCGAGACGGCAAAAATCCTCATCGTGGATGATAACTCCATCAACCTGACTGTGGCGCAGGGGCTTCTCGAGCCGCTAAACATGCAGATTGACACAGCACTCAGCGGAAACCAGGCAATCAGCAAAATATCCGAGACCATGTACGACCTCATCCTGATGGATCATATGATGCCGGAAATTGACGGAGTCGAGACAACACGCATTATCCGGCGTTTCCACTCCGAGTACAATGATGTACCCATTATAGCGCTCACTGCCAACGTCATCGGGGATGTCAAAAAAATGTTTATCAAGGAAGGCATGAACGACTTTGTTGCAAAGCCAATCGAGGTTCGTATGCTCATAAATGCCATACGCCACTGGCTGCCCAAAGACAAAATCAAAAAACATTCCGGTACATCGGTCCAGATGCCCGCCAAAAAGGCTGTCGTACTGCCTGATATCCCGGAGCTTAACATCAAAGGAGCACTGAAGCTGCTTGGCAGCGAGGAATTATTTATGACTGTGCTTGCCGATTACTACCATGCAATCCCCAAAAAGCTCAAGCTGATACAGACCTACATGGACAGCAAAAAATGGCACGACTACACAGTGGAAGTCCATGCCCTCAAGAGCGCATCCAGGCAGATTGGGGCAGATGACCTCTCCGACAGGGCTGCCGCACTGGAAGCCGCCGGAAATGCCAATGACATTGACATGATTCTCCAGAACACGGATAACCTGCTTTCCCTATATGCACATTACCACGAAATTTTAAGCCCGTTCTTCCCTGAAAAACGCGATTTGGAAGAAAAACCTCCCATCACGCCGTCAGTACTGACAGACGCGTTTGATGAGCTGACACAGGCAATTGACGACCTGGATATCGACAAGATGGACGATGCCATCCATACCCTTGATGGCTACAGTTTTGACGAGGAATGCCGCGAACTGTACACCAGACTATGCGAGGCAGTCGCAGACATGGATCCTGACGCATGTGAGGAAGTCATCAACCAATGGAAGAAAACAGGTTTTCTGTCACAATAATGCACAAATGAAAAAGGGCTGTCAGAACAGCCCCTTTTTCATTTTCCCTATAATCTTTTCAAAGGCAAGCGTCCCGCCAAAGATATCAAGCGCGCTCCCTATTGTCACATTGATTTTTCCATTGCCAAGCGCTCCCAGCAGTTCAATGTCCTCGTAGCTGTGCACGCCGCCCGCATAAGTGACGGCTATTTTATCCGCCCCGCTGCACCATGCGCCAAGACGCCTGACAAGCCCTTCTTCTATTCCATGGTTCTTTCCCTCGACATCCACGGCATGAATCAGGAACTCGTCGCAATATTCCATAAACAGGTCAAGTGTCGCATCATTCACTTTTTCATCCGTAAATTTCTGCCACCTGTCCGTCACGATATAATAATCCCCGTCCCGCATGCGGCAGCTGAGGTCCAGAACCAGATGATCCTTTCCTACCATCCGGCTAATCCTTTTCAGATGTGCCATATTGACATGCCCATCCTGAAACACATAAGAAGTCACAATGACATGTGAGGCGCCCGCATCAAGATATTCCAGGGCATTGCCGTCATTTACACCCCCGCCTACATGAAGTCCGCCCGGATAGGCACCAAGCGCCTTGAGTGCCTGTGCCTTAGTCGCTTCATAATATGGGCTGGACACCGGATTCAGCAGAATAATATGTCCTCCCCGGATTCCGTTGTCCCTGTAAAGCCGTGCATAGTACCCCGCGTCCCTTTCTGCAACGAAATTTTCCTCGGCATGGTCATCCTTATCCACAAGGGAACCGCCAACAATCTGCTTCACCTGTCCGTTATGGATGTCTATACATGGTCTGAATTCCATCTAAGCCCCCACCACTTCTTTCATGTCATACTTGCCAGCCGGTTTTCCCTTGAGGAACTTCGCAGCCTGGACAGCTCCCTTTGCGAATAGTGCCTTGGAATAAGCCCTGTGTGAAAACGTAACCACCTCGTCCTCACCCGCAAAAATAATGTCATGGTCACCTACAATCGTGCCGCCCCGCACCGCGCTGATACCAATTTCCTTACCTGTCCGCTTCGCCCTCACCTGGCTTCTGTCATAAATGTATTCATATGCATTGTCAAATTCCTCATTGATACTGTCGGCAAGCGCAAGCGCCGTACCGCTCGGGGCATCTACTTTCAGATTATGATGTTTCTCCACAATCTCAATATCAAACCCCGCAGGAACCAGAACTGCAGCCGCCTCCTTGAGTATCTTTAGCAGCATGTTCACGCCGAGCGACATATTTGCCGACTTAAGCACTGCGACCTTTTTGGCAGCCTCCTCCATATGTGCAAGCTGTGCCTCCGAAAGACCTGTTGTACACAGAACGCAAGGAATCTGCTTTTCCACACAGAAATCAAGGAGTCCGTCCACCGCCGGCGCAACGCAGAAATCAATCACCGCATCCGCCATGACGTCACACTCGGCTATGCTCCTGAACACCGGATACGTATTTTTGATATGGTCGGATGCATCAACCCCGGCTGCCACCTCAATCTCGGGATCTGCCTCGATAATTCTGGTTATCATCTGCCCCATTTTTCCATTACAACCGTGTATTATTACCTTTGTCATTTTTGTCCTTTCCTTTCCGTGTCCACGTGCATCACAAAATACCGTACTCCCGCATCGCCTTTTCCAGTTTTACGGCATTTGCCTCCTCCATCTCTGTGAGGGGTCTCCTCAGGGTGCCTGCCTCAAGTCCCATCAGATTCATTGCCTTCTTGACCGGTATCGGGTTTACCTCACTAAACAGCGCTGTAATCAGGTCTATCGCCTCGAGCTGCAGTCTGGCGCTCTCCGCAGTCTCCCCCGCAAAATACTTTGCGCAGATGTCATGTGTCTGCTGTGGCGCGATATTTGACAGGACGGAAATGACACCCTTTGCGCCCAGCGACAGGAACGGTACAATCTGGTTGTCATTTCCGGAATAGACATCCACCTTTCCCTTTGCGAGCGCCATCAGTTTTGCATACTGGATAAAATTGTCCGTCGCATCCTTTACCCCCACGATGCTCGGCACTTCCTCGCACAGTGATACGATGGTCTCCGGAAGCAGGTTCACCCCGCCTGTTCGGCCAGGAATGTTATACAGGATAATCGGGATGCTGACCGACTCCCCAATCAGCCTGAAATGCTCCTTCAGACCCTTCTGCGTCGCTTTATTATAATATGGCGTAACTACCAGGAGCCCATCCGCACCAGCCTTCTCAGCTTCCTTTGAGAGATAAATCGCGGTATCGGTACAGTTGGAGCCTGTTCCGGCAATAACAGGTATTCTTTTATTCACCTTCTCCACACAGAACCGGATACACTCAAGATGTTCCTCATGTGTAAGCGTGGATGCCTCGCCTGTCGTTCCACAGACAATAATTGCATCTGTATGGTTGGCTACCTGGAACTCGATGAGCTTTGCGAATGCCTCATAATTTACTTCCCCGTCTGGTTTCATCGGTGTGACAATCGCGACACCTGCTCCTGTGAATATAGACATAATATTGTCCTCCTTTAAATATAAATTTCATTTCGTCCACACATCAAAAGAAAAAACCAGTCATCTAGCTAATAGACGGCCGGCATCATATCCTTGCAAAATCCAATCCCCGGCACGCTGCCGGATCCGGTTTCAATTGAAAATGATAGCACTCCATCCGTTGATGACAGTCATACGGCTCTTAACCGTATGCCCAAGCAAAAAGCCCCAGGCGGCTCCGTGCTTTCGGCGTTCTTTCCTTTCCTCTCCCATAAACGGCGCCTGACACCTGACAAAGAGTACTGATAAAAAACGCAACCTCTACCTATTTCTTCCTTTATGTTACTTCATTATATATCTGATTCAACCGTCTGTCAACCGTTAAATCGGGCAAAATCAAGGGAGCCTGGACGGCTCCCCGATGTTCGTCAATATATTTTATAGTTGACTGCCTCTATCTTGAAAATCTCATCAGCAAGCTGGCATACACTGTCATTAAGCCTTATGCCTGTCAGGATAATGCCTACATCCTCACTCCTTGCCTCCAGAATGTGGCTCAAGTCCTCAATCGTTATGATGCCGTTGTCAATCAGCCCAAGCACCTCGTCCAGAATCAGCAGGCCGCATTCGCCGGTCGTGAGAACCTTTTTCGCGAAATTGAGGCCGTTTCTGATGTTGTGAATTTCCTCCTGCTTGCGTTCGTCAGACAGCTGTGCAAACTCTTCCTCGCTTTTTTCAAAACGGAAAATTTTGATTTCCGGCTCCAGGCGCTTGAGGAGTTCTTCACTCTGGTTGCCTTTCAGGAAATTGATGATTACGACATCCCTGCCTGTACCTGCCATCTGTATGGCCCTTCCAAGTGCAGCCGCGGATTTACCGTGTCCCTCGCCACTGTATACCTGAATGAATCCCTTTTCCATGTATCTATACCTTATGCCCTTTCCTATCAAGGAACTGTTCTACAATCCCTAACTTCAAACATGATAGCACAACGGACAGGATTTTGCAACTTTATTTAATATTTTATTAAGAAATTCAACAAGAATTGTGTCGTCCTACACTTCCTCCTCGTCATCCGGAAGCTCAAGCTTGCTGACTGAAACCTCATAGGCAATCCGCTTTTCCAGCTCATCCTCAGACAGCTTTTTCATGTACTCCCTTGACTGTATGCGTCCCCACACCAGACAGCGCTCTCCCACTTCGAAATTGGACGCATAGCGGGCATTTCTTCCCCAGCAGATGCAGGGAATGTAATCTGATTTGCCATACGGACGGTTTACTGCAAGCAGCAGGTCGGCAATTTCCCTGCCAAGCGGAGTCTTTCTGTACACAGGCTCCTTGCACACAAAGCCGTCAAGGAATATCTGGTTTGTCTTGATATTCTCACTGATTTCATCCACAAACTCAATTTCCCTCGCAAATACAGACAATACGAGTTTGTTCTTGTGTTCCTCGTGTCTGTTATAGGAGCGGAACTGTCCGTTCACCACCACCATCATGCCACTGTAATCCTCATTCACATCAAGCAGCCTCTCAGATACCATCACTGGTATAATATCCATGGACTCAGACAGTCTTGCCACCTGAATGTCAACCATATAGAAGCCCTCGCCGAAAATTTCATGGCTGAATGAGAACTCACTTACGATTTCACCCATAACCGTTACCTGATTGTTTTCAATCACCTGCTCATGATACCCGTTTTTTGTCTTTAATGTTTCTTGCATTTTTCCATTCTCCCTTCGTTCTTGTAATTAAATCATATGCCACTTTATACAGTAAATAAAGTCCGAATTATCGCAATATTCCATATATTTCCAGCTTTTTCTGGCTTTTATGACATAATTCGACAACAAACAGCGCATAAACAAGCTGTAATTTGTGAAATGCCGTAGATATTTTCTTTGATAACCAACTGTTACCCTTTATTAAACAAATTTTTTCAGGACATTGCAAAAAGTACTGACAAGTGATATACTATATAAGTTTTGAAAAAAGTTTTCATACAAAGCATGACAATTTCACCTGTTATTATAATGGAGGATTACTATGATACAGAAAAGAGAAGATGTTCGAAACGTAGCCATTATTGCCCATGTAGACCATGGCAAAACAACCCTTGTGGACGAGCTGCTCAAACAGAGCGGCGTATTCCGTGAAAACCAGGAGGTTGCCGAGCGCGTCATGGACTCCAATGACATTGAGCGCGAGCGCGGCATCACTATTTTGTCAAAAAATACAGCCGTTATGTATAAAGACACCAAGATAAATATTATTGACACGCCGGGCCATGCCGACTTTGGCGGCGAGGTAGAGCGTGTCCTGAAGATGGTAAATGGTGTCATCCTTGTTGTCGATGCGTTTGAGGGCGCAATGCCACAGACAAAATTCGTACTGAAGAAGGCACTGGAGCTCAAGCTTCCCGTCATCGTGTGCATCAACAAGATTGACCGTCCCGAGGCGCGTGCCGCAGAGGTTGTAGACGAGGTTCTGGAGCTGTTCCTGGAGCTTGACGCCGACGATTCCCAGCTTGACTGCCCTTTTGTATACGCATCCGCCAAAACGGGAATCGCTTCCCTGGAAGAGGACGCGGCAGGCGTTGACATGACGCCGTTGTTTGAGACAATCCTTGACTATATTCCCGCTCCCGAGGGAGACCCCGACGCCGGTACACAGGTTCTTATCAGCACGATTGACTACAATGAATATGTAGGGCGCATCGGTGTCGGAAAGGTTGACAACGGCAATATAAAGGTAAATCAGGAGGTTGTCATCTGCAACCATCATGAGCCGGACAAGCAGACCAAGGTGAAGGTCAGCAAGCTATATGAATTTGACGGGCTGAACAAGGTCGAGGTAAAGGAAGCCGGCATCGGTTCGATTGTTGCCATTTCCGGCATCTCGGACATCCATATCGGCGACACGCTCTGTGCCGTTGACAACGTCGTGCCGATTCCTTTCCAGAAAATCAGCGAGCCTACCATTGCCATGCAGTTTATCGTGAACGATTCACCGCTTGCAGGCCAGGAGGGAAAATACGTGACCAGCCGCCACCTGCGCGACAGGCTGTTCCGCGAGCTGAACACGGATGTCTCCCTGCGCGTCGAGGAAACGGAAAGCGCCGACTCCTTCAAGGTGTCCGGGCGCGGTGAGCTCCATCTCTCCGTATTGATAGAAAACATGCGCCGCGAGGGCTACGAGTTTGCCGTCAGCAAGGCTGAAGTCCTTTACCGGACAGATGAAAACGGCAAACGGCTCGAGCCAATGGAGCTTGCATATATTGACGTACCGGAAGAATTTTCCGGTACGGTCATCGAAAAACTCAGCCAGCGAAAGGGCGAGCTGCAAAACATGGGCAAGGCGAGCGGCGGATATGCGCGTCTCGAGTTCACAATCCCCTCACGCGGGCTAATAGGCTACCGTGGCGAATTTATGACAGACACCAAGGGCAATGGCATCCTGAATACGATATTCGACGGATATGGTCCCTACAAGGGCGACATCCAGTACCGCAAGCAGGGCTCCCTCATCGCGTTTGAGGCAGGCGAGGCTATCACCTACGGTCTCTACAACGCACAGGAGCGCGGCACCCTGTTTATCGGCCCCGGCGAAAAGGTTTACTCCGGCATGGTGGTCGGACAGAACGGAAAGGGCGAGGATATCGAGCTCAATGTATGCAAGAAAAAACAGCTCACCAACACGCGTTCCTCCAGTGCGGACGAGGCACTGCGCCTGACACCGCCAAAAATCCTGAGCCTTGAGCAGGCTCTTGATTTTATCGACACGGATGAGCTTCTTGAGGTAACACCTGAAAACCTCCGCATCCGCAAGAAAATACTTGACCCGACACTGCGGAAAAGAGCCGGGTATAAAAAATAACACTGTTCGTAACACATCCGTTTCCCCTGCATATATTATTAAAAACATATGCAGGGGATTTTTATGTCTGATATTATGAAAGCCGAAACCCCGGCCTATTCCGGAGATTTAACTATAAGCGTAACATCATCGCTGGGTCTTATCCCTATAGATAATGCAACCATCACAATATCCTATTCTGGTGAGCCTAACTCTGTAGTGCAGACCCTCACAACCGACGATTCCGGTCTTACCGCCACAATATCGCTTCCTGCGCCCAATCTTTCCTACAGCACACAAATCAGTGATGTACAGCCCTACTCGGAATACAATATATCCGTCACGGCGCCAGGCTATGAGCCGGTCAACATATCCGGTACCGAAATACTTCCCGATGTCACGGCAATCCAGCCGGTTACCATGAATCCAATCGAAGTGGAACCCCCAGGCGAAACCGAAGAAGATATCGTCATCCCCGACCACACGCTCTATGGCGAATATCCTCCCAAGATACCCGAGGATGAAATCAAACCGATGGACGAAAGTGGTGAAATCGTCCTGAGCCGTGTCGTCATACCAGAGTATGTCATTGTACACGACGGCGTTCCGCAGGACGCTTCCGCCCCCAACTACTATGTGCGTTACACGGACTATATCAAAAACGTTGTATCCTCTGAAATTTATGCCACATGGCCGGAAAATACAATTTATGCAAATACGTTGGTAATCATGTCCTTTACATTGAACCGCGTGTATACGGAATGGTACCGGAACCAGGGCTACAATTTTACCATCACGTCCTCCACTGCCTATGACCAGAAATGGATTTATGGCAGAAATATTTACGAGAACGTCAGCCGTATTGTGGACAGTATTTTTTCAAATTATCTGTCACGTCCGGGGGTGCGGCAGCCGATTTTCACTTCGTACTGCGACGGAAACCGCGTCACATGCAACGGTCTCTCCCAGTGGGGCAGCAAATATCTTGGCGACCAGGGATACACGCCGATAGAAATCATCCGTTATTATTATGGGAACGACATGTACATCAACTCCACCACCTATATCTCCGGCGTTCCCTCATCATGGCCCGGATATGACCTCACCGTCGGCTCCTCCGGTCAGAAAGTCCTACAGATGCAACAGCAGTTAAACCGCATTGCGCAGAACTATCCTGCCATACCGCGTATCGTCGAGGATGGCATTTACGGAAATGCCACAGCCAACACTGTCCGCACATTCCAGCGCATCTTTGATCTGCCTGCGTCGGGAATCGTAGACTATCCTACATGGTATAAAATCTCAGAAGTATTTGTGGGCGTGTCAAGGATATCGGAACCGGGGACGTAAGCTATTTTAAGCAAAAAAATATGCAACTGTTTCTAGTTGCTGTTCATGCATATTATAAAGGGCACTAATCTCATTTATTAGTGCCCTTAAACTATATTGAACCTCCACAATATACTCGGCATATTCACTACTGTTTTTCGTTAGGAAGTATCCTCTTTGACGTGAAAACTTTTTTATATCCCACTGTCTTCATTTCTGCCATACTGAAGCAAAAAGATAACCATTTTCTCCACTTCTGCTGTGCGCTCAGCGCTATTTTCTTGACATTTCAGAAATTTTTCTATAAAGTTTGTGAGGTTCCCAAGCAGTTCGGAATCTCCATGCCGCACTTCGATCATAGCAAAACGCGAACGTATCAACTGGGCAGTTTCTACAAGATTCCTCGGTGCATCCGCTCGTAATTCAGGTTTTGCGGAACGCATACATCCAATATATTTTCGGCACATACTATAAAAATACTGTAGATAATCGGTACGCATCGCTGCGCTTGGAGACTCCATCCTAATTGGCTGAAGTTTTTGCGGTTCTGCCTTCTGCACGTCATGTGCACCAGCAAACCCACCTGACTTTTCAGAAATCCAACGAGCCTCAAAATCTGTTGCATTCCCCGGTTCGTATATACGTCTGTTCCTGTCAGGACCAAGTACAAGATTTTCCGCATTCCACTCATGCTGCTGGAGTTTCTCCTCATCACTTCTGTCACCTTTATATTCGTCCGTTAACACGCTTAATGGTTTTATATGATGTAGTGTCGAAGCTTCATATGCCCTTTTTAAACTGATGTCCTTTTCGTCATCTTGTTGAAAATCCACCCTATAGAGGGGAGATGTCCTGCCCATTCCCTCATCCGAACCTGATTCCTTTGAAATCAGCCATCTTGTCACTTCATCCCTCATGGCTCTTCTGCTGTAAAAATCAGTATATCGCAGTTTTTGCATCTCAATAGTTTCAATTATTTTTTTCCCTTTTTTCTGCGCCTCTCTAATCTTCCCAAAAAGATCGTCCCCCTCAATAGCCTGGCGATCACTTTCCTCAAACGACATTGGTATGTCCCCGATTTTGTATGAACGCCGTTCCCGGTCTTTCTTTACACTATCGAGACGTTTTTTTGCCACACACGCAACCTCCTGTGCCACGCCATCATAATCTCCGCATTCTTTTGGATTATTTGACAGCTCACCAGCAACAGACTTAATCAGTTCGTCTGCAACACTCTGTTTATCACCTTCTGGATAATACCTTTCCATAATACCCTTTAAAAAAATTTTATTTGTCTGTAAGGCGGCGTTGATTAAACCTTGTACGTCAGAATTAGTAAAATCAACTTTTTTCCCTTCGATTTTTACCCGCTGTGTCACCGGATAAAAGGAAGATAATCCATATATACCCTTTGCTGCATGAGAATACGTTTTTTGCAAGGACTTGTTTGTACGGAATGGTAAATCCGACTTTTTTGCAAATTCAAAAGACATAAGAACCTCCTTTTCACATTACTATTTCTACTAATACTTGTTACAAACCATATACATCCCGAATAATCGTATTTATGAATGCTTCTTCCACACCGGGATATTCTTCCTGGATTGCCGATGCTGCCACTTTATCACTCTGTCCAAACTTCTTATAAGTTTTCGCCATATTTTTTATGCCTGCTTCAATACCGCGCTGTTCTCCGATTTCAATGCCGCGCTGTTCTGCTTCGTACATAGACTGATTATAATCCCTTATCGCCTTTTCACGAGCTTCATATTCCAGCCGCTTTTCTTTATCCTGACTGATAATCTGTAACTTTTTATACGCGCTCTCAATATATCCATTTTGTTTTGCCAGCATGTCAAACTCCTCCTCCCTTTCTGCATTAATAAATTTTGCCCACAGTTCCACGTCACTGCTGTTTTTCCTTAGTTCCTTTGGCAGCTTGGGAAGTTCTATCACATGAAACTCCATTTTGTCCGTATACAAAAAATTTCTTGTATCTTCTTTGATGTGAAAACTGGAAAAAAATTCCTTTTGACCTTTTAATAAATCAAAATCAAGGATACTGATACTGACGCACTTTTTCAGCACATCATATTTCTGTCCCTGTTCTATCTGATCCGTATACATCTTCGCCGCATAAAATAACGCGCGGTTCGTCCAAAGGCGCATCTCGGAAAGCTGAATTTCCGTGTCAATCTCTGTATCATTATTCATTAAAATACGCACATCAAGGATGCCCAGTTTGTCTTCTTCATGAACTTTGTCCAAATAAGGATTCAGAATGTATGTTTCTTTTATATCTTCCGGTTTTAATTGCAGTACTGCGGACAAAAAACCAATACGTGCCTTTTCGTCTGTCATGATTTCCTTAAATGCAAAATCTATTTTGGGTTTCATTAAAAAAATGTTTTCATTGTGTTTTTTATCCATGTAATTCCTCTCTTTAATAATTTTTCTCTCATCTCGACCATTTCAGTTTTAATTTTATTATAACAGAGCCCCATCTCCTTTTGTACTATATATTTAAAAATATCATACTTTTTATCTCATGTATGATTTAAAAATATCAAAAATATCTGCGGAAACGTCATGGATATCAGAATCAGGAAACGTGAATGCTCTATGGTGATTGCTTATTAAACTGAAGAAGACCGCTCTCGCGGTCTTCTCCTTGTGATGGTTATAATTAGAATCATTGTCGCTAATCAATCTGGAAATATATGATGCCCTCGCCAGTCGCCGTATCGTATAACGGAATATTCCTGATTGCATCATCAGTACGTGCAACATATTTTCTATTATATAGCACGCCCTCTATTCTCTTCCATCTCATATACGTATTGCTATCAGCGAGATTCTCTCTCAGCGTAACTCTTACCTCATATTGCCCTTGCGCATTATCGTGGAAATTATACAATTCATATGGTGACGTGTGGACATTCAGATAAAATCCCAACTCACTTTCATTGCACATTTCGCCAAAATCCAAATCTTTTAATACTTTTCCATCTTTCATGATAAGTGCAGAGAAGTTAGCGTTTTTCGCATTTCTCAAAAATGCAGATGGTTCTATTTCAACCTTAAACTTATCACCCTTCTTAAAGTGCAATGGGCTATCCTTACCTACTGTAATGGATTTTCCATTGATCGTCTGCGTATTCGACTCCCAAGAATTTATTGTCGACTTATTAAAATACATTGTAGTCTTGGGTATCAGGAATTTATGTTCCTGATGAGGTATATTCTTCACTATATCATAAATCTCTTTCGGTGTGCAGACACCACTACCTCCACTACCATTAACAGGATTTCCATCTGGATCTTTTACATTATAAACCAAATCTTTCCCTTCTATAGTGCCGTCCCATTGTTTGAAGTTTTCAAAATCCGGTCCCCATCCTGTGCCTGCTGCAAACAGATTAAAGTCACTATTAGGATCGCTATCCAATGGCCAGTATATTATCTTTTTGTTCTCATCATATACTACGCTGATTACATCCAAATCATACTCTTCTGATGGCATAAACAGAAGTGCAGCTCCATTACCATCAAATTTTGCACTTCCTTTCCAGTTATTTTGGTCATCAAGATAATAAGGAGTCCACTCGTTCTTTCCAGCCTCGCTATAACGATAAAAGCTTCCTATCTTTACCCCTGGTACATCAAGAAAATAATTACGTATATCAGCAAAGGTACCATCACTCAAGAACCAGTATTCGCCTGCTCTTTGGAAACCATCCGCCGGAACACGCTCAGTAGGCTTATTATTTCCTGAAACCGTGTAAATATCATGCACAACCTCAGATGTACCAGCCCTGTAGTATTCCCTGCCGCCACGGTTGATTCCCGCACTGTGTGCTGATACCAGTTTAATCTGCGTACCCTTCGGAAGCTTTTTCTTCAGGCCAAGCTTCAGGGTGCCTTCCGTATTTAGATTCTCCACGTCCTTATCTGACGGTGACGCAATCTTTAAGGCATCAATGTATTCCTTGACAAATGCGTCTTTCTTGAAGGCTTCATTTTGCGGATCAAGCGGAATCCACGTCTTGCCACCGTCATGGGACAGCTCCCATTTCAGCGCATATGGGTTCCTGTAACCAACAAAGGCATTGTCACCTTTTCTATCCCATCTTACAGGAATAATGTTGTTCGTGTTATTCGGGTCTACATCCGTCTGCTGCTTAAAATATTTCTCCCAGTCTGTGCCGCATCCACTTGTCACACCGCCACTCAGTTCAAACAGTACTGCCGAATTGTCCGGATTGCCCATACTAATGTAATCATATGACGCATCCGAGCTTCCTGTTTCACCTGTGTCTCCTGCTGTACCATCAACTCTGATGTAAATGTATCCTGCCGTCCCCTTTGAACCATACAGCGGGAATGTCTCACTATTTGTCCTTGTATAGTCCGGTTGAAGCGGGTTGCCATTCCAATGGTTTAAATCAGAATTTACCATATCATAGCAGAATCTGTACAGGCCATTCGCGGATTCCGGAATTCCATTCAGCTGGAAGGTATCCTTGCTTCCTCCTATATTCCATCCGTCATTGCCTGGATTGGCAGGTTTCGTCCATCCTGCGCCAGAGCGCTTTTGTACGCGTACCTGGCAAAATTGCTTATCGTGCGGGAAGTATATTCCATAACCGTCCAAAGCAACCTGATACGTGTCGCCCGGTTTCATTACCTTTGGATTTTCCAATGAACCAATACTCTTGCTGGGCGTACCATTCGATTCCTTGAAAACCATACACGCCTGCCCGATATTGTAGATGGTTCCATAAGAACTCTTAAGTGTCTTGGAATCAAATCCCGGCGTTTTCTGATCCCATCCTGAGCCACCCTTATTCCAGCCCTTAAAAGTACCTTCCTTAAGGATGGACTCGTCATGCGGCCAGTAAAATGTTTTGGATCCTTCATCAAAGACAAACAATGACATTTCCAGCTTATAACGCTTATCTGCTTTCAGAGCATTCGTCTCCGACTCCATAAGTCTCTTATTGTTTGCATCATTGTCCTTTGTCTTGATATATGGCGTCCAGTTTCCATATTTAACTGCACCATCATCCGTTTCCGTAATTTCCTGCGCGCGGTATACCCAATGGCGCATGCCGTCACTGAATCCAAATTTCTGTGCAGCCTCCCGCACTGCCGCCTGCTCCCTGTCGCCCTTGTCATTTGTCATTCCGTTCTCCTGGTCATAAAAGGCAAAATCACGTCCACGCTTAATCTTGTCAAGGAAGTTAATCTGCAAATCAGCAGTTCCTCCCTCTGGTTCGGTAACATCCGCTATTTTAACTTCTTCGACCCTGCGCAGGTATATTGTAATATCTGTCTGCGAAATTACTGCATTGGGTGCACTGGCTCCCACTTCTTCAAGTACCAGCCTGAGCTCTCCCTCTACACACTGCCGCTCAACCTCCTTGCCATCCTCTATTTCCTTATACTTTCCACCGCCTCTTTCATCGTGGTCAATTGCAAGGAATATGTATGCCGTTCCCCCTGATGACGATGCCGGCATTTCCGTCAGATCCGCAAGGAGCTTTGTATTGCCTGATTTCAGACTGCTGCCGATAACCCTGCCATTCAGGCTGCCAATCCCCGCCCCGATCTGGACAGGTATACATAATTCGTATGTGTGGTCCGTGTTATTCTCTTTTTTGGTCGATACCATGGACGCACCCTGAGTAGGATCCGCCACTACAACCATCGTCTTGCGTTTCAGGGTGTATGAACCTTCAATAAATTTATCAGGCGCTTCTGTATAAATGTAGTTGTATTTATTTCTGCCCTTTGTTCCATCCGCATTCGGGTGGAGCGCCCTCGCCGTGACTTCGAGTTCCCAGTTGCTTGCAAACGCTTTCCTTGTAATGATGTTTACTGCCGGTGACTCCCTGTTCAGTGCAAAACTGTTTATGGCAAAATATTCATTTTGCTGTGAACCTGTTGTGCTTTCCGGCTCTACCCCGACTGAAATATCTTTTGCCCCGAATTTATACTCTGTCACCAACGCACTGCCTGCTGTTCCTTCTATGGGTTTTTTTACTTTTATGCCATTCTCGGTTTTCTCTTCCAAAAGCACCCAGCTAAACTGAACCGCAAATGGATTATACTGCTTATACTGCTCCTCCGTCTCTACGTTTATAAATCCCCCGGTATTATTGAAATACAGGTTTGTGCCATTGATTCTTGTCTTAAACTGATACTCTGCACCAGTACCCCACTCGCCGTTTACGGATTTCCCTTCGCCTGTCATGAGCTGATAGTCAAGCTTGAGGGTTCCTTTACGTATGCCGGACTGATTATTTACCGGATTTACCCTTCTTACATATATATCCACCGGTAACTGGGTCGCCGTGCTTCCCTGGGAATGAACCTTTAATGTAATGATACCACTGCTGTCGCCTTTTGCTTTTTCCGTCAATGTAATCTTTAGCTTATTATCTGCCTCAAAGACTGGTATGACACCTGCATCAGCCGGGTTTGCAACCTCTGTATCCCCTATAAAAACAGAGCATTCAGGGTTCGCCACACGCACCCCGTTCAACGTATAGGTCTGTCCCGGAATCATCAGAATCTTGGTTGCCCTAAGCCTAGCTACCGTAATCTCCTTTTCGTCAAAGCAGCTTGCATCCCCATATGGGCTTGATGCCTTATTATGCCCCATCGGATGCTTCGCGGTCGCCCGCACCACAAGTTTTGTATTAGAGTCAAAATCCTCAGTCAGCTTTATCTTAAGATATGGACGTTTCAATGATTTTTCTTCTTCACGGCTCGCATACCCCGGATAACTGTCATCTATACATATGTACTTCTCCACATCCGAACTGCTGCAGAAAAGCTTATTTTTCCCTGTTCCATCGTCTTCATCTAAAATCGTAAAGCTTCCTATCTCCGTGTCAAAATTACCTGGTGTGCTGCTGCATACAAACAATTTACCAGTCCACTCCACCATGAACGGATTCTTATAATTGCTCTCGTTTGACCCGCCTACAACCTTGTCAGAATTCAGGCAGTCCACATCGGCATAAAAAGTATATTCCTTATTCGCCGTATCCTGACTCTTCTGTAATCTTACACTGCTCACGCTGCGGATATCAACATTAACCATTTTGCTGCACAGCTCTGTTCCAGCTTCGTCCTTGACCGAGAGGTTTACCATCGCATTGCTATTTCTATTTGCACTATCTACGGTAACCGTAAAACTACTTGCTGTTTTGGAAACTGATATCCCCGCTGAACCTGAAACTTCAAAGGGTCTGTCAGACCCCCTGACACTTACGCCAACCGTATAGGATTCACCCGGGACAAGAATCAGATTGTTATCGTCAACGTGAATGGACGCACTTGGAGGAAGAGCGCTTGTCGACACAGTAATTTCCTCATTCCTCGCGTTCATGGTATAGCGCACGGGATATTCCTTGTCATTTTTTGCAACTGTCATATCAAGGATAACAGTACGCGCTTTTTCAAATTCACTCACATCCGCGCTAAATTCCTTAATGTTTCCGGCAAGTGTCTGTAAACTGCTTTCCGAGACAATCGCTCCGGAATCATCCTTTTCAATTTCCTTATACTTCAAATCCGTGTCCACAAGCGAGACTTCATGTACCAGATTCCCCTGCTTCATGGTCAGCTTGCTGCTGTCATATTCCACTTCAGTGGCATTCTGGATAATACCACTGATTCTGTTTGCAGCAAACTGGGCCTCCTGCTGGACCTCGGACTCCGTGCTCCCTCTCTGATAGCTTCTTGCACTGAACACAAGCACGCCGCCTATCGTGGCTGCTATCACTGCAAAAATCGCAACCGCACAAATGACCTCAACAAGTGTAAGTCCCTTATTTCCCGCGCCATATGCACCAAGCGGCATCCGTCCCTTTACTTTTTTTGCTAATGCTTTCATATTAATTTCCTTTCAAATACTGAAAAAGATAGCTGATGCTATCTGCCTACAGAAATTCTGCCCGTGATAGGTACAATCTCCACTTTGCGCAGGGTATTTCCTTTCGATATCGTAAACAAAGGTGCTGTCGCACCTGCCTCGGCGTCATTTAATGTCTTTAACGCACCACTCGCCCTGTCAAACACAAGTTTCACTCCCCCCATACCAAGTTCGCTCTCTGATGAACCATCACTAAACTTCACTGTCACAGTTTTTTTCCCAACCCTGGAAGTTTTTGTCTCTGTAGTGGGTGTGCTGTCCGTGTTGGAAACAATTGTTGTCTCAGTAACAATAAATCCCTCCGCGTCTCTCTTAACGGTAATGGTTATACTGTTCTTCCCCATTGCCATAGTCCTTGCCTGCTGCAGGCTGTAGGCAAGCTTTTGCGCACATTCCTCCGCCGCCTTGCCGCTCGCCCAGTTCATGCTGTAGGTAATGCCCCCTGTAAAAAGCGCCAATATCGCCACTACCACGATAAGCTCGACAAGGGACATTCCCTCATTTCCTGTCCGATATTTCAATGTTTTATCCCTCCTCCCTTCCTTTCCAGATTAATATTTATGCCAGTTCATGTACAGGATATAGTCACCCATGTACAGTTTGTCCTTGTTCATATCCTCGGCTGGCGTTCCTCCTGCTGGTGGTGTCGTAATTCCCATATAGTATGCCGGCGAATCCATCGCAATATCTGTACAGATATAGGAGGAATATCCGTTCTCCGTGCACCACACACGGACATTCTTTATGATAAACCTTCCCGGCTTATTCGTGTCCCATGCCACACACATCTTTTCGTCACCGGATGCCAGCTCATCCTCCTTTATAAAATATGTGCTAAAATTCGGAAGCCCCGACGTGAAATTTGCCACCGTCTCATAGATGGATTCACCTCTTACATTAACATGCGTCGTGACATCCCCCGGAATGTCAGTTTCATGTTTTGTAGCCCCTGTCCATTTATAATACAGGTAGTCGAAATAATATTCCTTAAACTTTTCATTTCGGTCATCCCCATTGTCCAGATATGCAAAGTCAGGCATGACTTCTTTGTACGCAAATTTAAATGCCTCTGACACATCGGCTGCAAGTGCGCCCTTAAATTCATCAAGCGCCATTTCTGCCTTATAAAAGGTATTTTTATTCTGATAGTCGTTTGCCTTAATCTGAAAATTTTTTCCTGAAATATAAACAATCGTCGTTGCTATCACGGAAAGGAACACTGCCACTACCACAACGGATACCAGTGCCGAGCCACTATTATCCAGTGAAAACCATTTCAGCCGCCTGCGTATCATTTTCTTAATATCACCTATCATACTACACCTCACTTCAGCAGATTAGTATTCCCTGTATTTCTCATACATCGTTCCTTTTAACTCTGTCAGGACATTATTGGAACTGTCCTTCACTGCAAGAGTAAGCTTGTAAGTCATAACTTTTCTCTTTTTAAATTCATCTGCCTCTGTATAATTTTCAACAGATTCAAATTCTGCAGCCTTGATGTCGCTTGATGCCGTTCCGGTTCTCCTGCCTAAGTTTTCGTCAAGATTATGGAACAGACGCACTTTTGTGCCTTTGCATCCTACAATCGGTTTATATGCCTGCTCACTCAGCGTAAGCTTCGTCTCTGTCAAATCCGGATTTCTCTGTTTTATCAGATAACAGTCGAACTGCTGTGAAGTCCTGTTGTCTATTTTTATTACATCCCTGTAATTACTGTCATACCCATCAGTACCTTTATAGCCCGGATAAAAATAAATCAAGACACGCTTTAAGTTCTTGCCCCTGTATATCTCTTTTTCCGACATTCCGTTAATAATATCGTCATCCTTGTCATCATGTGACGAATCATATATTGGAATATTCTGCATTCCTACTTCACCAATGTTATCATAGCCATCATGCGCTCCTGTCGGATCCATCAAATCCATATAATGCACATAGCTCTGAAACCACTGGTCTTCGTCAGCTTCCACCCATTCGCCAGCCACAGGCTCGGAAGAGTCCGGGTCAGTTGGTATGGTACCTTCCTCGTCATCTGCAGGTGGCAGCGGTGCAGGCGGCGTAACAGGTGGCACATACTGCTCATAGCATTTATGTTTCTGCATCTGGTAAATATATGCACCCGATACTTTCACGACATAATCTTCGCCCTCCTGCACAATCTTATATATAAATTCCCGCTTCTGAATCTTAAGCTTATCCTTATCCAGTGAAGCGACCGTATAAAGGTCGCCATTTTCATCCCGCTTATTGTCTCCCATTATCATGCCATCTATCGCCGCGGCTTTGGACAAAAAATTGCCCTTGACCCTGTCATACGTATTATGGTCATAAGACGTCTCAAACTCAAATATGGCATCCCTGTCCGTCGACACATTGTCAATCTCAAAAATTTCTTCCTTAACGGACGGCTCTGCGTTAATTTCAATATTATAATTCGCTTTCTCACTCTTTACATTTTGTATCTGAAAAGTGATTGCAGAATCCCTTTTCGTCGAATCCGCATATGTATAACTGATATCACTATCGTTGGATATTTCAAGCCCGAGTTTCTTTGCCCCAGCAACCCCCGTGAAAACCTCATTTTCAAGGCTGTCAAGAGAATAGCCCTTGAAATTCTCCATCACGCTCTCGGCAAGCGCCGTCACATTCTGGCGTTTCCTTGCCTTCTGATTATAATATGCAGAAGTGGTAAGCGCATGGAGCACCGGAACCGTGACAACCGTAAAGATTGTCATGGCAACGACAACCTCCACCAGTGACATTCCGCCGTTATTCAACCTTCTGCCGCAGATTCGCTTACCGAGTTTCCTGCTCGTCCTGACCTTCGCCTGTTTCATCAGCATTTTCATCACCTTCACCATCGCCTTCCGGCTCATAACCACTTGCAGCAACCTTATCTGTCCGGAACAGATCTTTCGTACCACTTAAGTATTTGGCTATATCGGGCGCCTCATACTCCTTTCCGGTTCCCTTCGCACTGTAGAAAGAAAGAACAATATTCCCATCCAGCGTGCCGTCTGACTCATTTTTTGAATACAATATCTCCTCTATGCCAATTCTATTGTCAGAGTCATAAATCTGTGCAATACACCCCTTCAGGTTATCATAGTTTGTCGTATTCAGGTATGTACCGCTTTTTTTCACAAATACGAGTTCATCCGAAAAACCTTCAATGTCCGCTGCTGCAATCTCATCTGCCGGTATATAATACAGCGACTCGCTCTCATCCATGCTGATGCTTTCATACGTAATCGCATTTTTTTCCTGCATCTGTACAGCAAGCATAATGATATCCTCTTCCCTTGCGTCTGCGGGATACTCCGACATGATGTCACTGACAGCCATCTTGTACTCACTAATCTCTGTCTGGTATTTCTCCATATTGTTGAAATATTCCTCAAGCTCTTTCAGCGACTTTGACAGTTCGTCGTTGGCTGCCTGTACCTCAGTCGTTTTTTCCTGATAATCAAGAAACACAAACACGTATACCAGGACAAGCACTACCATTCCCACAAGGGTAATCCCCAAAAAAGTATTTTTATTGAAATAATTTTTCAGTTTCTTGACATCCAGACCGTTTTTCTTATCTTTAACTTTTTTTTCCTTGACCTTTTTTTCCTTGGTTTTCTCTAACTTTACCTTTTTCTCGCCCATGACGCTCCCCCCTTATTCAACACTCTCCGCAGCTGCCGCACTTTCATCAGATACTTCCGTAGCTGCCAAGGCGGGATCCTCGTATTCTGTGACCACATATACACAGTTAATGGTAAAATAAATCGTTGAACTTCCATCTTCTTCTGATATATCCTTGCCGTCTCCGTCTTTTTCTTCTGTAATGCTCTCCACCGTGACACTCAGCAATGACTCAAAATCCCGGAATATTTCAATGACACCTGCCGCCGTCTCCTTGTCCGCAACACGCATCGTAATCACACACTGCTCATCATCTGACACAAACTCCGTAAATTCCACGTCCGCAGGCATTTTATCCTCCAGCTCGGACAGGAAATCGAGTATGCTGTCATTACTGCGCTCTGTCAGCGCATGCCCATATCTGACTTTGCTCAGAAGCTGTTTCATTCCCAGATACTGGTCGTGAACGACGCGGGCAGGTTCATACTGCTGCTGTTTCTTCTCCAAATCCTTTTGTTCCATCAACGCTGAATTATACGGTATCAGCGCAAAGGAAAGCAGCGCTCCGGTCATGACGATAAAAAACAGTATCATCAGCACAGACGCTGACACATAATTCGTCTCATGCCGTTCCTTTTCCTTGTCCGCATCAAATCCAACGCTGCTGATTCCGGCTCCGATGGCTGCCGCAAATACATTGAGCGGCACAAATTCCGCCTTTTTGCCGATGACAGTCCCCCTGACAGTGTCAAGCACCCGGCATGGGAGCTGCGTCTGTTCCACCATCATGTCAAGAATCATTGACTCCTTCGAGCCGTCTCCCATGATGTATATCTGCTCGATGCGGTTGTCTTCATTATTCGATACATAGAAATCAATCACTCGCAGGACGGTTCCTACAAGCACCCTTGCCGCATCGTCCATCGATACCGGCTCATCGTCCTGATACCCGATATTGTAATTCACGGTACGCTGCATCACCATGGTGCCCTGCCGGATAATCGTGACGAGGGCGTTCTCCCCCTCGACCTTGACTGCCATAATTGCCTCGGCGCCCGCACTCTGCTTTGTCGCCTGAAATACACTGTTTCCTGCATAATCTATATCGACAATGTTCAGCCCAAGCTGTTCAGCCAGCTTTTCGTAACCCTCGATCAGAACTTTTTCTGCCGCAATGACAAGAACTTTGTGTTTTCCTACATTTTCACCCTCCCTGAAAGTGGAAATATGCATATGGGTTATTTTGTAATCACTAAGCTCAATTGGAAAATATTCCGTGACATTCGACTCAATAATCGCATTAATCTGGTGCGTCTTTACACCCGGAAGCACAATCTCACGCGTAATGATTTTTCCGGAAAAGACTGTAAAGAGAACCCTTTTTGTCCTGATTTTATTCGCCTTAAGCGCCTCTTTCACTGCATCCTTCAGGACTTCCATCTTCTCCGGATTCAGATAGCCGTCCCTGACAGCCCCCTCCGGCGTCTTTACGTCAACACACCTGTATACCCTTGGTTTCTTGGACTGGTAGTCCATTTCTACGATTTTGGTCGCAGAACAGCCCACTTCAATGCTTAGCATTCTTTTTGCCATTTTATTTTCATCCTCTCTCTATGCATTATACTCACGACAGATGAAATCTGCCGTGAGTATCGCGCCAACCGCAGCCGCAAAGCGGCATATTTCCTTATGCGGTTGTGCGCATCACCTTATACTGAGCGGTCATTCTTTTCGACCGCCAGTATATCTTTCAAGTATTGCCATTACGTATCGGGTGAAGCCTATCCCATCATCCATAAAACGATAAATACCAGTCCAGCAGACCGGTTCCCCAAAGGGCACAAACATATATACCGGCAGAAAGGTACGGTCCCATGGCAAGTACATGCTCTGCCTTAGTCAGGCGCATGCGCAGTATATGGATAACCGAACCAAGGATACAGCCAAGCAGAAAGGCAAGGATATTGCACTTCCATCCCAGCAGGAGCCCGCTTGCCGCCATCAGCTTGATGTCGCCTCCGCCGATTCCCCTGCCCTTTGTCACGAAATATATTATGTAAAGCGGTATGCTTACCACAAAAAAGCCGATTGCATACTCACTCCAGTTTGATATATCCGTGAGTACACGCACCAGCCCCAACACTGCTATAAATACATTAAACCCCACTGGGATTTCAAAAGTTCTGAAATCGATGACACTCAGTGCCAGCAGTGCACTCGCCATCAGGCAGTAGAGCAAGGTCTCAATACTCACTCCGCAGCACAAAAATACAATCAGGTACAACACTCCGTTCAACGCTTCAACAACCGGGTACTGGACAGATATCTCTGCCTTGCATTTACGGCATCTGCCCCGCAGCGCCAGCCAGCTGAACAAGGGAATCAAATCGTACCATTTTAACTGATATCCACAGCTCATGCAGTGGCTTCTTGTCGTCACGATGTTTTCCTTTTTCGGCAGACGGTAGATACATACATTCAGAAAGCTGCCGATAATAATTCCGTAGAGGAATATGATGATTGCAATGACTATTGTATATAACATATACTGTATCCTCTTCGTTCTAATATGTAAATTTATACTATAAAGTTTACACCCTTATATGGCAATTTGCAAGAACTTCACAGGGATTTTGTCTATTTTTTGGGATTTTCATCCATGACTGCTCCGGTCAGACAAGGTTTCAGATTCCAGACGGTTATTTTTCAAAGCCATTTTTATAGAACGAACCATCATCCGGATAAAGTTTTGTTTTCATATCCAGGGGCAGCTCGTCCAGGTAGATTGCCCGAATCCCGTTTCCATTATATATAACCGTGAAAAAGTAGTCCTTATTCGTCCTGGAAACAGGCACGCCCCCCATCTGTGCAAACACCCTGTACATCATCACGCTGCTGGATGCATATGTGTCATAGTCATACATTGCCGCCTGGTCCACGTTCCACGTTTCGATACAGTCGTACCCGCCTATCGACGCGATGTCCTCCGTAGCTTTCAGGATATCATAAACCTCCGCCATTGTGCGCGCCTGCTTCAGGTCAACAGAGCGCCTGCTTTTTTCCACATACCTGTAAAACTCCGGCGCCACGATACCGATGAGGACTGCCATCACTGCAACCACCACCACCAGCTCTATCAGGCTGAATCCTTTACTGTCTTTTGTACCCTGCATTCCTTCCTCCTCCGCCATGGGAAACTAGTGCCCCCATCCTGCTTACAATGCTGCCAGAACCCATTTTACACTACCCTGCTCAGTTTTTCAATCATTTCTAATATTTGGTTATCTTGCATTTTTGTCTCTATTTTGGACTACGAGTCCAATGTCAAAAAGCTCAGCATAGGATATAATGGTTTTATCAACAAACTAAACTTATTTACGAAAGGAAAATTAAAACATGGATAACAATACCACAAACAGCCAGCTTATCAGAAATCGCGAATATGCTTTCCCGGAAATCCAGTCTCAGGAAACCATCCGGGAGCTTCTCACCCGGAAAGCAGAGCTGACAGCACGCGAAAAGCATACCGAGGAAAAACTTGCCGGCTACAGGGCTGAAATCATACGGCTCAACGCGTTAATCGACGATTTTGACACGCACATTGCCA
The DNA here is from genome assembly GCA_002490665.1 of Lachnospiraceae bacterium UBA7205. GTDB lineage: Bacteria > Bacillota > Clostridia > Lachnospirales > Lachnospiraceae > COE1. Next base: position 10,458 of record DKUL01000054.1, on the reverse strand, counting down.
AAAATGATGCCCAAATCGCCGAGTTTTACGCACTTGCCGCCGAACTGGACATCCTAATCAGCGAGAAAGACATGCTGACTGCGGAAAAAGACATGCTTATCACTGAATCCAGTGCTAATATTGCAAAGAAAGATGCGTTGATTGCTGAATTAGACGTGCAGATTTCTCAAACAAAAGCCCGCATTGCCAAGCTGGATACCACACTTGCCGGACAGTGCAGCCAATGCAAATCATAGCAATTGTGCGAACGCATTTTCTGTGAAATGTAAAAAATAGCACCTTGCCTGCATAATCTTTCCCCGGTATAATTATTTCTGTGGTACGCGGATTCCGGATTATACTGGCGTTCGAAAAGACTGACCAATCAGTATAATATGATGCGCACAACCACAATATGAAGGAATTGGAAGAATGAAATGAGCCAAAAACAGCAAAGTACCTATGAAAACGCATCCGGTAAGATTGATTACACTTTGACAAATGATTACATGTTCCGCGCTGTAATGCAGCAGAACACAACTGTCCTAAAAGGGCTTATCTCCTCTCTGCTCCACCTGAATCCTGAAAATATCAGGTCTGTCACCATTTTAAATCCCATTCAGCCCGGGAAAGCTTATGACGAAAAAACTTTTATTCTAGACCTCAAGGTAATGCTCAACAATGCGATGGTCATAAACCTTGAGGTACAGGTGGTAAAGCAGGATTTCTGGAATGACCGTTCGCTAATCTACCTCTGCAATGTATTCAACAACCTCAAACGCGGCGAAGATTATTCCCAAATCAAGCCTGCCTGTCACATCGGCATCCTTGACTTTACCCCATTTCCGGATTATCCCGAATTCTATGCCACGAATAAGCTGATGAATGTCAGAAAACACTACATTTATAATGACAAATTCACCTTAAATGTGTTAGACTTAAATCAGATAAATCTTGCAACAGGCGAGGACAAGGCATACAAGATTGACTTCTGGGCTCGTCTTTTCAAAGCAAAAACCTGGGAGGAAAAATTACCGGAGGTAATTAAAGATGATCGCTCACAACGATGATATTCTTGAACAGACCGGTGAAACCATGTATAACCTCAATCAGGACGAGGCTGTACGCTACTGGTGTGAAGCACGCGAGGACGGACTGCGGATTATGCATACCATCCAGAACCAGCATAAAGCCGAACTCGCGGAAAAGGACTTTATTATTAAGCAGAAGGATTCCGCACTTGCGCAAAAAGAATCTGCACTTGCACAGAAGGATTCCGCACTTGCGCAAAAGGATTATATTATCGAACAACTCCAGGCTGAAATCCTAAGATTGCAGGTATCTTCTGACAAAAAGGCTGACTGAAAGCACGCGACTTATTTCCCTTTTTCATGCGGCAGCCAGATATTATCCCTGTATGTGCTATCGCCAAACAGAATATCGTAGTCAATTACATTTATATGACGAACCATTTCCAGCTGTTCATCATGATAGGTTTTTATCTGCCGTCCCTGTGCATCCTCGACAAATCTTCTGACATCCGCCCTGAACATTTCCTTTTCACTGCGGATGATTCGTGTCATTTCTGCCTCCGGCAGTCCGGCGTATTCCAGTATTATCTGTGACAGATAACTGATATTTTCTCCCGAGAAAACAAGCTTGTCATCATTGAAATTGCTCCACATCAGCACTGGCACGGAATACTGGCGTTTCTGCGTTTCAAAATCACTTCCGTTTAGTCCCATGGCTTCCAGAACACTCCCTACAAAAAACGGGATATGGTCTCCATACATCACCACGACTACCGGGGTCTTCTCCTCTTCAAAATAGTCCACCAGCTGTCCAAACGCCTTATTTGCCAGATAAATGCCATTTACTGTATTTACAAAATCGCTGTAATCCGCATCTGACAGGTCTGCATTCTCAACCGTTACCTGAATCGGATAAGGATAGTCTTTCACGGCATCCATTTTATAGTTCAGCGACCTGTCATGGTTCGCTATGGAGACAGCAAAAATAAACTGTTTTTTATCCGTACGGCTGTCGCCGTCCTCATATTCCTTAATAATCTGGCTGGCAAGGCTCTCGTCTGAAATGTATCTCGTATATATATCCGTGTAATCCATGCTGTCCTCAAATACCACCTTGTCAAATCCCATAAGGGAATAAGTCTTGTCCCTGCTGTAAAAGAAACCATAGTACGGATGAATCGCAGTCGTATGGTAATCCAGCGCATGAAAATAATCCACAAGTGACGGCACCTTGTGTTCCCGTATCTGTGCATAAACACCGACATCTGACAGCAAATATTTTGTGTTTATCCCTGTCAGGAATTCAGTCTCCGAGCTGACTGTCCCTCCGCCAAATATATTTGACGAGAGATATCCTGAAGAACATTTTTGAGCAAGCTCATGGTAAGGCTCCATGGGGTCTGTCGAAAATGATATCCTGCTGCTGACAATATTATCGGTATTCCACCAGGACTCATTCATAATGACGATAACCGTAGGCTCCTTTCCACTATCGGCAGCCTGTGGTTCTCCATTCCCTGCCTTTTCCTGAAAATAAACATAACTCTTTTCTATGTCATCGGTTGTGATATCGATATTTTTTTCATTTTTCAAAAAATTGTAGAGAACAAATCTGTCATATCCCTCATTCGTTATCTGACTGCCCTCTAATGCCAATGCATTTTGTGTGGAATGCATGAAGAAATGCACATATATAAATATGATACCAATACATGCACCACTCATCAGTGCCCTGAAAACCTTTGGAATCTGTCGCGATTCTTTTACAGGCACCGCAAACTTCCTGCATAGAATATCTGCCAGAAATCCGCAAAGGCAAAACAGCCCTACGACTACAATCACCCTAATCTGTACAAACGAAAACCTGAAGTCCAAAAAATTAACTGCCATTCCTGCTGCCTCAGTAAGCTTCAAGTCATCAAGACGAATTAGTTCATTGCGTGCCGCAAACTTGATACTGCCAGCGTAGGCAAGAAGCATCATGGGTATGCTTGTAAGCAGAATCGATATGCCTGCTTTGCCTGTAATACACAATATCGCAATTACCGTCAATGAAATGACGACAATCTCAAATATATAAAACCGGTTGTCAATATATTGAAAATAAAAATCTCCAAATGTCGTATCCGGCTCTAGCAAATAAAAATCTGCAAGATATGGCATCACAAAAACATATAACAAAATCAATAAATCCACATAAACACGACTAACTATGGCAAAATATCTTATTTTTTTCATTACAAACTCCGTATATTTCCAATTGACTGCACATATGTAATAATTATTGCATAACATTAAAATCAGACAAACAGGATGTACATTTAAATCATAACTATATACAAATATTATTGTTATACATATTTCTATCGTAATAAAATATATTTTCTTCAACAAATCTTTATGCTAACTATAACCAGTCTATATTCTATCTGTACAATTAGATATCTTTAATATTGCTAAACTGATAAAAAATCCGAAAAGAAATAATTCTTTTCGGATTTTTTATCAATACATTCGTGCTTTCTTCTACTCAACACTAACCACATCAGGTTCCCTGCTCACGTCCCAATGCTGTCGCCATAGCTGCATCTGATACTTTTACTCCATTCGTAGTAAATTTAATAGTAGCAGCTTTTTTAAATGCTTTACTTGTCACCTTAACAGTACTACCAGTAGTCTTAAGTCCGGCATCTGTAAGTGCTGCCTCTATAGCACTATTTGCCTTTACAACACCATTAGCATCAATTGTTATCTCACCTTCCACAACTCCATTTTCTGCTGAATAAATTTCAACAGCTGAAATAAGTTTATCAAGCTGGTCAGCGTCAGCAGACACCCTTGACTTCTCAACATACTTCAGGTACTGCGGTGCCAGCACACCGATCAGCACTGCCATGATGGCGATTACGATGATTAACTCCACGAGGGAGAAACCTTTGTTATTGAGTTTCTTTTCCTTCAAATTGTTCATTGGACTCACTAATCCTTTCCTCTTTTAATCCATGGTTAAAATGTATTTTGAAAGCGCATGATAAATATTAAATATATGTAGTCCAATGGCTAACATTGATTTTCACTTTATAAAAGAAAAAGCCAGAAAGGAACATTTCCTTTCTGACTTTTTGAGTATTAAGTATTATTTCCTGATTAAAGTGCCTTTTATCAGTCAACAGATGCATATTGTTTGGGAACAGTTGCTGATTGGAGTGCATATGTAGACTATTAATTGTTTTCCGGCTTTTTTAATTACGGAGCTGGATCTATAGTTACTACCAAATCTCCTGTAGCATCAATATCAATTTTGGCAGTTGCTCCACTTTTTGTAAGAGTTTTTGACGTAAGCTTAATATCAGCAGGCTTTATAGTCTTTGTCACTTCGGTATTTAATTCTGCCCATCCTATAGAATCAGAAGCTGAATTAAAAGTGGTAAAATCAATAACGGTTGTTGCTGTTGTTGGCATATTTGTATAAACATCTTCGTTAGAAGAAATAGCAACTTCAATGGCATTCTTTACATTATCAATCATGGTTGCATCTGTCTGATATCTTGATTTCTCAACATACCTCAAATACTGCGGTGCCAGCACACCAATCAATACTGCCATAATGGCAATAACGATGATTAACTCCACAAGGGAGAAACCTTTGTTGTCAAGTTTCTTTTCTCTCAATTCATTTAATTTGTTCATTGGACTCACTAATCCTTTCCTCTTAAAATTTCATGTTTAAGTCTTTCCATACCACAGCATTTATTGGCTGTAGCATCTTTACGCCTTAATCATGGTGTTGGGTTAATAAAGTTACGTTTTATATCTTATTCGCCTTGCTTTGCCATGCACATGTATATACAGCTATGCCATATATCTTAAGGATTCCTTATATGGCATAACTGTATATACATAAGGCATCCCTGTCCTGTAAGCATACCCATATTTAAAGACTGATTTTCTCATAAACAGTATATACCTGCATGACATTGCGCGACGGATAATTCATATGTACTGCCAAACGCGTCAAATGCACGCGGTTGTTTTTTTGCATACATATATTATACTTAACGGGCGCTTAAGAAACGGCTTCCGGATTGTACAATATCATTCCGCAATATAGAGCGTAAAAACCGAAAATTTCAGGCTGTTATTACATCTATTGTCACAACTATAACAAGAACATATAATGAAAGATGGACATTGGTTCTGGCACATGATAGTGCATTCCTTTATTTGTACTATATATGTGATTTGTTGCTAATTTGTCGCTAACCAAAATTTATTGATTTGTAATACCAACATTTAATATTTGGCATTTCCACCTGAATACATAAGATAAAAATTTTTAGGAGGTTCTTATATGGCTCTTATTTCCTGCCCCGAATGTGAACATTCAATTTCTGACAAGGCATATTCCTGCCCCTCATGCGGATATCCTATGAACATTGTATCCGGTAAAACATTTCCGGCACGTAGTGTGCGGAAACGCCACAAGCTTCCAAATGGTTTTGGAAGCATAAAACATTTGTCAGGCAGGCGATCCCGGCCATGGGCGGCATACCCGCCTGTAACTAAATTTTCATTAAATGGCGCCCCTGTCCTTGACCCGGCCATCGGATATTTCAAAATATATGATGATGCATATCAGGCACTTTTGTTATACAACAATGCTCCGGACAATATCAAAAAATCAAATATACTTTTTTCCGAACTGTGTACAGCTATACTGTCAAGTTGCAATTGTTCTATATCAGCCAAATATGCCAATATGACTTTTGCAGAGCTGTATCAGCAGTATTTTGAACACAAGTACAATCAATCAAAAAGGAAATTGTCAGCATCTGCCAGGTATTCTGCACAGGCTGCTTTTCATAATTGCTTGGAACTGCATGACAGGAAGTTTGCGGATTTAAAGAAAAATGACTTACAGAACGTAATCGACACATGCCCTTTGAAGCATTCCAGTCTCGAACTGATTGTCTCTCTTTTCAGGGGAATGTATGCATATGCCATACAAAATGATATTGTAGAAAAAGATTATTCACAATATGTCAGTATAAACATACCTGATGATGATGAAAGTGGTGTTCCTTTTTCATTAGACGCACTCGATGTGCTTTGGAAAAACAGTGATAAGGAAAATGTCAGTGTTATTCTTCTGATGATTTACACGGGTTTCCGTATTACTGCTTACAAAACAATATATTATAATGAAGCGGAACAGTATTTTCAGGGCGGAATAAAGACCTTTGCCAGCAAAAACAGGATTGTTCCTTTGCATCCCGCAATACAGCCTTTTGCAAAGGACTTTTTCATGAAATATATCATAGGAAACGAAGTATTTGCAGCCAGTAAATTCCGAAAAGATTTTTATAAAACACTCGACTCCCTTGGTCTGTCAACATCAACATCAGGAACAAAGCACACGCCGCATGACTGCCGCCATACATTCTCCTGGTTATGTGACAAATATGGAGTTGATGACCTGTCGAAACATCTTTTGATGGGGCATGCCCTTGGAAGTGACGTTGAAAAATCAGTATATGGGCACAGAACCTTTGAGGAATTGAAGGTTGAAATTGAAAAAATAGCAGTACCAGATTTCAGATAAACGGAACCAGTCTGTCTCCAATTTGTCGCTAACCATTTTTGATTGTTTTTGTAATACAACAGGAAACAGGTTGAAAAATGTTTGGTTTTAATGAAAAAAGTGTCAAAAAGCCGTCTCAAAGAGGGAAAAAACGATTTAGGTACTAAATATTTGTAAAAATATTAGTAAAAATATTGCATTTTAAGCGCCCGTTATGTATAATATTATATAGAAAAGCGCAAATGACTGCAACAGGAGAGGTTATGCACTATGTTATCAGTGTGTATTTTGGTTATTTATATGCGAAATGGATAAGGCAGTCAGCGATACATATGAATTATCCGCTGCGTGATGCTGTGCAGGTATATATCTGTTTTATAGGAAGACCGGTGTCAAGGCTGAAAAGTGTAACTGGATAAAAATCTGAAAGAATTATTCTGGTAAGTTTATGGATAGCAGAGCGAATACATACCAGCTGCGAGATAACAGTTTTTGAGACACGGACATGCATATGGGACAGGATTGCCGTGTGTATATACAGCCATGCTGTATGGCATGATACATACGGTATAGCTGTATATACACACGCATGGCGAAACAAGGCGAATAAGATAAAAATGTAACTTTATTAACCTAGCATTGTGGTTGAGAGAGGGGATACTGCATGATACGAGTGCAGTAGTACGATAATACTTAACCATGGATTAAAAGAGGAAAGGATTAGTGAGTCCAATGAACAATTTAAAGGAAAAGAAACTCGATAACAAAGGTTTCTCCCTCGTGGAGTTAATCATCGTAATCGCCATCATGGCAGTGCTGATTGGTGTGCTGGCACCGCAGTACCTGAAGTATGTTGAGAAGTCAAGGGTGTCTGCTGACGCTGACCAGATTGACGCTTGCATATCTGCGGTAGAAATTTATTCTTCAGATCCAGATCATAGTGTAGTTACTGGGAAGATGAAAATTGTTGCTTCAACTGGAAAATTAGATTTTTCAGATGGTGCAGATATTGAGACAGCGATCAAGGACGCTGGTATTAATACAACAAATGTTTCGGTAAAAAGCAAAACTTTCAAAAAAGATTGCACTATTGAATTTAGTACAGATGGAGTAACCGTAACTGATGCAGATATAGCCAAAGCATTAGGACGTGCAACAGCAACACCATAATATTTTAAAGATTATATAAAGAGGCACCGTTTTAATGAATGAAAATTTAGGAAGCGGTAGCCTCTTTTATATAATCAACTTTGCATTAGAATAGGGAGTGTAAAATAAAGTGTGTAAGTTAGAAATACAACAAATCTAACTGCGCACTTTATTTTTCTGTATAAGGTGTGCTACCCTCAAAAAGAGGATGATGAAAAGGATGGGTACAGCACTAATGGAACGAAGGGACAAACAGAACACAAGATGAGCAGCAATCGTACAGGCAATCATGGAGGAATACCAGCCACAGACAAGGGAAGAAATGCAGGATGCCATCAAAAGCATCTTCGGCCCGATGTTTGAGTCCATGCTCCAGGAGCAATGGACTCCCATCTGGAATATGGCAGCAACAAGCGCGGGAAAAAGAATACCACGGACAGGCGCAATGGCTATTCCCATAAGTCTGTCAATACTGTATATGGGAAGATGGATGTTTCCGTCCCCTTGGACAGGGAAAGCAGCTTCGAACCAGAGACAGTCCCAAAACGGACAAAAGATGTAAGCGGGATCAAGGACAAGGTGCTGTCCATGTATGCAAGGGGAATAAGCCAGCGCGATATTGCCGATACGGTTGAAGATATTTATGAGTTTTATATTTCCCACGAGACAATTTCAACAATTACGGACAGGGTGAGGGTGTGAAATTTTTTCTGTAAATTCAGATCTTCTATGATAATTGAAAGGGCTTGGCAATTGGGGATACGGCGTCCCAGTTGTCGTGCCAGCGGTTCATCGCGTTCGGGTACTGTCCCTCCCATTTTTCCGTCACGGTTTTCAGATGCTTAGAAGCGGTTTCTTCATCCGGTGGTGTAGATTGTCTTCAAGTCTTTTGCAAATGCCTTCATGTCCTTGTTTGCCACATATTTCAGCGTATTCCGCACCATGTGGACGATACACCTCTGCTGCCCTGCTGGCGGGAACACAGCCGTAATGACCTCTTTGATCCCTGTCAGACCGTCAGAGCAGAGGATCAGTATGTCCTTTATGCCGCGGTTTTTTAAGCTGTTCAGCACGCTCAGCCAGTATTTGCTGCTTTCATTCTCCCCGGCCGTTATGGTTAGGACTTCTTTTTTCCCATCTTCATTGATCCCCAGAACCACATAAGCCGCCAGCTTTCGGATGACTCCGTCGTCTCTGACGGAAAAATATACGGCATGTATAAACACGACCGGATAAACCGCTGAGAGAGGGCGGTTCTGCCATTCCTCAATCTTCGGCAGCAGCTTGTCGGTGACATCTGATACCATGCCTTCGCTGATCTCAAAACCGTATATGTCCTCGATTGTTTCCGAAATCTGCCGTACCGTCATCCCTTTGGCGTACATGGAAATAATCTTGTCATCGATGGATGAAATGTCTTTCTTGCGCTTTGGCAGTACCTGCGGTTCGAAGGAACTCTGCCTGTCCTGTGGCATGTCCACCTCAAACTCACCGTATTTGCTGCGGACGCGCTTGGGCTTTGTCCCATTGCGGTAATTGGGCTCGCCGGAACATTCGTACCGGTCATATCCCAGATAGCCGTCCATTTCCGCCTCCAGCATCTCTTTGAGCGTGCCGGACAGCAAGTCTTTCAGGGCATCCTAGATATCATCTACAGTTTCAATATCATACTCTTGAAGTCGTCCTTAGATGATATTTCTTTTTCCCTCTGTAATTGGTTTTGGTTTGTAAACTTCTTTTTTTCTGTTTGCCATAATTTAAGGTCTCCTATGATTTTTTATTTTATCATAGAAGACCTTTTCAGAATACTGCGATTCAATTTTTACAGAGTTTTTTTCATACTCTCACTAAAAGTAATATAACCAAAAGCCAGAGAGCAAAGACAAAATCTTTCTCTCTGGCTTTTTCATTCATAAATTAGGATATTTTCCAGAACTTACTCTACACAGCATACGATTTGAATTTTTCCTAGTGAGGAACTCCCTATCTCATTTCCAGTACCTTCTCATAAGTTCTTCCGTCTCTTCCCAGTTTTTCTGGAACTCCTCCATGACATACCGTCTCGCATCCTCCAATGATATCCCCAGCTTTTGGTAGGTTCGTATTACTCCTATGATTTCGCCTTCCTCACGTCCTTCTTCTCTACCTTCTTCTCGCCCCTCTTCTCGCCCCTCTTCTCGTCCCTGATAAATTAATATATCATCCCTCGAAAATTGCGCCATTGTCATGTCACATACCTCCTTATCATTCAATAAATCAACAAATATCCCCCTGCTTTTCAGGAGCTCCAGGTACGAGGCAACCGTTGGTACATTCTCCGGCAGCACATACCTTTCATCCTTCCCTGCACGCTGCACATATGTGATCCCATTTGCCGTCAGGGCATAGTCACGCATATCCCCGGCATATGCCCCAAAGCGCCCCGGTACAGTGTCCTGTTCTATATATACCAGCATTTCCTCCAGTGACATCCGAAAATCATACACATGCACCACCGCCTCCAGATCCGGTTCTGCTGCTGACTCCCCATATTTCTTGTCCACTGGTACATAGGAATCACTCAGGCGGGCATCATACTGCACATCCACCGGCAGGTGTATCGCATTCCTTTCCAGTCCGGTCTGTAACAGGTACAGCTTCGGTACCGGAAAATACACGCGCTTCCTGCCGTACAGCAGCGGCTCGCTGTCAACTGTTGAACGCAGTCCCGCCGTCATA
>DKUL01000071.1 GCA_002490665.1 Lachnospiraceae bacterium UBA7205 | reverse complement strand
TTTATATGAATAGTATAACATCAATTAACAAGTTCATCAATCGCATTTTCTCCCCATTGCCTTGCAATATATCACCGCCACCACCGTGCTAAAAAACGTCGCCACTATCGCAGGCGCGATGACTGCCGCCGGATTGGCGCTCCCATACTGGCTGCGATAGGCAATAATATTCACTGGTATCAACTGCAGCGACGAAATATTCATGACAAGAAATGTGCACATTTCATTACTGGCAGTTCTAGCTCCTGTCGCATAACTTTGTACACTATCTTTCCCTGTCTCTGTATCTATATATTCTTTATTCCCTCGCTCTCGTTCCAACTGTTCTAAATCACTCATAGATCTCAATCCCGCCGGCGTCGCAGCCCAGCCAAGTCCCAATATATTTGCCACAAAATTCGCAGACAGCGAATCCCACGCCCTGTGCCCCTTTGGAATCTGGGGAAACAGAAAACGCATAAAGGGCGCGATCATCCTCGTAAGTCCTGCAATCACACCGGCTTCCCCCGCCACTTCCATCAGTCCTGTCCAAAATGCGACAATGCCGAGCATGGATATGCCAAGTGTGACCGCCTCCTTGGAGGACTGCAGTACCGCGTCGGTCACTGCCTGCATATTTCCTGTTACCACGCCAAAAATAATTCCGATAATAAGCATACCGCCCCAGATGTAATTCATCATAGTCCGGATACCTTCTTTTTCATAGTATTAGTTTATTGTATGTCAGTCGCTGTTCAATAATTCCCCCTCGTAGGGCAATACCTCGGCAAGATATCCTTTCTGGCTGAGCATGTCCTCTATCTCGTCGAGTATCGCTTCGCTTTCCGCGCTGATTGTGTGAAAATGGTATCCCGATGTCACATTGAGCAGCGGTGTTGATTTCCCTGTCTTGATGTTGTCGACAAAAATCTGCACATCCCTGCGGTTCCTGATGTTCAATGCCGCCGTCATTTTGCCATAAGCCCTGTGGTTTACCATCACGCCCGTAACCGCGCCGCCCAAATCCACAATTGTGTTGAGTTCATCCTCCACCTGTTCATTCGTATGGCAGACCTTGACCGTGCGCACATATTGGTTCTGGCTGTCGCCATCCAGATAGTATCCTTTTGTGGTGGACAAAATAGGATGCCCCTCCGTGCGCAGCAGCGCGATATCCTGCACAACTACCTGGCGGCTTACGCCTGTCTTTTTCCCCAAGGCACTTCCGGATATGGGAGTCTGAGACTGCCGCATGAGTGACAACAGTAATTTTCTCCGCTCTGACCCAGTCAATTCCTTTTCCATAGTGCCTCCTTCCCAAATTTGTGGCATGCCTGCCGTGTCCGCGGCATTACTCCAGTACTTTCAGATGTTTCAGGCTGATGTCGAGAATCGGTGCGGAATGTGTGAGCGCCCCGCTTGAAACATAGTCTATCCCAAGACGCGCAATCGTCCTGACATTTTCTTTCGTAATATTCCCGGAACACTCCGTCTCTGCCCTGCCGTTTATAATATGGATTGCCTCAGCCATCATATCCGGCGTCATATTGTCAAGCATGATGATGTCTGCGCCTGCTTCCACTGCCTCCTTAACCATATCCAGGTTTTCCACCTCGACTTCAATCCTCCTCACAAACGGGGCATATGCCCTTGCAGCCTTAACTGCCTGCGCCACGCCGCCTGCAGCATCAATATGGTTGTCCTTTAAAAGAACGCCGTCAGAAAGATTGTATCTGTGGTTTCCGCCGCCGCCAACGCGGACTGCATACTTTTCAAATACCCGCATGCCCGGTGTCGTCTTCCTGGTATCGAGCAGCTTTGTCGATGTCCCCTCCAGGAGCTTTACAACGCTGTCCGTATATGTGGCAATACCGCTCAGGCGCTGTAAATAATTGAGTGCCGTGCGCTCCCCGGAAAGAAGCACGCGCACATCCCCCCTGACAACCGCAAGCAGCTCTCCCTGCTTTACAAAATCACCGTCCTTCACCTTGCATGCTACCTCTGTCTGCGGATCCAGCAGCGTGAACACCCGCTCGAAAATCCCGAGTCCGGCAATAATACCGTCCTCCTTGCAGATTAACTGCACTTCACCTTTTTTGTAATCCGGCATGACGGCATTGGTCGATACATCCTCACAGTTAATATCCTCCTCCAACGCCATCCTTATGTATTTTTCAGCAACAAGCTGCATCGTAACTGGATTCATATTTCCTACTTCCTTTCTGAATGTATAATTTTAATTGCTGCGCGCTGCGCAAAAACAAGGCTTTCAAGCAGGCTGTTGCTGGCAAGCCTGTTTTTTCCGTGGACACCATTGCAGCTCGTCTCCCCGACCGCATACAGGTGTTCCATCGTCGTCTGGGAATCACTGTCCACATGGACGCCTCCCATGAAATAGTGCTGCGCCGGCACAATCGGTACTGGCTCCTTGAGCAGGTCAAAGCCCTCCTCAAGGCACCGCTGATAGATATTCGGAAAATGCTCCCTGACAATATTCTCCGGGACTTGTGCAAAGGAAAGGTATTCATACGCCGTCCCCTCTTTTTCCATCTCCTTCAATATTGCCTCCGTGACAACATCCCTTGGCAGAAGCTCATCCACAAAGCGTTCGCCCTTATGGTTTAAAATAACAGCCCCCTCCCCTCTCGCCGACTCTGATATCAGGAAGCTCCTGCCCGGTTTCGTGCTGTAGAGACAGGTCGGGTGAATCTGCACGTAATCCATATGCTCCAGGGCAATGCCATGCTCCTTGGCAATCCGACAGGCATCCCCCGTCAGCAGCGGATAGTTTGTGGAATGCTGGTAAAGACCGCCGATGCCGCCTGTCGCCATCACTGAATTGCGCGCATATACCAGCAATTCGTCCTTATCCTGTGTCTCTGCCTTGATGCCGATGCAGATACCGTCTTTTTCCAGAATGTCGGTCATGGTTGTATATTCCATCATTGTAACATTCTCGAGTGCCTTCACATGGGACAGCAGTGTTGTTGTAATTTCCTCGCCCGTGATGTCCTTGTGAAAACAGATGCGCGGCCTGGAATGCGCCCCTTCCCTTGTGTAGGCAAGGCTTCCGTCACCATTTTTCTCAAACCGGACGCCGAGCGCCAGCAGATGGTTGATAATCCCCCGGCTTGAGCGGATCATAATCTCAACGCTCTCCCTGCGGTTCTCATAATGTCCTGCCCGCATCGTGTCCTCAAAATACGCATCATAGTCATTCTCATCGCGCAGCACGCAGATGCCTCCCTGTGCCAGCATGGAATCGCAGCTTGCGATATCTTCTTTTGACAGCATCAGTATCTTCATATCCCGTGGCAGCGAGAGTGCCGTGTAAAGCCCCGCCACACCACATCCGGCAATGACCACATCATAATTTTGTTCCTTTGTCATCCTTTTAACCATGCCCTTTCCACAGGTTTTCCATACGCCTGTCATCAGAACCACGTAGCTGGCGTAACTGTTACTGCGCCAGCTCCAGCATACGCGTAAGCGTCCTCTTCGCCGCCTCGTCCGCCTGTCCGTTGTCCATTTTCACCTCATGACTGCCGTTTTTCAGCACATCAATAATGTTATCCAGCGTGATTTTTTTCATGTCCGTGCACACTGGCTCTGTCTTCGGGAAATAAAATACCGCGTCCGCCCTTGCCTGCTCCAGCGCATAGCGCACACCGGATTCCGTACCAATGATAAATGCCTTGTCCGCGCTGTCCCTTGCATAGTCAATAATGCCGCTCGTGGAGCCTGCATAGTCCGCAAGCTCAAGAATTTTGCCCGGGCACTCCGGATGTACGAGAACCTTTGCCTCCGGATGCTGTTCCTTTAATTCCCTGATTTCCGCTTCGCGCATGTTTTCATGGATGGGACAGTAGCCCTCATTGTATATGAAATGTTTTTCGGGAACCTTTTGGGCGACAAAATGCGCAAGGTTCCTGTCCGGTATGAACAAGATATTTTTGTTCGGCAGATTCCGGACAATCCGGACTGCATTTGCAGAGGTCACACTCACATCAGACCAGGACTTTATCTCCGCTGTAGAGTTGATATAGCACACCACTGCCAGATCCTCATACTGTTGCCTTGCTCTTTTTACGGTCTCTTCCGTGACCATATGCGCCATCGGGCAGTCCGCATCGGCGTCGGGCATCAGCACCGTCTTGTCCGGGTTCAGAAGCTTTGCGCTCTCCCCCATAAACGATACCCCGCAGAACACAATCGTCCTGTTGGGCATCTCGACGGCTTTCCTGCTAAGAAAGTAGGAATCTCCTATGCAGTCGGCAATTTCCTGTACTTCGGGACGCACATAGTAATGCGCCAGTATGACTGCGTCCTTTTCCTCTTTGAGCTTCTGTATTTCTTCCTGTTTTGTCATGGCAATCCTCCATTTGTGTTATCCGGCAGCAGCCGTCTTCCGCATTTGCTTTTTTGCAGTATAACACATATCTTTACAGCTGACAAGACACCTGTAATGACATTTTGCAGTTTTTGTAGCAATTCGGTTACTTTTCAGACCTACACAAAAGTAGTGGGAATCGTGCGCCAAATTGATGCCCTTTATCAATTTGTGTGCATAATCTGTTATAATTCACACCTCAATAACATATAAACTGATAAAAACTGGCGTGGGTGCGAATTGTAACGCAATTCGTTACCGAATGTTTATCAGCTTTGCCCATATCTCAAGCCTGATGGATTCTGTTTTCCGAAATGGAAGTTTGAAGGTCCGACAGTATATTTATGTTTCCAGAAGAATGTTTCAACTACACACCGCCTGCTATACAGTTCCTTGGTTTTTTCGGGTGGAAAGACATCACACGGCAGGTTTGTGACAATACACTCAAAGGAATCCCCCGAAATCGGAAGCCCTATGCGTTTTTATGACCCGGAAGCAGCACGGACACAATAAACTTCCCATCCTGAACATCATATTCCATGCTTCCGTCAATCTGCATTGCCGCGTTTTGGGCATTGCGCATCCCATAGCCATGACTTCCGCCCTCTTTTGTCGTGACGGGTAATCCGTTCTCGGTCTTAAGCGTGCCGTCAAAGCGGTTGCTTATGCACAGCAGGAAGGTGTTTTGCCGTACCAGAGAGCGGACTTCGATTTCCCTGTCCGCTTCGGGGAGAATCAGGCACGCCTCCACCGCGTTTTCCAACAGATTGTTAAAAATCAGACAAATCTGTATGGCAGACAGCTCATAGGAGGGAGCTTCAATGTGGTGCAAAAGCCAAATGTGGTTTTCCTTACAACGCGTGGCGTAATTGTGCATCACCGCGTTGATATAAGGATTGGTGCTGTAGCGCTCCATTGCCTGTTCCATGTGCTATTTCAAAATATCATTAAAATACGTCTTTGCGGACGTCGAATCGTCACTGTCAAGCAGCGTCGAAAGCGTCGCTAAATGTCCCCGCATATCGTGGCGCAGTGCGCGGATTTCCTGTTCGTGCAGCTGCTTTTCCTCATAAAAATCCTTCTGCATTGTCAGAACCTTTGCAAGCTGGTTGGACTGTTCTGTCTGTAGGGCAAGCTGCGTGTGGACTTGCAATGTGCTCTGCAGCAGTTTATACAGGTCGCAAAAGACTGCGAGGATGAAAAAATAGACGGAACAGTAATCCCAAAACGAATACACTGCCGCAAGGGTAGTCAGCTTTGCCGCCACCGCCGCGAAAACAACGGCAAAAAACAGCGGAAGGCTTTTGCTTTTCCAAAGCGCAGCACACAGATAAAGCACAGGCAGCGCAAAGGCAATGTAAGGAATATAGCGTGCAAACGCAATATCCATTGCGGTCGATGCGGGCGAGAGGAAATCATACTGGCGCAGGTGCCGAAAGGCTTGCAGAAATGCCGCGAAGATCAGCAGAAGGGAGCGTGGCGCACGGATGTTCTGAGCCAGTGCAAAAAGCCATATGCCAAAGAGCAGCAACGCGGTCATCGCAAAGCTCGTCGCGGGAATCATCTCTGTATTTGCCCCTGCCATAAAGCTCTCGCCTTCCGTAGCCTCAGCGGACTGATCATATAATCTGTTTCCCATACATCTCAAAACATTCCTTTGCCATTTGGTTATCCTTTCGTTTTGCGTCTTTAGTATACTATCAAATTTCGACGTTTGCAAGACCTCCGGGCAGCGTTGCCTGAAACCAAAGCATGCAGGATGCCGCGCTCTGCAAGGAGCTTTTGCAGCGGATTCTGCCCGAACTGCTGATAGACCATGTGGAATATCCCGAACTACAGAAGGACTTTCGGGCAGATGTGGACACGAAGAGCGTGAGGCTTGACGTATATGTAAAAGACAGGATGGGACGGAAAATGCCTATGTGGAAAAACTAAAAGAAGCGGTAAAACAGGCAAAGAAAAACAGGAAATGGAGGCATGAGTATGTGGAATTGCCAATGCGTCACCAAGAGAATATGGAGAGAGGAAAAATAGAAGTGGTTGTTTCAAATGTTACCAGATACAAGGCTTTTAGAAGGGCGGTATCGCTTGGAAATACGCTTCTCTGACGGTTAAACTTCCGGCAGGTGGAATTCAGCGATTTTATGGCATTTGTCGTATAAATGACCTTCCTGACGGTTATGAAAACTTGAAAATCGGGGAAATGGCATCCCAGTTGTCTTTCCAGCGCTTCATGGAATTCGGGTATTTTGGCATCCATTTTTCCGTCACTCGATCCAGCACCGCCAATGTTTTTTTCTCGTCCGCCGCCTGATAGACCGTCTTTAAGTCTGCCATGAATGCTTTCCAAAGCACTTCTTTTTGTCCTTCCGTGTTGATGCCGAGAATGACGTAGGCCGTCAGTTTCCGGATCATGCCGTTGTCACGGACGCAATAGTGGATGACATCAATGTAAAGGATGGGGTATGTTTCATCCAGAGGACGGTTCTGCCAGTCTTCGATTTGTGGGAAGAGCTTGTCCGTGACATCAGAAATAAAGCCATCTGATGTCTCAAATCCCATAGATGTCCTCTATGGTTTCAGAAATCTGTCGGGTCGTCAT
>DKUL01000015.1:74767-77912 GCA_002490665.1 Lachnospiraceae bacterium UBA7205 | reverse complement strand
CATTCACCACAAATGAGCCAGCCGCATATGTTGTATTTTAGCAGATGCGCATTTCCGCTAAAATACTGCGTTTTATGGAAATGTTTACATCTACAGTTCACAGCATATCACGCCAGTATCATACTCCTTTTCCGTGTCTATGCATACAATCGAGCAGGGAAATGACCTTCTCCACTACTCGCGCGCCGGGCGTCCGTCAGCTCGCTGACATATTTCCTTTGGACGCCCATGTGCAAAAACAGGACGCCACCTATACTGGCGGCGTCCTGCGATGGATAAAATGAAATTGTGGTATCTGCAAAATTAAATTGCCTCGTGGAATGTCCTTGAAATAACATCTGCCTGCTGCTCCGGTGTCAGCTTGATGAAGTTTACTGCGTAGCCGGAAACCCTGATTGTGAGCTGCGGATAGTTCTCAGGATGTTTCTGTGCATCCAGCAATGTGTCCCTGTTGAGTACATTGACATTGAGATGATGACCACCCTTTGTTGCATATCCGTCTAAAAGATTTACCAAATTGTTTACCTGTGCATTGTCTGTCATAATGCTACCTCCTTTTATAAAAATACTATTTGATTTCTGCGCTCTGTTTTTTTGTAATTTTAGTATATTTTATTATCCTCAAGATTTCGGTAACAATTGTTACAAATAATCATTTTTTATGTTTTTATTTTAATACAACGTTTCAAGTACATCCCGGTCTGTTATCCGAATCATATTCCGGTCTGTCTCAATGAGGTGTTCCTGCTGCATCTTCATGAGTTCCCTGGACAAAGAGGGTCTGGTTGTCCCGAGATAATCTGCCAGTTCCTCCCTGTTCATGGCAAGCCTGACCGTATCGGAATCCCCCGCAGAAACCTGTTCCATCAGCCATAACGCAATGCGCTCACGCAATGTGGTTCCCGACAGAAGATGCAGTTTTCTCGTCATTGTAAAATTTTTCTCAGACTGAATTTCCAGCATGTTCCTCGTAATCATCCTATGGTGCTCGCAGGCATTGCTGCAAAAACAGTAAAAAAATTCCCACGGTATCTCAAGCACCCGCACTTTTCCCTGCGTGATGGCATCATACCAGTATGTCTTGGTATCCACGAACAGAAACATCTCGCCAAAGACATCTCCCTGCCCCACCATAAAGAGCACATCCCTCTTTCCGGACGCAAAGTCTTTTGCTATCATCACGGTTCCTTCCAGAACCAGAAACAGATTCTTCGGCGTCTCTCCCTGTCGGAACACATAACAGCCGTCCTCATATGAACGTTCTGCCGTCCTGGAACACCGGAACATTTTCTCTATCTCATCCTTGCTGATATCGCGAAACAAATGAATCTTGTCACAATCCTTTATATTCTCAACCATACATTTTTCCCCTAAGCCGCATACCATACGCCCATGAAATGGGGCTTCGCATAAAAGAAACACGGAGAACGCGGTCTCCGCGTTCTCCTGTTGTAAAATTTCCCTGTAATTACATCATTCCGCCCATTCCAGGACCGCCTGCCGGCATTGCCGGAGTGTCTTCCTTGATGTTTGCGACTACGGACTCTGTTGTGAGCAGTGTGCTTGCTACGGAACATGCATTCTGTAATGCTGTCCTTGTCACCTTTGCCGGGTCAAGAATGCCAGCCTCAACCATGTTCACATACTCTTCCTTGTAAGCGTCGAAGCCCATTCCGACCTCGGACTCCTTTACCTTGTTTACGATAACGCTTCCCTCAAGGCCTGCATTTGCAGCGATGATGAACAGCGGGGATTCCAGCGCCTTCAGCACAATCTTTGCACCTGTCTTGACGTCGCTGTCAAGTGTCTCAACAAGCTCTGCCACTTTCTTTGATGCGTGGATGTATGCAGAACCGCCGCCTGCGATGATACCTTCCTCGACTGCCGCCCTTGTAGCGTTCAGCGCATCTTCCATACGAAGCTTTGCTTCCTTCATCTCTGTCTCTGTCGCCGCGCCGACACGGATAACTGCAACGCCGCCTGCAAGCTTTGCCAGTCTCTCCTGCAGCTTCTCCTTGTCAAAATCGGATGTTGTCTCCTCGACCTGTTTCTTAATCTGTGAGATTCTGGCATCAATTGCTGCCTTGTCGCCCTCACCGTCAACAATAATTGTATTTTCTTTCTGAACCTTTACAGACTTTGCACGTCCGCACTGCTCCAGTGTCGCTTCCTTGAGGTCAAGTCCGAGCTCCTCGCTGATTACCTGGCCGCCTGTAAGGATTGCGATGTCCTCAAGCATTGCCTTTCTCCTGTCACCATATCCAGGAGCCTTTACTGCCACTACATTAAATGTACCACGAAGCTTGTTGACGATTAATGTTGTAAGCGCCTCGCCCTCAACATCCTCGGCAATAATCAGAAGCTTCGCACCAGACTGCACTACCTGCTCCAGTACAGGAAGGATTTCCTGAATATTTGAAATCTTCTTATCTGTAATCAGGATATATGGCTCCTCCATTGTCGCTTCCATCTTATCCATATCCGTAGCCATGTAAGCGGAAATATAGCCGCGGTCAAACTGCATACCTTCCACGAGGTCAAGCTCTGTCTGCATTGTCTTGGACTCTTCAATCGTGATGACGCCGTCCCCGGAAACCTTCTCCATTGCGTCCGCAACCATGTTTCCGACTTCCTCGTCACCAGCCGAAATCGCAGCTACTCTCGCAATGTGGCGCTTTCCATCTACCTTTGAACTCATTGCTGCAATGGCTTCCACGGCACAGTCTGTCGCTTTCTTCATGCCCTTTCTCAAATCAATCGGGTTTGCGCCTGCGGCAAGGTTCTTCATTCCCTCGTTAATCATCGCCTGTGCAAGAACGGTTGCTGTTGTCGTACCGTCGCCTGCCACATCATTTGTCTTGGTCGCAACTTCCTTGACGAGCTGTGCGCCCATGTTCTCAAACGCATCCTCAAGCTCGATTTCCTTTGCGATGGTCACACCGTCGTTTGTGATTAACGGTGCACCAAATGACTTGTCAAGAACCACGTTTCTTCCCTTCGGTCCAAGTGTCACGCTTACAGTATCTGCTAACTTGTTTACGCCCGCCTCTAATGTTTTACGAGCCTCTGCCCCATATTTAATTTCCTTTGCCATGATTGTTTATCCTCCAAATATATAAAATTTATAGTAAACGCAAATATTATT
>DKUL01000015.1:50898-74556 GCA_002490665.1 Lachnospiraceae bacterium UBA7205 | reverse complement strand
GCATCAATTATAGTAAACGACACGCACTTTTGTCGTTTACTATAATTGATTATTTCATGCGGAGAACGCTGCACTTCGCGCCCTCTTAATTACTGGATTACTGCCAGAATGTCATTCTGCTTTACAATGATAAACTCCTCGTCATCAATCTTTACTTCTGTTCCTGAATACTTGGAAAAGATTACATTGTCGCCTGTTTTGACTTCCATCTTAACTTCCTTGCCATCAACGACACCGCCAGGTCCTACTGCGATAACCTCTGCCTGCTGCGGCTTCTCCTTGTTCTGTCCTGGTAATACGATACCTGACTTTGTTGTCTCCTCCGCGACTAACTGCTTTAATACGACTCTGTCTCCTAATGGTACTAATTTCATGTTAAATGCCTCCTTAAAGATTTATAAAAAAATATCATTCGCTTTTTGATTAGCACTCTTATCTATTGAGTGCTAACAAATCATATAATAATTTTTTGTCCGCAGTTCTGCAAACGGATTTAAGATGTATTATCTCCTGTTTCCTTCCAAATACTTCCGTTTTCTTTGTTTTTCTTTTGTTTTTGAAGTTTAATTCACTTAATAATTATTTTAGAATTTTAGCCCTTTCTCAAGTCTTTCCTTATATCCGGGCGCATTCTTCATGGTGAATTTGTTCTCCAACATAGCATATTCGGCATCCGAAAGAATATTCTTAAAACTTTCCTCGACATTTGTCCGCATCACGCATCCGACCGCAATGCTCGGGGCAAGTATCGCATCCTCAAAGCTTTCACACGCCTGCTGTATCCTTGCACAGTATTCTTTTGCCGTCTCTTCCTCCGTAAGCGGCAGCAGCACATTGAAGACATCTCCCTCTACCCTGCCGATCACGGCATGCTCCATGCCGGTCTCCGCTGCCGTATCCTTCAGGATTTCGGCGACAGTCACGATCAGGCGGTCGCTTTCCTCCTCGCCGAAATTGTTGTCGACAAACCGCCAGTCATTGATGTTGACGCAGATTACCGCAGTGGGAACGACCTCCCGCTCCGCAAGCTCCTTCATGTGGCTTATAAAACAGTTCCTGTTCAGCGCCCCCGTCAGCGGGTCATTCTGGCCAGAATGTTTTGCCTGGAATGCCTCCTTCTCAAGCTGCTGCTCAAGCTCATCCAAATACACTGCCTGCTCGCTTGCAAGATATGACTTTTCACTGTAATCTTCCAGTGTTTCAATATATGCGCCAAGCAGCTTGCTGACAGCCTCAAAGCGTTCTGCCGGAACATTGTCATATTTCGCATAAATGTGACATACGGTTCTGCCTTTCACCCTGATTTTGTTTCCGGGCTTATTGACAACATCCGGTTGAAAGCTGCCAAAATCACCGAATGTCATCACTATGCCGCCATGTCTGTCCGTCATCAGCGTATCGAGTCCAAAGATTTCATGGAGCTGTCCCAGCATTGCCTCCGCCGTTTTCAAGTCAAACAGGTCTTTTGGATAATAGTTTTTACTGTTCTGTTCTATCCTCTGCTCAAATGCCATTTTCTTTTCGTTCATTGCCATCCCTTTCCCTTCGTTAAGATACATTTCCTATCCATTCTATTATTACTGATTCAGTATAAACTTGTCAATAATCTCCACAATGCCATCATGGTTGTTGTCCTGCTGCGTGACATAATCCGCGTGTGTCTTCACAGCCGGATTTCCGTTTACCATGCAGGCGCCGACTCCTGCCGCCTCAAGCATGGATATGTCATTCTCCTCATCCCCTGCCGCAACAGAATTTTTGACATGGACGCGGAGTGCCCTGCACAGATTGACAAGCGCATTCCCCTTACCGGCTTTTTTATTGTAAAACTCAAGGTACTGCGCGTTGGAAAACGCACAGGTTATGTCCGCCCCAATCTCAGATTCCTCCACTTCCCTGCGCAGCGCTTCCAGTTTTGCCCTGTCATCCAGGTCAATTGCGAGCAGCTTGGACGGTGCATGGGAAAGCTCCTTTTCCAGATTCATGCTGACAATATACGGCGACTTTATCACATTTGTATAAAATGCAATTTCCCTGTCGTCCGCACTGCTGATAATGTGCGTATCCGTGTATGTCTGAATGTGAATCCCCATCCCCGCGGCTTTGTCAAAAATCGCCTGTGCTGTCGGGAGCGGCACATCATAATGCGCTATCGTTTCACCGCTGCCACAGTCATAAAGAACCGCGCCATTATACGCCGACGCATAGATTCCGCCACCCGGGCTGTTTTGCTGTATTCCAAGTGTTTCCAGCACATTCAGGATGCTGTTCGTCGACCTGCCGCTTGACAGCACAAAATAGTTTCCCGCTGACAGCATCTCCAGAATCTTCTGCCTTGCCCGCTCTGTTATTGTCTTGTCCCTGGTAAGCAGTGTCTCGTCCAAATCGGTAAACAATATCTTTGTATGAAGCGCCTTCTTCATATCGGCAAGCACTTGCTCATGGATATAGAGACTTCCGTACCCGACGGCAAGGTCTAGCCCCGGCTTGTTGGAGCCGTGAAAATCCGAACCGCCGCTCTGCAGCAGGTTATACTTTTCTGCCAGCAGCCTAATCTGTCTCTCCTCCGTGAGGGAATAGGAGCTGTATTTTGTCTCAATTCCCATCAGTCCGGCATCCTTTAGCCGCTGTACCAGAATCTCAAGCTGCTCGTGCCCCATCCCATAAAGGGTCGGATGAGCCAGAACCGGTATTCCGCCAGCATCCAGCGTTACCCTTATGACCTCCTCCGGCATCACCTTCTCACGGTGCACGAAATATTTCGTATGGTCGCCAAGATACCTGGAAAAAGCTTCGTTTGTGCTTTGTACATATCCCCTGTCCAGCATATACCGCGCATAGTGGGCACGCGTAATCACTGCATCCGGAAATGCCTCCGCCAGCGCTTCATAAGTGATGTCGATTCCTGCCTCCCTGAGATTCGCGCAGAGCTTATAATTCCTGTCCATTCTCGACTGCAGGAACCGTGCCAGATATTTTTGAAACACTGGCGCCTTATAGTCAATAAAGAGTCCCACAATATGCACATCCCGCTTATTGTACTCTGTGGAGTACTCGATTCCGGGAATAATCTCAATCGGCTTGTCTTTTGCATATGAAATGATTTCATCCAGCCCGTCAACTGTGTCATGGTCCGTGAGCGCCATGGCGCACAGACCTTTTTCTACCGCGTAATCCACCAGCTCCGCCGGTGTAAACGTACCGTCAGAACGCGACGAATGCACATGTAAATCAATGAATCCCACTTTCTGTTCTCCCTTCTTCCCCGCTGTTACTGTTCACTCCGTTCTGGCAATTAATAAAAGTCCATGCACACCCGCCAGCTCGTGCGCATACCTAAAGCATGAAAAGAGGCAGCACAGTCTGCCTCTTTTCACACTCATTCTATTCCTCGCCACTCTCGTCCTCTGCCTCGGCAGTATACACAGCAGTTCTCTTTCTCGCCATCTCATCACTTTCAAGGTACTCATCATAAGTAGTAATCTTGTCGACCAGTGTACCATTCGGAAGGATTTCCATGATGCGGTTTGCAGTTGTCTGCACAAACTGATGGTCATGGCACGCGAAAATCGCCATGCCCGGAAACTTAATCAGTCCATTGTTGAGCGCCGTGATGGATTCCATATCCAGATGGTTTGTCGGCTCGTCAAGAATCAGGCAGTTCGCACCGCTTATCATCATCTTGCTGAGCAGGCAGCGCACCTTCTCACCACCGGAAAGCACCTTTACCTTTTTCACGCCGTCCTCTCCTGCAAAGAGCATACGTCCAAGGAAACCGCGCACATAGGTAATGTCATCTACCGGGGAGTACCCCATCAGCCAGTCCGCAATGGTATAATCGTTGTTGAATTCGTTGGTCGGATCCTTCGGAAAATATGCCTGTGATGTGGTCACACCCCACTTATACGTACCCTCGTCCGGCTCTATCTCTCCCATCAGAATCTGGAAAAGCGTTGTCTTTGCAAGCTCGTTGCCGCCGACAAACGCAACCTTATCCTCACGTCCTAAAATAAACGATATGTTGTCAAGCACTTTTTCCCCATTCACAGTCTTTGAAAGATTCTCAACCGTAAGAACCTCGTTGCCGATTTCCCTGTCAGGACGGAAATCAATATAGGGGTATTTGCGGCTGGAAGGCTTGATGTCATCCAGCTCTATCTTCTCTAAGGCACGCTTTCTCGATGTAGCCTGCTTTGACTTGGAAGCATTTGCGGAGAACCGCGAAATAAATTCCTGCAGCTCCTTAATCTTTTCTTCCTTTTTCTTGTTTGCCTCCTTCATCTGCCTTACCAGCAGCTGGCTTGACTCATACCAGAAATCATAGTTTCCGGCATAAAGCTGGATTTTGCCGTAGTCGATATCCGCAATCTGCGTACACACCTTGTTCAGGAAATAGCGGTCATGCGACACAACAATCACCGTATTCTCAAAATTAATCAGAAACTCCTCAAGCCAAGCGATGGCATCCAGGTCCAGATGGTTCGTCGGCTCGTCGAGAAGCAGGATATCCGGATTGCCAAAAAGCGCTTTCGCAAGAAGCACCTTTACCTTCTCACTGCCGTTCAGATCCTTCATAGCAGAATAATGAATGTCCGTTTCAATGCCAAGTCCGTTCAGCAGCTGTGCCGCATTGGACTCTGCCTCCCATCCATCCATCTCGGCAAACTCACCCTCAAGCTCGCTGGCGCGGATGCCATCCTCGTCCGTAAAATCCTCTTTCGCATAGATGGCTTCCTTTTCCTTCATAATTTCGTACAGGCGGGCATTTCCCATAATGACGACATCCATGACGGGATACTCGTCATACTTGAAGTGATCCTGTTCGAGCACGGAAAGCCGCTGTCCTGGCGTTATGGCAACATCGCCTTTTGTCGTCTCAAGCTTTCCGGACAAAATCTTTAAAAACGTTGACTTTCCTGCGCCGTTTGCTCCAATCAGCCCGTAGCAGTTTCCCTCCGTAAACTTGATGTTTACATCCTCAAATAATGCTTTCTTTCCAACTCTATAGGTTACATTGTTTGCACTTATCATGTTAAATTCCTCTTAAATAAATATATAATTTTTCCAGTGTTTATCAGCACTCTTTCTATTATACATAAATAAGCCGATTTTTCAAGGAGAATTTATCACATTCATTTTTTGTATTCATTTTTTAAAAAGCTTTCCAAAGAGCCCTTTTTTCTCTGTTTCGCCGTCATGCGTGTCGTCCGCCGGTTCCGCACCTGATTCTCCCCTGAGCTTTTCCGCATAAGAGGAATCCTCCTTGAGCCTTAACAGGGCATCATATGCCTGAAGTACATTCAATCCGTGTTTCTCTGCCAGCCCCTGCGCCGTAAAGCCCTCTATGGTCAGCATTCCGATTGGCGGAAACTCCCCGTTCCTGACGGTTGAGGTAAACTCCACGAAAATGCTGCTGTCAGTCCGAAGTCTCCTGTAGTAATAGCCTGCCTCGGGATAGGACAGCCCGCATCCCTGTGTCAGGTATATCATGAGCTCCTCGCGGAGGGGTTCTGCCTTTTTCCACTGCTTTGCCACCTCGCTCATCAGCCTGGTATCCATGATGCACACTGTGCTTGGTCCGTCTGTCAGCACAGCCACCCGGCTTGTCTCACAAAGCTTCTCCATAAACTGCGGGTTGTCAATTCCGACCGGTACCAGTCTCCCCTCTCCCTTTCTGCCCGCCTCGTAACGATTTGTGACAATCAGATACACGAGATTATTCTTAAGTGTAAATTCGCCATTCTCTTCCCGCAGTGTAAAAATATACGGCTTTTCACACAGCGCCTCTGTCAGGAAAACCGTAATCCGGTTCATCAGGATGTTGTACTGCTCCTTTTTCTCCGCATCATCCGATGTCCTTGCAGCCTCGTACCTTGATGCCGCCTCCTGCATCATGACCATCATCTCAATGACACTGCACCCTGCCATATATGCAAGTCCCTGGTCAAAATCATTGTCCATGTGTGACACCAGCTGTGCCTTCCTCTCATCACTCACCAGGTAGTCATTCGCCTTGTCGCAGAATGGAACCACTGGCATACGGTACTGTTTTTCGCCGTCCTTTTCACGCATTACCAGCGACAGCTCCTTCTCCGATAAAAGTTCCTCCGGCTCCCGTTTGTAGCCTGTCACTTCCCGCAGGTATGCCAGTTTGCACCCGATGGCATGCATCGTGTCAAAGTCAAGGTTCACACCTGCCACGCCAAGCTTTTGCGCAAGTGCAAGAATCGTTTCAAGACTATATAATTTATTGTCCTGTTCCAGCACCCCTATCGGGAATATGCTGTCAAATACCGGCAGCAGCATCGGGTTTTGCAGCACATAACTGACCGCGTCATCATAGTTCTCAAATAAATACATCAGGATATTTTCATTATCCGGCTTCATCAAAAGCGGGTTACCAAGTGAAACCCTGTAATCGCTGTGAAGCGGCGCGAGAAGGACATATATCTTTTCCATCTGCATGTACGCGTGAATCCTTGCCCGTACCTTCTCCTCATTATACAGCGGGATATCCAGATGTCCTGCCAGATTCAGGTTCGCAGGGTCATACTCCAGCCAGTAATTCCTGTGCGGCTCTATGATGACCTGGAGCTTTCCCCTGGCAATCTGGGACAGCATGGACAGTTTATATTTATTGACAGGCTTTTTATCCGGATTAAAATGCATCGCGCTGTCTGCCGTCAGAAAAACCTTCAGGGACTCATAGTCAAAATCCTCTGCCGTTGCCTGCGCCCCATCCTTCTTTCTCCTCATGGTCATAAATTCAAATACCGCTTTTTCCCCCTCTTTTGGTCTGGTCCTGAAATCCGGAAGCTGTCCGATGATAAACACACTTTTTGTCCAAAGGCGCGCAATTGCATCCTCCCGCGCACATCTGTCAATGGATGTCGTGTAGAGATAATGGTAACTGTCCGCTGCGTCCCGCAGACCCAGAAGCTCCCTTGCCGCAATGTATTTCTCGTCCCCCAGCACATTCTTTGGCGCGCCCTCGGTCGTGCTGATATGAAGCACCAGCCCGGGAATCTCCTCGTCAAATATCTGGTTGATGACTTCCCCCAGCTTATCCTCATGGTACGCATAGCGGTGTCCGCTGTATTTTGATGCCTTTGCGACATACGCATCATAGTATTCCCTGTCAAAAAACACATGGACTGCCTCGTCAAAGACTTCCTCCTCGTCGCGCTGCATTACCATTACATCCTTGTCAAAGCCCTCAAACAGCCTTAACTGCCATACTGAAATATTTGTTTTTCTCTCCACTTTGTTTTCCCTTTTCCTATCTTTCTCTCTGTTCAAAATAACCTGTGTACCCTGACCTGTCTGTTGATGAACAGTTCCTAACTCTCCACAATCAGGTATCTTCCGTCACCGATGTCGAATACTTCCGGCGCATCCGCTATTTCCTCTTTCTCCTGCCCTTCCAGGTCTATTCCCTCTTCATTAAAATAGTCCCATACCTCGTCAACGGAATCGACAACCACCGCGACGCACTCCTCGAGGAATGCCTCCGCCTCGTCAATATTATCCGCTACCTTCTCGGGCAGAAGCTGGAGCTGGTTCTCCAGAAAACACTTTAGTACCGCTTCATCATACTCGTGCATAGCTTTTCTCTCCTTTATACCTTTCTATTCGTAACAGTTCAGCCTTCGGCTTCCTGTTACAGGCATCAAGCCATGCAAAACCACTTTGTGGTGGCTTGATGCATCCCAGCCCCTACGCTTTCTCACGGACTTTGCAGCACAGTGCAAAGTCCTGGGCTGAACTGTTACTTTTATTCAACCGTTCCCATCTTACGCCAGCCCCAGTGCGCAAAGCTCCTGCATCAGTCTGGCAACAGGAAGTCCTACCACATTATTGTATTCGCCGTCTATTTTCCTGATATAGATGGCGCATTTTCCCTGTATGGCATATGCCCCCGCCTTGTCCATCGGCTCACCCGTCGCCACATATGCCTGTATCTGGGCATCCGTCATCGGATACATGGTTACATCCGTCTTTTCGTGAAATGTCACATTTCTTCTTTCACCTTTTTCCATAATCACAAGCGTCACTCCGGTATATACCTGGTGCACATCATTTTGCAGCTTCGCGAGCATTGCCGCCGCATCGTTTTTATCCTTTGGCTTTCCCATAATCTCATTTGCGTGAAACACAATGGTATCCGCGCCAATTATGACAGTAGTGTCATTTCTGTATTTGTCCGCATACCGGTCTGCCGCCTCACATGCTTTTGCGCAGGAAAGCTCTTCGACAATATCCTCCGGAAGTTCTTTTGTAGTCTTCTCCTCGCCATGTGCCGGGGAGACCTCAAAATAAATTCCCAGTTGTTCCATAAGCTCCAGCCGTCTCGGTGAAGCCGAGGCAAGTACATATCTTATCATATTCTGCTCCTTAATTATTCTGTATGGACTGGTTGACTTCCGGTTTAAACGTGCGTGCCTGCTGGGCTTCCTTTTCCTTT
Organism: Lachnospiraceae bacterium UBA7205; assembly: GCA_002490665.1. Taxonomy (GTDB): domain Bacteria; phylum Bacillota; class Clostridia; order Lachnospirales; family Lachnospiraceae; genus COE1. The sequence goes on along the minus strand of DKUL01000015.1, from coordinate 66,092 downwards.
ACAGAAGCCAGCGCCATATACTCCTTACAGAATTCGTCCTGCGCATTGCAAAGCTCCTTTCCCTGTTTCTCAAGCTTGTGGTAGCTTCCGTCAGCCTGCAGAAACTGTGCCTTCTGCGTATCGTTTAGCTGGACATCCAGCACATGGAGAACCTTTTCCTTTAACTCGGCATTGAGCACCGGGAACAGGATTTCCACACGCCGCTCAAGGTTTCTGGGCATCCAGTCCGCACTTGCCATGTAAACCTCCGGATCCCCTGCATTTTCAAAGTAGAATATACGCGCATGCTCCAGAAAATTACCCACGATGGAGCGGACTTCAATATTGTCATTCGTCCCCTCGACGCCCGTGCGCAGACAGCATATTCCCCTGACAATCAGCTGTATTTTCACCCCCTCCGCGGCGGCTTCATACAATGCCCTTATAATGTCCGGGTCGCAGAGCGAGTTCATTTTTGCAATGATTCTTGCCGGACTGCCGTCTGCGGCATTTTCCTTTTCCCTGTTTATCAGGTACAGGAAGCGGTCCTTCAGCCACAGGGGTGCAAGCGCCAGATGGTTCCATCCCAAAGGCTCGGAATAGCCCGAGAGCATATTAAATACCGCGGTCGCGTCCTCCCCGATTGCCTCATTGCAGGTCAGGATTCCAAGGTCGGTATACAGCTTGGCGGTGGCATCATTGTAGTTTCCCGTGCCCAGATGGACATAGCGCCGGATGCCTTCCTCCTCGCGCCGTACCACCAGCGTAATCTTGCAGTGCGTCTTTAGTCCGACAAGACCATAAATGACATGGCACCCCGCCTTCTCAAGCTTTTTCGCCCACACAATATTGTTTTCCTCATCAAACCGCGCCTTCAGCTCAACAAGCACGGACACCTGCTTGCCGTTTTCCGCAGCCTGGGCAAGCGCCGCGATAATCGGCGAGTTCCCGCTGACGCGGTACAGGGTCTGCTTGATGGCAAGCACCTGCGGGTCACGCGCCGCCTGTTTGATGAAATCCACTACCGGCGTAAACGTCTGGTACGGATGGTGCAGCAGAATATCCTGTTCCCTGATTTTTTCAAAAATATCGTCATCGGCTTCTATCTCAGGAACAGGCTGCGGCGTATATGGCTTGTTCTTAAGGTGGTCAAAGCCCTCTAGTCCGTACATCTTCATCAGAAACGTAAGGTCCAGCGGCCCCGGAATATTATAGATGTCCCGCTCGTCTATCATCAGCTCTTTCTTGATAATGTCCAGCAGGCGCTTTTCGATGCCATCCTCGACCTCAAGACGAATCGCCTGTCCCCACTGTCTCTTTTTCAGCTGCTTTTCAATTTCCTTTAGAAGATCCTGTGCCTCTTCCTCCTCAAGGGCAAAATCCGCATTTCTCATTATCCTGAATGAAAAGGCGCACTCTATATTATAGTTCAGGAACAGCTTATCCATATTTCTCTCAATAATCTGCTCCAGCAAAATCACACGCCTTGTACCGTCCGATGATTCCGGAAGCTGGACAATGCGGGGCAGGACGCTTGGAACCTGAACAGTCGCAAATTCCAGCTCCTTGCCCTGTACGGACTTTTTGTTAAAAAGATGCCTTCTTCCCTTGACCTCCTTGCGTGACACCAGTGCGCCCAGGTTGAGGGATTTATTCCGAATCAGCGGAAACGGCCGTGAGGAATCCACTGCCATCGGCGTGAGCACCGGATACACGTTATCCTGAAAATACCTGTCCACGAACGCGCAGTCCTTTTTTGTGAGCTCCTCATGGTTTTCTATCACCTTGAGGCCATTCTGTGCCAGAAGCGGGAGCAATGACCTGTTATAAACATCATACTGCATATTCACAAGCTCGTGGGTAGCCCTGTTGACTGCCTCGAGCTGCTCCGTCGGCGTCATGCCTGCGATGTCTTTTTTCGTGTAGCCCGCATTGACCATATCCTTGAGTGATGCCACACGCACCATGAAAAATTCATCCAGATTTGATGCCGTGATACCCAGAAACTTAATTCGCTCAAAGAGGGGAATGTCCCTGTCCCTTGCCTCTCCAAGCACACGGTGGTTAAAGGCAAGCCAGCTTAGTTCCCTATTATAATAGTACACTGATTTGCTGTAATCAGTCTTTGTGTCTGATTTATTGTTCTTATCGCCCATCCTGATTCCCCCATATATGATATCCTTAAATATTGCTTTTCTTTTGTCTGATGACCGGCTTGATGTTAAAAATTTCATTAAACAACGTCGCACACTTCTCAAACTGTCCAAACTCCAGCGTCATATCCGCATTGGATTCGACCGTGAGCAGCAGCGCGTCATTTTCAATCACAGCCTTCAGCCTGTCGCATTTTCCCCTGTGGCTCAAGTCAAGCCCCTCGGAAAGCCGCATGACAGCCGTAAGCTTTGACATCCTCAAATATGCTTCCCTGTCAAGCGCGGACCCGCGTTCCAGTTCCACATAGTAGGCGAACGGTTCTGTGGTGTACTTGACAATGCTTGCCACAATTTCACGCTCGACATGGGACAGCCCGATAATTTCTGTCGCACTGATAATATTGTAGGAGCTTTCCCCCACATTTGCAAGGCTGATGTATCTGCCGCACTCGCTGAGGATTGCCGCCAGCTGCAGCAGCAGCCTGTCGCGTCGGGACAGCCCATGGTTCTTTTTAATGCTGTCAAATATGGTGAGCGCTATCATCTCGCGCTCGCGGGTCCGGTGCTCAATGCTATGGTAGCGCCGGTTGATGTCCCTTGCACAGTCAAGGATGTCCTGCTCAAAATTGTGCGGCATCCCATCCGTATCTGACGACAGTACCTTGTTCTGCTCTGCATATTCATAAGCCATGCCGTCGCACAGTGACACGCCCGGCGCCCACAGCATCTCTGCCCCCAGAACCTTTATCATGTATTTGAGCATCAGCGACGAAAGATAAAGCAGTGAGATGTTTTCCTGTGCCAGTCCAAGTGACATCGCAATTTCCCGCGTCTTTTTCTTTTTCAGCGAGTCGACGAATTCCAGAAACTTCTCAGTCCTTACCTGCCCTTTCTTTATCGTCTCAAGGTAATTTCTCTGCAGAATCAGCGACACGTAATCGTCGACAAGAATAATATTCTGTATCTTCTTGTCCCCCACAAACATTTCCCGGAAGCTTTCCAGGCTGTCGCACACCATTTCCTCCACAATGTCCTCGAGCTGGTAGCTCCGATATGACACGCGTGTCAATTCCTCCCGCATACGCAGCACGCCAGGCCTGATATTCTGGGACGTCACCAGACTGTCCTCATCGAAAAGGGATATCTGCACGCTGCCGCCCCCGATATCGATGAAGGCAGTGCTTTTCTCTATAATGTTCTGGAAATCCTTTACCCTTGACGCAACCGACTTATAGTCAAGGAATCTCTGCTCGGAATTGCTGAGCACTTCGATTTTCACGCCGGTTCTTGTCCTTATCTGGTCAAGCAGTATCAGCAGATTTTTGGACTCCCGGATGGCGCTTGTGCCATATGCCTTGTACGCATCCACCTTATAGGATTTCATGATTCCCGTAAATTCATTTAACATCCTGCACAGCTCATCCACCCGGTCATTGTTAATCTTTCCGGTAAAATAGGAATCTGTGCCAAGCTCAATCCTGTGCCGTATATGGTCGATTTCGTTTATTCCGTTTTTGTTTGATATTTCATATATCTTCATAGCAAGCTCATAAGATCCCACATCTATCGCAGCAAACGTCTTATATGCCATAGCCACACCTCATCTCCCACAATGTATTACTTTTTATTCTCCTAATAATTCCCCAGGATTTTCATGTTCCTGGTCTCCTCGCGCAGTCCCCTGAGCGCATTTTTTACTGCACCGTCTGTCAGGTTTCCCTCAAAGTCAAGGAAAAATTTGTACTCCCAGTTGCGTCCCGCAAGCGGTCTTGACTCAATCTTTGTGACATTGAGCCCATTGTACATCATATGGGAAAGCGCGTGGTAAAGCGCCCCGCTCTCATGCGACAGCTCAAAGCACAGGCTTATCTTGGAGGCATCCTTCGCAAATACTTTCTGGTTTGTAATGATAATAAAACGGGTGGAATTTTCTTTTAAGTCGTTGATGCCCTTCTCAAGAACCGCAAGCCCATATATCTTTGCAGCGGTCTCACTTGCAATCGCTGCCTGGGATTTATCCTTGTCGCCGGAAACTTTTTTTGCGGCAAACGCATTGTTTTTCATGCTAATCTGCTGCCATCCCTTCTCCGTGAGAAAGTGCGTGCTCTGCATGAGGGACTGCGGATGGGAATAAACCGTCCTGATGTCCTCCACCTTTGCCCCCGGCACGCCCAAAAGACAATGCTCTATCCTGATAATCTGTTCGCCCACGATATAATTCTCAAACTCAACAAGCAAATCATAAATTTCGCTGACAATCCCCGCTGATGAGTTTTCAATCGGAAGCACCGCAAAGTCCGCGCTGCCCTCGTCAATTGCAAGCATCGCGTCCCGGAATGTATCAACGTGGAAGCTGTCAACATCATCCCCGAAGTATTTCATCATGGCAGCCTGCGAATACGCACCTTCTGCTCCCTGGAAAACCACCCTGCACTTTTTGCAGTCTATCGCCTCCATCTCCATGAACGACAGCCTTCCGATGCCATTGTGCGCCGCAATCATCTGATACTGGAGCATTCTGCTCATCGACATAATCTGTTCAAATAAATCCCGGATTCCGCGCGCATTAAAATCATTGTGCGTCAGATCGCTTACCGCCTTGAGCTTCTGCTGTTCGCGCTCCTTGTCAAAGACCCTTTTTCCAGTCTCAATCTTATACTCCGCAACCTTGCCGCACAATTCCATCCTTTTCTCGTAGAGCCCGACTATCTGCCGGTCTATGTCGTCAAGCCCAGTCCTGAGTTCCGATAAGTCCATTATAATCCCCACTTTCGTATCTTACAATCTATTTCTACCGATAGTATATCACACCAGAGAAAGTTTGTAAAAAAATTATCAAGAATTCTTTCAATTTTCGTTGAAATTCATTATAATGTTTTTAAGGTATTAATAATGAATCCATAAAGGGGGAACACCATGAAAAAGAAAATCATCATCGCAGTCTGCATTATCTGCCTCGTGCTTGTGGGTGCAGGCATTGCCATCTCAAACTATATCGTCCACAGAATACCGAAAAATCCTGCCGGCACCGTGGGGAACACTTCCGGTAACCTGTACAACAACGGCCTTTTCTGTGAGAGCGACGGATATGTGTACTTTGCAAACGCATACGATGCAAATGCGCTCTACCGCATGAATCCTGACGAAACGGATATGCAGAAGCTGATATACACGGAAGTTTCCAGTCTCAATGCAGACGGCAAATTCCTGTACTATTATCAGGGCGGCTCCGGAAGCGGGACGGGGACGGGGCTCGGATTCATAATCAGCACTTCCGGAATCTACCGCGCCTCCAAAAAAGACCCCCGCAACGCTGCCTGTCTTGACCGCGTAAACGGCAAATATGTGCTGCTGGCGGACAATGACGTGTACTATACCAGCTCCGGTGATGATGTGTCCCTTAAGAAAGTGTCAACGGACGGTAAAAACAAGGATACGCTTCTGACGCTGGATATCCTTCCGGTAAGCGTGCAAAATTCTACTTTTTATTATATGAACAATGAAAAAGACCTCCACCTGATGGCGCTTGACCCCAAAACCAAGACATCACGCCAGGTACTTGCAGAGGATGTGTACATGCCGATTATAGAAGGCAGTACGGTCTATGGCATTGATGTCCATGACGGCTACTCCCTCATCAGCATCAACACTGCCAGCGGAACCAAGACGCTGCTTGACAGCAGCAGGGTTGACATGCTGAATGTCACAGACAGCTATATTTATTACCAGACCTCCGGGGACACGCCGCAGTTAAAGCGCATCCGCCGCGACGGTACCGGAATGGAGGTTGTCGCAGAGGGTACATATACCAACATCAATGCAACTTCGCAGTACGTGTATTTCACGAGGTTTGGCGCAAACACCCCGGTATACAAAACCGCTGTCTCCGGCGCCGTCAACGTCACCACCTTTGATGCCGCTTCCCAGGCAGCCATGCAGAACCTTGGAAACAAATAAAAGACTGTAAATAAGAAAATGTAATGAATAGGGTAAAGGATAATCGGTTATGCTGATAGCATGAGAAAGCAAATTATTCCTTTACCCTTTTTGTGTACATTCAATAATTTTATAAAATGCGGCACCATTGGCTGGTGCATGGAAATCACGTTTACTGCCCTTGGCGCACTCAGGCGGCGCGAGCTTCCCCTGATGGGACAGACCTCGCTCTGGATGTTCCCCATCTACGGCAGCGCTGCCTTTTTCAGGCCAGTGTTTGCACACCTAAAGCAGTGCCACCTATTCCTGCGGGGCACGGTCTATGCCCTCTCAATTTTTGGTGCGGAGTACGCCAGCGGACGGCTTCTGGAAAAACATGATGTATGTCCCTGGAACTACAACCGCCATCACTGGCACGTCAACGGACTAATCCGTCTGGACTATTTTCCGTTCTGGTTTCTCGCCGGACTTTTGTTTGAAAAACTGCTTACCAAAAAACGCACATCAGACAAATTATCCTGACTTTTGCGGAAGGAACTGCTGGTACAGTTCCACATGGTCATAGATACACCGCCAGCTGCTGGTGGACTGTGCCGTCACGCAGATATATTCTTTTCCGTCACTGCCGGCAGCCAGGCTTGCCGCACAGCTTCCTGACTGTGCCACATACCCCGTCTTGGCGCAGAGCACTTCCCCATAGGTATCCTTGTCCTCAATCCGCCGTAGAAACCAGTTCGACAGGATAATCCCTTCCGGATGCTGCTCCGTAATGGACGTGGTATATGTGTGTGCGGCAAGCACCTCCCTGCAAAAGCTGTTGTCACATGCCGCCTTCAACATGACACTAATGTCATAAACAGTGCTGTAATGATTTGCGTCGTAAAGACCCACGCAGTTTGTAAAATGGGAGGTCTTTGACAGCCCCAGTTCGTCAATCTTCTGGTTCATCAGCCTGACGAACTCCTCCTGCGAGCCCGACACATATATGGCAAGCGCCAGCGCGGCATCACCGCCTGACGGAAGCACCGTGCCATAGAATAAATCCCTTACCGTAACTTTTTCCCCCACGTCAAATCCGGCATTGCTACAGTCATTGACAAAGCTGTAATCCGTGATGTCAATCGTAATCTCAAACGTATCATCCAGATTCGTAATATGCTCGGCAGCAACGAGAACCGTGAGAATCTTGGTCATCGACGCCGGATTAATGCGCGCCCCCGCGTCCTTCTGTCCCAATATCCGCTTTTCTTCCACATCAATAAAAATACCATTCTGGCTCACGACCTCGCTGTTGAACGCTTTCGTCCCCTCGTCAGCCGTCGCACGAAGCGGCGGCGCATCACTTTTCCCGCCCACGGTCTGAAGCGGAAGCGCATCGATATCCGCTATCCACACCGTAATTTGTTCCGCAATGTCATCGCCGGCAGGACATCCCGCCACATTCACGACTGCTTTCTGCTGTGTTCTGGATGCCTTTGTCCCTGTCTTTATCTCTGTTTCTTCCTGTTTTTCAACTTTTTTCTGCGCCCTGCTTTTTTTTACCAGCTTTCCAACTCCCCTGGCTGTAAACAACACACACACTGCCAGGATAACCACGCAGGGTATAAACAGCCTGCGCACCAGCTCCTGCTGTTTTTTCCTGCGCCGCATTTCCTCCATCCGCTGCTTCCTGCGCGCGCTGCGTTCCCGTTCACCCTGTTCCTCTAACGCTATATTGTTCATTTCATCCATCATAATGTTCATCCCTGTCAAAATAATTCCTGTCTGCCTTCCCCGGCAAGTGTTTGGAAAATGCCTTGGAAAAAGCACACTTAGGAACTATTATACACGACTCTGAACCATTTGTCCTAAATTTTGTGACTGAAAATTTATTTTTTTCTTGAAAGCTTCCACACGATATGATATTATATCAAAAGTATATATTGGATGAATGGGAGGAAAAGAATATGTTTCATGCGTTGAGTCATTTTATCATTTATTTTCCCATTCATTTTCAGACCGTTTATTTTCATATTTGTTCAATTTAGGATAAGAGAATTTATTTCTCTTTTTTTGTGTATTCTTTTAGGAGGTTTCTATGAGACATTTAATGAGTCCGCTTGATTTTTCCACCGAGGAGCTGGACAGGCTTTTTACCCTCGCGGAAGATATTGAGCAGAATCCTGCCAGGTATGCCCATGCCTGCGAGGGTAAAAAACTTGCCACCTGCTTTTATGAGCCGAGCACGCGCACGCGCCTGAGCTTTGAATCCGCAATGTTAAACCTGGGCGGAAGTGTTCTTGGTTTTTCCGATGCAAACTCCTCGTCAGCCGCAAAGGGCGAGAGCGTATCGGACACCATCCGCGTTATTTCATGTTTTGCGGACATCTGCGCCATGCGCCATCCAAAGGAAGGCGCCCCCATGGTAGCGGCTTCCCGCTCCTCCATTCCGGTTATCAACGCGGGGGACGGCGGCCACCAGCACCCTACACAGACGCTTACCGACCTCCTGACCATCCGCGCCATCAAAAAGCGCCTTGACAACTTTACAATCGGTCTTTGCGGCGACCTCAAATTCGGACGCACAGTCCACTCGCTAATCAATGCGCTCGTGCGCTACGAAAACATCCATTTCGTGTTTATATCGCCGGAAGAGCTCACCATTCCCGACTATATTATCGAAATGCTCCGCGAAAAAAATGTCTCCTTTCAGGAAGTCCGGAAGCTGGAGGAGGTCATGCCCGACCTTGACATCCTGTATATGACCAGGGTCCAGAAGGAACGGTTTTTCAATGAGGAGGACTATGTACGGTTAAAGGACTACTATATCCTTGACAAGGAAAAAATGGAGCTGGCAAAACCCGACATGATTGTCCTGCACCCGCTTCCGCGTGTCAATGAAATATCTGTCGAGGTTGATGATGATCCCAGGGCGGTCTATTTCCGCCAGGTACAATACGGCGTCTATGTGCGCATGGCACTGCTGCTGACGTTGTTAGGGATAGAAGGATAAAAGGAGGGACTGTGGCATGTTAAATGTAGGAAAAATCGAAGAAGGCTTTGTCCTTGACCATATCAAAGCCGGAAAAAGCATGAGCATCTACAAGCATCTGGGGCTTGACAAGCTTGACTGCACCGTGGCAATCATCAAAAACGCCAGAAGCGGAAAGATGGGAAAAAAAGATATTCTGAAAGTGGAGTGTGACATCAATACATTAAACCTTGACATTTTGGGATTCCTTGACCACAACATCACGGTCAACGTCGTCAAGAACTGTGAAATTGTCCAAAAGCTTCCGCTGTCCCTCCCAAAAGAGATAAAGAACGTTCTCAAATGCAAAAATCCACGCTGCATCACATCCATCGAGCAGGAGCTGCCGCACATATTTGTACTGACAGATGAGGCAAAAGAAATCTACCGCTGCAAGTACTGCGAAGAAAAATATGGCAGCAAGGATTCCTTTAAAATATGAAATGAAATAGTAACAGTTCAGCCCAGGACTTTGCACTTGCTGCAAAGTCCGTAAGAATACGTAGCGGCTGAGATGCATCAAGCCATCGCGAAGCGATTTTGCATGGCTTGATGCCTGTAATAGGAAGCCGAAGGCTGAACTGTTACATAAAATACGCGCAGGGAGAAGCTTTTCCCTGCGCATATTTTATGAGAAATTCAATATTTCATCCTTTGGCTTTTTCGTCGGTTCCACGCTGACAGCGTGAAGCACCGGTCCCTCTCCGTTGTAATCCTTCCAGAATTCCCTGTGGACAGTGGCTGTCACCTCCACCCAGTCCTTGTTTGCAAGTTCACTGCATTTGTCGTATTTGCATGCATATCCCAGAAATGCCATGTCATCCGCACAGCAGGTCATTGCCATTCTCCCCGGGACAAAATATTCATCATTGCTGTTCTCCGGTTTCAGCACCATTGCCTTGAACCTGACGGTCTTATCAAGGTACCGGTCAAGGTTATCCATGGCATCCAGATAAAAAATACCGTAACCGTAATCGTCCAAATCCAGCTTTTCGTCCTTTAAGTCATATGGCAGGTCTTCCTCAAAAATCTGGCTGACTTCACCGTCCTTATCCTCAAAGATAATCTCTGCCTGCGGATTGACAGCCTTTACGTTTCTCTTAAAGCTGCCAAGCTGGTCTGTCAGGCCGTCACAGCGGTTAAAGATAATCAGCTCCGATTTCCGAATCATCTCCGCCAGAAGCGAACGCATATTGGTGTAGTAATTCTGGAAGGTCGATGCGTCTATCGTCGTAATCTGCTGCTCAACCTTCCAGTGCCATGGCATTTTCAGGTTCTTAAAATTCCACATGCCGTTGTACTCAATAATAATACGCTCCGGCTTGTATTTCTTTTCCAGCTCAATCATATTGGCGGCAGTCATCTGCCCTTCCTCGTCCACCACTTCCACAATTGTCCGGCTTCGCTTCAGGATATCCTCGTCATATTCCGTCTCGCCTTCCTCGCACAATATCAGAAGCGTGGTACCCCTTGTCTGAAAATAGGGCTGTGAAAGTGTATAAGAAATAAACTCCGTCTTGCCGCTCTCCAAAAATCCGTTAATAATGTATACCGGCTTCATAATTTCTCCAATCCTCGCATAAGACTATTTGCTGAACAATTCCTTTAAGCTTTCTTCGTTAAGTTCCGCACCAATCACGCAGATTTTCCCTGTAACCTCCGCAGCGCCGGGACGCACGTTGCGCTCTCCCGGAACATAGTCAAAGTTGAGCCATGAACCGTCCCCTGCCGAAACCATGCCCTTTGCACGGAGAATGGAACCGTATTTCTTTTCGTCCTCGAGCTCCTCCAGGATATGCTCCAGCTCTGCCTCCGTATAGGCTGCCGGTGTCTCAAATCCCCAGCTTGTGAAGATGTCGTCTGCATGGTGATGATGGTCATGGTCATGACATCCACAGGTGCAGTCCGCACCATGGTCATGGTGATGCTCATGTTCGTCATGGTCATGATGGTGATGTTCATGCTCATCATGGTCATGATGATGCTCATGTTCGTCATGGTCATGGTGGTGATGCTCATGCTCATCATGGTCATGATGGTGATGTTCATGCTCGTCATGCATCCTGGCAACCTCCGCCATAAGCTCTGCCTCTAAATCCTTTGCATTCTCTATCGTCTCAAGAATTTTCTTTCCGTCAAGCTCGTCCCATGGTGTGGTGATAACTGTCGCCTTGTCATTATGCGCACGGATAATCTCAAGCGCCGTGTTCAGCTTGCCCTCACTGATATCCGCTGTCCTGCTGAGGATGATTGTCCCTGCATGCGTAATCTGGTTCAGGAAAAATTCCCCAAAATTCTTTGCATACATCTTGCACTTGTTTGCGTCAACGACAACCACCGCGCTGTTGAGCTCTGTCTCGACATCCGTTTCCACATTCTGTACCGCCTTCATCACATCCGAAAGCTTTCCGACGCCAGACGGCTCAATCAGGATTCTCTCCGGATGGTAGGTCTCGATTACCTCCTTCAGGGAGCTGCCAAAATCACCTACAAGCGAACAGCAGATGCAGCCTGAATTCATCTCCTTGATTTCAACGCCTGCCTCCTTCAAAAAACCGCCGTCAATGCCAATCTCGCCAAACTCATTTTCAATCAGCACCACTTTGGATGCGTCAAGCGCTTCCTTTAAAAGCTTTTTAATCAGTGTCGTTTTTCCTGCCCCCAAAAAACCAGAGAAAATATCTATCTTTGTCATTTTACATAACCTCCTAAATCGTACTTTATCTCTAATTTTTCATCTTATCACAAACGATGCCAAAATGCCATATTTGATATATTAAATTTCAATGAATTATGAAATACAGCTTAGGTCTGGCTGAACTTTTACCGCACATACCATTCAAGCTCCACAGCCGGTATTTCCTCATAGTTTTCGGCGCCCTCGCCTTTTCTCAGATATACGTTCCTGATTCCCGCCTGGATAATCATGCGCGCACACAGCGGACATGGTTTTGCCTTGTGCACGGACAAGTCATCCGGATTGATGCCAGCAAGATACAAATCAGCCCCCAGCGTCTGTTCCCGCGAACAGTTTAACAGGGCGTTCGCCTCCGCGTGAACCGCCCTGCAAATGGCATATCCCTGCCCCTGGTGCATATTCATCCGGATGCGCGGGCATTCCCCGATGTCGCAGCAGTTTTCAAACCCCCTGGGGGAACCGTTATATCCGGTTGATATCACTGCGTCATCCTTGACGATGACCGCGCCATACTTTCTCTTGATGCAGGTGCTCCTGTATGCAAAGTTTTCCGCACAGTTCAGATATGCATCTATTTTTGAAATTCTTCTGTTTCCCTCTGGCCTTACCAATTTTCCACACCCCAGTCCGTTATGTGTCTTCCAATATTTTCTCATATTCCATTTGTATCAGGGCAGGCGGAATGCTGTAGGTAAGTTCCGCCTCCCGCTTTTCAGCGTTTTCCGGAACGTCTCCGCCGGAAATCATTCCAAGAAGCCGCCCGCTTTCGTCAAACACGCCGCCGCCGGACATGCCGGCCCTTGAAAAACACGCCGTCTCCAGTACGTTTGTATTGAACAATGGAACGAAATGAAGCCCCTTTATACTGCCCGATGAAAAGTTTGCCGTCTCCTTGTCAAGGACTGCACCCACCTGCATCACACGCTGTCCGGCATAACCCTGCCCAAATGTTTTTCTTGCTTCCTCCGACTCTGATTCGTACAATAGGGGGACTGCCTCATAGATGTCCCGCAGGATACTGCCTGTCACTGATTTCTCTGGTATCCTGACAAATCCGATATCATACTGCTGTGAATATCCCATTACCGCGGCTTTTGCAGTCTCCTGATTGCCAAATGTAACCTCCGCGCTGACATCCTTTAACAGAAGGTGCCTGCTGGATGCAATTACAATCCCATCGTCAATCTTCCATATAATGCCGCTTCCTGCGGAATCCTTCACCGTCACCTTCACCACGCTGCGCCTTGCAAGCTGATATACGATCTGCATGACCATATCCTCCACACTTTGTTCATTTTCCCCTGGTGCATTCAATCCAGCTGCATTCGCCGCACTCTTTGCAGCCACATCAGACACACACGGCATGACCGCAAAGTCATATTGACAGCAGCACCATCTGATTATGAGCACAGATAATATTGCTGCCGCCTGGACTGCCAGTAAAATACCTGTCGCTTTTTTCATCGCTTACATTCCAGCCACTTCCTGAGGCGCCTCCAATGGCAGTTCCTGCGCCACTTCCTGCGGCTGCTGTACAGGCGTCCCATCCGGGTTCACCAGCCCAGCATCAATCAAAAGCTGTAGCTGCTGCTCCGGCGTCAGCTCAGGTACCGCCGTTTCCTCTGGCTGTGGCTCCGGCGGCTGCTCCACCCTTGGAACGGATGATTTTCCGCCATAGACTATCACCGGCTCTCCCTGTTCCACATATTCATAAATCGCTTCTGCCTTCTTGACGGGAAGGTTGACACATCCGTGTGAGCCGCCCCGCAGATAGATATCCTCGCCAAATGCGTTTCTCCAGGAAGCGTCATGCATTCCGACGTTTCCGTTAAACGGCATCCAGTAATCCACATGCGAGGCATAATTCGCTCCCCGCAGGGTGGCATTGCGCTCTTTGTATGTAATGCTGTAAATCCCAACCGGGGTACTATATCCCCTGCTGACATTGCCTGATACAAAATCCGTCTCTTCCACCAGCTGCCCTTCCTTGTAAACCCACAAATGCTGGCTCGTCAAATCGATTTCCACATAGGAGTCCCCAATATCATTCTCACCGTACTGCGCTGCCTGCGCACGATACACGGGCGTCCTTTGCCCGCTCTTTCCTTTTTTAATCTGTTCCACAAGTTCCTCTGTCTCCTGCGAACGGTTCATCCACCATCCGTATGCCCCTTCCGTGATTGTAATCGTCTCGCCGTTTGTCGTCTGGAACTCCCGCTTTTTCCCAAGCGTGTCGTATTTTTTTGCGATGCCGTTCACATACTCCCGCGCAAGTTCGGCGTCGATGTCATACTTTCCATCCTCCTCTATCAGCCAGTCCTTTATCGTATTCCCGTCGAGCACCTCAACATCCTCGCCAAACGTATAGGTAATCGTCACGCCGGTAAGGCGGTTCTTCTGTTCACATATCCGCTGCAGCTCACTGTCCGACGACGTAACCCGCGCACTGGTATAGCAGTCCTTCTCATCCAGGTTCACCGAATCCGCAAGCGTATCGACAGCCTCCTCCACTGCACGGTATATCTTCTGGCGTACCGGAACGGTTCCTTTATCCTCGGGAATGACCTGATAGCCTTCTTCTGTATAATCGCTTAAGTATGCATTCCGCGGCTGCCTGATATTTTCCGGCTGAAAAAAACAAAGCGCATCAATCCTGCGTTCCAATTCCTCCTTGGAGTATGTAACCACCGTATCCACCGTATGCTCGGACTTTTGGAAAAGCGAGAACGGCCATAGAAAGGCATTCTGCCCTGCAATCACTTCTTCAAACTCATCCCCGAATACCGAACGGAGTGCGATGTCAGATGATGTTATCCTATCTGACATTCCATCCCTGCCGTTTATCGTCAGGCTATAATGGCCGGAAGTATCCATGATACGGTTTTGCACGACTTCAACAGAGCATGCTGAATAGTCCACACCGTTGATAATCGTGTTCATATAAAAATGATCCGTAAAAAACAGCGTAAATCCAAAATACACAACGGCAATGAAGCTTACCGCTGCAGCGGCGATGACAAGCGCCTTTTTCCCTTTCTGCATAAATATCCCCCACAACAATAAAACTGATAATTCTACAAAAAACGACTGTAGTGCCAATGGTAAAAATACCCTGGCATCAGCTGCCAGAGTATTCAATAAGCGCAACCGCAGCGATAAGCCGGGTTATGTCGGCACCGCCAGACTCTGGCAGCACGAATGATCATCTATCTAGGACTGCCGTTGCCGGCAGCCTCAAGCGGCCTACCTGAAAACAGGCCGGGCAAGCCTGTCGTTTCCTATTTGGCCTTGCTTCGGATGGGGTTTACATGTGCCCTCCCCGTTACCGCGGAGGCGGTGGTCCCTTACACCACCCTTCCACCCTTACCAGAATCCCTGCAGTGCAGGGACACTGGCGGTACATTTCTGTTGCACTTGC
>DKUL01000015.1:0-50599 GCA_002490665.1 Lachnospiraceae bacterium UBA7205 | reverse complement strand
CCTCCACCGGACGTTATCCGGCATCCTGCCCTGTGAAGCCCGGACTTTCCTCACCCCACCATAAAACTTATGATGAGCCGCGATCATTTACTACAGTTGCCGTATCATTATATAACACGCAATCTTTTTTTTCAATAGAAAAATTTTCTAATTTTATACCTTAAAACAGCTTCCTCCCACAAATTCCCTCACGATTGAGTTCTTAGGAAGTTCTTCTGTTCCTACTGCCAGGAAATAGCTTAAAAATTTTAACAGCCTTACCGCCTCAAAATACTCAGGCTCGCCCTTTTCAATGCTGTAAAGCAGTGGTTCTGCAAACGGCTTGAGCACCGCAAGCTCATAAATCAGCGCCGAGTTAAACATGGCATCGGCACTTTCCTGAAACGGAAAAATGTTCTCTGTCTCCCCCCTCCGCACGGATGGCCACATCTGTATCGTGCGCTTGCCGCTGGCGCCCCTTGTCCTTGCGTCACGCACCAGGCGCCGCAAAAGCCTGCCGTCAGTCGTTGGAATCCGGTTATGTTCATCAATGTTTAACGTTGTCAGTGCACTGATATAAATTTTATACTTGCTGTCAGCCGGAAGCGCATAGGACATTTTGTCATTGAGCCCATGGATTCCCTCAATGACAAGGATGTCATCGGGTCCAAGCTGCTTGAAGTTCCCCCTGTATTCGCG
This sequence comes from Lachnospiraceae bacterium UBA7205, assembly GCA_002490665.1. Lineage (GTDB taxonomy): Bacteria > Bacillota > Clostridia > Lachnospirales > Lachnospiraceae > COE1. Next base: position 49,921 of record DKUL01000015.1, on the reverse strand, counting down.
CTTTCCTGTCACAAAGTTAAATGTGGGAAGCTCCACCCGCTCTCCCGCAAGCAGGGCGCACATGTCCTCATTGAATTTCTGCGTGTCTATCGCCTCAAGGCACTCAAAGTCATAATCACCGTTTGGCTGTCTGGGCGTTTTCTCCCGGTCAACAAAGTAATCATCCGCAGCAATGGGATGCGGCGTCAGCCCATGTGTCCGCAGCTGCACGGAAAGCCTGTGGGAAAAAGTCGTTTTCCCGGAGGAAGATGGACCAGCTATCATGACGAATTTGATGCCGCCGCGCTTTACAATCTCGGACGCTATCTCGCTAATCCGCCGCTCCTGAAGCGCTTCCTGGACAAGCACCAGCTCGTTTAAGCCCCCCATCCGTATCTGGTCATTGAGGTCGCTCACTGTGTCAACCCCAAGCTTTTCTCCCCATTCCGAGGCAATCTCCATGGACTTAAACAGCTTCGGCAGCGGATGAAAAGCGTCCAGCACTGTCGTCCTGCTTTTGTTTGGAAGGATGAGCACCAGACCATCCTCATATTTTTGCAGGTCAAAATATTTCACGTACCCGGTGCTTGGGAGCATGTAGCCATAATAGTAATCATAATATCCGTCAAGATTGTAGACGTTGACCGTCGAGCTTCCCCTGTACCGGAACAGGCTGACCTTATCTGTCATCTTCTGCTGCCGGAACAGTTCATTTGCCTCGTCCAGGGGCAGGGATTTCTTTATAATCCTGATGTCCTTATCCACATACTCCTGCATCTTCTGCCTGATTTTTACCACAACCTCGTCCGTTATCTCGAAATCGCCCTTTTTTGCACAGTAATAGCCGTTACCGATAGCAAACTCCATCTTTATTTTTTCAATCCTGTCCGCCCCTATGACATCATTGATTGCCTTCATAAGGATAATCGTTGCCGTGCGGTTATATGTTTTGTGTCCGGTATCGTCAGCCACCGTCAGAAATTCCACCGTGCAGTCCTTGTCAACTTTTTTGAACAGTTCCCTGATTTTACCGTTCCTGACTGCAAGCGCAATCTGACACGGGTAATCCTTCTGGTATGCACCGGCTATCTCTTCAAAGGTTGTTCCCACCGGATACGTTTTTGATTCCCCATTGATTGTGACGGTATAGCTCTGTCTTTTTCCATCCATCTGTCATACCCCTTTCCCATTCAGCCCGTTTCAGGCAGCATTTCATACCACTACAAAAGGCTCCTTGATCTCCGCCTTATATATTCGGAGTCCCGGCAGCTCCCTCCTGATATATTCCTCCATATATGATATGAAAAGTTTCTCTATTCCGTAATGCCCTGCGTCAATAATTGTCATTCCCTGTGCAACCGCATCAATGCCCTCGTGGTGGTCGATGTCCCCTGTTATCATCACATCCGCGCCTGCTTTGAGCGCATCCTTTATGTAACCTCCGCCCGAACCAGGCATCACTGCCACGACCTCGGCAATATCTCCCAGCTCACCGAACACCCTGACGTTTGGCACATGGAACCTTGCCTTCACAAGCGCTGCAAGCTCCGCGACACTCATGCATTTTTTCAGCTTTCCAACCCTGCCGCACCCTTCTTTTGAGATGTCGTCTTCATAGGTGACATTGAGCACTGTCCTGTCCTTCAGGGAAAGTTCGTCCGCAGCCGCATCCGCCATTCCCATCACGTCAAAATTGGTATGCATCGCATAATAGCTTATATCATTTTTAATCAGCTGGCAGATACGCCTTCCGGTAAAGTCATCCGTCGTTACCCTGTCAAGCTTCTTAAAAATAAGCGGATGGTGGGTCAGCAGCATGTCTGCCCCGAGGCGGACTGCTTCCTCGACCACTTCATCCGTGGCATCCAGGGCAATATATATGGTCTCCACTTCCTTATCCTGCCTTCCGGCAAGCAGGCCGATATTATCCCAGTCCTCCGCAAATGCTGCCGGCGAAAGAGATTCCAGCTTTCCGATAATCTCATGGCAATTCATACAAATCCCTCATTTCCCTACTTAAAATAGTAATACAGGCAGAACACGATGTCGCTTAGTTTTTCGTCCAGCTCCTCAATGCGCTGTTGCTGCCTTGCAGTAGTCTGCCGCTGGCTCAGCAGATTCTGCCGGATATTTCCATAATTCTCTTTTTGCCACAGCAGATACTTCCTTAAAATCGGATGTGCCATGCCCAGAAGGCATGGACCATATGTATCCTGAACCCTGGTAAGCCGCTGCACTTCCCCCATGGATATCTCGGAAATATCAAAAGGCTGCCTGTATGCGGGAATTCCGTTCACATGGACTCCGCTGCGCCTGCACATCTGCTCCAGATTCCCGCCAATCTGCCGCTCAAGCTTCCCAAAAGCACCGGGAATCGCCCGTATCATCGGATAATACTTTCCATCCTCATATATCATGTCTTCCCGCTCGATCATCAGGCCGCTCTCCCTTAAGTACCTACGCACTTCATCCAGCTCTGACTGTGGCTGTAGTATCACCTGGTTCATTTCTTCTACAAGTTCTTTTCCCTGCTCCAGTATGGATATGATAAGCTTCCCGCCCATTCCGGCACATATCATCCCTTCCGCCTCGCCTGCCTTCAGTTTCCTGACACCATCGGAAAGCCGGATTTCAATATAATCCTGCATACCATAATCCATGATATTACGCCTGGCTCTGTCAAGCGGTCCGCGGTTAATGTCCATCGCAATCACATGCCGGCATATCTTGCTCCGCACAAGCTCCATCGCAACATACCCGTGATCACATCCTATATCTGCTATACTTTTACAGGGCTGCACAAGTCCCGCCACAGCCCTCATTCTCTCTGATAACAGCATGCACATTCTCCTAATCCAAAAAATCCTTAAGCTTGCGGCTGCGTGAAGGATGGCGCAGCTTTCTCAGCGCCTTTGCCTCTATCTGCCGGATGCGCTCTCTCGTCACATTGAATTCTTTTCCTACCTCCTCAAGGGTGCGTGCCCTTCCGTCGTCCAGGCCAAAACGAAGCCTGAGCACTTTCTGCTCCCTGTCCGCAAGGGTGTCAAGCACTTCCACAAGCTGTTCCTTGAGCAGTGTAAATGCCGCCGCATCAGCAGGCACCGGAACGTTGTCATCCTGTATAAAGTCACCAAGATGACTGTCCTCCTCCTCGCCAATCGGTGTCTCCAGCGAAACCGGCTCCTGGGATATTTTAAGGATTTCCCGGACACGCTCCTCGGGCATGTTCATTTCCTTGGCAATTTCCTCCGGGGTCGGTTCCCTGCCAAGCTCCTGAAGCAGCTGCCTGCTCACGCGGATGAGCTTGTTGATGGTCTCAACCATGTGGACAGGGATACGTATCGTCCTTGCCTGGTCTGCTATTGCCCTTGTAATTGCCTGGCGAATCCACCATGTGGCATACGTAGAAAACTTATAGCCTTTCCTGTAGTCGAATTTTTCCACCGCCTTAATCAGTCCGAGATTTCCCTCCTGAATGAGGTCGAGAAACAGCATGCCGCGCCCGACATATCTCTTGGCGATGCTGACAACGAGACGGAGGTTCGCCTCCGCAAGCCTTTTCTTGGAATCCTCATCCCCGAGTTCCATCTTTTTGGCAAGCTCTATCTCCTCGTCCGCACTGAGCAGCGGCACTTTTCCGATTTCCTTCAGGTACATCCTGACTGGATCCTCTATCCCGACTCCGTCCGGTACGGACAGGTCGATATTTTCCATGTCCATCTCCTCATCATCCACCAGGAGCAAATCGTCATCGGGAATGTCATCATCATCGTCTGTAATGCGAAGAACGTCCACATTGTTCTGTTCCAGCGTCTCGAGAATCCGTTCAAACTGCTCCTCCTCAAGAACCATGTCCTTGAAATAGTCGCTGATTTCCTGATACTCCAGCACATTTTTCTTCTTCTTCGCCACCGCCAGGAGCTCTTTTAATTTCGCGTCAAATTTTGCTTGTGTGTTTTCATCCATTCTGGTCAATCCTCCATACCATATTATTTTTATCCCTAATGAAAAGAAATATGCGTTTTGTTAAGTTCTTCCAATGCTTTTTTGCCTTCAATTACCCTGCTAAGCGCCGATATGTCCACCCCTGACTTCGCAGAGTAATACGCATAGCTGTTTTTCTTGACCCGCACAAGGATGTCGTGAAATGCCTTTTCCTTCTCCTGTTCGCTTTCCAGCTCCGGAAGCTTTGTCGTAAAAAGGGATGCCGCCTCACTCTGTTCCTTCTCATCCTCAAACATATTGATGATTCCTGCCGGATTAAACTGATTTTTCTCGATATCTTCAAACATCCGCCTTGCGACCCTGCTGTAAAGCTCTTCCGTAAAATCTTCCGGCGTGATGTAGCTTTTTATCTTTGCGTACAGCTGTGGATAGTCCGTAAGCCATGTCAGCAGCAGTCTCTGCGACTTTTTCACATTTTCCTCAGGTGTGTTCCTGTTTCTGCCCTGCACGCCTGATTTGGGACGCTCCATGGTCTGTACTGCGAATCCGCCCGTCTTTGCCGCCATGTTTACAACCAGTTTCCTTAAATTTTCAAAGCCGATGTGGTACTTCTGCGCCACTGCCTCGATATAATTTTCGCGCTCCACATCCTCGCCAAAATCACAGAGCCTTCTGGCTATCTGGTTGTGAAAATTTGTCTTTTGCTCCGGGTCATCCATGTCAAAATCCCGCTCAAGCATCCTGATTTCAAACAGAAACGAGTTCTCTGCGTGGTCAATGCGCTCCTGAAAGGCCTCCTGTCCCAGGTTCTTAATAAATTCATCCGGATCCTTATAGGGCGCCATGTTGATTATCCTGCCAGACATCCCTGCGTCCCTGAGTATCCGTATCGCCCGCAGCGCTGCCTTTACCCCCGCCCCGTCGCTGTCATATGCCAAAAACACGTCCTTTGTATATTTCTTAATCAGACCTGCTTGTCCCGGCGTAAACGCCGTTCCAAGAGATGCCACAGCCTGCGTGAAACCTGCCTGGTGCATGCTGATTACATCCATATAACCCTCGCACAGTATGATATTTCCCGTCCTTGCCGTGCGCGCATAATTCATGCCATACAGGTTCCTGCTCTTATCAAAAATTTCCGTCTCCGGCGAGTTCAGGTACTTTGGTCCGCTATCCCCGTCCCCCATAATCCGTCCGCCAAATCCTATTACACGGTGATTGATATCCTGTATGGGAAACATGACCCTGTTCCAGAACTGTGTTGTCGTTCCCCTTCTTTCATCAACCTTTGCAAGTCCCACATCACGTATCAAATCATCTGTAAACCCTTTTTGGTGGAGGTACATTAAAAGCTCCTCGCCTCTTGACGGCGCATACCCAAGACCAAAATTCTTCCTTGTGTCATCGGAAAGCCTGCGCTTGTCCAAATATTCCTTTGCGCGGATGCCCCTGTCTGTCCGGAGCTGGTAATAGTAAAATTTTGCCGCCTCTTTATTGACCTCCAGAAGTCTCTGCCGCCTGCCCTCGCGTCTCCTTGCCTCCTCGGAATACTCTGCCTTTGGCAGCTCCACGCCCGCCTTCTCGGCAAGCATTTTCAGTGCTTCGGGAAACGTACAGTTCTCATATTTCATGACAAATGTAAGGACATTGCCGCCCTCACCGCAGCCAAAGCACTTATAAATCTGCCTTGCGCGGTTCACCGAAAACGACGGCGTCTTCTCACCGTGGAAAGGGCAGCAGCACATATAGTTGCTGCCCTTCTTCTGTAATGACACATAGCCGGATATCACATCGACTATATCATTCTTCTGCCTTACTTCTTCTACCAGTTCCTCCGGATAATACATTGAACCCTAACTCTCTTTCCTTTCTTCATACCGGCAGGCTGCCGCAGCGCTATCCCATCCAGAATTTCGGCACATACAGCTCATTGTACAGCGCGATGGCAAACCTGTCCGTCATGGAGCTTATGTAGTCACACACAACCTTTTCCCGCGGCTCCCCGCTAAGCCCCAGCTCCACAAAGAACTTGGGCAGCTCCTCCGTATGCCGCATGTAATACTCATAAAGTGTCTTGACAAGCGAAACTGCCTTGTTTTCCTCACACTTCGCAACCGGATTGCTATACACCTTGTCGTACATGAAATGACGTAAATCACGCATGGCAAGCTCCACATCATCCGACATGCGCACATCATCCGTCCCCTTGCTCTGTGTCACGATGTCATGAATGAAATTATTGAGCCGCTCCCGCGGCGAATAGCCGACTACCTCGCCGATTTCCCGCGGAATATCCCGCTCCTTCAGGATTCCTGCCCGCACTGCATCATCCATGTCATGGTAAGTATATGCAATCTTGTCCGAAAAACGTACCACTTTTCCCTCAAGGGTTGCCGGCATGCTAGAAGTCTGGTGGTTTTTCATTCCGTCCCGCACTTCCCAAGTCAGGTTCAGGCCTTCCCCATCCTTCTCAAGAATCTCCACGGTACGCACACTCTGCTCATTGTGCTTAAAACCGTAGGGACAGATATCGTTGAGCGCCCGCTCCCCTGCGTGCCCGAACGGAGTATGCCCGAGGTCATGCCCAAGCGCTATCGCCTCCACCAGTTCTTCATTCAGCTGTAGTGCCCTTGCGATTGTCCTTGCATTCTGTGATACTTCCAGCGTATGGGTAAGCCTTGTCCGATAGTGGTCGCTCTCCGGCGACAGAAAAACCTGCGTTTTGTCCTTAAGGCGCCGGAACGATTTTGAATGCAGTATCCGGTCCCTGTCTCTCTGAAAAACAGGCCTGATGTCACACTGTTCCTCCTGCCTGTCCCTTCCCCTTGACAGGGCGCTCTGTGTGGCATATGGACTTAAATACTCACTTTCCCACTGTTCAAGATTTTCGCGTATTGTCATAACAATCCCCCATAGCGTTGGTTTATGATTCCTATTTCCATATATAATATATTCCACACAGATTTCCAAATTCCTTTTTTTATCTATAATTCTACAAATTTTTATCGAACACTATCTCAACGTAGTCTCCCATTGCATGTTCCGCTTCTATGAAAAGCACCAGATGATTCTCCCTGACCGCGGAGTACCCTGCCGGTATCAAATCCGGGTTTTCAAAATCGATGTCAAAATCCAGAAGCGTCATGGCGTAATCCGTTACTGACCCATTATTCAAAAAAGCCGAAAAATCCGCCATGTCAACACCGTCATTCTTCACCGAATACCCATCGGCAAGTTCAAGGCAGCTCACCACGCCCGCAATGTCCGAATAATCCTTTAACCGGATGCTTTTTCCGGTCCCCAGTTCTATATTGAGCGTCTTTACAATGTTGTTTGGATATGCACTGCCCTCATAATACGCCATTCCCCGGAAAATAAAGGAAACCATGCCGCTTCCCTTTGAGGCGGTTTCATACTGCATCTCGTAGGAACGGAGGTTTTCTGTGACAATGCTGTCCGTTACAGCCCTTTTTATGTTTTCGTTGATTTGCCCCTGGACTTCCCCATCCGCCATGCCGGCTAGCTGTGGGTATTCCACGCTGACTACACCTTCTTCATATGCGGAAGTCTCTATATTGTAAACAATTGCCTGCCCTTCTGCGATGCGGTCTGCAAATGGCACTGCCTCTGTCTCGGTTTCTGCATCATCCACAGTCTCTGCCTGTTCTGTACGTCCTTCCTGAACCATACTCTGTTCGTCACGCACAATCACTGGCTGCTGCACGGGCTCCGGAAAAATGTCATCATAAGTTAATGTAACCGGCTCCTGCGGTTCCTTATCCTTTGCACAGCCGGATGCCATCAGCATCATGACAGCCGCAGCACCTATTAATGTCATATGTTTTTTCATCATTATGTCCTTCCCTGTGTGCTTTTTGCACTTTCAAATGGTGTATCTGGAACATGAAAAAAACCCCGAAACATTCCACTCCGGAGCACTTTTGCCTGCGGAAGATGGGACTTGAACCCACACGTCGTTACCGACACAAGATCCTTAGTCTTGCCTGTCTGCCAATTCCAGCACTTCCGCGAACAAAAAATATATTATCTTATATTTTGCATTTTGTCAACCACTTTTTTCATCTTCCATACTACCCGGCATTTTTCGGCGTGAAACTTAGTACTTCTCCGCATTTCACACTACTTCTTGAGCACACGGTCAATCCGGTTATGCAGATCCTCCCCCTGAAACGGTTTGAGAATGTAGTCGTAAATTCCAAGCTTGGACGTCTCCACGACTGCCGATTTATCCTGTTTCGACGTAAGCATAATCACAGGAATATCCTTACATTTCTCCATCTCACGAATCTCCCGCAGCGTCTCAATGCCATCCTTTTGCTCCATCTGAATATCCAGAAGTATCAGATCCGGTCTTTCCCGCCGCAGATACTGCAAGGCACGCGTGCCAGAATTGATAGGAATCACCTCATACTCCTTTTTCAGCTCCTGCTCAATCGCAGCAAGGCTAATGCTGTTGTCATCCACAGCCAAAATTTTTAATTTTTCCATTTCCAGTCATCCCCCTTAGAAATAAATATATTTTATGGTCTGTACTTTTTCAGACACATTCCAGCAATTCCCGCAGCAGGCGCTCTGCCGCTTCATCTTCATATAATCTCAGCTGCTGCCAAATCTCTGTCAGCCGCTCCTCCATACCGGGATCCAGCCTGCATTGCAGAATCTCCTCTATTTTGTGCGCGCAGTCCTTTGCCCGGAAATTTTCCAGACTTGCGAGCGCCTGCCTGATACCCTCCACGAAATCCGCGTGGTCAAGCACGCGTGTTTTCTCCTTCCCGTCATCTGCTTTGCGACTGCCTTCAAGGAATTGGGAAATATGCGCAAGCTGTGCCTCATATACTGCCAGCAGCTGTGATATATTTGTGTCCACAAATGCCGTGTCCCCTCTATTCACTGCATTTTCATGCTCCAGGGCACTGTCTGAAACATACATTGCCCCCACATTGGCAGAAGCGCTCTTCAGCCCATGCACCTCAATGCCATAATTCTTATAATCATGCTTTTCCCAAAGCTCCTGCAAAACAATTATTTTCCGCCTGCCATCCAGGCAATACAAATCCAGAAGCTCAAAATAATCTTCCATGCTGCCAGAATAGCGCCTTGCCACCTCTCCTGCATCAATCCCCTCAATGCAAATGTTTTGAATGCTGTTGTCCACTTGGCTGTCTGTTCCGGCAATATTTCCCGAACCTGTGCCGGCAGTTCGCCTGTGCTCCGGAATCCACCTGTTCAGTACTTCCTGTAGCGGACGTCTGTCCAGGGGCTTCGTGATAAAATCCTGAAAACCATTTTCCAGAAATGTTTCCCTGACTCCCTCCATCGCGTTTGCGGTCAGTGCAACAATCACCGGCAGCCTGCCATTTTCCCCGCACTCACTGCGAATTATCTGTACCGTCTCTATTCCGTCCATTTCCGGCATCATATGATCCATGAAAATAATATCATAACATTTCTTGCGCACAAGCGCAATTGCCGCCGTCCCGCTGTCTGCCTCATCAATCTCCATACCATAAGACTGTAGAAATATTGTTGCAATTTTCCTGTTAATCCGGTTGTCATCAACCACCAGCACCCTGCATCCATCCGCAGTAAACGGCTGGATTTCCTCCTCCTTGCGCGTTTCCTCCTCCGGATTCTCGGACAATGTTCGATAATCCATAATCTTTTGCGGAATTTTAACCGTAAAAACAGTACCCTCGCCATATACGCTCTCCACATGCACCGTGCCCTGCATCAGCTCGACAAGGCGTTTGGTGATGGACAGCCCGAGCCCGGTTCCCTCAACCGTCCGGTTTCTTTTGGAATCAACCTGTTGGAAATTTTCAAATATCGTTTTTAAATCTTCCTCGCGGATACCGCATCCCGTATCCTCAATACGAAACACCAGCCATTCTGTGTCCTGCGTGTCTCCTCGCGTCCCTGTGACAGAAAGCGCGACATGACCTTTCCTTGTAAACTTGAGCGCATTGTTTAGGATATTAATTAGAATCTGCCTGATCCTGCCATCATCACCCAGATAACGGCTTGGAATGGACATGTCAAAATCCTGTTTCAGCCTAAGACCGCGCTGTGACGCCACCACATCCATCATATTCATGACCTCGCCGACAAGGGTCCTCACATGATACGCCACCGGCACCAGCTCCATCTTGCCCGCTTCCACCTTGGATAAATCCAGAATGTCATTGATGAGTGACAGAAGATTGCGGGAAGCCGACTTGATGTCACATGCATACTCATATACCTTCCTTCCCCTGCTCTCCTCCATAATTATGTCGCTCAGGCCGACAATCGCATTCATCGGTGTCCGGATTTCATGGGACATGTTGGCAAGAAATGCACTCTTTGCAATATTCGCCTGTTCCGCCTGTTCCCGCACACGCTTGATTTCTTCTATATAATTTCTCGTTTCCGTCACATCAAAAAAGAGGACAACATAGCCCTTGTTTTTCCCGAATTCATCCAGAATCGGTTCCACATGTCCCTGGTAAAAACGGTCATTCAGACAAAATTCCCGCTTCGCTTCCTCGCCCAGCATATCCTTCGGGAATCCGTTCAGCATCTCAACCGGTTCCCCTGTCATATGAGCCAGATCCGTAAAAATACCTGTCGCTGCCGGGTTGTAATTCGTAATCTGACGCTGTTCGTCAAGGGCAATCACACCGTCACTCATGCTGTTTACCAAAATGCCAAACGCCAGACTGCTAAAATCATACACCTTCCTGCTCCATATCAGAATAACCACACTCGAAAGAACCAGTCCCAGGACAACCGGAGTGGGGTCATACGCACGCGTCAGCTTCATGGAATAGGCATAAAGCGCGCCTACCGGCAAAAAAGATAACACAAGAATCAGCCTGCATCTCCTGTCCGCAGCATATTCCGGCTTCCTGATACAGACGCTGATTAACGCGTACAATGACAATACATACGGCACGATTGTCCCGCACAGCATGAAAATCCAATAGCCCGGTCCGTACTGCAGTCTCAGATAGCCATGCCCGTTCGCATCTGTCAGCCACTGTATGTCACGGTAATAAAACTGATGCAAATCACATGTGAAAACAAGGAGCAAAATAAAGACATCTATCATCTCCAGGACAGCTAAAACCTTTTTCGGTGTCCTTGCATGACAATAGCGAAACATGAAATGGCAGTAGCTGATTGGAATTGTCAGGGATCCCAGATACTGCATTTTGACAGAAACAACAGCCGCCTCCATCGAAGGCGCCGTCAGTTCCAGAAGATATCCTGCATTCTGCACAAGTGCACCCAGCAGAAAATACTGCATCAGCTTCTGCTCCCTTGCGCCATCGCCCCGGAGCAGAAGCATTAATGCAAATATGATTATACCAATACCAAAAATTCCAATTCCCAAAAGTACAACATTCATAATACAATATCACCACATATACTGTTTCACTGCCCAAAATATACCTTTATGATATCAGTAATCTGTGCATTTGTCTATGATAAATTGGAATCTGTTACCAATTCCGGCCCGCACACTTTGTTCTTTCAATCTACCTTCAAAATCAGTTCCAGCACCCTTTTTGCGCAGATTTCCATATCCCTGCGGGTAAGGAGTCCCCTGTGCTGGGCTTCCAGCAGACGCTCCGGAAAACCGGTTGCCATTTTGATGTCATTGCCTGCCCTGACCTCCTTATAATGTTCCCCGTTTGTCCACCAGTCTGTTGTGACCACACCGTCGAATCCCCACTCCCCGCGGAGAATATCCTCCAGCAGCTCCCTGTTCTCGGATGCGCGGCAGCCGTTTATAATATTGTAGGAGGACATCACTGCCCATGGCTTCGATTCCTTCACGATGATTTCGAACGCTCGCAGATATACTTCCCTGACAGCGCGCTCGGATGCCCTCGAATCACTGTTTTTCCGGTTTGTTTCCTTATTGTTAAGGGCAAAATGCTTCACTGCCGCGCCGACATGATTGCACTGGATGCCGCGTACCATCGCCGCCGCAAGCTTTCCAGTCAGAAACGGGTCCTCGGAATAATATTCAAAGTTCCGCCCGCAGAGAGGGCTTCTGTGAATATTGACAGCCGGCGTCAGCCACACTGCTATATTGTTTTCCTTGACTTCCGCCCCTCCGGCCTCGCCGACCTGCTCTACAAGCTCCTCGTTCCATGAGCAGGCAAGCTGTGTCGCACATGGCCATGCAGTCGTACAGACATTGCATTCCGGCGCTATCCGGAGACCGGCAGGTCCATCCGCCGTCATGACGTTCGGCACTCCGTATTCCGGCAGGTTTCCCCACCCAAACGTATTCGCAACCCCCATATTCGGCTGTCCGCCCAAAAGATTTGCAAGGTCTTCATCGGAGAGCTGTGCCATAAATTCATCCATGGTAATACTGCCGTCCGCGACTTCCCGCAGAAAATGATGCTGCTGTGCCATTGTGTTCACCCACAAATGATACCGTTTCCCTGCCCTCGCTGCCGGCGCAAAACCATCCGTCTCTGCAACAGTCAGCGGCACCAGCCCATTGGCATCCGTCTCAATGGGCGTTGTGACCGGCAGCTCCTCAAAGCTTCCGTCTGCCAGCATCCGTTTGTCCAGGCTTGTCGGCGCGCACTTTCTGGATAACATGCGCACGATGATATCCTCCTGCACCTCATAGTGATAAGGCAGCTCCACGGCATCACGCACGGACACACCGACATAGAAACAATAACTTCCTTTTTCCAGAATATAAGCCGACTCCCTTATCTTGCCAAGGTCATCATAGGATGCCATATCGTCAATATCCCACGATAATACCACGCTCTGGCTCTCTCCTGTCTGCAACAACCTGGTTTTCTGGAATGCCGCAAGCTGTTTTGCCGGTTTTCCAAGTTTTCCCTGCGGCGCGCCAAAGTAGGCCTGCACCACTTCTTTTCCTGCCATTCTGCCCACATTGGTAACCATGACCGGCACATAAATCCTGCCATTTTCCGCATATGCCGCCCCCGCATTCAGGGCAAAGTCCGTGTAGGAAAGCCCGAAGCCAAACGGATAATTTACCCTGTCTGCCGCTCCCGGAATCGTCTCAAAATAGCGGTATCCCACATAGATATCCTCTGTATAATCCACAAAGCGTTCGGACGCATGAAAATTCGCGGTAGACGGATAATCATCCAGCGCTTTTGCAAAGGTGTCCACAAGCTTTCCGCTGGGATTTCCCTCGCCCATCAGCAGCTCCGCTGCCGCAAGCCCGCCTTCGATGCCCCCCTGCCATGCCATCAGTACAGACTGTATGCGCTCATCATCATAAAACCATGAAGAATCCACCATGCCGCCGACGTTCATGACAACAATAACCTTCTCAAAGCATGTCTTTACGGCATTTACCATTGCCTGTTCCGCGTGCGTCAGGTTAAAGTCGCCATCCTCAAATATTTCAGCGGAGCGCTTTGCCATCTCTTCCTCACTGACAAACAGATTTTTATTCTCCGTGTCCACGATGCTCTTCCTGTCCCAGCCTTCTCCGGAAAAACGGCAGATTGTAATGACTGCTGTGTCCGTGTATGCCCTTGCCTTTTTTAACAGTTCTGCCGGAATCTCCGGCTCTATCGTCATCCCGGGAACCCTTCCTGCCTGATACTGTGCCTTTACATTGTCACGGTAAAATGCAGACAACTCCTCAAACACAGTCACCCTGTCCTTCATGAGTCCGAAACCTTCGTACAGATTCCTCGCATAAGAAACCGTCACTTCACCGCTTCCTCCGCCGCCCCGCACATAATCAAAACTTGCTTTTCCAAAAAGGGCAACCTTGCTCCCCTTTGCAAGCGGGAGTACATTCCTGTCATTTTTCAGGAGCACCATTCCTTCCTTGGCTGCCTCCTTTGAAAGTGCGATGTGCTTTTTGCACGCCGTCACCCTCTCACCATTTTCACCGAGCCCAATCCCCGGCTGATACAAAACACGTGTCCATTTTTGCATTGAAACCCCTCCATTCTTTTATATTGCATTTCGTTTATTATGCCTCCTGTTGAATAAAGCCTTTCATTTTCCACTTGCCGGACTGCCAGCGCAGGAACATAAACACCGCCCGGACACACTCGTCACACGCAAGCCCGATATAAGCGCCTACTGCAAGCAGATTCCAGTGAATGCCAAACAGCCATGTGCCGCCCACCATGCACAGGTACATGAAAGTAACCGCAATGACTGTGGTGTACAGTGCATCCCCGCTCGTCTTTAGCGCCTGTCCGAACACGAGGTTCGTCACACGCCCCACTTCCAGTATTATGTCAATTGCCAGAAGTTTTCCTACCAGGGCAATCATTTCCGCATCATCCGTAAAAATCTGAATCAGGTAATCCGAGCTGAGTGCAAATACTGCCTCAAGTCCTGCTGCGACACATATTCCGATAAAGGCAGCCTTCTTGGTTCCCTTGTCACAGGCTTCATAATCGCCCTCGCCAATCCGCCATCCCGTCAGGATGGCATTCGCCTGTGCAAGCGCCGCGCCCACACAGTAGGAGAAATTCGCTATCTGTGCCGCATACGACCTTGCCGTCACATTCAGTCCCGCATCATCCATCTGGTTCAGAAATCGGATGGTCAGCGTCATTGCCACATTGTAAAATGCCGTCTCCATGGCAGAAGGCAGCCCTACCTTTATAATCTGGGCGAACACCTCCTTGTTACCAAGCCGCTCCGGATCCTTATCCGCCCTGACCAGAAGCCTGGACGCCACAATGACAATCACAAGGTTTAAAAAACGAGAGATAACGGTTGCTGCCGCAACACCTGCAACGCCGCTGTGGAAAACAAACAAAAAGACTGCATTCAGGCACAGATTCAGCACATTCGACAAAACAGTGGCAATCAGCGGCTGTTTCGTATAGCCAAACGCCCTCAGATAGCTTGAAAATATCGGAATCAGTGCGTTCACAAAGCAGAAGCCGCCCACAATCTTGAGATAGGTCTTTGCATAGTCCATCAGGAGCGGCGCCACACCCACAATCTCCAGAACATTTCCCGAAAAGGCAAACAAAAATCCCGAAAGCGCCACACCAAGCACCAGATTCAGGACAGCCCCCAGCTGTCTTGCCTGATATGCCACCCCGATTCGCTTTGCACCGATATATTGCGTCATCACGGCAATCATTCCGGATGATACAATACTAAACATGATAATAAATACGTTGATATAAGTATTTGCCGTCCCTACTGCCCCGACTGCATTGTCGCCCACGGTAGACAGCATCATGGTATCGACCATTCCCGCCAGCATATAGCACAATGTTTCCAATGCAATGGGTATAAATAATTTCGTTAATGATTTCATCTTCAGCCAGCACCTCGTTTTTCTGTCTTTCCTTTTTTCTGTACCTAATTTACAAGCACAGCTGTCTCATAATCCCCCAGACTGCCTGTAAATTCCCTGCCACTCACAAGATTTTTCATGCCCCTGGGCGCCTGAAGCTCCACATTGCCTTCCTGTGTGTGAAAAATCAATACAATATGCTGCCCTTTCCATGTTCTTTCCATACAAATAAGCCCCTTGTCATCGTCCGCATACTGTCTGACAGTCTCTCCCTCCGTCAATGCCGGATACGCATGACGAAGCTGAATCAGTGTCTGGTAATACCGGAACAGCTCCTTATCCTGCCTGCGCTCATCCCAGAGCATGCCGCGCCTGCAGTCCGGATCCGGTCCTCCGTCCATTCCCACTTCATCCCCATAATATATCATTGGCATACCAGGAAGCAGAAGCTGCATTGCTGCCGCCAGTTTCTGCTTATTTTTATCCTGCCCGACACTGTGCAGGAATCTTGCCGTGTCATGGGTGTCGATAAAGTTCCACAAATACCCTTCCAGTGCCTGGTTCAGATTCCCCTTCATAAAATTCAGGTTTCCGACAAATGATGACGCAGACATTTTTCCTGCCGCAACCAGGTCAAACACCGCATGATAAAATTGATAATTCATAATGCTGTCCCACTCGTCGCCCTCCAGAAAATCCCCGGCAAAATGCCAGATTTCACCGACAATCAGGGCATCCTTCTTCACCGCCTTGATTTCCCTGCGGAATCTTTTCCAGAACGCATGGTGAATCTCATCCGCAACATCCAGGCGCCACCCGTCAATGTCGCATTCCCGAATCCAGTAAGATGCCACATCAATCACAAAATCCGCCGTTTCCTTGTTTTGCAGATTCAGCTTCGGCATCGGGGCGGCATAGCTGAATGTCTTATAGTTCGGCTTTTTCCCCCACTCCATCACAAGGGGAAATTCATTGATATAGTACCAGTCTAAATATTCTGACTGTTCTTTTTTCTCCATGACATCCTTAAAGGCAAAGAAATCGACCGCAGTATGGTTGAACACGCCATCCAGGATGACGTACATGCCAAGCCCATGCGCCTTTTCAACAAGCTCCTTCAGATCCTCCTTTGTCCCAAAGGACGGGTCAATCCGGTAGTAGTCATCAATATTGTACTTATGGCTGGAATCGGAACTAAAAATCGGTGTCATATAAATCACGTCCACGCCCAGATGCCTGATATAGTCCAGATGCGCGATGATTCCGCGCAGCGACCCCTTCAAGTCAGCCTTATGGTTTATCGGCGCCTGGTACCACTCCTCCTCGGAGACTTCCTTGTCCGTGGCAAAGCGCGACGGAAAAATCTGGTAGACGACCTTGTTTTTTGCCCACTGGGGAAGTTCAAACAGTTCCTCCTCCCTGAGGTTCTGCGGGCAGTCAAACATCCGGTCGATATCCGTGATACACGCGTCATAAAAATTGTGATTGCCATAATAAACCACATTGCCCGCCGTATCCTTTATCTCAAAAAAGTACCGGAGACAGACCACATCAATATCCAGTATCTTCTCATAATAATCAATATAATTATCCGAACAGGCAGTCTCCATAAGATATTGCTGCCTTGTGTCCATAAACTTGAGCGGCAGATATTTGTCCTGCACATGAAGAACCACGCTTTCCACATCACCCTTTTTTGTCTCTAGCCTGATTAAAAAGCGTCCTTTCTCTACCGCGTAACAATACCGCTTATCCGCAAAATGTCTGATTGCTGCATACTCCATGACTGTTCCTCCTTTTCAAATATTGCTGCAATCCACATACGGACTGCAGCAGTTTCCACACAGACTGATAAAAGGAAAAAGCGTGTAAACTTTTATCAGTCGAGATGTTACTTGTATTGTACACTGACATGCGGTATAATGCTTGTAATATATTCCTACTATTTTAACACAATCCTATTATGGGAGAGATAGTGTGAAAAATACTTCTAAGGCAGCAAAAGACACTGCCTAAGAAGTATTAAGTTTCACACAGGAAAAACGCGAAGGACAGCGTTTTTCATATCTATTTGAGCCGCCAGAGGCGGCATGGGGGATTATTATGGATTACACACCTGTACAGGAAACCAAAATACATGGAACTGCTGCTTTTCCATACTCCGTCTACCGCGGGCGCATTCCGGAATGGATTCACTCATTTCCCCTGCA
Source organism: Lachnospiraceae bacterium UBA7205 (assembly GCA_002490665.1). GTDB lineage: Bacteria > Bacillota > Clostridia > Lachnospirales > Lachnospiraceae > COE1. The sequence goes on along the minus strand of DKUL01000015.1, from coordinate 32,494 downwards.
CTGGCATGATGACTTTGAATTAATTTATTGTACCAGCGGGCAGATGCAGGTCACACTGTGGGGACATGCATATACACTCTGTGCTCAGGATTTCATTGTGGTTCTTCCGCACGCCGTGCACTCTATTGAGCAGAGCGGCATTGCCGACGGGGAATATTTCAACATCCTGTTCCACCCTTCTCTTTTCAAGGGTACCGCGGAGGACCCATGCTATGATAAATATGTCCTCCCCTTTCTGAACGGCGAAAAAACAATGGACTGCTATTACCCGTCCGGTTCTCCATTTAACCGGACAGTGTCACCCAGTATCTTATCCATGTATGACAACCGCAAGGAAAGCTATTCCACACAGGAACTGGTCATCAAGTCCAGTCTTTTTCTGCTGCTGCACCACATGAACCAGTACAGCACTGCTGCCACAAGCGACAACCGCTCGCTACAGTTGTCTTGCAGCCGCCTGAAAAATGCCCTGTACTATGTCCAGAGATTCTACGACCATGATATTTCCATCCGTGAAGTCGCCGAACAGTGCGGCTTTTCAGAAAGTCATTTTATGAAGCTGTTTAAGGAACTGGCAGGAATGAGCTTCAACGCCTACCTTGTGAACTACCGTCTCGAGCTGGCGGCAAAGCAGCTGGCGGAAACGGACTATAAGGTGATTGATATTGCGGAAAACTGCGGTTTTCACAACCACTCCTACTTCACGCGGGCATTTCAGAAAAAGTACAGGAAAACACCGCTTATGTACAGGAAGGATGTATCCCGGATATTATAGCAGCTTGTCCAGCTCCACATTCAGCCGCCGCCTGAAATCTTCCAGCTGTGCAGCATCCGGAAGAAATTCCTCCGCAGACAGTTCTTTTCCAAGCTGCCAGACAGGACCGGGCCTTGGCGTATCACCTGCTGTTCTTGGAAAAATATGCCAATGCATATGCAGACCTTTTCCGGCGCCCAGAAGCTCATAGTTTAATTTGTCCGGCCGGAATGCATTGTAGACCGCCTCTGCCACAACCGCCATCTCATGAAGAAATGCATCCCGAAATGCCGGCTTCAAAAAATGCAGCTCCTCCGCATGCTGCCTGCACAGAAACAGCGTATATCCCTTTATCCGCTGATGGTCGCCAATCACCACATATCCGGTACGCAGTTCTCTCACAAAATACGGATTCTTTCCATTCTTTATCTGTTCAATCCTCTCACAAACCATGCAGTCACACATTTTAATAACCATTCTCCTTTCTCACACGCATACCCATTGATTATAACTTAGTACTTCTCCGCGAAGCAGCCTCTGCTGCGAGTGGCTAGAAGTATTTTTCACGCCAATCAAACAGGGAATGGAAAAGACATCTTCCCTGCGCAAACAAAGCGCCAGAACCGTCCTAAACAGTTCTGGCGCCCTCATCCATTCACATCCAGCCAGCACGCTTTACATCTGAACAGATTCCTTTTTCTCCTGATAAACTTTGCTGAACAAAAATGGCAGGAACACGATTCCGTTGATAATAAACAGCATCAGAACATCCTTCCATCCATATACGTTATTTCCCAAATCTGTACTTCCAGTCAGTACTAACGCCATATTGTTATTTGTGTAATGCATGACAACTGGCACCCACACATTCCCTGTCTTTTGATAGGCATATCCAAAAAAGACAGCAAGTGTAATACATGTAACCTGATGTATCAGAATACTGTAAATCCATGTATCAGGACTGTAGTAAAAGATGTTAATCGGAATATGCCACAATCCCCAGACAACACCAAGCAGAAGCACGCCCGCCTTTAATCCAAAGCGTTTCTGAAATAATGGCTGCAGGAAAAACCGCCATCCATATTCCTCTCCCCAAAAAGCATTGTATGACAGAAAAAAGGTTATTGCCAGGGCGGCTATCATTCCCCACGTCGAAGGTTCCGCAAAAATGGCAACCACTTCACGCACACTCCCATCCGTCAATCCGGCAAGTACCAGCCGGGCTGTGTACAATATCAGAAACAGCAGCATCATCCAGAAGGACTTCCCTGCATGATGTCCTTTAAAGCGAAGCCCGAACCGTTCCCTCACATCCTTTTTCTCACACAACAGCATGATTAGTCCGATAACACTGCCTGCGATAATCACATAATTCTCGATAAGATAGCACATCTCCGGCGACGTGAATATACTGCCGATTGTCAGAAGGACTGCTGCCCCTGTCGTCACCAGGTGTGTCACAAAAAATTTAACCGGAAGCTTCTCCTCCTTGTCAGCCGTCAGCATCCGCGCAAATATGACTCCCGCCGCCGGGTACATCATCTGTGCCATCGGAAACGAAGTCACATCATTGCCCCTGTAAAAGCTGATTCCCATGAGAATTCCCATGAGAATCGTCATGCCAAAATTTACCACTGCAAAAATGACAAGTTGTCTTTTCTCTTTCTGTGTCCATTCTTTCACTCTTTTTCTCCTCCTCAAAAAATTGTTTACATGTACCTGTTTTTATTCTTGGCGCTTACGCCCTAACAATATTATCATAAAAAAAGACACAATTCAATTCCTCAAATCAGAACTTCGACAAATCCGGGAGGATTCTGTTACCGTTCACTCCGTTCCAGTAACAGGATTCTAACCTTTCTTTTTGACTGGAATCCGGAACCATTACGATTTTCACCTTTATACCACGCACCGGATATGCTATAATCAAGTCATCACCAATATTACTGAAAGGCGGAACACAATATGCTCACATTTGAAAAATCCTCCCCTGAGGAGACAGGCATTCCAGGCGAATGCATCATCCGATTCATTGACAGACTGCAAAAGCGTCAGATTCCCATGCACAGTCTCCTGCTCATGCACCATGACAGGCTGGTGTTTGAGGGATATTATGCCCCGCTGACGGCACACAGCCTGCACCGCATGTTTTCCATCAGCAAGAGCTTCACTTCCATCGCGATTGGGCTGCTGGCTGATGAAGGCAGGCTTTCCCTGGAAGACCCTGTCATAAAATATTTTCCGGAAAAGCTGCCCGATAAGGACAGCATCCACCCATGGGTTGCCCGGATGACCATCAAAGATATGCTGATGATGCGCACATGCCATGCCTCCACCACCTACAAGCTCGACATGTCATCCGACTGGGTGGCAAGCTTTTTTACCACACAGCCGACGCATCCGCCCGGAACAATCTTTCATTATGACACATCCGCGGCACATACACTCTGCGCACTGGCAGAAAAGCTGACCGGGCAGGATATGCTTGACTATATCAAGGAAAAACTGCACATCCTTGGCTTTTCGGAGGAATCCTACATGATAAAAGACCCCTTCGGTGTATCAATGGGCGGAAGCGGTCTGGTCGCGCTCCCAATCGACATGATGAAGTTTGGTTACTTTATCGCACACAGGGGGCTCGTACTTGGCAGGCAGCTGTTGTCCCCCTCCTATATTGACATGGCAGTGTCCCCGCTGACAGCAAGCTGCGTGACTGCGCCGCTTCCAAGCGAGGCACAGGGGTATGGGCTGCAATTCTGGCGCAATGAAAGAAATGGATTTACCTGCTACGGAATGGGCGGTCAGCTCATTATTTTCCTTCCTGACTACGAACTAATCTGTGTGACAACCGCGGACACACAGAGCATACAGGGCGGCAACCAGCAGATCTATGATGCACTGTACGAGGAGCTTCTTCCCCACATACAGGAACAGGCACACACACCTGATGAGACTGCCAAGAATGCCCTTGGCAAAGCACTTTCCTCCCTTGCCCTAAAACCGCTGGAAAGCAGCCTGCCAAAAAATCTCCATGCAGGAAGCGGCAGGACATACTATGTACAGAATGAAGCGTCTGATTTTCAAAGCTTCAGCGTCCTGTTGACAGAAAATGCCGGAACGCTGTCTTTTACCTACAAAAATACACCCTGTAGCATTTCGTTCGGCATTGGCTGTATGCAGACAGGCGCTTTTCCCATTTACAACCTGTGGTACGCCGCAAGCGGTGCATGGCTTTTTGACGGCACTCTGCTCATCCGGGCACACATCATTGACGCATATGTCGGCGTTGTGCAGTTCCAGCTGTCTTTTCAGGATGACAGCCTGACCATATTTATTACCAAAAAAGAAGAAAGCCTGTTTCATGAATTCAATGGGCACCTCTACTGCAAAATGCAGCCAGAATGAACTAACAGTCCCCCCACCGCCGCAGCTTCACCGTAAACACCGTCCGCAACCCCGGTTCGCTTTGCAGCAGGATATCACCGCCCATCTGCCTTGCAAGGTTTCTGGCAATGGTAAGCCCCAGACCATTGCCCTGTATGCTGCGGTTGCGGGAGTCCTCCATCGTGTAGAGCCGCTCAAACACGCTGGCTGCAAACTGCTTTTCTATCCCCTTTCCCTTGTCCACCACATCGATATAGACAAAATCCAGCTCCTCCCGCAGAAAAAGCCCGATATATTTTCCATCGCTGCCGTACCGTATGGCATTTGACAAAAGATTGCCCAGGATTCGGCTGACGGACTCCCTGTCCCCCTGCACGAAGATATGCTGCTCCGGAATAATGATGTCCACAGCATAATCCTTCTGTACCAGCAGCTCATAATAGCCCAGTACATTCTCCCTGCACAATTCATTGATGTTGACCTGTACCATCTCGATATTTTTGTCTCCGGATTCCAGCTTTGCCAGCGTGAAAAACTGGTCAGTCAGCTCCATCACCTGCTTTGCCTTTGTCTCCACCTTTTGCAATGCCTCATCCTCACTGTTACGCAGGCGCATAATTTCCAGGTACCCCAGGATTACAGTCAGCGGCGTCTTAATGTCATGTGATATATTTGCAAGCATTTTCTTCGAGGCGATTTCCTGTTTCCGAAAGTCTGCCTTCATCTTCTGCCTGTCCAGCAAAAGCAGGTTAATCTGCCCGCACAGCTCCTTCAATGTCTTGTCATCCGTAAAAACCATCACCTGCTCATCCGTGTCCTGTTCCAGAATTTCTGACAGCTTGGCGGTGATTTCCCTCAGTCTTGCCTGCGTCTCCCTGTTCATTTTCCATCCCCCAGTTTATAGCCAATTCCCCAGACAGTGATGACATATTTCGGGTCGCGGGGATTGTCCTCAATCTTGTTGCGCAGCCTGCTGATGTGGACATTGACCGCATTCTCATCGCCCATATAGGCATCGTTCCAAATCTGGGAATAGAGCTGCCCTTTTGTGTAGACTTTCTTCGGATTCTTCATCAGAAGCTTTAAGATTTCAAATTCCTTGGCTGTCAGCTCAACTTTCTGTCCGTTTTTCATGACCGAGTACGCATTCAGGTCAAGCACCAGATCCCCTTTTGTGAGCGTGCCCTCCTCCGCGGAGACAGGTGATGTATACTGTGTGCTTCTCCTGATGTTTGCCTTGATTCTGGCGAGAACCTCCGTCACGGAAAACGGCTTGGTGACGTAGTCGTCCGCCCCAAGCCCTAATCCCAGTGTCTTGTCCGAGTCCGTATCCTTTGCGGACAGTATGATGATGGGCACTGTACTGGATGCCCTGATGGTCTTCATGACCTCCATCCCGTTCATTTTGGGAATCATCAAATCCAATAATACAATACTGTATTCATCCGCGAAAAATTTCTCGCAGGCACTCTCCCCGTCATAGGCAGTCACCACCTCAAAATTTTCCGTCATGAGGAAGTTTTTCAGCATCTCGCTGATTTCCGTGTCATCCTCCACCAGTAATATTTTCATTCTTTTACTGTCCTTTCCTGTCTAAGCAAAATCAGTTATGAATGCCTTTCTTTTTGACCGGAATCCAGATTTCCGTATAATAATTTTCGTCACCTGTCCCGCCGGGATATTTATCCGGCGCATCGTACATCTCAACGCAGTATCCTGCCGCAAACTCATACTCATGCAGCGCCGGCAGCCACTCGGAAAATATTTTTTCATTCACGCCCTGCAGTGCCTGCGGAAGCGCCCCCTTGCAGGGGAAAACTGCCCATGTGAGCGCCGGAATCGTGCGCACCACAAATCCCTCCGGAATCTCCTTGGACGGATTGTAAATGTCGGCAATCAGGTATTCAAAACGCTCATTGCCCATCTGCGGGTCAATGTTGATGCCAAACATTCCGCACACATGCTCTCCTCCTCCAGAGACGTAATGCTCCTGCCAGAATGCGGGAACCTCCTGCCTTGCATTTTCATAGCCGAACACCCTGGATGCCGCCAAAACGGAAAAAGCCTCCTTGTCTGTAATTCTGTAATCCATCGCATAACCACCTTTCAATGATATTGATAATTGCAGCGGTGCGAACGCCTTGAGCATGGTTTTGTCCCTGCGCGCAGCCGACGGCGAATACCCGTGAAACCGGGTAAATGCCTTCGTAAAGCTATCCGGGGAATCATATCCATACTTCATGGCAAGCGCCGTCACCGTGACATCACTTCCCATCAGCTCCTCCCCGGCAAGCGCCAGCCTGCGGTTCCTGATATACTCTGTTATGGAATATCCGCACAGAATACTGAATCCCTTATGAAAATAAAACGGAGAAATATGGACGTGCGCCGCCACGTCATGCATTGTAATCTCCTCCGTGATATGGCTTTCCATAAAACTGACCGCTTCCCTGACCGCCTCTGTCCATTCCATGCCCATCTGCCTCCTTCGCTGTGATTCCAGTATACAGATTATCCGTCACCCTGTCCCGACTTTGTTTGCTTCCTTTTGTCCGGAACCGTTATTATGTCTATTTTTATGCGCTTTTCTTTAAGGGAAACAGGTGATTTCTGGTTCTGTCACCCTGAATCTTATGGTGCAGCTTATTGATGTCATGTGCAAACACCATTCGACATTTTCCATTCTGCAAAAAACGCGCCAAACGTCCAATACCGCTCCTCCTTGTCAGGTCTTACAGCCCTCCTTGCAACTTGATAACTTTCCTCATTTAATATCATGTTTATACAAAACTCAATCAAAAAATGAAATGCTTCCATTTTCTGATGAAGTGATTGTCATTATCTTACCACAATCACCAATAAAATAAAACAAATTCTTTGACATGGGCAACCGGAGAAATAGACAGTTCAAGATGTATAGGTTATTTGGAGGCAGTTCCTTAGTTCTATGATAAAATGTTCATAATGAATAACTAAATAACCTCTATCTTATCAGCTGACAAGCCGCAGACAATTGCGTATTTGAAAAACTCAGGCAAAATAAATCATATACAATAAATACTATAGCAAATCTTTCGTCTCCACATTGCAGACAGACAGATAAACTGACACCGCGGCAGCCACAAACAGCATTGCATAAAATGGCATATTGTTCATCAAGGTCGCCTTGCCGATATTGCCCTGCGTAAAGCAGACGATGATTACTGACGCAACTATCGCCGCCTTGGAAGATTTCATTTTTAAACCAATCGGAAGTGCAATAAAGCTAATACTTACCATCGCCGCCGAGCTAAGAACCATATCCAGCCAGAAAGACAGCTCCCCCACCGGAATACTCTCTGCTGTTATGCCTATAGAGGATTTTGCCAGAATTAAAACGAGATAAATCACGACTTTGCTGACCACCATCGCCAGAAAATTAAAAATCCACACCGCACTAACCTTTGCCAGAATAATCTTCCTGCGCTTAATCGGGTACGAAAACATAAGGTTCATGGTCTTTTTTTCGTAGGCGCCCACAATATATGCCGCAATCATTACACCAGTAAAAATGACATAGGACATATGGACAAACAGCGCCACCGAACTGTCCAGCATCCCTTTTCCATAAGACCCTACCGTCTCCTGCGTCTCCAGTTCCCGCGCTGCCATCAGTATAAAGACCAGTAGAACCGTCGTCGTTATCAACGCATTTCGGATATACTTCAAAATATTATTTTTCTTCCATTCCAGTCGAATCAGCTTCATCATAATCCTGCACCCTCCTCTGTCATTTTCAGGAAATAATCCTCCAAGCTTTCTGATTTCCTGCCGATAAAATCAATTGCCACATTATTCAATGCCAGTGTCTTTGACAGCGCACTTGTCTGAATCTGGTCGTCATAGATGCGGATATGATGCTCGTCAACCACCTTGAAATTCTTCAGTTCCAGCTTGTCAGCCAGCACATACGCCGCATACTTTGTATCCGCCACAGCAAGCTCTATGTATGCGGTATTCATCTCAGAAATCTCCTGCATGGAGCTTTCGCGTATCATTTTGCCATGGGCAATAATCCCAACCGTGTCCGCAATGCTCTCCACCTCTGAGAGGATATGGCTGGAAATAATAATTGTTATCCCATATTCCACGCACAGCATCCTGAACAAATCCCGCAGCGATTTCATGCCGACAGGGTCCAGACCGTTTGTCGGCTCGTCAAGCACCAGAAGTTCTGGTCTGCAAAGAATTGCGCGGGCGATGCCAAGGCGCTGCTTCATCCCCAGGGAATACCGCTTAACCTGCTGGTCACCTGCCTCCAGAAGCCCAAGCATTTTAAGGGCGTTATCCACACTGCCGGGCGTATGATAGCCCATATATTCGCAGTGCAGTCTGAGGTTCTCCCTGCCGCTCATATGCTCATAAAAACACGGAAACTCGATGATGCCTGCCATTCTCTTAAGCACCTCATAGGAGGTCGGCGTCAGGGTTTCCCCAAACAGCTCGATCGTCCCATAAGTCGGTTTCCAGAGATTTGTGAGCATCTTCATCACCGTCGTCTTACCCGCGCCGTTTGGTCCCAGAAACCCATAGATTTCCCCCTTTTTTACATGGAGACTGATATCCTTTACAATCTCCCTGCCATCAATGATTTTCGTCAGCTGGTTCGTCTGTATCATATTTGTATTTGGCATCCTAAGTGCCTCCTTTCCCTTGCGTGCACTTCTTTAAAAAAGCTTTCCCTCACGCTTACATATGATTATATCAGCCTGTATTTTCAAAACTGTTGACCAATTCTTACGAATTTCTTTCGCGTTCGCTGCAAATTTCCCCATTTTTGAATCGCTGCCCGCATAAAATCATCTCCTTCCGCGCATTCAGTATATAATACGAAAAAGAAGAACCTCTTTCGAATGCAGTCCGACGAGTCGCCATTTACTTCTTGTCCCTTTTCTTATTTCTAATCCTGCGAGAAAAGTAAAGGACTTTTTATATAAAGTTAACACATGGATAGACAACACTGGCTCTTGGCAGAATAGGAATAAAAAACTTGATTCATAGCCGGGATTATGGTACTTTAAATAAAAAAAAGAAAGGAAAAACTCTTATGCAGGCTCATATCGTCGTAAAAGCTGTACTGCTCAATCACGCACTTGGAAAAGCGCTCCTACTCCGCCGAAATCCTGATGATTTTGGCAACTGGGAGGGACCGGGCGGCGCTGTGGAAGAAAACGAGACTTTGGAGGAAGCAGTCATGCGGGAAGTTCTCGAAGAGACAGGACTTTCCGTGACTCCTGAACGGATTTTGTATGCTTCACTGGATAGCATCCACAGGAAAAAGGTTGTCTTTCTTGTCTATCTTTGTTCGACAACACAAGAGCATGTCCACCTGAGCGGTGAGCATGTCGAGTACCGCTGGGTGGACAAAACAGAATGCGAATCAATGCTCCATGGCGGTATTGCCAGGGATTTTAAAAAATACGGGGTCTATGGGCTGGAATGGTAAACATGTTTTTCCTGAATTCCCTTATGGCACATACCTATCCACAATGCTTACAGCCGCCTGTACAGGCATAGGTAATTAAAAATTCAATACGGTTTAAATTTTTTACATATTCATTCATTTCAGCAGCCTTCCCCCTTACCATGTATTTTTATGCAATTACCGCTTCCCTGTGATAATCCGTCACATCACTGCCTAACTTCTGGTACAGCTCCTCCACCGCGACACCCCGTTCATGGACAGCCAGCAGCTCGCTGTCTGTCACACCGATTAACGCCACAAATGAAACCGTCCCATTCGGTGTCTCGATTGTCCGCAGCTCCTTGTCAGGAATCGTGATAAAACCCGTAATATTGGACTGCATCTGTACATCAATCCCCTGTTTCTGCCCGGTGTAAATGTATTCATATGCCTGAAACAATTCCCCTGACGTAAATGTAATCCGCGCAATCTGCTGCAAGATGCCGCAGATACATTGTATTTCTGCCTCCTCATCCGCATAGGCATCCTTTTTTAGCTTGAATGTAAATTCCATCCCATAACCACTGATTTCTTTTTCATCGGACTCCTTTTCGTATAACTCCGTCAATCCAAACGTGACGAAATGCCAGTATTCCCCGCCATCATAGATGCTAATACCGTCAAGCGGGTCTTTTCCTCCCAGACACCATTTAATCAGCGTGCCATAATGTTTGGGATTCTTCTGGTCCGGATAAACCCGCTCACATTCCTTCGTAATCGCATCCCAGCCAAATGTCTGTACGCCTCCGTTTTCTTTTTGTTCCATAATCAATATCCTCCTAGGGCGTGTTTGAAAAATGCTTTCCGTCAGATGTGCGTCACAGTTTGTGGGAGATTTGTGCCAAATGAGGGGCGCATAGCGGGCTATGTAACCTGAATTTGGCGCAAATATCACGCAAAATGGGGCGTGCAGATGGCGGGAATGATTTTTCAAACACGCCCTAACGACAAGTACCAATATTGTATCATAATTTTTATTATAGCACACTTTCTGATTCCGTGTGCCCATTTATGGGACAACCTGATTTATCATCAAACAACTTGCTCTCACATCCCGATGTTTTTGCAGACATCATAAATGCCATTGTATACGAAGGCAGACTTGTATTAAAAGAACAGTATTTAAAACCATTTTATCTGAACACCAGCGCCGCAAAACCCAATGGCAGACTAAAGGGACTCTATCGGGACAACTGTATGGAAGATCTTCGAAACGGCATTCGCTATGTAATCTGGGGTATAGAGAACCAGTACGCATTCGACCGCACGACGCCTTTTAAAGTAATGGGCTATGACTACACATCATACGACAGGCAGATTGAAAACTTTAAGGCACAAAACAAAAAAGATGATATTGAAACATATGCCAGCGGACTTCTGCCTGAACAAAAGCTGGCACCTGTAATAACACTAAACGCTCACCTCCTCCCTGATACGCCAAACACCACCAGCCCAACAAGCATCACCAGATAAAAGCTGATTCCTCTTGTGATGCACACCGACACGACAAGCGTATTCCCGACAAAAATATCGCGAAACACGCTGCGGTACATTGTCTCCGTAATCCCCTGTGCACCGGGAACAGGAAGCATGTCCACCGCGATGTAGACAGCCGCCTGCACCAGCACCACATCCATGACTGCCGTGCCGGAAAGCCCAAGCCCGCGGTACACCACAGCCGTCAGGACAAACACACTGCACCGCTGTACAAATGTCCCCGCGATTGTGGTTCCAATCAGACGTTTATGCTTCCGCAGAAAATCAACAGTCTCCCGATAGCCAGACAAAAACAGCTCCACCTTCTCTCGTCTGGATTCCGTTTCTTTCCACAGCCGCAGATGTATCATCACCTTTTCAATCCCGCAAAAACAGCTCCTGATGATTCCTGGTGAAAACATTACCATCAGCAAAACCGCCACCAGCACAACATTTAAAAGCAGTCCCAGAAAATACAATCCCATATACCCCTGTAAGTATATTCTTAATGGCTTTCTCCAGAACAATAAGATGCCAATTCCAATTAATACCAGCACAAACTTATAAATGACAGCAACCGTCATCAGGACAACAGAGGAGGCGGAAAGCGCATTGCCGTCCCGCCGCATATAATACAGCTGCATCGGCTGTCCGCCCGTAGCCGATGGCGTGATACCCGAAAAGAAAAAGCCGATAAATGAATATGACACACAGCGCAAAAGCGTTGGCTGCTCCCCGATTCCTCTTAAAAGATACCAGATCATGCAGCCCTCTCCTGCCACAAAAAAGACTGCCAGAAAAACTGCCGCCGCCATATGTGTTCCTGACACCTGCCTGACTGCCGCCATAATCTTTGTAAAATCCTGCCCGCGAAAAACACTCCAGAACGTCAGTGCCATGACAACGGCAAAAATCACGGCATTGACAACCATCCTGCGCATCTCTTTCTGATTTCTTCCCTTCATACGCACATGCTCCCGCCATGTATACGCTCGGAAAAACCATCCGGCATCCCAGATACAATTTGTGACAGTTCCCCCTCAAATACAACACGCATATTCTGATCTGCATAAAAGTCCTTCGGTGTTACCATCGAAAAATGCTTTCGAAAATGCATGACGCCGTTTTCCTCCAACACGCTTGCGATATAAGATGAACAAGTATATTGATTCCTGATAAAAAAAGGAATCCCCGCCATAATAAAAGGCAGCCCAAGAACCGCATAGTGAATGCAGAACCGTTTCCGATAGTCCTCCTGCATTCTCTCCCAAATCGCCCTCTTCTGCACATCCGTACATTCCACCTCGCATATCCGGTAAAATGCTGTCGGAAACGCATCCAAAATCCTGTCCTTACGCTCCTTTTCAAATCCGGCAAACACCGGAATTGCCGGATTGCGCCGTCCCACGCTGTAAGCCTCCTTCAATTCTGCATCAAAACCAAGCACCACATGAATATACCGCTGCTTTAAAAATCTTCGTATCAGCGCCGCGAAAAAGCCCGGTGTATCCACAAGCGCAATATAAATATGTGCCATATGCCAATCTCCTTTTTCATTAAACGGTCAGTCTTTTCGACTGCCAGAATAATCCTACTGAAACTGATAGATTTTCCGCGCAAGCCTGTAACCGCCCACCGTGGCAAGCTTCCCCAGTTTTCCGGGCAGATTTGTAAATCCGCTGAGCTTTGTGTAGCGCAGTCGATAGTACAATCCGGGATTGCTTTTTTTGATATCCGCCCAGAGTTCCAAATGCCTGTTTCTCGCCTGCTCGTCCCCTTTGAGCAGCAAATGTATCGAAGAAATCGCCATCATAATCGAAACATTGCGGCACATATAACCGGCAAGCTTGGGATACCTTCTTTTTACTTTCTGCAAATCCACGCTCTCCGCAACCATTTTCGTCACCTTAATCTGCTGCTCAATCCGCGACATCAAAACCTTTTCATTGACAGACTGGTCATCCCTGCCCAGATAATACTGATACAGGCTGCAATGCATGTAGTAAAGCGTCTGTACATAAGGCAGCGGACAGTACGCAAACAGATTATCCACATAAAATGTATGCTCCGGCAAAACCACTCCCGACTTGTGCAGAATCTCCGTCCGGTAGACCAGCGCATGCATCACCAGATACTGCGCAGGGCGAAACGTACCGATTTGATCCCATGTACAAACCTTTTCCTCAGGAAAAACATTCTTGAAATGAATCGTCCTTTTTGTCCCTTCATCCAGGTGATTGTATGTATAATCACAAACCAGCAAATCCGGTCCAAATCCCTCGTCACACCACCCTGCTATCTTTTTCAGAAGCGCCCTGTAGGCACCCTCCTCCAGCCAGTCGTCAGAATCCACCACCTTAAAATACATTCCCGTGGCAAGCGCAAGTCCCCTGTTGACGCCGGAACCATGCCCGCCATTCTCCTTGTGCACCACAGTCACAATCCCGGGAAACCGTCTGGCATACTGCTCCGCAATCTCTCCTGTACGGTCTGTCGAACCGTCATTGACAATGATAATCTCCACATTTTCCCCGCCAATGACCAGCGAGTCCAGGCAACGCTCCATATAATCCTCTGAATTAAAACAAGGTACAGTAATCGTTAAATGTTTCATAGAAATCCCCTTTCTTTGCTAGTACTCCATCCAGTTAGAAATTGGAGTACTAGATTCTAAAAAACATTATAACGGCTGTACCTTTCAAAACCCTTGACGAAATCTTACTATTTTCTTAATTGACTTGAAAAAATAATTTAAATCCCCATCATGCGGGATAATTTCTTATCCGCATACACTCGAATATTCTCGTTACAGTCATACTGCATTTCTTCCAATAACTCCCTTGTCAGCATCCGTCTGCGCCCCATTTCTTTGACTACATATTCCCGGCAGAAGGAACACAATGTGTTCCGGTACATGTAAGGCAGCAGCTCCTTTGGCTTTCCTGTTCCCGGAACCGAAAACAAATCCGTCACATCATGAAATACCGAATGCCAGTAACCGTCCGCATAAGTAATTGGTATCTGCTTTACTGCCTCCACAAAAAACTCCCTGTCTGCTGCCTCGTAATTTGCGGCAAGCATCGATACTGCATCCGCCATGTGTTCCTTTTTCTGCAAAAGTGCAATTGCATAGTCCCTTACTTTTGCGTCCTTTCTGTAGCCCAGAGCCGTGAAAGCCCACTCGGAAAGTTCGGCATGTCCTGACTGGGCATCTGCAATCAGGCATGACAGCTCTGGCGCCCACGCACAGAGTTTGTTCGCAAGCAGCCGCAGAAGATTGTATCGGATATCCATATCAGTCTCTTCCCTGTAGTATGCCGCCAGTTTCAGAACCTCCAGCTTCTTATCCTGCCTCATAAAGGTGCGTCCCAGCATCAGCGAACACATCTGCCCGACCTTCTCCCCATCCTTTAACCGCCTGTAAACCTCGTCTGCCGTTTCCGGATCTGACCTTCTCTTTCTTTCATTCTCAGATTTCCTTGTTTTGAGACATTCCTCCCTAAAACGCGCATAATTTGCCGTGCTCCCATCAGCATCTGTGCGATGTAGCAGCCTTTGCACCGTCCTTTTCCCCAGTCTATCCGCACTGGATGCCTGAAACCACTCAAAATCGTCATAATCGTACAACGCATTCCCTTCAATCAAGACCCCCAGATCCCTGACAATCTTTTTGTAAATTCGGATACTCCGCTCCCGGTCATCAAAACACGAATACACCAGAGCAACACACATATGCTCAAAATTGTCACGCTCCGGAAGTATGCCATACCGCCCCCTCCTCCGCTTATCCGACAAATTTTTCAGCAATGCCTGATAGCACGCCGTCAATATTTTCCAGGCCCGTTTATTTCCATCAGAAACCAAATATGCCAGCAGCGTACAGTCCTGTGCAAACTCCCACCCAGTCGAGTGCATACCGTGGAACAAACGTTTTTCAACCACATCCAGAAATGGTGTGATATCAGAAAATTCCATAATCAGTTCATACAGATAATAACTCCTGCACCCCTCACACTGTGCATCATACGCCATATCATGGGAGCATCCCCACATGACAATCGGCAGGAATGCTTCTTTTTCATTATCCCGCATATTTTTTAATGCCAGCACACAGCTGCCCAATCCGCGCTGCATATCATATTTAAATGCTTTCTTTGTCATATGCTTCCCCCGGTCTTTCTTTTACATCTTTCTTCACTCAAGCGTTTCCATATCAATTATACGCTTTCTCGCTCAGACATACAACTAATGCAGCCCACAACACAAACCGCCCAATTTTGCCAAAAAACATCTTGTATGCACAAAAAAAGAAACCCGATATCCTTAGGCTTCTTTTCGACTCCTGCGGAAGATGGGACTTGAAGTATTGCTACATATAAAAATACTGATAGAAAGAGGCTTTCCGGCACATTATCTTAGAAGTGTAACCAATGTGTAACTAAAATGTTCTTTACGATACAAGCAATTAAACGAAATAGAAAAGGTATATTGTAAATATGGAAAAATTACCGTATAATACAAATAAACCTATGGAAAGTCAGCTAATGTCAGAGTTGGCATATGAGACCAGACATAAATGAGGAGGAACTTTATGACAGCAATCAGACAAGAAGCAATTCAAATGTTAGAAAAAATACCGGAAGACAAACTGGGATTTGTAATTCAGATTATGCAGGGTGTGAACGGACTATTAGAAACATCAGACACAAAAGAAAGAGACGCTGTAGATTTAAAACAATTTGTTATGGCATCCACGGAGCGAGGGCAAAAGGCAGATAAATATGTAAGGGAGTTGAGAGATAATGACAGATTTTAAGAGAGTATTTATTGATACTGCTCCGATTATATATTTTTTGGAAAATAGCCTTCTTTATATGGAATCAATGGAAAAGTTCTTTTCAAGATGTGTGAAAGAGCATATACAGATTGTGACCTCCACACTTACTATTGAGGAATACCTTGTATTGCCCTATAGCGATGGGAAAATGGAATATGTGAATAATTTTGATTCATAAATGGGACTATGATATCTTAAATTAAGAAGTATCTATTTATTGAAAAAAGGAGCAGTTTTTCAATAATCATGAATTGCAAGAAGAAAGCAGGTGAGTTTATGACACATGCATTACAAGATGAAAAAGTGAACGAAACAATCAATTACGAAAAAATGCTTAAAATGCTCGACCGAGGCATTGACGATATGGAAGCCGGAAGAGAATTGCCTTTAACAGAAGCTTTTGTTAAAATTACTGAATTAAGGAACAGGCGGAGAAATGCAGAAGTATAGAGTTATCGTAACATGGGAAGCTGTTTATGATATAGCCGAAATTGCAGATTATATAGAAGCGCAGTTTGGGATAGCGAGGGCTGACCGCTTTCAGGAAGAGATAAAGGAGCGTTTGGATAAACTTGAAATATTAGGCAGTATTTTCGGAAAGACATATCTATGTTATCGCGGATATTCTATTTACAAGAACCCATTTGCACCGTCTATTATTTTTTACATTATCATAGAACCAGAAAAAGAAATCCATGTCTTAAGGGTATTGAGAGAGGAACGTGATTGGGAAAGCATTCTTACAAGACAACGTGATTATACATACTAAAAATGCTCCTTTCCTGTGCTCGTCAAACGCCCAAGAAACTTCAAGGCCATCTTGCGAGTAAAAAGGAACAGATAGAAAGTTTTAAAAAAGAAAAAACCTGGCAAACTCTGAATTTACCAAGGCTAACTGCGGAAGATGGGACTTGAAGTATTGTTTCTTTCAAAAATACTGATAGAAAGGGGCCTTCTGACACATCATCTTCGTAGTGTAACCAAAGTGTGACTAAAAGTTCCGCTGACGCATTGAGGAGCAACATAAATGTAAAAACTGTTTTATATGGTGCAGTATTTTCACATATGGCAATAATGATGCAATAAGATAAGCAGAAGCTTGGGGGTATTATGATGGTACTGTATCATGGAAGCAATATTGCAAATATTAAAGTGTTAAGACCAAATCAGGCTGACCATGACCGACCTTATGTATATATGGCTACAATCGATGTGGTTGCCGCCTTCTATTTATGCAATGCGGTATCAAGACCCTATTATTGGTTCCCTTATGGTTTTGAAGGCGGCAGTAATATACCTGTCTATCACGAACTGTACCCGAATGCGCTGAAAGAAGTTTCGGAAGGCGTCAGCGGATATATCTATGAAGTCCTTGCAGAAGAAAATCAAATCATTCCATTCAAAAATATTCCATGCGCAAGATTGGCAACAGAACCCATAGAAGTAATGAAATGTACCAAGGTAGAAAATGCATATGCTTTATTTATGGAATATGTGAAGCAGGGAAAAATGAAAGTGAGTCATTTTGAAGATAAAACAGAGCAACAGTTGGAATGGTGGTATTCATGCTGTGTCGAATATTTAGAGGAAAAGCATATGATAGAAACCCCGGAATGCTCTTATGCTTCTTTCATAAAAGAAAAATTGCCGCAAGTATGGAAACGATATGTTAACGGAATGATTGATTGACAATGTAAACGAAATGATATACAATAATCATAGAAGAAAGAAGGTGAACTTATGGCAACTGTGCAAACACAAATAAGAATAGAAGAAGATGTGAAAAAACAAGCAGTAGAATTGTTTAATCAACTTGGAATTGACATGTCCAGTGCTGTAAATATGTTTTTGAGACAGGCGATTATGCGCGGCGGACTTCCTTTCAGTGTGGAACTTCCTAAATATAAGCAGGAGGTGATAGAAGCTATGGAAGAAGCAAAACAAATCAGTAGAGATCCTAAAACAAAGAGATACGGCAGTTTTGCGGAAGCGCTGGAGGACATTGATTTATGAAATATGAGTTAGTCCTTACCGGAAAATTTAAAAGAGGATTGAAGATTGCTAAAAAGCGGGGATTAAATATTTCTTTATTGGAGGATATTGTAGAACGATTACTACACAATATTCCTTTGGAAGCAAAAAATAGAGACCATGCTCTTAGTGGAAACTATAAAGGGTATCGAGAATGTCATATTCAGCCAGATTGGTTATTAATATATTTGATAGAAGATGATATATTGACATTGACATTGATTGACACAGGCACACATGCGGATTTATTTGATGAATAGTCGATTATGGATATGCATTAAAAAAGGAAACCTCATTCACCTCAAGGTTTCCTTTTTTAATGCGGAAGATGGGACTTGAACCCACACGTCGTTACCGACACAAGATCCTTAGTCTTGCCTGTCTGCCAATTCCAGCACTTCCGCATCCTTATAACGCAAATCACTTACCAAACCGCTCTTTGCGTATCTGCAAGATATATAATATCACCATACCATTAAGATGTCAACACATATTTCATAAATTATCAAAATAATATATGAAATTCAAAAAATAACTTTATTCAAAATATTTATAAAAAATATTCAAATTCCAGTTGACAAATACTCCAAAATGCGCTAGAATATATTTTGTTCGCAGGAGTGGCGGAATTGGCAGACGCGCAGGCTTCAGGTGCCTGTGGTAGCAATATCGTGTGGGTTCAAGTCCCATCTCCTGCATAATACATAATCCAAGCCAGAGAAGCCTTGTAATGACAGGCTTCTTTTTTTATGCGCAGCAAGGCTGCTAATTTCCTTACGCACCCCTGCGCAAAACAAAAAGCAGACCAACCGGATCTGCTTTTTGTTTTTATATAAATTAAGCAACAACATACTTTTCAATTCTGGACATGAACTCTTCACTCTCATCCATTTCCGCATGTATGTCAAGAATCAATGGTTTTCTGCAATCGCAGCTCAACACGCCAAGGAGTGATTTTGCATCAAGATATGTATTCCTGCCACTTATCAAATCAATATCGTAAGGTGCGCTCCTCGTGATATCTACAAACTCTTTAACCTTGTCTACTGAATCAAGTAAAACTTTAACTCCCATGATTTTTTCCTTTCTTTTCGCCCCCCGCTTGCCGGGATTCACCTGCTACAATTTCTACCGCGGCAAATTACAAAACAGACTGCCGCCTTTCACATTATCGCTTATTTTTGCACAATTCGCAACCCTTAACTTTCTTTTCTATGTTTTATGCATTTTATAATATTTTTAAGATTAAAATTTGTGCATATAGGCAGTAATTTTTTATCATATTTACATTATTTAGAAGTTAAATGCATTTTTTGCACTTTCATGCACATTTTCATTTATCATTCTGGTTTTACATCATTCAGTATATTCCATGGCTTTATTGCTGCTCCGCTGCTGCAGCGTTCCTATATTTATAAGTACGCTTTTAATGCTGCAATGACAGCATCATACTCTGCATCCGACAGTGTCTTTCTTTTCGGGTCCATGGCAAATGTGCCGCCCCACTCAAATTCATCCTCCTTGTACTTCGGAACCAGGTGAAAGTGAAGGTGGTGCCCGGTATCCCCATAGGCGCCATAATTTACCTTATCCGGTGAAAATGCCTTGTGAATCGCTTCCGCGACATGATTGACATCGCGGAAAAATGCATTTCTCTCCTCCTCGGAAAGCTCTGTTATCTCACTCACGTGATGTTTGCTCGCAACAATGACCCTCCCCTTGTGGCTCTGCTCCTTAAACAAGTACACCTTGGTCGCATCCAGCTCGCAAATCTTGATGCCAAACTTTGCTGACAGCTCCCCCTCCATACAATACGCACAATTATTATCTACCATAATGATATGCCTCCCTATCCTTATTTATCCTTTAATTTTTCAAAATGCCGTTCCAGCATTTCCACAACAGCATCCTTGTCCTTCAGTTTGTCCAGTATGACACAGGTTCCAAATACATCATCATACTGGTAAATCAGTTTATACGGATCTCCCTGAATCATAAACTGGGCATCCCCCTCATAAGGCTGGAATACCTCTTTCCCCATCTCCTGCGCGACACTCTGTACAAGCATCCGCACAGGCTCAGATGCCCAGCCGTTTGTATCAATCACAATCCATCCGTCTTCCTCCGTTACCATGTTAATCCGATACAGCATCTTTCAAAACCTCCTTATACGTCCTCTCATTCAGGCAAAAAACAGCACCGTCTGCCCCAAACAGGCTGTATAGAAAGAAGGCACCACATATCACACGCGATGCCCCCTTCTTATAATATACTATTTCATTTCTGTACAAGGTGAATTGCAAATCCGCCAATTTCCTCATCCATATAAATCGCCGTCAGCTTTCCATTTTTTACTACCGCGCTATCTTCGATGAACTTGACACCCTTTACCGATTCCAGATAATTCTTTGCACGCGCCACGCTGTTTGTGCCAATCGCGATATGTCCGTTTGTGCCGCGTCCAATCTTCTTCATTGCCTCCACCTCGATGCCTGCAAAGATGGAACTATTGCCTACCTTCTTCGTAAAGCCAAACAGTTCGTCATATCTCGAAGCCACAGCGTCAGCCGCCGCCTCGTCCGCACAGTTTACACCGATGTGACGCAGCTCAAACCCAAGCATCGTCCGCACGGCTTCCTCTGTCAGCGCCTGGATTTCATCATACTTTCCTGCTGCCACCAGATCCTTTTTTACCATCCAGGAACCGCCGCAGGCGATAATCTTGTCAAATGCAAGGTACTCGCAGATGTTCTTTGCCGAAATACCGCCTGTAGGCATAAACTTCATCTGTGTATACGGCGCCGCCATGGACTTAATCATGTTTAAGCCGCCTGCCGCCTCTGCCGGGAAGAACTTCACAACCTCAAGGCCAAGCTCGATTGCCTGCTCCACATCGGAAGGATTTGATGTGCCGGGAGTTACCGGAACACCTTTATCAAGGCAGTACTGGACAACCTTCGGGTTCAGACCCGGGCTGACGATAAATTTTGCCCCTGCGTTCACTGCGCGGTCAACCTGTTCTGTCGTAAGCACAGTTCCGGCGCCAACCAGCATGTCAGGAAATTCGCCTGCCATGATTCGGATGGACTCCTCCGCAGCAGCAGTCCTGAACGTAACCTCGGCACAGGGCAGTCCGCCCTTTATCAAAGCTTCCGCCAGGGGTTTTGCATCCTTCGCGTCATCCAGGACAACAACCGGCACAATACCAATCTTACTGATTTTCTCTAATACTTCATTCATATTTTTCCTCTTTTCTATTGAACAAAACTACTATTTTCTTTATTTTGGCTGCTTTCCGATGTATGCAAGAATACCGCCGTCAACATAGAGAATATGTCCGTTTACGCCGTTGGACGCATCCGATGCAAGGAATACCGCTGGTCCTCCAAGCTCGTCCGGCTGTAGCCATCTGTTTGCAGGCGTCTTTGCGCAGATAAACGTGTCAAACGGATGCCTGCTTCCGTCCGGCTGCCGCTCGCGCAGGGGAGCTGTCTGCGGTGTCTCAATGTAACCTGGTCCGATACCGTTGCACTGGATATTGAACTCACCATACTCGGAGCAGATATTCTTTGTGAGCATCTTCAGACCGCCCTTAGCCGCTGCATATGCAGACACGGTCTCACGTCCAAGCTCGGACATCATGGAACAGATGTTGATAATCTTTCCGTGTCCTTTCTTAATCATGGATGGAATCACTGCCTTTGAAACAATAAACGGCGCATTCAAGTCCACATCAATCACCTGTCTGAACTCTGCGGCTGTCATCTCGCACATCGGAATCCTCTTGATGATTCCCGCGTTGTTGACAAGAATGTCAATCACACCGACTTCCTTCTCGATTGAGGCTACCAGTGCGTTCACTGCGTCCTCATTTGTGACATCGCACACATATCCATGCGCCTCAATGCCCTCTTCCTTGTATGCCGCGATTCCCTTGTCAACAAGCTCCTGCTTGATGTCGTTAAATACGATTGTCGCCCCTGCATTTGCCATTGCCTTCGCGATTGCAAAGCCGATACCATATGACGCACCCGTCACAAGTGCAATCTTTCCTTCCAGTGAAAACGGATTTGTATTTGCCATTTTTCTCATTCCTCCTATAAATTTATGTACTATGATTATCGCTGAACGCGTCCTGAAGCATCACCGCCAGCAAGTGTCTCAACTTCTTTTTTGGAAACAAGGTTAAAGTCGCCCGGAATCGTATGCTTTAATGCGGATGCTGCCACACCATACTCCAGTGCCGCCTTGAAATCCTTTCCATCCAGCAAGCCGCAGATTACGCCGCCTGCAAAGGAATCGCCGCCGCCAACGCGGTCAACAATCGGATGAATGCTGTATTCCTTGGAATGATAAAATTCCTTGGTGTCCCGTGAATAAATGCATGCCGACCAGCCATTGTCCGAAGCAGAATGGCTCACCCTCAGGGATGAGATGCAGTACTCGAAATTGTAATCCGCAACCATCTGCTCAAATATTGACTTGTATCCCGCAAGCTCAAGGTCACCGCTTGTCACGTCCGTATTGCCCGGCTTATAGCCCAGCACAAGCTCCGCATCCTCCTCGTTTCCGATGCATACATCCACATACTGCATCAGGTTCTTCATAACCTTCTGTGCCTTCTCGGATGACCACAGCTTCTTTCTGAAGTTCAGGTCCACGGAAACCTTCACGCCATGCTTCTTTGCCGCCTTCAAAGCCTCCTCTGTAAGAACCGCAGCCGAATCCGATACTGCCGGCGTGATTCCGGTGAAATGGAACCAGTCAACCCCCTCAAATATCTTGTCAAAGTCAAAGTCCGCAGCCGTCGCCGTGGAAATGGAAGAATGCGCCCTGTCATACACAACCTTGGATGGTCTCATCGCAGAACCGGACTCAAGATAGTAAATACCAAGTCTTTCTCCGCACTTTGCGATATTTGCCGTGCCCACACCATACTTTCTCAAAGCCGCAATCGCACACTCCCCTAACTCGTTGTCCGGAACTGCTGTCACGAAGCTTGCCTCGTGTCCGTAATTTGCAAGGGACACAGCCACATTTGCCTCTCCGCCGCCATAGTTGATGTCAAACTCATCCGCCTGAATAAACTTCTCGTTGTTCGGTGTGGAAAGCCTCAACATAATCTCACCCATTGTAACTACTTTTTTTGCCATGATACATTATCCTCCATTTTATCTCATTCTAAATTAATTAGTAAAACTTACTTTTCCATCAGAGTGTCACACCCTGTTTAAAAATAGCCATGTCGTGGAATCCTGCAAGCTCGCTCTTAACCTCCTTGCCGGAAGCAATTGCAACCACCTCGTCAAACAGACGCTGACCCGCTATGTCAAGCTCCTCGCCTTCTGCGACAACGCCCGCATTAAAATCAATCCAGTTATCCTTCTTGCCTGCAAGCCTTGAGTTGCTTGAAATCTTCATCGTAGGCACCGGACACGCAAACGGTGTGCCGCGTCCTGTCGTGAAAAGCACAATATGTGCCCCGCTCGCCGCAAGTGCAGTCGATGCAACAAGGTCATTTCCGGGAGCACTCAGAAGATTCAGCCCCGGTGTGCTTACCGTCTCTCCATAAGCCAGCACGCCCTTTACAACAGCGCTTCCCGACTTCTGTGTACAGCCAAGGGACTTGTCCTCAAGCGTGGAAATACCACCTTTTTTATTTCCCGGCGACGGGTTCTCGTATATTGTCTGGTTATGACTCTTAAAATAGTTCTTAAAGTCATTAATCAGGTCAACCGTCTTGTGGAACAGTTCCTCATTCGCGCAGCGGTTCATGAGAATGGTCTCCGCCCCGAACATCTCCGGCACTTCCGTCAGTATCGTCGTGCCTTTCTTGCTGATTAATATGTCAGAAAACCGTCCGACTGTAGGGTTCGCCGTGATGCCGGAAAAGCCGTCGCTCCCGCCGCATTTCATACCGATGACAAGCTTCGAAACGCTGACCGGCTCGCGCCTGAACTGGGAAGCATACTCCGCAAGCCCTTCCACAATCGCAACGCCCTCGGCAATCTCATCGTCGCTCTCCTGTGCCACAAGGAATTTTACCCTGTCAGGATTGATGTCACCCAGATACCCCTTAAGGACATCGATATTACTGTTCTCGCATCCAAGCCCGAGCACCAGCACGCCGCCTGCATTCGGATGGTTTATCAGGTTGGCAAGAATCTGCCTTGTGTGCTCCTGGTCGTCGCCCATCTGTGAGCAGCCGTATGGATGCGGAAAGGCACATACCGCCTCGATATTTTCCCTGACAAGCCCCTTGGACAGCTCCGCTATCTTGCTTGCCACATTGTTGACGCAGCCGACCGTCGGAATAATCCAGATTTCATTTCTGACGCCTACCTTTCCGTTGTCGCGGTTATATCCCATAAAGGTTACATCCTCGGTGAATTTCTCATCCGCCAGATTCGGCTCATAACTGTAGTCAAGCAAATCCCCCAGCCCGGTCTTCAGGTTATGCGTATGAATCCATTCGCCCTTTTTTACCGCCTCTGTTGCGTTTCCGATGCGGAAACCATACTTGATAACCGGTTCCCCGACCGCGATATCCGCAAGCGCAAACTTGTGACCTGCCGGAATCTCCATTGCCGTTGTCACATCCGTCCCGCCCACGCTGACTGTCGTACCCGCCGGAATCACTTCCAGCGCCACAGCCACATTGTCATTTTCATTTATCTTAATAAAATTTGCCATATTGATTTCCCCAAAGTTTTATTTGAAATTCTTCTCAATTGCCTTCCTCATGCCAAGCGTCCTGATGTCCTCAAGGTAAACGATGACGGCATCCACAAGACCTGTAACCTGTGTCAGATCCTGTCCGTGGAAATCCGTGTTGCCCAGGTATGCCTGCACGAACTCCCCTGACGGCTTTGCGCTGTTTGCCGCAAAGAACTCAAGCACCGCCATGTCATCCATAATGTTGTACTCCTGTCCGTCCCTGTGGCCGATAAGCGCTTTTTCGCGTATCTCGCTTCCGGTATAAAATGCCATCAGCGCAGCGATGGAAAATGTCAGGTGTTTCGGAAGCGCACCCTTTCTCTCCACATATCCAAGCAGCGAAGGCATACACCTTGCACGCCACTTTGACACGGAGTTGAGCGAGATGGAAAGCAGTGCATGCTTAATGTACGGATTCCGGAATCTTCCGTCCACTGCCTCCGCAAAGTCAAGCAAATCCTGTTTTGGCAAATCCAGTGTGGGAATGACCTCGTCATAGATTGTCTTGTGCATGAAATCGCCAATCAGCTCATCCTCCATGGACTCCCTTACATAATCATTGCCGGCAAGATAGGAAGCAAGGACAAATGATGTGTGCGCACCATTCAGGATGCGAACCTTTCTCTGCTTGTAGGGCTTCTGGTTGTCCGTGAAAATCACAGGGCAGCCCGCTTCCGGAAGGGGGAACTCCTTGCTGATATCCTTCGCGCTCTCGATGACCCAGAGACCAAACGGCTCTGCCGTAACCACAATATTATCCTTGTAGCCAAACTCCTTCCAGAGCTCCTCGGCATCATCCCTCGGATATCCCGTCACGATGCGGTCAACCAGCGTGGAAGTAAACACGCACGCATCGTCCAGCCAGGTAAGGAATCCTTCGTCAAGGTTCCAGAGCTTTGCAAACCTGACAACACACTCCTTTAAATGGATTCCGTTGTCGTCAATCAGCTCGACAGGCAGCATCACAAGCCCCTTGTCCGCCGCACCGTTAAAGTGCTGGTATCTCGTATAAAGGAATTTGCAAAGCTTTCCCGGATATGTCCTGGGCGGATTGGATTCAAACAGGTCCGAATCATCAAACACGATTCCCGCCTCTGTCGTATTCGAGACGATATACCGGAGGGAATCCAGCTTTGCATATTCACTGTACTTTTCATATTCGTCGTAAGCATCCACCACATCTGCAACACTCGTCACGACTCTCTTTATCACCTTCGGCTCGCCGTCAACAATGCCGCGCAGGCATACGGTGTACTGGCAGTCCTGGTCGTGGAACATATTGAGAATCCCGGCACCGTCAATCGGTTTTACCAGAACAATATCCCCATCAAACTTTCCTGCCTCATTTGCAATGTCGATAAAGTAATCAACAAATGCACGTAAGAAATTCCCCTCACCAAACTGGAGGACTTTAATCGGTCTCGTCTTTTTTCCGGTCTTTGCCGCATTTAATAATTCCATGTCATTATCTCCTATCACTTTTCAATCATTCGTTTGCAACTCTGTTTTGTAAGTGCTTACACTTTGAATTTTATATCGTTTCTATCAGAAAGTCAACTGTTTTTGGAATTCTTTTCATGTCTTTTTGTCAATTCCGTGAAAACGGTTACATTTCATCAAAAAACAATTCATTTCGTCCTTTAATGTTCCATCTTCTGCCTTATTTTTTCAATTGTTTTCCACCGGCTGATGCGCTCGCGCTGGTCCCGTGTAAGAATCTCTACCATAAATGCACTGATTTCCCAGAAAACCTGCTTGGTCTCCTCGTTCATTCCCGAGTATTCCTGCACAATCGGATGAAGCTTTTTGGCAAACTCCCCTCCTTTCACATTCTTCAAATCCGTCAGCGTCTTTGCCTCCGTGATTTCTATCATTTTAAACAGACTGTCTATAAAATCCCCCACCTGCTCGATTCCAAGGGCAAATATCCAGTTGTTGATACGGTCATACAGCTCCTTGCGCTTGGGAACCTGCTCCTGTGCCCGCACAAACCGGTCTCCCTCAATGCACCATGAAAAACATACATGCTGCTGTACCCCGATCTCCGTGCTCTGAATCAGCTCATAATCCTCCTTTTGTTCCATAAGCAGCCCCACGAAGGATTCATCCGGCACAATCTTGAGAATCTTGTCCCTGACGCCGTCATAGTCAAGCGTGTCCATAAAATCCGGTCGAAACCCCGGGCCATCCATGTTAAAAATCCTGCCAATCCGGGGTTTTATATCGTCCTCACAGGTCATCGCCGCATACACTGCAAGATTGCCTCCCTTGGAATGCCCTCCCAGGTAAAACCTGAGATTCCTCTTCCTCGCAAGGAGCTTTGCCACCCTGTTCAGATACGCCGTGCTTTTCAGCTGTGCGCCGACAGGCGTGCGGTACGCCATATAAAAATCCTCCTTCCATCCCACCAGTGCATCATCCGTCCCCCGGAACGAGACAAACACATCCCCGTTTCCAAGCATAAATGTGACTGCGCAGAACTGCACCCCTTCTTCGGCATTCATTTCTTCCAGAAAATAATTCACCTTCGTATTCCTGTACCTGCGTGAAAATGCCGCCTTGTAAAAGAGCTCCCTGTTCTTTTCCAGCTCCCATTTCACAGATATGAAATTGTGCCAGTCCATCTGCTGCGCAGCGTCACACAGGAAAACAGCCGGCTTGTTATCGTCTATATGGGGAATAATTTTATCAAGAAGGAAATAAGAAAAATGAGAAAACAAAAGACCGTCAACTTCACAAAAGGGCTTTTCCGCAAAGGTAAAGCCCCCAAATTCATATACATATGAAATGATATCTCCCATAAAAGATAGTCCTCCAATCAATACAAAACACCGTCATAATATTCCAGCAGCAGCCCCACGACATTATTATATTGCAGCACGCCCTCCTCTACCCCGTTCAGCTTGAGGGTCGTGTCCATCAATGTGCTGGAAACACTCTTTACCGTCGAGGTCTTGATGACGGCCTTCTTCTCAACCGTCTGCCATTCCTCTCTTGTCAGGAAGATATTGTCGTCCGCCACCGCATCATTAATTCTGACATGGCTCTTATAGACACTCATGTTCCCTCCAATGGAGTCATAAAAATCATTGTTCACATAATTCAGCACACTCAGATAGCCACAGTACTGCAAAAATGGGTCGTCCGATTGAATGCACGCCAGAAACCCAATCATGTTCGCGTCATCCTCATAGATGAATCCCTTTGTATGTGCCAGCTCGTGGCAGACGGTGGGTGCCACATTGGTTATGTACATGACGGAATTGATATTTGCTTCCAGCGAAAACGGAAAATAGTATCCCATAATGTACTGCTGGCTGAAAAACTCCGAACAGCCCAGATACTTCGGTGTCACATAAAAACCCGCAAGCTGGTCATACTCCTCGCCCAGGTTAAGCATCGCCCGCCTGGACTCCTCTATCAAGTCACCATCATAGTATGCAGTCCCGCTGTCATCATGGACAATCTCCTTTTCCAGCGAATTGCATTTTCCGACGATATAGTCCCTTAAAATTGCCAGCTCCCTTTTTGTATAGGCCTTGTCATTCATGTGCACCTGTGCCGCTATATTGCCCGAAGCACCAGCCACCATCGCATCCGCCCCGATGCCGGCAGACATGTATTTTTCCGAAAAACTGGAACCATGATACAGGATAAAGCAGTTCAAGGTCATAACATAGCAGACCACAAGCACCGTCCACGCATAAAACGAGCCAAACCGCCTGACCACCTGTCTGTATTTTCCCCTGCATATGAGATTCCATACAAAAAAGCCGATTCCAAATAATGTGACCGCCACTGCAAGAATCAGCATAATCTCTCCTACACTCACGGGTACCTTGCTTGTCAGTCTCGCATATGTATTCAGCCATATGGGAAAAATATTTTTGATATACCAATCACTGAACGCCACACTCTTCCATGAGGCTATATTGATTATTATAACACCCAGCACACCAAATGCAAACAGTTTTTTGTGCAATTTAGCCTTATATTCGGTCTTATCCCTCTCTTTATCCATCGTTTTTCCCTCCGGCAAATGACATTACCCATAAATCTATATACATAATATCACATTATTATTATCAAATTATAAATAAATTGTGAACATTTGCCGAAGTCCAAAACATTGTGTTTGCTCATGCTACATATTAATAATATCTAACTGGACATTTACTCTCTCTGCCTGCTCAGTATCGTCTTAAACTGCTCATATCTTGCCGCGTCAATCCGGCTCACATTTGTCTCCATATACACGCCGTCCTCCCGGTATTCTGTCCTGTGTACAACCGCATTGTCATTGAGATAGGACACAATGTCGCCCCTTTTATACGGAATGATAAAGCTGCAGTCCTGATAGCGCTTCGAGAGTTTTTCCGAAATCAGCGCCAGAAGTGTTTCCATGCTGCTTTTTGATTTTGCGGACATATATATTTTGTCATCGCCCTGTACGGTGGCAGAATCCCCCATTCCGCACAAATCAGCCTTGTTGAATGCGTATATCATCGGAATCTTCTCCGCGCCGAGCTCCCGGAGCGTGTCCTCTGTCACCTTTATATGTTCCATATAGTTTTCATCCGAGTAGTCAATCACCTGAATCAATAAGTCCGCTTCCCGCACTTCCTCCAGCGTCGACCGGAATGCCTTGACAAGGTTATGCGGAAGATTTGAGATAAATCCTACCGTGTCAGACAGTAAAAAAGCATTTTTGCCCGGCGGCGCTATCCGCCTGACAGTCGTGTCAAGTGTCGCAAAAAGCATGTCTTCCTCATACACCTTCTTTTCCTCATCATCAACATATTCATCGAGGAAGGCATTCATGATTGTCGATTTCCCGGCATTGGTATAACCCACAAGCGCCACTCTCGGCATTCCCGACTCTGCCCTTTTCTTGCGCTGCGTCTCCCGTTCTCCCGCAATGTCTTCCAGCTCACGCTTCATGCTCGTAAGCCGCTGCTCTAATCTGCGCCTGTCAAGTTCCAGCTTCTTTTCCCCTGCACCCTTGTTGCTCATGGCTCCGCTTGCACCGCCCTGCCTTGACAGGGCATCATGCAGCCCGACAAGCCTCGGAAGCATATACTGGAGCCGGGCAACCTCCACCTGCAGCTTTGCCTCCCTTGTCCGTGCCCTGGTTGAAAAGATTTCCAGAATCAGTGTCGTCCTGTCCATCACCGGGCAGTCCAGCTCCCTGGTGAGATTCCTGAGCTGTATCGGCGACAATCCATTGTCAAACACAACAATGTCCGCCTCAAGCGCCCTGGCCATCTCAGCCGTCTCCCCAACCTTTCCCGCACCGATGTAAGTGGCTGTATTTGCATATTCCATGTTCTGCTCGATTCTTCCAACCGGTTCCATGTCACATGCCTTCACCAGGCTTATCATCTCATCCATGGCAAGGCTGAAGCTTTTCTCTTTTCTATCCGCTGCAATGTTTACACCCACGATAAGCACTCTATCCATATGAAACCTCCATTCAAAATTCAAAATCCTGTTTATAATGTTCGATTTTCTAAAAATTAAGCCTGAATCAGTCTGTCGTATTTTTTAGTATAATACCTTCTTCTTATTCAATGCAAGCAGCAGTCCCTTTCACCGAAAAAATACAACCTGCAGAATATAAAGAAAGCTTTCTCAGGCAGTAAATATTTGGGAGGATACTGTCTTGAGAAAGCTTTCTTTTAAGGATTACTTTATTGAAAAAGAGTTAAGTGAAAAGCATTTAATATGCTTGTTCGTGATGGAATTGTCACGAATCTATATATAATATATCGAATTGTCAGACAATTGTCAATCCTTTACGCAAATTTTTCCAAAATATTTTTTTTATTATTTGTAATTGACATTTCCCATATAAATGTGTATACTATTATATGTTGTGAATACATATCGGGGTGTGGCTCAGTTTGGCTAGAGCGCCACCTTAGGGAGGTGGAGGCCGCAAGTTCGAATCTTGTCACTCCGATTTATCAAACAACAGAAATACCGCAGAATTCCTGATTCTGCGGTATTTTTGCGTCATCCTCACTTTTCCCACTGCTGCAGCACTGAAACAAATGCAGGAATCAGCTGTTTCTTTCTTGAGACAAGATTTTTCAATTCAAACTTTTTCTGCGTTTTGGGAAGCTTAAACGCCTCCCGTACAAGTGTCCTCGCCTTATCGCCAATACATAAAAGCTCTGTCTTTTCATAAACGATATTGGTAAGCATAAAAAAGCACATGTCCACCTGAAGCTCTGGCATCTTCTCCTTAATGTACGGGACAATCTTCTCCTTGATTTCCTCAAGCTCAATGCTGTTCATTGAGTTTATCTGTCCGACGCCAAATTCAAATCCATTGACGGAAAAGTTCTTGTAATCCTGCTTGAAAATTTCATCCGCGTCCTTGTCCCCCAGGTTGCTGCCCGCACCAAACATGTCAATGGCAAACTCCTCCAGCTCGATTCCACATAATTCAGAAAGCTTTTCTGCCGCCGCCTTATCCATCTCCGTAACCGTGGGCGAATGGAACATCAGGGTGTCTGAAATAATCGCGGACATCATAAGCCCTGCGATATTCCTCGGTATCTCAATCCCCTTTTCCTGATACATCTGATAGATGATCGTCGCCGTGCAGCCAAGCGGCTGATTCCTGAAAAAGACTGGGGAAACGGTCTCAAGCGTACCAATTCTATGGTGGTCGATTATCTCAAGGATATCCGCATACTCTATCCCGTCAACCGTCTGCGAAAGCTCATTGTGGTCAACCAGAATCAGCTGCTTTTTGCGCAGGTTCAACAGTGTACGGCGCGATATCATTCCCACATAATTCTCCTCCTCGTCAAGAACCGGAAAATCATGGTATCGCTTTTTCTTCATAATCGCCCGGATATCCTCTGTCTTGTCTGTCACCTTGAACGTTGTCAGCTTCTCACGCTTCATAAAGTACCCTATCGGCATGCTCTGGTTAATCAGCCTGGCGACGGTAGCCGTATCATATGGCGTGTTAATAAGAATGCAGTTATGCTCCTTCGCAAATATCTGTATTGTCTTGGAAACCTTTGCACCCATGGTAATAATCACGCAGGCTGCCCCCATCTCAATCGCGCAAAGCTGCGTTTCATATCGGTTTCCGAGAATCACCATGTCGCCGGCATGTATGTACTCTTCAAGGACATCCGGATTTGCCGTCGCAATGACGACTTCCCCGCTTTCAAAATAGCCGCCCTCATCGCCCACTAGCATATTTGCATCCAGCGTTTCCAATATATTCTTGTAGGATGTCCTTGCCCGTGACAAAATGCCATTATCATACACATCCATATACGCATTTGCAATATCACCAATTGTAATGATACCTGTCAATTTCTGCCGCTCTATGACAGGTACCGTTACGTCCCCCCGGTCCCGCATGAGGTGCCATGCCTTCTTGAGCGATACATCCTCTGTAACACCCTCCACATCGTTCATGTCAATATCCCTGGCATCTGTCATGACATCATGAAGATACACCGGCGGCTCCGCATGAAAGGCATTTAACACATACTGCGTCTCCTGGTTCACCTGTCCCGCCCTTGCCGGAACATATTCACAAGTGCTGTCGCATTTGTTCTTCAAGTACGCGTATGCTATCGCGGAACAAATTGAATCTGTATCCGGATTTTTGTGACCGACAATATATACTGGTCTTTTGAGCAATTCTAAATTATCCATTTTACAAATTTCCTTTCCCTATTCCTATAAATAATCGTACTGATATCGCTCTTTAAAGTCAAGATTTTTGTTCAATTTCACTGTTTTAAAAATAATTTATACT
>DKUL01000076.1 GCA_002490665.1 Lachnospiraceae bacterium UBA7205 | reverse complement strand
GGACGCCCGGCGCGGCGAGTAGTGAAGATTAAAACAGGAGGTTTGGCATGTCAGACAGAAATGATGAGGTAAAGGTCTATCAGGATAAGATGGCAAAGGCAGAGGATTATAAAAGCTCGGCATATACTCTTTTGCTGGTGGGTGTGCTTGGAATAATTGCATTCATCCTGATGGAGGCAGGAGTACTTCCCTTCCGGCTTGCGGGGTCTGGGAAATATATAACCTATGGCGTTATGGGGACGATGTTTGTCATATTTATTGTGATGGGCATTCTTTCGTTAAAATCTTCCCAGAAATATGCGCAGGAGGCAGCAGTTGAGGAAGACCTGACAGGGAAAATCAGGGCATGGGCGAAAGAGCATATTACTGCGGATTCCATAAAAGAGCGTGTCTTGTTTGAGGAGGACACACCGGATGAGGTGAAATACTTTAAGTATTTCGAAGGAATCAAGGCAGCGGTGACACAGGAGTTTGGCAGCCTGAACGCGTCCTATCTCGAAGCACTGTGCGAGGAGCTGTATGCAGAGATTTTTGAAGAGGGGTAATGATTTGTATAGCATATGAATATAACATTTGTGACAGTTGGGAAAATAAAAGAAAAATTTTTTCGGGATGCAGTTGCCGAGTATCAGAAAAGGCTATCGAAATATTGCAGGCTGGTTATCATAGAAGTCGCGGACGAAAAGACACCTGACAAGGCATCAGAGTTGTTGGAAGACCAGATAAAGCAGAAGGAAGCAGAACGTATCCTGAAAAATATAAAGGAAAATGCATACTGCATTGCACTTACAATCGATGGAAAAAAACGTGATTCTGTTAATTTTGCAGGACATATTGAGGAGCTGGGGCTTGACGGAAAAAGCAATCTTGTGTTTGTAATAGGCGGCTCACTCGGACTCCATGAGCGTGTAATCACGCGCGCCGACGAGCAGCTTAGCTTTTCGGACATGACATTTCCGCACCAGCTGATGCGGGTTATTTTGGCAGAACAGATTTACAGATGCTTTCGGATTATCAATGGGGAACCATATCACAAGTAAAAGTAAGGGATTGATATCAATAAGTAGGTGGCGGAAGAATGGATTTAAACTTATAAATTACAGATATGGCAGGAGCGGGAGGCTGTATATTAAATGGAGGAAAAATGAAAATACAGTTAAGCAGTAATTTGATTCAACATTATTTGCAAAATGTCTATTTCATAAACGGACACAGCTATGCGGGAAAATCCACAATGGTTAGGATGCTGGCTGAGCGGTATGACATGATTCACTGTGGCGAGAATTACCATGATGTGTTTCCACGGAGTAAGCTGTCACGGTGGAAACAGCCGGGGCTGTGTTATTTTGATACCATGAGCGGTTGGAAGGAATGGCTCAATATGACTCCGGAAGAGCATTGGAATTGGACAAATCAGGTTTCTATGGAGTGTGTGGAGATTGAGATATTGGAGCTGATTAAGCTGGCAGCATCCGGGAGGAAAGTCATCGTGGACACGAACATCCCGCCGGATGTGCTGAGAGAGATTTCATCATATGACCATGTTGCCATTATGCTTTGCGACCCACCGGATATTTGTGCCACCCGATTCTTTGACCGGGATGACCCGGATAAAAAATTCATGATGGAGCAGATTCGGCTTTGTCCGGATCCGGAAGCTACGCTGCGAAACTTTAATTCCTGGGCGTTGTATCATCCAACGTTGGAAATTGACTGGGCACATACAGGCTTTTTTACGTATGTCCGTTCAGATTTTGAAAGTGATACACGGGAGGAAGTGCTGTCGGTTCTGGCCAGGCATTTTGGATTGCTTTCACCTGTATGAGTGCATGGTGGCGGCAGAAGATTCTGCCACTGCTGTGGCTGTCTGGATGATAAGCCTGTTTGTTCACCGCAAAAAGTGGAAAGAATGCGCCGCAGATTATCTTACAGGGGGAGCTGGATATTTGGGGAGGATTTTATGCATATAAAGCAAATTGATAGCGATGTAGTTAAAGAAAGCATTACAAATTCCATATTGAAATCGCTTCCGGATTGGTTTGGTATTCCGGAAGCCATAGAAGAATATGGCGTTGACAGTGGTGGGAAACCCTTTTTCTGCGCATTCGATGGTGAGGTTCCCATAGGATTTCTCTATCTGAAAGAGACAGGACATCATACTGTGGAACTGGCAGTAATGGGTGTACTGAGGGAATATCATAGACAGGGTATTGGTCGAAAGCTTTTTGAAGAAGCGAGAGAAAAAGCCAGACAGATGGGGTATTCTTTTATGCAGATAAAGACAGTCCAGATGGGCAGATATGATGTTTATGATGCCACCAACAGATTTTACCTTTCTTTGGGGTTTAAGGAATTGGAAGTTTTTCCCAATTTATGGGATGAATGGAATCCATGTCAGATTTATATTATGTTCATTGGGGAATAGGAAAAATTAATGGAATCACTTTCACGCAATGCAGTTCGATTGCGCGTGCGACGGTTTCAGACCGTATGGATGAAGTGATAAGGTATCTTTGGATAAGGAATACACCAGAAAGAGGATTGCAGGATGCAGTCCTTTTTATGCACATGGGCACCCAAAGGAAATATGTCAGCAGAGGCTGATGGGTGCCCGGCGCGCGAGTAGGGGCGAAGGTCATTCCCCTACGCGATTCTATGGGAAAAGTTAAATTTTAACGATATTTCTGTCCGGTTGTGTTGTCAAATCGTATTTTCGTGCAATCGGTATTAGAGAAAATTTCATATCTTCCGATATTTTAAGTGAGAGCTAAAGGAGGGCATATGATAAAAATTGCAATATGTGATGATGAAAAGAACATACGAAGTTATCTTACTTCGCTTATCAGAGGGCATAAAGCAGAATGTGAAATTACGGAGTATGCTTCTGCTGATGAATACCTGTCAAGCGGCATGGGGCATGATTTACTGTTCTTGGATATAGAGTTAAAGGGTTCTGTGTCCGGTATGGAAATGGCAAGACAGATTAGAGGCATGGAACAGATAAAACAGCCCATAATCATTTTTGTTACGGGTTATGAAAAATATGTCTATGACGCTTTTGACGTGGAAGCATTGGGGTATCTGGTGAAACCTGTGAATGAACAGAAATTTACAGAGGTTTTCAGCCGGGCGCAGGATAAGATTTTATCCGAAGCGGAGCAGAAAAAGAAAACGCTGCTTATCCAGTACGCCGGGGCAAATAAAGTCATACCGCTGGATGACATTTATTACATGGAAAGCCAGAAACACAAGGTAGTGCTTTATATAAAAGATGGGGATAAAGCCTACACAGACAGGCTTGAATATTATGCAAAAATAGGAGAGCTTGAAGAAGAATTACAGGGGTATTTCTGCCGCATACACAAAGGCTATCTTGTCAACCTCTCTTGTGTGGATGAATACGGCAGGACTGAAATAATGCTTACAAACGGTGATAAGCTGCCCCTTTCCAAGTATAAGTATGAGGACTTTGTAAAGGCATATCTGCATTTTATGCAGCAGGGGGACAGACATTGAATGAAGCAGATTATAGCCTGGTTGTGAATATTACAATAAAAATCGAGGTACTTTTATTTGCGGTCTTTATGGCAGCTTTTTTCTATCCGTTTATGATAGGGCGAAAAGAGCAGTGGAAAAGCAGACTCAAAAAGGTTCTTATGGTGTTTTTGACTTATACAGTGATGTATTTTGTAAATATGACAACCTCTATATATGGCTGGCTGTGTATGATTATTGTGCTTGTGCTTTTAGCAGCTATGTCCAAAATTTTAGATATGGACAGGGAATATGTACTTTTTTTGGGAGTGATTTTTTTCTGCATTAAAAATCTAAGTGTGCTGATTATGAGAAGCATAAGCTATTTTTTGGAAAAGCGTCTTGAGCATAAAGCAGAAATGACAGTAGAAATTATTTTTTGTAACGCTGCATTAAATTTTGTTTTTGTTGTGGTGCTGCAAATCATCCTGTTTTCCGTCATGCTGTATGCCGCTGCCCGTCTGTTAAAGAAAAAGGCTATGAAGTTGCATATAAAGGAATTATGTTTTCTGTTATTAATACCGATGAACGGAATTTTATTTGTAAATATTATTTTTAACATTTTATTAATCGTGAATGGAAATCTGGTGATTCAACTGTATGAACAGTTCCCAGTATTTCTTGGGATTGTACCTGTGGCTGCCATCCTGTTTTATGCAGGAATTTTGATTACAATTGTGTCCTATCAGAAAATAATAGGCTTGCAGGAGGAAAAGGAAAAGTATTTCGTAGAACAGCATCAGGTTCACGCAATGCAGGAACGAATGGAGGAAGTGGAGCAGTTTTATCATGGCATATGCCAGATGAAGCATGAAATGAAGAACCATTTGACAAATATCAAAGGGCTTGCCAGAAATGGCAACTATGGGGATATAGAGCAGTATATAGACCAAATGGACGAAGGCATGAATGTTTTTGAGCTTACCATTAAAACGGGGAATACGGTTACGGACGTGATTGTGAATGACAAGCGTAAAGCCGCAGAGAACCAGGGAATACAGTTTCAGTCAGCGTTTTCCTATCCAAAATCAGATGGCTATCATGCGTATGATATTGGGATTATTATCAGTAATCTTCTGCAAAATGCCCTTGAAGCCTGTGAAAAAATGGCAGAAGGTAAAAGATACATTTATCTTTCTGGCAGGCAGAAGAAATAATTTTATCTGATAAATGTAAAAAATTCATTTGAGGGGGAGGTAGCATTTGACACAAAAACCAAGCTTCCACTTTCCACGAAGGGAAAGGACATAGCCCTGCATGGTATCGGGTTATCCAATGTAAAGCGTGAGGTAGAGAAATACATGGGAGATGTGGATATCAGGGCAAAGGAAAATGAATTTAATGTAACCGTGTTGTTACAGGAAAGGAGTGTGAGGAACAAAGATGGATTACATGTCAATAAATGAAATAAGCAAGAGCTGTTTGGGAAGTCTTTACAGCCAGAATATTGCGGCAGGGAAAAATAACCCTGTCAGTTTTCAGGATGTTTTGGATGTAAATATAGGGGGACAGGAATTGAAGGATAAGTTAAAAGCACAATATCCGAACTTGAAATATCATGTGCTGGATACTTCTAAAGTCAATTCTTCACTGTGGCAGCGTAATGACTATCCATTTGAAATGTTTTTTGAAGATGAATTGGATGAATCGGTCTTAGATTGGAAACCTACATCAAGAGAACCGTCCATGTTAGACACAGGCGTACAGGCAAGGTTAAATGCAGCAAGGGGAAAATATGCAATAATCGTTCCGCCTGCGTTGGAGGAAAAACTGGAAAATAATTCAGAATTATCCCAAAGTATTGTCGAAAAAATATCCACATTGATAAAAGAACAGGATACGGTGCCAAGCAGCATGGATTCTTTTACGATTACCTTAGATAATGATGGGAATATTTCAAATTACAGGCTTTCGGGAGGTGGCGGAGAAATTACGATAACAAAAAGAAACAGCCAAAAAAGCAAGGATGAAGAAACAGAGGAAGTAAAGGAACAGGAACGAAATCAGAAACTGGCAGCGAAACGTGCATTACATAGAAAGGAGCAGTTGGAAAAGGCAGAGATAGATAAACGATATCAACAGATCCTGCATGAAGCTGCATGGCTGTATGGACAGAATTTATTGTAAGTGATTCTGGTTTTGTATAGTCTTATTATAAGGGGGTGTGGGCGGTTCTGAATGGTAGAAGAACCACCTTAAAGAATTAATAACATAAGCAGAAAGGTTAGTAGCATGGATATTCAAGCAATTTTGCCAGAAATCAATAATGCTGTAAAATTATCAAATAACAGAAAAAAGTGTGGAGATGAATTTGAAAAGCTTTTACAGCAGATAAATGAGGATACGGATATTGCAGAAATGAAAAAATTTCTGGACGAAAAATTTGATGTTAATACGGTTGTTGTAGATTACAGTTGCGAAAAAACAGATACGGAAGCAGAAATGTATGATACTGCAATGTTGGAAAAATACGATATGCAAGGTGGACGGAACGTGATTATCTCAAAGAAAACCTTACAAAGAATGAAAAATGATAGTGCTTTTAGACAGAAAGTGTATAAATCAATTAAAGATATACCATGGTCAAATAAATTGACTGGTGGAGGGGTAAAAGGCAATGGCGTATTTATCCATGAGGATGGGACAGGTGGCTACTATTTGGAATTTGACAGGTGCGCTGATGAAGAAAAAACAAAAAAACATAAAGTGATGTATACTGATGGATCACAAGAAAAGGAGTTAAGTCCCTCGGCAATAGATGAACTAAATAATGTGGGATTACAGGCAGATATTTTAATTTCTCTTATGGGGGTAAATTTTATTTACAAGACAGAAGAACATTGAAAAATGAATTGCCCGGACTTATCAAAATGGGGCAAAGGTGGTTCTGAATGATTTGAGAACTGGCTGTCAGGGAGTGGTGCGCATAATCACTGCATTTTGGCATATGCTATTCAAAATTAATTTTATCCCATCAGATGCAGTACATGGAGGGATGGGGGATAGCGGAGGCAAAAATGGAATCTATCTGGACGGAAAGTATCGAGATAAGGAAGCGTGAGCCGCTTCCGGGGGACATGGAGGTGCCGGCTGTTGTCATCGGGGCAGGACTTGCGGGGATTTTGACAGCATATTACTTAAAGCAGGAGGGCATCCGGGCAGTGGTGCTGGAGGCTGACAGGATTGGCAGCGGGCAGACAAAGAATACCACAGCAAAAATTACATCCCAGCATAACCGGGTTTATGACTGGCTCATCCGGACATTTGGCTACCGAATGGCGGAGCATTATGCAAGTGCAAATGAGGCTGCCATTGGGGAATATGAAAGGCTGGTTCAGGATAAAGGAATTGACTGTGGCTTCAGTAGGTGTCCGGCATACCTTTATTCCCGGATTGAGACAGAATTTTTGAAGCAGGAGGCAGAGGCAGCCAAATCACTGGGGATAGAGGCATCCTTCGGAACAGAATGTGAGCTTCCCTTTCCGGTGGCAGGCGTGTCAAGGTTTGAACATCAGGCAAAGTTCCATCCACTGAAATTTCTGGCGGGAATGGCAGAGGAAGTAGAAGTGTATGAGCAGACAAAGGTGTTGAAAGTGGAAGGTATGAGGGTGGAAACAGCCAGAGGGACAGTGACGGCAGAGCATATCGTGTTTGCAGCCCATTATCCCTTCATCAATGTGCCAGGATACTATTTTGCCAGAATGCATCAGGAACGGAGCTATGTGGCTGCACTGGAAGGGGCAGAGAGACCTGAAGGCATGTATCTGGGCGTTGACCAGGGAGGACTTTCATTCCGCAGCTGCGGGGACTTGCTGCTTCTTGGAGGCGGAAGCCACCGGACAGGGGTGCATCCGGGGAATCGGTCAGGCGCAGGATGCCAGTATGAGATGCTGCGCAGCAGGGCGCAGGAAATCTACCCCGGATGCCGCGAAGTATCACAGTGGTCGGCACAGGACTGTATAACCTTGGATGGACTGCCTTATATTGGAAGGTTTTCCAGGCGCAAGCCAAACTGGTATGTGGCAACAGGATTTGGGAAATGGGGAATGACATCTTCCATGGTGGCTGCACGTATCCTGACTGCCATGATCTCTGGGCGGGATTGTCCAGAAGCAGATATTTTCGCACCCAGTCGCCACGTTACAGTGCAGGCAGTGAAGGGACTGTTCGTGCATGGCGCATATTCGGTAAAAGGTCTGGCAAAGCATCTCCTGCCCCGGGGAAAGGGAAGGATTGTTCCCAACTGTCCCCATATGGGATGCCGGCTGGAGTGGAATCCGGAGGAGGAAAGCTATGACTGTCCCTGCCATGGTTCCCGGTTTGACAAAGAAGGGTACTTGATTGATGGTCCTGCACAGACGGACTGTAAAAGGCAAGAAGGATAAAGTTTTGTAGCAAGAATGGAGGATTATTATGGAAAGAGACAGGAAAAAGTTTCAGTTTCCGGTAAATCTGTTTTGCAGTCTGATGTTGCTGGGATTTATTCCGTTTCTGTATACGCTTGTGAGGACAAATTTAATCGCCAATATTCCTTCTACAGACGGATTGGGCGTTGCTGGACATATCGAATGGTTTGACTTAATCAACGAGACGATACAGGCATTTTTAATTGTGCCTTTGTATGCACTGCTTAATGGGTGCATAGGGGATAAAGACAAATTCAGGGAGTGTATATTCCAGGCTTTTATGGTGGTTAACATTGTTTATATATTATTTTCAGTAATCATTTTCATGCGATGCAGTTCTATTGTGCACGCAATGGCTTCAGAACGTATGGATGAAGTGACAAGGTATCTTCGGATAGAGACAATCGGGTTTATATATGGTTATACTGTTTTGTTTGACAGTATATTAATTGGATGCGGCAAAACCTATTATTGCTTTGCCATATCAGCGATTGTTAATTTGGTTTATTATCCGGTTGTCTATGGATTGTTTTTAAAGGGCATATTGAAACCAGGCATAACGTTTATCTGTATGATGTTTGGCTTTGGTATGGTAATACATTTGGTTTGCAGTATTATATGTTTCGTTTTATATAAAAGCCATTTTATGAAAAATTTTTTTATAAGGTAGGATAATTATGCGGTTTGCGATTGTTTCAGATATACATGGAAATTTGCCAGCACTAAATGCAGTCATACAGGATGCAGGAGAAAATAATATTGATACCTTTATTTTTGTCGGAGATTACTGCCTCAGTAATCCGTATCCGGATGAATGCATTTCCAGAATCAGGAATCTGGATAATAAATACATTATACGTGGTAATGAAGAAAAGTATTTAGAAAATCTTATCGGTAAAGACCAGCGTACATGGACTGATGGTCAGATGCAGATTTCTTATTATGCTTATCAAAAGATAAGTCATGGTAATATGAATTATTTGATGTCCAT
Source organism: Lachnospiraceae bacterium UBA7205 (assembly GCA_002490665.1). Classification (GTDB taxonomy): domain Bacteria; phylum Bacillota; class Clostridia; order Lachnospirales; family Lachnospiraceae; genus COE1. The sequence goes on along the minus strand of DKUL01000076.1, from coordinate 20,674 downwards.
GCCAGAACAGATAAAGCTGGATATTTCCGGCATTACATTACATATTGCACACTCGTCTGAAGCATATATTTCGGACTGCGAACATAGGGAGTGGTCAACAGCGAAGGTTGCCATGAGATACAAAGACAGATGGGTAACACCAGAAGTTTTTCGTGCCGATATACAGCATTATCTCAATGAAGATGTCCGCTTTAATAAAGTTTGGGGTGAATTGGAAAACGGAATTTATATTTTTGGACATTCACATATTCAATGGAATTACCAATTGGATGACGGCAGGAAAATATTAATCAATCCCGGTTCCTGCGGACTGCCTTTGGACTGTATGGATTTGGGTATTCCATACACCATTCTTGATGTTTCAGATAATGATGCTATTGTTGTGGAAGAAAGACGCGTTCCATTTCGTGTGGACGAATACATAGATACTTTGCGGCAGAGTGACCAATTTATCGAAGCAGCTGTCTGGAGTAAAGTGATTATGAAGGAACTGAAAACAAAGAGGGAATATTTATATTTCTTTTTGAGATTTGTGGAGGGTTATGCTGTGCAAATAGGGGATAGGCAGCGCCCTTTTGGGGTTTCTACGTGGGAAAAAGCATATGAATTGTGGGAAGATTCCTTAAAAGAGGAGAGGATTTTAGCTTAAAAATGTATTTATTGTGAAAGTGAATAACAAAATTTTGTGAGATTGGTTTTCGATTTATTGTAATTTGCCAAAATGCTATGTATAATTAGATTAAGCAATGAAATGATATTGAAATATACAGTTTCCTTTTGATAATGATTACTAGAAGGAAATAGGCTGAAGGATGGAAAACATGGAAACAAGACAAACAAAATGGGAAGAATTAAGCATATCCAATGATTTTCTGTTTGGGAAGGTCATGCAGAATCCGGAATTGTGTAAAGAATTGTTACAAAGAATTCTGCCAGACTTGAGGATTGATCACGTTGAGTATCCTGAATTGCAGAAAAGTATTAATGTGGATATGGATGCCCGTAGTGTGAGACTGGATGTGTATGTAAAGGATGATAAAGAAGTTGTTTATGACATAGAAATGCAAGTGAGTGATACCAAAGAACTGCCTAAAAGAAGCCGTTATTATCAGAGTATGCTAGATCTGCAGTCCCTTGACAAGGGACGTTTCTATGATGAACTGAAACGAAGCTATGTTATATTTATCTGTCCATTTGATTTATATGGCAATGGACGGCATATCTATACTTTTGAAAATATTTGCAAAGAAGACAGTAGTATTTTAATGGGGGATGAGGCGGTAAAGATATTTCTCAATGCAAAAGGAACCTTAGATGATGTCAGTGATGACTTGAAAGCGTTTCTTGATTATGTGGCTGGAAAGAATCCAAAAGATGCCTATGTAGAGAGGCTGGAAGAAGCTGTAAAAGAAGCCAAGAAGAATAGGGAATGGAGGCATGAGTATATGACATTGTTAATGAGAGACCAGGAGAATGTAAAAATTGGAGAAAAGCGAGGAGAGGAAAAAATGCTTTTATTAGTGGAAAGATTAATAGAAGATAGGCGCTTTGATGATATAGCGAAAATAAAGGAGGATAAAGGTTATCGCCAGAGACTTTATGTGGAATATCATATTATCTAAGGAGATGCAGGAAAATAAGTGATACCGATTGAGCAGGACATTTCATGCGTATACAGGTGAATATACATGGGGGAATTTTTATGAGAATGTATGACTTGATTATGAAAAAGCGAAATGGGGACGTTTTGAGTAATGAGGAAATCAACTATATGGTAAATGGCTACACTGCCGGGAAAATCCCTGATTACCAGATGTCGGCGATGACGATGGCAATTTATTTTCAGGGGATGAACGAGGAGGAGACACTCGCGCTTACGATGGCGATGGCAGAAAGCGGGGACATGCTGGATTTGAGCGATATCCGTGGTGTAAAGGTTGATAAGCATTCTACGGGCGGTGTCGGTGACAAAACCTCGCTGGCATTGACGCCGATGGTTGCGGCGGCAGGCGTCACGGTGGCAAAGATGAGCGGCAGGGGACTCGGGCATACAGGCGGCACAATTGACAAGCTCGAAAGCTTTTCGGGATTTTCGACGGCAATGTCAGAGCAGCAGTTCCGCGATAATGTCAACCGCATTGGCATCGCAATTATGGGGCAGACTGCGGATTTGGCGCCTGCGGATAAAAAGCTGTATGCGCTCAGGGATGTGACGGCGACGGTTGACAATATGTCCCTGATAGCATCTTCCATCATGAGCAAAAAGCTTGCGGCTGGCGCGGATGCAATCGTGCTGGATGTCAAGACAGGCAGCGGTGCCTTTATGAAGGAGGAGACAGATTCCTTTGCGCTTGCACATGAGATGGTCAGGATTGGCAATGGCGCAGGGCGAAAGACAATTGCCGTGGTTTCGGATATGGATCAGCCGCTTGGATGTGCCGTGGGAAATGCGCTTGAGGTAAAGGAAGCGATTGACACATTGAGGGGCAATGGTCCCGGCGATTTTGTGGAACTTTGCATGACACTCGGCGCTTATATGCTTGTGGCGGGAGGAAAGGCTGAAAATAGAGGGGAAGCAGAAAAAATCCTTGCGGGCGTCATTCAGGATGGGAGCGCCCTGGATAAGCTTGCTGCGTTTGTGGAGGCGCAGGGCGGTGACAAAGAACTGGTGTATCATCCGGAGCGGCTGCCGCAGGCATCCATTGTTCAGGAAATTGCGTCCTCCTCGGAGGGATACATTCAAAAAATCGTATGTGATGAAATTGGCATGTGCTCCCTGATACTGGGCGGAGGACGTGAGACGAAGGAGAGCGCGATTGACTTATCGGTCGGGCTGGTTTTACATAAAAAAGTGGGGGATTTCGTGGAGAAAGGAGAGTCGCTTGCCACAATTTACGCGAACGACCAGGCAAAGCTTTCGATGGCGCAGGAGCGGTTCCTAAAGGCTTATTTGATAGACAAGACACCAGTGAAAAAAAAGCCGCTCATCAAGGGAATAGTAATGGAATAAAAGACATAGAATGAAGTATAGAAAACCTATACTTCATTTTTGGGTGCTGATATGAATAAACGCGATATGCTGAAACAGGATATGATAAGTGCGGGAGAACGTTTTGCGGATGCATTTTCACTGCCAAAGGATATGGTGGTAAATGCCACCCTGTTTCATATGGTAGGAGGCTCGGAGCTTTTTGTGGAAAATTTTAAGGGAATTGTCTCCTATACCTGCCACAGCATTGTCATCAAGGGGAACAATGTGAAATATTGTGTCTGCGGGGAGTGCCTCACGATAGAATACTATTCGAATGAGGACATGAAAATATCAGGACAGATTCAGGAGGTAAAGGTGATAAGGGAAGCTTGAGGTGGGGCGCTTGCAGAATAGGTGGATACGCTTTGTCAGAGGCTGTCTGGTCATAAAAATTGACGGGGATTACATGGAACGTTTCTTTAATATGTGCAGGATGCATGACATTGATTTGTGGGACATCAAGAAGGAGAAGGATGTCTGCATGTGTGAGGCATATGCCTCCGACTTTGTCAAAATGCCGCCTTTATTAAAGAAAACAGGTACAAAGGCAAGTGTGGTCAAAAAGAGAGGACTTCCCTTTTATTTTCCTTTTATCAAGAAAAGGATTATTTTTTTTATAGGGGTTATCATATGCCTGTCCATGCTGAATTATGTGACGGAGTATGTGTGGGCAATCGAGTATGTCGGCAACCTTCAGGTGAGTGACGACGAGCTGTCGGATTTTCTTGAACAGGAATCCATCCATTATGGGATGAAGAAAAGCAGCCTGAATTGCGAGGAAAAGGAAAAGAGACTTCGGGAAACATTCCAGAATGTGACATGGACATCAATTTATTTTGAGGGGACAAAGCTTTTCATTGAAATCAAGGAGAATGAAAAATCCGAACCGGTTCCAATCGAAATCAAGGGAACAGATATTGTTGCAAATGAGTCCGGAACCATCACGTCCATTGTAACCAGAAACGGTGTTCCCAAAGTCAAGGCAGGCGACACGGTCGAAAAAGGGCAGGTTCTGGTAAGCGGCAGTGTCCCTGTGTATGATGAGAGCCAGACGGTTGTCAAGTACCAGATATATGATGCGGATGCAGATATTTATATCCGGACACCGATTGCATACAAAACAACAATAAGCAGCGGCTATCCCGTGGTGGTCTATACAGGCAATCACATAAAAATGGGATTTGCGCAGATTGGGAACTATCATATTGACGCGATGCCGATACTGGATTTTTTTATCGGGGAAAGCAAAAACCTGTATGAGACAATCACGGAAAAACATCAGGTTGTCCTGCTTGATAATATTTATCTTCCGGTTTATTATGGTGAAATAAACAGAAAAGAATATTATATCAAGTATTTTACATATACAGATGATGAGATGAAAACCAAATTATCAGAAAATTATGAAAAATTTATTTTATCTTTACAAGAAAAAGGGGTACAAATTGTTGAAAAAAATGTTAAAATGGTAAAGAATAGTAAAGGGATGGATTTGTTTGGAGACATACTTGTCGTAAAACAGACGGGGGAGACTGCTGCGATACAGACATATCATAACACGGACGAATATATAGAGGAGTAGGAAATTGGAAAACTTTCAGATTGAAATGCAGATTGAAGCACAACATATGCAGAACATTTTTGGGGAACATGACGCATATGTCAAAAAGATAGAAGACGACCTGGGCGTTATCATTACAGACCGCAACGGCGCAGTCAGAATCAGCGGGGAACAGCGCGCAGTCAGTAAGGCGGCGAAGCTTGTAAATGAGCTGGTGGAGCTGTCCAGAAGGGGGAACACAATACAGGAGCAGAGTGTTTCCTACGCACTTGAACTTTCCAAAGAGGATGAGGAAGACGCGCTGCTGGAGATGGATTCGGAGTGTATCTGCCACACGGTGTCGGGAAAGCCGATTAAGCCAAAAACGATAGGGCAGAAGAAATATATTGATGCGATAAAGGATAAGATGATAGTCTTTGGCTTGGGACCGGCAGGGACAGGGAAAACTTATCTTGCGATGGCGATGGCAATTACTGCGTTCCAGGGTCATCAGGTGGAACGGATTATACTGACGCGTCCGGCGATAGAGGCGGGTGAGAAGCTTGGTTTTCTGCCAGGAGATTTACAGAGCAAGGTAGACCCATATCTGCGTCCGTTATATGATGCACTCTATCAGATTATGGGTGCAGACAATTTTCAGAAAAACATGGAGAAAGGGCTGATTGAAGTGGCTCCGCTTGCATATATGCGCGGACGGACGCTTGACAATGCATACATCATACTGGATGAGGCACAGAACACGACTCCGGCGCAGATGAAGATGTTCCTGACACGTATCGGCTTTGGCTCCAAGGTGATTGTGACAGGCGATTCTTCACAGAAGGACCTGGCAGTTGGGACACAATCGGGGCTTGATGTGGCAGAGAGGGTACTCGGAAAAATCAGCGATATCGCTTTTATCAGGATGACGAGCAAGGATGTTGTGCGGCATCCGCTTGTACAGAAAATTGTCAAGGCGTATGAAGATTATGAAAGTAAAGTGAGTGGGCACAACGCTGCAGCTGTCCGCAAGGGTAGTTCCCTTCAGGGTAAAACCAGGAAAACATTTCGCAGATAAAATATTATACTGGCGGTCGAAAAGACTGACCGCTCATATAATGTGATGCGCACAGCCGCATAAGGAAATATGCCACTTCGTGGCTGCGGCTGGCGCGATACTCACGGCAGATTTCATCTGTCGTGAGTATACAAAAATAGGGCAAAGGAAATCATCCATATGACAAAGCATATGAAAAAAAGAGAAGAAGCTGTCTGGCAGAAGGTGCTTTTGGCGGTAGGAATGTCGGTACTGTCCATACCGGCAGTCGGTGTGGCAGCATATATTTATGAGAAATCGTTTCGGGATATTTTTATATTGCTTCTTTTATTTACGGCATGCATCGCAGTGACATTATTTTCATTTTTTCAATCAGATATTTATGATATGCTGCATTATGACAATGGAAGCCATTTTTTGCGGTTTGTGGTTACGTTTCTGCTGGGCGTGGCAACTTCCTGCCTGATGCCGATGCTGCCTGATGCGGGATTCTGGGCAGTGCCATCCATTGCACTTGTACTTGCATTGCTTTCCAATACGGTTACTGGCATTGTCTCATATGTTGGACTGCTGGGTGTGTGTTCCTATTTTGCGGCGACGGATATTCTTACGTTCCTGCTTTATTTTATAATCGGTGTCGTTTTTGCGATTTTATTTGAAAAACTGGACAATGATTATAAGACAGGAGTACCGATGTTTGCTGCAATGACACTGCACACTGCAGGGATGACAGCAAGAGTGGTGTTCAATAGCCATGGTGCGCTGACGGTGGACATGTTTATTATACCTGTCATTAATATTTTTGTTACGTTCGTGATGATGCTGGTTGTTCTGCGTTTTTATTGTGCAGTTGTCATCGATAGGGAAAAGGGCAAGTATCTGCGCATCAATGACCAGGAGTTTGCACTGCTTGCAAAATATAAGGAGGAGGACAGGCAGATTTATTACAATGCCATACATACGGCGTATTTTGCTGAAAAAACAGCAAGGCTGCTGCATATGGATGTTGACGTGGCAAAAAATGGCGGGTATTATCATAAGATCATTGCCCTGGAGTGCAAGAAACAGGAAAAAACGCTGGAGGAAGTCTGCAGGGAATATAAATTTCCGGCTGAGGCAGTTCGTCTTTTACAGGAGTATAATTATAAGTCGCAGCCGATAAAACTGCGCGAGACAGCAGCAGTGTATCTTGCTGACAGTGTGGTTTCCACGATTATGTACCTGATTAGCAAGGGAAACAGCAGCGAAAATGAGGAAGCAAAGCCGGACAATGAATATGCGAAGATTGCAACTGCGGTGATACGCAGGAAGGTTGAGAGCGGAATATTAAATAATAGTGACATATCATTGGCGGATATAGGCGGAATTGAAAAAATATATACAGGAGAGAAATTATACTATGACTTTTTGCGTAGAGAGTGAAACGAAACGGGAGCTTCCGTTTGATGTGGAGGAGCTTGCAGGGAAGGTGATTGGGGAGGCTTTGGAATATGAGAAGTGTCCCTATGAGGTAACTGTAAATGTGCTTCTGACGGACAATGAGGGGATTTGTACCCTGAACAGCCAGTTTCGGGGGATAGACCGGCCGACGGATGTGCTATCATTCCCCAATGTGGATTATGATACCCCATCTGATTTTACCGGAATCGAGGAGTCTGAGGCGGATTACTTTGACCCTGAGAGTGGTGAGCTGTATCTGGGGGATATTGTGATATCTGTGGACAAGGTATATGAACAGGCAGAGGAATATGGGCATTCTGTCAGACGCGAATACGCTTTTCTTCTGGCGCACAGTATGCTGCATCTTTTGGGATATGACCATATGGAAGCCGGAGAGGCTGAGAAGATGGAGTACAGACAGGAGGAAATCCTAAAGAGGCTGGACATAACGAGAACCGAGTAATTTGCGCTGAGGAGAACAGTTATCATGAAGAAAAAGAAATCGAATTTTATTGTTCAGGGAAGCATTCTTGCCATGGCGGGGATTCTCTCCAGGATTATAGGGATAGCAAGACGTTTTCCTATGCAGCATATTATCGGTGATAAGGGAAACGGATATTATGCAGTGGCATATGAAATCTATTCCATTATGCTGATTATCTCGTGCTACAGCCTGCCGCTCGCGGTATCGAAGGTTGTGTCTTCCAAGATGATAAAGAAACAGTATAAAAGTGCACAGAGGGCATTCCAGTGTGCCATGGTTTTTGCTGTCACGGTTGGATTGATAACCTTTTTAATCTGTGAATTTCTGGGAGATTTGCTGGCATCGCTGATGAAGGAGCCGATGAGTGCAATGTCATTGAAGGTACTTGGACCGGCGCTGCTTCTCGTTTCAGTCATGGGTGTGTTCCGGGGATACTTCCAGGGACTTGGAACCATGATGCCGACTGCTATCTCACAGATATTAGAGCAGATTTTTGTCTTGACGGGGAGTATAGCGGGTGCATATTTTCTATACCAATATGGTGGAAAAGTCGGTGCAGTACTCCACAATGAAGATTTTGGCCCGGCATATGGTGCGGCAGGGGCATCAATTGGCCCTGTGCTTGGCGCGGTAATTGGCCTGCTGTTTCTTTGGTTTGTCTTTGCGGTATACAGGGCGGGAACAAAAAAACGTTTTATGCGTGATGCCGGCGGAAAGACAGACAGCTATCCGCAGATTTTCAGGATGATTCTGATGACGATTTTTCCTGTTTTGTTGAGCACCACGGTGTATAATATCAGCGGTGTGATTGATGCCAATATATTTGGCAGTGTCATGATACAAAAGGGTCTGGAAGATGTCAAAACGGATATCTGGGGCATTTATTCGGGAAAATATAAGGTGCTGGTAAACGTTCCGATTGCACTTGCGAACGCAATGTGTTCGTCGATTGTCCCGATGCTTACCAAGCTGATGGTGCGTGAGGAGTATGGCCGCGCGCGTGAGAAAATCGGACAGGCAATGCGCTTTACAATGATTGTGGCAATTCCGAGTGCGGTTGGGCTGGCAGTGCTTGCAAGACCAATTGTCACCATGCTGTTTAAGGGTGAGGTCGATATGGCTGTCAACATGCTCCATATTGGATCTGTTTCCGTAATATTCTATACGATGTCAACGCTGACAAACGGTGTTCTCCAGGGCATTAACAGAATGCAGGTTCCGGTGCGAAATGCCGCCATCTCACTTGTCATTCATGTTGTGTTTTTGTATGCGGCGCTTCAGATGGGAATGGGAATCAACGCGGTCGTGTATGCCTACACGCTGTTTGCTGTTGTCGTATGTATCCTGAATGCACTGTCTATCCGTAAGTATTTCAAATATAATCAGGAAATGGTGCGCACCTTTGCCATACCTGGAATCGCGTCTGTCGTGATGGGAATTGTGATTGGGCTAATCAGTATGCTGCTGTCAAAGGTTCTGGGTAACGTGGTCACTGTATTTCTGGGGATTATCATCGGCGTGGTCGTATATTTTGTGGTACTGATTTTGTTGAAGGGGGTCACGGAACAGGATTTAAGGAGTATGCCGGGTGGAAGGACGATATTGACAGTTGCCAGGAGATTTCGATTAATGTAATAATAGAAATAAGAAGCTCGAGCGAATAAAAAGTGAAAATAAGCTGATACTATATCAAAGACGCCGGAATGGTCATGGGGAATGAAATGGAGGCTGATGATGGAGAAGAGATATAAGATTGGCTTATTTTTTATATTGATACTGATTATGGCACTGGTCATAACACTGATGTGGAAACGCCATACAATGGATGGATTTCCGAACGAAGGGGAGGACATCACGCAGAATGATTCCTTTGACAATCCGGATTCCGGTGCTGAAAAGGGAAACAGGAGGACGGCAGAAGATAGTTTTGAAGTCCAGCAGATGAATGTTACCACAACATGTGATACAGTATGCATCTATGAGGACATCGACAAGAAGGACGGCTCAGTATCCATGCTGGAAGAAAAGCTTCCCGCAAAATATATTGGCTTGAACCGTGAGGAGCTTGAGCGCATTCTTGCGGAGGACAGTCTGGTACCCACGCTTGAGGAAAAGGAGAAAGGGTTCAAGTCACAGCATTTGGAGCTTTTCTCCGCGGATAAGATAAAGGTACTCCGCATATATGATACTACGAGGGAACTGTCTGGTTTTTATATTATGGAGGTCGATGGGGAAATTCGCGTATATGAATACGACAAGACGACACTCTATTTCAAGACGGGATTAAAGCCAGAAGGCCTGCCGCCAGATGTACGGCAGCAAATACAGGAAGGCAAGTATATGGATACCGAATTACAGGTATATCATTTTCTGGAATCATATAGCAGCTAGGGCTGCATTGATACGAAAGGATACTGATGTGATGAAAAATAAGGTTGTAGTCGTGGGAGGCGGGGCAAGCGGCCTTGCCGCGGCGATTTTTGCGGCAGAAAACGAGACAGATGTTACTGTTCTTGAACATCAGGACAGGGTGGGAAAGAAAATACTGATGACGGGAAACGGAAAGTGTAATCTCACCAATATGAGTGATGTGCATGGAAAATATTACAGCAGTGACGAAGCTTCCCTGAATAAAATTTATGACACACTTGTCAGGTTTGATGCACGAAAAACAAGGGATTTTTTTAAACGGATTGGATTATATACAAAAGAGAAAAGGGATGGGGGCGTATATCCGGTCTCAGAACAGGCATCTATTGTACTGGATGTACTGCGGAGTGCGTGTGCCGGACTTGGTGTGACGATACGGACAGACTGTGAGGTGACATCCATTGAGCCGGATAAGTCAGGTGTAGCTGTTTCTGTCATACAATATATCCGTCAGGAGAAGGAACAGCGTAAGTCTGACGGAAAGAATAAAAAAAATGCAGTTGTCTCCGAAAGAAAGGAGACGTTGCGATATGACCGTCTCATCCTTGCCACAGGCGGAAAGGCGGCACCGGCTTCGGGATCAGACGGTTCGGGATACAGGCTTGCAAAAAGGCTGGGACACCGTATTATTGAACCGCTTCCTGCGCTGGTTCAGCTGAAATGCCAGGGTGATTATTTTAAGGCTGTGTCAGGCGTGAGGGCGCAGGGCAGGCTTATGCTTTACATTGATGGGAACCCCGCGGCTGGCGAGGAGGGGGAATTGCAACTGACAGACTATGGAATATCGGGAATTCCGGTTTTTCAGTTCAGCAGACTGGCATCGAGGGCGCTTTTTGAAGGCAGGGGCTGTGAAGTCGGGATAAATTTTATTCCCTATATAGAGAATCTGGCAGATGTGCATACCGCACAGTTTCAGGACAAAACAGTCGAGGAATTCCTGTCCGGTCTGGTACATAAAAAGGTGGCGGCGCTTATTTGCAGAAGGAATGGAATTCCTGCCGTCATGCCAGTAGGGCAGGCTGGGGAAGGCAAGGTTCGTGAATGCCTGAAACTGCTTCGAGATTTCAGGGTAACCGTCACGGCGCCGAATGCCTTTGAAAATGCACAGGTTTGCTGTGGCGGCGTACCGCTTGGAGAGACAGATGGCAATTTTGCGTCCCGGAAATGCAGGAATGTGTATCTTGTCGGGGAACTGCTCGACTGCGACGGCATATGCGGCGGGTATAATCTCCAGTGGGCGTGGGCAACGGGTGCGATTGCCGGAGCTGCCGCGGCAGGCAGGGTGATTGAAAAAGAGGATTGGAAATGATAACAATAAATCAGCTGAAAATGGAAATTCGTTTTGGAAAGGATTTGAAGCAGGGGGCGGAAATTGACAGCAGGGAAGCATTGCGCAGAAAGGCGGCAGGCGTATTGGGCATCAATATATCGGAGGTTGCGGATATCTGCATTCTGAAACATTCGATTGACGCGCGGAAAAAGCCACAGCTTTTTCATGTCTATACACTTGGCGTCAGCCTCAAAAAGAAAGACGCGGAAGAAAAAGTCATTAAGCGCTGCAAGAACCAGAATATTTCACGCTATATGAAGGAACCATACACATTTGCTGTTTCAGGAGAACAAGTGCTGGAAGCGCCTCCTGTTATTATCGGCATGGGGCCTGCGGGATTATTCTGCGGATATCTGCTCGCAAAGCATGGGTATCAGCCAGTTTTGCTGGAGCGGGGGTATGATGTGGATACAAGGACAAGGAACGTGGAGGCATTCTGGAATGGGGGTGCCCTGAATCCCGAATCAAATGTCCAGTTTGGTGAGGGCGGCGCGGGAACCTTTTCAGATGGGAAATTAAATACGCTCGTAAAGGACAGAAATGGCAGAAACAAAGAGGTACTGCGGATTTTTGTGGAATTTGGCGCACCAGGGCAGATTTTATATGAAAATAAGCCGCATATCGGTACGGATATCCTGAAAAATGTCGTGTCAGGGATGCGCAAATATATCATTGATAACGGCGGAACGGTCAGGTTCGGGGCAAAGGTTACAGGATTAGGGACAGAAAACGGCGCGTTGAATGCGGTGATTGTAAATGACAGGGAGTACATAAAGACAACGCAGGCGGTACTGGCGATTGGGCACAGCGCCAGAGATACGTTTGCCTATCTTGACTCGATTCACATACCAATGGAGGCAAAGGCATTTGCCGTAGGAATGCGGGTGGAGCATCCGCAAAGGCTCATTAATGAATGTATGTATGGCAGGGAACACGGAAATGCGCTTCCGGCAGCGCCATATAAGATTACGGCTCAGACAACCGTGGGGCGCGGGGTTTATTCATTCTGTATGTGTCCGGGCGGATATGTGGTGAATGCATCGAGCGAACCGGACTGCCTTGCCGTAAATGGGATGAGTTATTCCGACAGGGGAAGCGGTAAGGCAAACAGTGCGATTATTGTACAGGTATTTCCGGAAGACTATGGAGCGGAAGGCCCGCTGGCGGGGGTGGAATTCCAAAGGCAGCTTGAACGAAAGGCATTTGCGCTTGGGCATGGTAAAGTGCCTGTACAATATTACGATGATTTCCGGAAAAACGTCTCGTCAGCTGAACGCGATACCATGGATTGTGACAAGCCGTTTATCAAGGGAGCGTACACGATGACAAATATCAGGGGGCTGCTGCCGGAGGAGTGTGAAAAAGCATTTATGGAAGGGATGGAACAGTTTGACAGGACAATACCCGGGTTTGCCGGGAGTCAGGCAATTCTTTCCGGAATAGAGAGCCGGACATCGTCTCCGGTGCGGATTCACAGGGATGAGAATTTGCAGTGCCCGGCAGTAAAAGGTCTGTATCCATGCGGCGAAGGTGCAGGATATGCAGGAGGAATCACTTCAGCGGCGATGGACGGAATCCTGATTGCGGAAACAATTGCAAAAACATATAAACCAATTAAACTGGACTTATTGTAAAAATAGAATTAAAATAGAAGTTAAGTTGTTATACTGAGCGTCAGATAAATCTGCCGTGAGTATATATAGAAAAATACGGAGGAAGAGACGTTGGAAGAGTTACGTGCAAAATTAAAGGATAAAAAAAGAGTGGTGGTAAAGATTGGATCCTCCTCGTTACAGCATCCGGAGACCGGAGACCTGGATTACACGAAAATGGATATTCTGGTAAGGGAATTGTGTAATATCAGAAATCAGGGAAAGGATGTGATTCTGGTAACCTCGGGGGCAATCGGCTGCGGCAGAAAGTCGCTTCACATAAAGCCGCCCCTTACGATTGCGCAGAAACAGGCGTGTGCGGCGATTGGACAGGCAAGACTGATGACGACCTATCAGAGAATCTTTTCAGAGTACAGTCATCAGGCAGCCCAGATATTGATGACAAGAAATACGATTGTGGCAGATTTAAACAGGAGAAATGCGCAGAATACGTTCAACGAGCTTCTTGCAATGGAAGTCATACCCGTGGTGAATGAAAATGACACCATCTCGACGTTTGAAGTCGAGGATGTCATAGGGGACAATGACACGCTTTCCGCGATAGTCACGGCACTGACAGGGGCTGATTTGCTGATTTTGTTGTCGGATATAGACGGTTTGTATACAGATGATCCCAGACAGAATCCTGACGCGAAGTTCATATCAAGTGTTGACAGCATCACGGATGAGCTGGTTCATATGGGAAAGGGCACGACAGGGAGCAGTGTTGGCACGGGAGGCATGGAGACGAAGCTTATCGCGGCAAAAATTGCTACCTATTCGGGAGCGGACATGGTTATCGCCAACGGCAGGGATGTACGTGTTATCCACCGAATTATGGAGGGAAGAAATTACGGCACCATTTTCAGGGCAAATAAGAGTGACGAATTTAATTTTACGGATTTTATTGATAACCTGCACAAGGATAAAGGCTGATGCTCGAAATGGAGGAAACAGATGCATAAAATAAAAAAGACAAGTGTGACACGAATCGTTACGGGCAGGATTTTCTCAATATTGCCTGCGGTTGTATTACAGTTTATTATTATATTTGCCATTATGAAGTGGCTTGCGCCGTTTGCGACGCTGTTTTACAGTGTATTGTCGGTTCTGTCGGCACTGTTTGTCCTTTTTCTGATATCGAAAAGGGATGAGGGCGCATACAAGATGCTGTGGCTTCTTGTCATGTTTGTGGCACCGCTGCCAGGTGCACTGATGTATCTGCTTTACGGAAACAAGCGAACAGGAAAGGCGCTTGAACAGCGCATCCGGTCGATTGCAGACAGTATTCCCCTGGAGCTGAATGACGATGCCGAGACGCTGGAACTGCTAAGGCGGGAGGACAAAAGAATTGCACAGACTTTTGCATATGTCAAAAAAATTACGGGTTTTCCTGTTTTAAGAAATGATACTGCGGCGTACTTTCCGATAGGCGAGCGCTTGTTTGAGCAGATGATGTCTGCGTTAAAAGAAGCAAAGCGGTATGTGTTTATCGAGTACTTCATCGTGCAGGAGGGCGTCCTGTGGGAATCCATGGTCAATGTCATGGAACAGAAGGTGCAGGAGGGCGTTGATATCAGGGTGCTGTATGATGACATCGGCAGTATTGGCACTTTTTCGACCAGAAACAGGGCATCTCTCCTGAAAAAGGGAATCAAGTGTGAAAAATTTAATCCGCTCATTGTCCTAAGCGGGGCATTAAACAACCGGGATCACCGCAAAATTATGGTGGTGGACGGTGTTGTGGCATTTAGCGGCGGCATTAACCTTGCCGACGAATACATCAATGAGGAACACCCTTTCGGACACTGGAAAGATATCGGTTTCCGGATAACCGGGGATGCCATCAGAAGCTATGCATATATGTTCATAGAATTCTGGAATGCATCCTCGCTGGATAAAATCACAAAGGATTTGATTGGCAGTGATTTTGAGAAAACACGTATGACAGAAAGGGATGGCTATGACGGATATGTACAGCCTTATTATGACTCACCGAACAGGGAAGAGGCGGCGAGCAACAACCTGTATATAGACTTGCTTGGTCAATCGAAGGAATATGCTTGGTTTTACACCCCCTATCTGCTTCTCGGGGACGGTCTGCGCGACGCGTTTGTAAGGGCGGCAAAGAGAGGCGTGGATGTCAGGATTGTCATGCCAGGGATTCCTGATAAGAAGCCGGTTTACAGGATGTCGCGGAGTTACTACAAGGAGCTTTTGGAAGCTGGGGTACGGATTTTTGAGTACACACCGGGTTTCGTCCATGCAAAAGCAAGTCTTGTCGATGACTGCATCGGTTCAATCGGTACGGTTAATCTTGACTATCGCAGTCTTTACCTGCATTATGAGTGTAATGCACTTTTTTATAAGGCGTCTCTGCTTTTGGATTTAAAAGAGGACTTTGCGGACTCCATGAAGGCTAGCCGGGAGCGGACGTTAGCGGACGAAAATAACGGACTGGTACATGGCATCATAGATGGAATCATGCGGATATTTGCACCGCTTGTTTAAGGAATTATTTGAGAATTAAAATAAAATGGAAAGGAAGAATCAAGTATGTATATAGGAAACCATCTGTCATCCACAAAGGGATTTGAGCATATGGGGAAGGAGGCACTGAAGCTGGATGCCAATACCTTTGCCTTTTTTACAAGAAATCCGAGAGGGGGCGCGGCAAAGGCGATTGACCCGGAGGATGCGCTGCGGCTGCGCAAACTGATGGAAGAACATCATTTCGGTATTCTGGTGGCACATGCGCCGTATACAATGAATGTATGTGCAGAGAAAGAAAATATCAGGAATTTTTCAAGGGAAGTGCTTGCAGATGACCTGGAACGCATGGAGTATCTGCCGGGGAATTATTACAATTTCCACCCAGGCTCCCATGTGGGGCAGGGAACCGAGGCGGCAATCCCGATGATAGCGGACGCGATAAACTGTGCCCTGAAGCCGGAGCACAGCACGACTGTCCTGCTTGAGACGATGGCGGGAAAGGGGTCGGAGGTCGGAAGGAGCTTTGAGGAGCTGCGGGCGATTCTGGATCTTGTCACACTGAAAGAAAAGGTGGGCGTATGTTTTGATACGTGCCATGTCTGGGATGGCGGGTATGATATTGTCGGAAACCTGGATGGCGTTTTGAAGGAATTTGACGATATTATTGGCATCGATAAACTGAAGGCTGTTCATTTTAATGACAGCATGAATGTGCTTGCTTCCCACAAGGACAGGCATCAGAAAATAGGGGAGGGTGAAATCGGCGCGGAGGCGATGCGCGCTGTCACAAAACATCCGCTTCTGGCAGACAAGCCTTTTATCCTTGAGACACCAAATGATGATGAAGGCTATGCAAGGGAAATCAAGATGATTCGGAGTTGGTAAGTCAGACTGCAAATAAAAAATTTTTTTGTTGCAAGAGTGCGGCATGGGGGGTAATATGAATTTAGAGGAAAAAATAAAGCGGATTAACGAGCTGTACCATAAGTCACAGGCAGAAGGGCTGACGCAGGAAGAAAAGGAAGAACAGGCAAGACTGCGCACGGAGTATGTGGCAAGTGTGCGCGCAAACCTGAGGGGACAGCTCGACAATGTGGATATCAGGGAAGCGGATGGAAGCATCACGAATCTTGGTGAGAAGCGGAAGAAAAAGGAACTTGAATCTTCCGGATTATGATATTGCGGGGTTGGGAAATGGAAACAAAAGCGGAAATCAGAAAACGAATCTTGGAAATCCGAAAAGGATTGACGGATGAGGAAGTTTCATCCAAAAGCGCGGCAATCGTACAAAAAGTAATAAAAACGCCAGAGTATATGGAGGCGGACAATATCCTGCTATATGCCGATTACTGCCGGGAGGTTATGACACGTGGCATATTTGATGATGCCATTCTCCGCAAAAAAAGGGTATATTTCCCACGGGCTGACAGGCTGACAAACACGATGGAGTTTTACCAGATTGTGTCGGTAAGGCAGCTGGAACGGGGATATATGGACATTCTGGAACCAAAGGAAGACATGAAACTGCGCTATAGATTCCAACCCAGGGAGGATACGCTTGTCATCATGCCGGGGGTTGCGTTTGACACGTCCGGCTATCGCGTTGGCTATGGAAAAGGATTTTATGACAAATACCTTGTAAGCAAGCGGCAGCTCTCTACGATGGCGCTTGCATTTGCATGCCAGATTGTCGATGAGATACCAAGGGAAGAATATGATATCAGGATGGATAAGATTGTGACGGAGGAAATTATCTATTCATTTTTAAGAATTTAGGAACGATGAAGCTATTTGATAAGGTTATTTCTTGACAGTTTCTATAACAAGACAGGAGGATTTTACATGACAATAAGGGAAAAGGCGGCAGCAATGAAACTTGACAGCACGCTTATGGCGTCAAAGTCCGCAGAGGCAAGAAACGGTGCACTTGCAAAGATAGCAGAAGCGCTGACGGCGCATCAGGAGGAAATTTTCAAGGCGAACGAACAGGATTTGGAGGAAGCAGGAAACAACAAGATTCCGGATGCGGTTGTAAAGCGGCTGAAGTTTACTGCCCAGAAGCTTGCGGACGTGACGAAGGGAATAGAAAACCTGATTGCCCTGCCGGACAAGGTCTATGAGACGCAGCTTGTGCGTGAACTGGACGAGGGACTTACGCTTGTCAGGGAAAGCTGTCCAATCGGTGTGATTGGTGTGATTTTTGAGGCAAGGCCGGATGCGCTGGTACAGATTGCATCCCTCTGCATCAAGAGCGGCAACTGTGCGATTCTGAAAGGCGGGAGCGAGACAAAGCACACAAACAAGGTATTGTTTTCGCTGATTTATCAGGCTTGTATTGCAGGTGGCCTGCCAGAGAACTGTCTTTTTCAGGCGGAGCAGCGGGATGAAATATCGGAGCTTCTTTCCTGCCATGAATCCGTTGACCTGCTGATACCAAGGGGTTCCAATGCGTTTGTCCAGTACATAATGGACAACACCAAGATACCTGTCATGGGGCATGCGGATGGAATCTGCCATATCTATGTTGACAAGGATTTTGATATAAAAAAGGCAGTACCGGTCATTATTGATGCAAAGACACAGTACACGGCTGCCTGCAATGCAGTTGAGACACTTTTGGTACATAAGGATGCAGTCGACAGACTGATGCCGGAGCTGACGGAAGCGTTCCGGGCAAATAAGATTGAACTGCGCGCCACAAAGGACATTACAGACAAATATGAGGGAATACCTGCGGCGGCGGAAGATTTTGCGACAGAGTACCTTGACTTAATTATTTCGGCGAAAACGGTTGAAAATATTGACGAGGCAATTCTGCACATCAATAAATATGGCTCGCACCACACGGACTGCATTATTACGGAGGACAAACAGGCGGCAGAGCATTTTATGAAGATGGTGGATTCCGCCGGAGTGTACCAGAACTGTTCGACACGCTTTGCGGACGGATTCCGGTATGGATTTGGCGCTGAGGTAGGCATCAGCACTGGCAAGATTCATGCGAGGGGACCGGTGGGGCTTGAGGGGCTGCTGACTTACAAATACAAGCTTTATGGGAACGGACAGACAGTTGGTGAGTATGCTGCGGGGAAAAAGGAGTTTCATTTTAAAGATATCAGTTAGAAAGGGGAATTGTGTGGTATGACAAAAGCAGAAGAATACTTGACAAAACTTCAGGAACGGGAGCCGGGACTTTTTCCGGAGCCGCTACAGAAATCTAACTTGACAGATGAAGATATACAGGAGATTGAAAAGGCACTTGGCTATGGTGTGCCACGGCAGTACAGGGAGTTTTTGCAGAGCTTTTGCCTGGCGGATATGATCGTCTACATTGCGTTCTGCGGGGATAAGTTTGCATGCTCTTTTGAAGAAACGTTCTCCCGTGCGCAGAATCAGTACGTACAAAGGGACTGGGACAATGACCCCGGCGTGCTGGTGGATATGGAGTGGCATAATATTGCCGGGAAAAATGCCGCTGACTGGCTTGGCCAGCTCGAAGGTTTCGACAGAGACGGAAATCATGCGTTCCTCAAGGCGGGATACATTTTCCTAGGAGAATTTTATGGTTACCTTGCGCTGTATGACCTCGTCGAGGGATGCGTGGTTGATATCCATCATGAGGCGATTTATGATGTGCTTTACGAACTGGGGATTGACGACTGGGATGACATGAACCCTGAAGCGCTCCGCACAGGCATGGGTACTTGGGGGGATACGCTTTGCAGGGATTTTAATGATTTTCTCCGCCTGGTATGTCTGGGTGAATACTATGATGAGGATGAGCTTGTTTTTACAGAAGTGGAAAAGGCATAGAATGAAAGGGGATGCAGCGAGATGAAAATAATGAAAAAAATTATGGTGCTGGCAGTTTTACTGGGAACGATTCTGGCGTTCAAGCCACCTGCCACGGCATATGCATTTAATGTGGTACCGATTGAGGTGGTGGAGTTGTATGCAACATCTGCAACGCCCGTATACGCGGCGCCTGATTTGTTTACGCCTGTTGTTGCATATCTTGACAGGTTTACGAATGTGCGGGTTAACGGAATTACGGATAACGGATTTTTTCAGGTTGATTTGAATGGGGCATATTATATACCAGGACCATATCTGGTGACACAGATAGAGCCTGCAAAGACAGAAAAACAGAAAGCGCTGGATGATTTGAAGGACTTTGCCGAGGCATACCGCATGCAGCTTGAGTTTATGGAAAGCTACAGTGAGAAGTTTGCGCTGATTGACGTGACAGGCGATGGCATTCCAGAGATATTTGATGATGCAGGACGGGAGATCTATACATACTATAACAAACGTCCGGTAATGCTGTACTATTCGGACTATCCGGTTACCTTTTATTATTCCAAGAAAGACAACAAGCTTCTTGGAAAGTACACATGGAACAAAAAGGAGATATGGGAGGTTTATAACAAAGATGTGTCACTGCTGCCATGGGGGCAGTTTAAGTGTATTTCGACAGTTGCCTCGCCATATACAAAAAATGCGACGGCAGTTTCCCGCGAGTATACCAACAATGCCGAGACAAGGGCGGATATTTATAATATCTTGAAGAAAATATTGTCACTGTAATCTGCTTTTGTATTGGGTATGGTCAGGTGGTTATCATGTTTCGGAAAAAAACAAAGAAATTGCAATACGACAAGGAAAACCAGATTCCTGTATTGAAATGCAGCATCTGTAATGGGGAACAGGTTGCAGGGTTTAAGGATATCCACACCGGAAGGTTTGAGGAGGTTATGTTCATAAGGAATCAAACGGATTTGGATAACTTTAAGGAATTATATGGGGTCGAAAATATAGGAAAAGAATATTAATGAAGTGCAGTGTTATGTAATTGCAGGAAAGGGGGCAGCCCTGTTGGAAACAACAGAGCTGTCCCTTTCCTATTCCGCTGACCGCGGCAGCCGGTGCCGGAACAGGGCATGGCTGAGCTTCTGCCAGCTGAATGGAATAAGCGGGTAAAGGTAGCTCTGACCCGATACCATCTTGTTTGTGACAATGGCGACAAAGAACAGGATGACGCCTGCAATATAGCCCCAGACCTGAAACAGTGCAGTCAGTACCAGGTTGATCAGCCTGAAAAACTTGATGGCATAGCCAAGCTCATAACTGGGATGCGTGTAATTGGCGATGGCAACAAATGCCATGTAAAGCATGACCTCGGCGTTGAACCATCCGCTCTTGACAGAAAATTCGCCA
>DKUL01000005.1 GCA_002490665.1 Lachnospiraceae bacterium UBA7205 | reverse complement strand
ATTTCAAATATGCTCATTTATAGTGTATTATTTAGGACAAATAGTCTGATGGTATGGCACTTATATGCTTTGAATGCGATTTCCGGATTAATGAATACCGTTCAACAGCCTGCTTCCGAGGTGGCGATGACACTTATTATGCCGGAAAAGTATTATCAGACAACAAGCGGGCTTCGTTCCTTGTCGGCAAGCCTGACATCTGTATTGAACCCGCTGATTGCTACGGCATTGTATTCATTTATAGGGCTTAATGGCGTAATAGCAGTTGATATCGGAAGTTTTTTAGTTGCATCTGCGGCATTGATGTTTTTCATCAGAATCCCGGAAAACAAAAGTGATGGGAAAGATAGCGTACTTGTTCTTGCAAAAGAGGGGCTTATGTTCCTGAAGAAGACTCCGCTTATAATGGCGCTGATTTTATTTATGTCCGGTGTTAATCTGGTGGCTTCGGCTTTCGACGCGACATTACCCGGTTATGTGCTTCCAAATCCGAAAGGTGGTTCATTTATTCTGGGAATTGTTACATCTTGTTCTGGTATTGCCATGGTTATTGGCAGCCTGATTGTTTCAGTTCTGCCAAAGCCAAAGGACAGAGTAAAAGCTATTTACCTGACAATGTTATTTTCGCTAAGTACTGAAAATTTTTTGCTGGCATTTTCCAGGGAGCCTGTATTATGGTGCATCGGACAGATTATTGGCTGGATTCTTGTACCGATTATGAGTGCAAATTTGGATGTCATTCTTAGAACTACCATTCCGGTGGAACTACAGGGACGCGTTTATGCATGTCGCAATACGTTTCAATTTTTTACTATCCCGGTCGGATTGTTTTTGGGTGGTTTTATGGTAGATAATATATGCGAACCGTTTATGAGGGTATATGGTGATTTACCAGTTCTAAAAACACTCTTTGGCACAGGCAAGGGATCCGGTGCCGCACTTATGATGCTGATACTTGGAGCAAGCGGTAGTTTAATTTGTATCATTACTGGCAAAAATATAAAGAAGTATCAATATAGCGAAAAATAGGTTTATTTGCAGGGGGCGGTTATTTCGCCCCTTTGGTATGCGCGCTGCTCAATTTTCTTTTTGGGGATTTGAGCAATGCATGTTTTGATAAAAAAAGCTTGCATTTTCAAAAATAGTGTGCTATTCTATTAAAAATTTATAAACAGACAAAAACTTGGGACTTAATCTGGAAAATGTAAAACAGGAGACAATGAGATGTTATATAAGAAAAGTGTTCTATTTATGTCGATTATTCTGGTGCAGCAGATTTTTCATAGTACGGTCAAAGGATGATTTTAGTATAGAAACAGCTAAATCGCATGGCCGTAGGATGGGAAGTCTTATTTGGCTATGCGGTAATCGAGGGATAGGCAGGGAGAACCGCGTGGTATATGCACATAGGTGTATGTAACGGTGGTTCTTTTTATTTATGCACACGGGCATCCAGAGGAAAAAAGTCAGCGCAGCTGACGGATGCCCGGCGCAGCGAGAAGTGAAAAGGGCGATTCACTTCTCGAAAGAAATACGGGCATCCAAAGGAAGAAGTCAGCGCAGTGAGAAGTCAAAAAGGGAGGAATGAAAATGAAGGCGATTCAGGCAGAGGGACTGGCAAAAACATTTCGAGTGAAACAAAAGGAAAAGGGGATGAAAGGCAGCATTCAGTCGGTTTTTCACCCTAAGACTGAGGAAGTGCGGGCAGTCGACGGCGTTTCTTTTTCGGTGGAGGAGGGTGAGGTTCTTGCGTTCATCGGTCCAAATGGCGCGGGAAAGAGCACGACGATAAAAATGCTGACGGGCATCCTCTATCCGGACGGCGGCAAGGTGGAAGTGCTTGGGATTGACCCGGTAAAAAAGAGAAAACAGCTTGCCTATCAAATCGGAACCGTGTTCGGACAGAAAGAACAGCTGTGGACGCACCTGACTCCGTATGACAATTTTAAGTTTTTTGCCGCAATCTACGACATACCGGAGCGGGAAGCAGATGCGCGCATCCGCGAGCTGGGGGAGACGTTTGCGCTGGGGGCGTTTATCAACACGCCGGTCAGGAACCTGTCACTGGGACAGCGCATCCGGTGCGAGATTGTGGCATCCCTGATTCACAGGCCAAGCGTTTTGTTCCTGGATGAACCGACCATCGGCCTGGATCCCGTGGTAAAGGAAAATATCCGCCAGCTTATCAAGCAGATGAACAAGGAATTTCACACGACTATTTTCCTGACAAGTCATGACATAGGGGATATCGAGAAGCTCTGCAAGCGTATTATCATTGTGAATGCGGGCAGGATTGTGCTTGACGATTCCATGCAGAACCTGAAGTACCATTACCTGAATAAAAAAATCGTGGAGATGAAGCTGCAGGAGGAGACAACGCTTGCACCGATGCAGGGGATTGCTGTATTAAAGGAAAAGGGATGCCATGTAAAGCTGGAAGTGGACACGACAAAGATGCGGATTAATGACGCGCTCGCGCACATTGATGCAGAGCACGTGGAGGACATCAATATTTCAAATGTCCCGCTTGAGAACATTATCATGGAAATATACAAGTCGGAAAAAGGCGCGGATGGAGGATTGGCATGAGGAAATATGCAGTAATTTACCGGTCAGTACTGATGGAAAATATGCAGTATGTGATGAACATATTCATGGGTTTTATCAGCTATTTCATGTTTATTTTCGTGTTCATACATTTGTGGAATTATATGTATTCGTCTCCGGGGGAATTGATTTCGGGCTATACAAGGGAGCAGATGATATGGTATACCATGATTACGGAGATGATGTGGTTCGGGGCGGGTTCCGGCACGGTGTCAAGACAGGCGGCGAAGGATATACGAAGCGGGAATATAGCATACCTTATGAATAAGCCGTATCACTATACGCTGTACATTCTTGCAAAGCATGCGGGTGAGTGGAGCATACAGCTGCCGATGTATGCGGTGCTTGCCACTGTAATGGGTATAACGATGGTCGGAAGCCTGCCGGATTTCCATGCAATAACACTGCTGGCAGTAATACCATGCATCATTCTTGGCATCACAATCAATGCCGTATTTAAGCTGTGCATCAGCCTGATATCATTCTGGATAGAGGATTCCAATCCGTTCCAGTGGCTGTATGACAAACTGCTTCTGATTGTCGGGACGATATTCCCGATAGAAATATTTCCGGCGCAGATGCAGCCGTTTTTGAAGCTGACGCCGATTTATACGGTCTGCTATGGACCGGCAAAGCTGATTGTTGATTTTGACATGGGGAAATGTGTTGAAATCCTGGTGGTACAGATAATCTATCTGGCAGCAGGATGTAGTCTGATGTTCTTTATTTACGGAAAGGGAGGTAAGAAGCTCTATGTTAACGGCGGTTAAAAACCAAGTGCGCGTATGCGTGCTTTCCATAAAATATAATATTATGCGGGAGATGCTCAATAAGGTTACCTTCCTGACCAATATCTGCTTTATGGCGCTCAACAATGCGGCGTTTATCATACAGTGGGTGATTTTATTCCATCTGAAAAAAGATATCGGCGGATATACCATGAAGGAGGTCATGCTGCTCTGGGGACTTGCGGCGAGCACATTTGGACTTGCGTGTATTCTGTTTGACAGGGCATTTTCCCTGCCGGACTTAATCATTAGCGGAAAACTGGATGCCTATCTGGTAATGCCGAAAAATGTCCTGCTCAGCGTAATCACTTCGTCCACGAACACCTCGGCAATTGGTGATTTTTTGTATGGAATTCTGGTGATGTGCATATTCAGCTTCAGCGTGGGGCGGTTCTTCCTGTTTCTGCTGTTTTCAGCAATTGGCGCGGTAATCATAACCGCCTTTGCACTGATGATGGGAAGCCTGTCTTTCTGGTTTGTGCGGGCGGAACTGTTTGGGGACAATATGGTGAACTGCATGATTAGCTTTGCCACCTATCCGGATGGTATTTTTCATGGAAAGGTGCGGTTTCTGCTCTATAATATCATCCCCGTGGGGATGGCGGTTTACCAGCCGGTGCATATCATGATGCGTTTTGACCTGGGGAGCCTGCTGACGGTGCTTGGGTATGCCATCCTGATTTCAGCGGCGGCGGTGTTTGTGTTCTACAGGGGGCTGCGCAGATATTCCTCCAGCAGCCTGATGGCAGCGCGGATGTAGAAAATCCCGTCAATAATTCTGTCATACATTCAGCCCTGCCATAATATATTTTACTAAAAACCGGTAGGGGTCAGTTCATATATGCTTGGCAGAAGTAATGGAGACAACGATTCACAGACAAGCGGCGTGCTGATACAGTATATACGTGATATAAGCGCATATCTGCGGGAAAAGGATTTGTCCAAAAAGGCAGTGACAATGGCAGCAGCGGTTTTGGTGCTCACAGGGCTTTTGGGGATACACTACAGGGAGCAGGGAACGCTGATTCCCACTGTTGCAGGGGGAAGCAGCAGGCAGCTGCCCATATACTGCGTGCAGACGGAGGAGCCCAAGATTGCTTTGACGTTTGACGCGGCATGGGGAAATGATGACACACAGAAAATTATGGAAATATTAAAAAAACATGATGTAAAAGTGACTTTTTTTATGACTGGCGGATGGGTGGAATCTTATCCGGATGATGTGAAAATGATACTTGCAGAGGGGCATGACCTTGGCAACCACAGTCAGAACCACAAAAATATGAGCCAGATTTCCAATTCAGAAAAAGAAAAAGAAATCATGTCGGTGCACAATAAGGTAAAAGAACTGACAGGGTATGATATGTTCCTGTTCCGTCCGCCGTTTGGAGACTACGACGCGGCGCTGATTAAGACGGCAAAAAAGTGCGGATACTACGCCATTCAATGGGATGTTGACAGCCTGGACTGGAAGGACTACGGTGTGGATTCGATTATAAAGACAGTCACGCAAAATGAGCACCTCGGAAATGGTACGATTATCCTTTGCCATAATGGTGCAAAATATACGGCAGAGGCATTGGACACGATGATAACAACCCTGAAAGAAGCCGGTTATCAGTTTGTTCCGTTATCCGAGCTGATTTACAGGGACAAATACCACATGGACCATGAAGGGAGACAGATTCCTGACAAATAAAAAATAAATCGAAAATCCCGCTGAAACTCAGCGGGATTTTTGAATCCGGATATGGATTAGTTAGCTGCTTCTGTCGTAGCTGTCTCAGTTGTAGCTTCCTCTGTAGTAGCATCAGTAGCTGCTTCTTCTGTCGTGGCAGCGTCAGTAGCTTCTTCTGTGGTAGCCACATCAGTAGCTTCCTCTGTGGTAGCAGCGTCAGTAGCTGTCTCATCAGTAGCTGCCTCTGTGGTAGCAGCAGCGTCTGTGTTCTCCTCAACAACAGTTGTCTCTACGATAGAAGACTCCTCAACAACGGAAGATGACTCAACCGGCTCAACTGTAGTAACGTCATCCTTTGAACCGCAAGCTGTAAGCATTGCAGAACCTAATGTAAGTGCCATAACTGTAGCTAAAATTCTTTTCTTCATAATTCTTCTCCTCCATTTGCGCATCTGCGCTGCACTATGTAGTGCGAAACTAAATTTCAGGAATGATAATTTTGCTTTGTCGTTCCTGTTGTGCCTTACAAGTTCATTATTATACATAAAATTTTGCAAAGGTCAATAGAAAATTCAAAAATTCATTCATTTTATATTTACTTAATATTTACGATGGATTCACAATTTGTTCACAAATAACGTCAAATCTGATAAGATATGATTTGGTTTTATGTACAAAATGCCTTTTGCCTGGCTGTGAATGCACGATTTTTGAACATTGGACGAATGGCGGCAGACATTAGTGTAAATTCGGGTGCAGTAAATATTTGTGAGGTTGTATCAGGCAGGGAAGACGTGTTATACTAGAGCGTGTTTGAAAAATACTTCTCCAAAAGAAAGAAGAAAGGAACGGGGCACGATGAGAACTGGAAACGGGATAAGATACATGGCAGGGATGCTGCTCATTATGGCATTGGTGACTGCGTGCGGTGGCAGGGAGGAACAAAATTCGGATGCTGTAAACAATCTGTCCCCGGCGGATACGAAAGATTTTATTTCCTATGACGGCATGATATCCGACCCTGTCGCCAGCGAAAAGAAAAATACGTTTGACACATTGAATGTAGCGACATATATCACAAAAATAGGCGATACTTATTTTATTGCAGACTGTTATCACGACCAGATTATATATCATGACAGCCTCACAGACCCGCTGACTGAGTGGAGCGTGCTGACCGATGAAGTACACTATGCGCACACAATCGCCTCGGATGGAACGATGATTCTTGCTGACGACACGGAAAATAACCGTCTGATGGTATTTCAGAAAACGGATGACGGATATGTGCATACGCAGAAGCTGGATAATATAGGAATGCGTCCGCATTATGTACAGTATGATGAAGGAAACCATGTGTTCATGGCGTGGAGTTCCATCACAGGGGAGATGTACATGATAAAGAGGGCGCAGCAGGCGGATGCCAATGGCATTTATCCGCTCTATGTGGACAAGGTTTTACAGATTGACGAACTGTTCGGGGTCTATGTAAGGTCATTTACAGTGATGGAAGATGGCATTTATTTTGTGTCCGGCCATAACAACCAGAAGGTGATAAAGGCAGTGATAAACGATGCGGGAGACGGATTTGACATCCTGCAGGAATATCCTGTTGCAGACGAGATAGCAGGGATGGTGCAGCTCACCAAAATAGGGGATTTCTATTACATAACGGTCTCGACGGACAATCAGGAGAACCAGGATTACGCCACGATAATCAGGACGGACAGTCTCGAAAAGCTTTCCGGCGGTGGATATGAGGACATTTATGTCCGGTTTGGGCTGTCGAAGGGCACGCCATACTATATAACAGAAATCGAAGGCAGATATTACATGGCACATCACAGAACCAGCGAGAATATCATAGCCTTCGATGTCAATGATAATTTCATAGAAAACGTGGAGGTTATCTATTGAGCCTGTCCGCATGCAAAAAGGGTGACAGGACAAGCAGCGGCAGGGCATAGAATGCGGCATATGCATACCGGAATTCCGTGGCGACAGGCGTGGCGATGCACAATGTGGCGATTAGCAGGATAAAGGGCAGGCAGACCAGCGCGTTTGCGGGTCTGCCCATGCGCAGGCAGAGCGCCGCGGCAAGCAGTACCAGCCAGAAAATAAATCCCATGCTCCACAGCAGCCCATACAGGGGAATCATCTCAGGAAGCTTGAAGATGATTTCCTTTATTTTTGCAATGGCGTTTCCCCGGATAAGCGGCTGCCATGTCAGACCGAACGTGTTGGGATAGATGCCGTCGGCAAGCCCGACCGAATAGCTTACATCGGGATACCAGTAACCGTTTGTCTGGTCGACATACGCGTCGAAATATGCCTTTGGGTGCCGGATGCCAATGGAAAACCACTGCTTCATAAATTCACCCTTGTTGGCTTCAAGGTATTCGTTTCCGGTCTTTCTTATCAGGTTCTTGATATTGTCCGAGACATCTGGCTGGTATGCGGCCGAAACCTGCTGCAAATCCATAATCTGCCCGACAAAGGCAGCCTCCTTCTCTGAAAGGGATTCGCCATTTACGATGACGCGTGCAATCTGCTGCACGGGGATGGAGAGCGACTCGACAAAGTCTGCCTGTGGGATTTCATATACATGCATGACAGGGTACCTGACAAAAAGCACCAGCAGTATGATGACCAGGTGCACTGGAAGCATGACCTTGAACCATTTTCGGTATGCAGCCACGATAAAGGGGACGGACACGGCAAACGCGTACCATCCGTTTGTGCGGAACAGGCACAGGAGTGTGCCGGACAGCACATATGGAATAATCAGCGTGAAATATTCGCTGACCCTTAATTTCGGAATGCTGTCGGTGGAGGCGGCAAAGCTGCCGCGCAGCAGGAAGCGCACCAGCGCGGCGGCAAACAGTGTCATACAGCCGGCAAACGGAATGTCCTTCCAGATGGTGACTGCATAAGCCCCATTGTAGGGAACCAGTGCATAGAAGCAGATGGTGACGACCAATACCGGCATGGCGGCATTTGCTTTTTGCAGGGTGCGGACAACATATCCGGCGGTAAGCGCCATGAAGAGCATCTGTGCGGCGGTGTACAGCGCAATCCCTGTGTGCGCACTGCCTGAAATGGCAATGCCCATGTTGTAAAATATGCCAATCAGTGCGGTGTGGATGACAGAATGATGGTTGCTGAGGTCGTAGGCTCCGATGACCTGTGCGTACTGGTTGATACTGTCAGGCGTCATGACACCCGGGTATTCGTACAAAAAATAAGGCAGCCAGCATATCAGGCAAATCAGCGCAGCCAGCCATGGAATCCATGCATAGGAGTAGCCGTTTCCGGTAACCTTCAGCGTAGATGCACTCTGCAGAAACCATATGATTAAATAATAGTACGTAATGAGAAGTCCCACACCGGTAAGCAGGAGGATGCCCGCGCAAAAAAGCGTGCTGGTCATGCCGCCAAGGATGACGGGATAGCGCGCTGACAGGGTGAAAATCGTAAACAGGACGCTTAATATTGTGGCAAGTGTCATGTCACCGGGGGCGACATGGCCTTCCACCTTGTCACTGTGAAGCTGCACAAGGATATACAGGATGATTAAGAAAGCAATGACTGAAACCGGGTTTTTTGTCGACATGCCGGCAAGGCGCATTATGGCAAAAAGCGACAAAAAACTTTCCATAAAAATTTTGAGATGATACATATTGAACCTCCACTCTAGTATAAGCATTTCATTCTGATGGAAAAATATACTATATTTTAATAGTAGAATGAAATTCTTTTGGAGTCAACAGACATTGCATAAACTTCCAAATTTTGTTATGATGTTAAAATAAGAAAAAACGGAAAAGGAGTATACTATGAACTGGGAAGACAATGTGCGGAAAGTGGTGCCCTATGTGGCAGGGGAACAGCCCAAGGAACAGGATGTGATAAAGCTGAATACAAATGAGTGCCCGTATCCTCCGGCGCCGGGCGTTGCGGCAGCGATTCACGGTTTTGACTGTGACAAGCTGCGCAAATATCCGGATACGGATGCCTCCCTGCTGGTACATGCGCTTGCAAGGCGTCACGGTCTTTCGGACAGGCAGGTGTTTGTCGGCGTGGGTTCGGACGATGTGCTTGCGATGTCTTTCCTGACGTTTTTCCATTCGGGAAAACCGGTTCTGTTTCCGGATATCACATATTCGTTTTATGACGTGTGGGCAGACCTGTATGGGATTCCGTATCAGCGCCAGCCGCTCGATGACAATTTCTGCATCCGGAAAGAAGATTATTTTCGGGAAAACGGCGGGATTGTCATAGCGAATCCCAATGCGCCGACGGGTGTGGCAGTGCCGCAGTCCGGGCTGGAGGAAATTATCCGTGCCAATCCGGATTCGGTGGTGATTATTGACGAGGCATATGTGGATTTTGGCGGAGAGAGCTGTGTGCCCTTGATAGAGAAGTATGACAATCTTCTTGTCGTGCAGACATTTTCCAAGTCGCGCTCCATGGCTGGCATGCGCATCGGCTATGCGATGGGGAATGAGAAGATAATAGGATACCTGAATGATGTAAAAAATTCGGTTAACTCCTACACCATGAGCGGCGTGTCCATCGCGGCGGGTGCGGCTTCGGTGGCGGACGAGACGTATTTTCAGGATACGGTGGCAAAAGTTGTGGCGACAAGGGAACGTGTCAGGGGAGAACTGGAAAAACTCGGATTTGTCTGCACGGATGCAAGGACAAACTTTCTGTTTGCCTCACACAGGACGATTCCGGCGCGGGAAATCTTTGAGGCGCTCAGGGCAGAAAAGATTTATGTCAGGTTCTGGGACAAACCGCGGATATCCGACTGGATGCGCATCTCCATCGGCACGGATGAGGAGATGGACAGGGTGATTGCGTTCCTTGGGGATTACTTAAAAAAATAAAAAAGAAGGGGTAACAGAGTTAGAATATGAAAGAGGCAGTATTGAACATTTTAAGAGGTATGGTTATCGGCATCGCAAACGTGATTCCGGGCGTGAGCGGGGGAACCATGATGGTTTCCATGGGCATTTATGACAAGCTGATTCTGGTGCTGACACATTTTGTCAAGCGCATGAAGGAGGCGGTTGCGCTGCTGGTGCCGATTGCAATTGGGATGCTTTTGTCCATTGCAATTTTTGCAAAGATTTTTTCGGAGGTTTTATTCCCGAAGTTTCCGCTGCAGACGAACTTGTTTTTTATCGGACTGATTCTTGGCGGGATTCCTGTCATATATGGGAAAGTAAAGGGAAACAGCATCCGGCTTCCGCAGATTATCGCGTTTCTCCTGCTTTTTGTGACCGTGGTGGGATTTGCGTTTGTCGGGGAAGGCGGCGGAGCGAGTGCGGACATTTCATTTAGCGTGGTCAATGTGATAAAGCTGTTCGGCGTCGGCATCATTGCGGCGGCGACGATGGTAATTCCGGGCGTGAGCGGCTCCATGATTATGATGATACTGGGATACTACAATACGATAATTGACACGATTAATGCATTCATCAATGCACTGAAGGACTTTGACATTCCGGCAATGCTTGATACCTTTGTGGTGCTTGTGCCATTTGGCATTGGCGTGGTTGTCGGTGTCGTTGCAGTGGCAAAGCTCATTGAGTTCATGCTAAAGAAGTTTCCGCTGGTGACATACTGGGCGATTATCGGGCTGATTGTGGCGTCACCGATTGCGATACTGATTATGATGGAAATCGGGACAGTGGGTGTCATTGAAATTGTTACGGGAGTTGTGCTGCTTGTCGCCGGGTTCTTTATTTCGCTAAAGCTTGGGGCATAATGCATATCATATCTTAGTGGAGGTTCTGATGGAGGCGTATACTGGTTTTGCGGGGGTGTATGACCAGCTAATGGACGAGACACCCTATGGGCAGTGGTGTGAAAATGTCACAAGGGAAATGGAAAATTTTGGCATCCGTGACGGGCTTGTCCTGGAACTTGGATGCGGCACGGGGAGCCTGACAGAGCTTCTTGCGGCGAAGGGCTATGACATGATTGGCGTGGACTGTTCGGACGAGATGCTCAACATTGCCTGCACAAAGAAGGAGCAGTCGGGGCGGGATATCCTTTACCTGAACCAGGATATGCGCAGCTTTGAGCTTTACGGCACCGTGCGGGCTGTCGTGAGTGTGTGTGACAGCCTGAATTATCTTCTGGAGGATGCCGACCTGGATGCATGTTTCCGGCTTGTCAATAATTACCTTGACCCCGGGGGGATTTTTATCTTTGATTTTAATACCAGATACAAATATGAGACGGTTATCGGGGATGATGTCATAGCGGAGAACAGGGAAGACTGTAGTTTTATCTGGGAAAATTTTTTTGACGCGGAGAGCGGGCTGAATGAGTATGACCTGACAGTGTATGTGCGCGATTTGGAGGCAGCTGCCGCCGGAAGGGAGTTGTACGCCCGGTTTGAGGAGGTTCATATCCAGAGGGGATATACACTGGAAGAAATGATGCGCCTGATAGAGGGTGCCGGACTTAAATTCTGCAAGGCTTACGATGCGGACACGCTGGGCAGTGTGACGGCGCAGAGCGAACGCATTTACTGTGTGGCGCAGGAAGTAGCGAAACGGATTGAGGAATAATGGGGGACATATGGAAGATTATATTGTAAGAGCGACAGCGGCAAATGCGCAGATACGCGCCTTTGCAGTGACGTCGAGGGCGCTTGTGGAGCGGGCGAGGGCGATACATGATTTGAGTCCGGTGATTACGGCGGCTCTGGGAAGGCTGCTCACGGCGGGGGCAATGATGGGAAGTATGCTGAAAGGAGAGAAGGATGTCCTTACGTTACAGATACACTGCGATGGACCGGTACGAGGCCTTGCGGTGACGGCAGATGCAAAAGCAAATGTACGGGGGACGGCGCTGGAACCACAGGTAATGCTGCCGCCCAATGCGATTGGAAAGCTTGATGTCGGCGGGGCTGTCGGGACTGGCATACTGAGCGTGATAAAGGACATGGGGTTAAAAGAACCGTATGTCGGACAGACACAGCTGCAGACCGGTGAAATTGCGGAGGACCTCACGTACTATTTTGCGACATCCGAGCAGGTGCCATCGGCTGTAGGGCTTGGCGTACTGATGGAAAAGGATAACACGGTAAAAAGGGCAGGCGGCTTTATCATTCAGCTGATGCCGTTTGCCGATGACGAGACGATTGGCGCACTGGAAGAAAAGCTCAAGACGATGGACAGTGTCACAAAAATACTGGATGACGGAAATTCCCCGGAGCAGCTCCTTGCGATTTTGCTGGGGGATCTCGGACTTGAAATCAACGATACGATTCCCGCACAGTATTATTGTGACTGCAGCCGCGAGCGTGTCGAGCGCGCAATTATCAGCATCGGAAAAAAGGACATACAGGATATGATTGCGGAAGCCAGGCCGGTTGAGGTAAGGTGCCAGTTCTGCGATAAGGTGTACAATTTCGAGATGGCGGATCTGCGCAGGATGCTTGCGCACAGTACGAGGTAAAAAACGAGTAGGGAATGGCCTTCTTCCCTACTCGCCGCGCGCCCCGGACTGCTTTTGGGCGTTTAGTATATGATGCCTGATTCCGGTTTGTCTTCGTTCTCGGACACAACCGCTTTGTCTAATGTCTGGGTGATTGCCTGCATCAGGAGCATAGAGGTATAGCGGTTTTCGTCATTGTAGCTGATGTTGTCGATGCTCTGCTCGGCAAGGATGACAGCGGACAATTCGGACAGTGTCGGACGCATTAACGGATACAGGGTAGTAATGGATTCGTCAATATTTGTCATGTTTATGGAATTGATGTGGTTCTTGTCAACGGTAATCTGCAATTCCACAGTGGAGCTTCCGAGCTGCAGCGTGCTTGAGTAGATACCGGGTACATAGGTGTCTGTTGTGTATATCGCGCCGGCGCCGGCATTTACATCAACAGGGGTTTCCGATGAGACACCCTGGGAGGCTTCCGATGACACTTCCGAAGACACTTCCGGTGAGGGCTGTGCGGACTTTTCATCCGTGCTGTCCTTCGAAGGGATGAAAAGTGAAACTGCTACCATTATTATAAGTACACTCACAACCAGAAGCACAAGTGCATAGACTAATTCCTTTGAGCGAAGTACAACAATTTTGGTGTTAGAGCTCATGTAACCGACTCCATTTTTATTCTTTTTATAAAGGTATGAGGAGCATGACGGGATTATGCGTCTGGCTGGCAAAAAGAAATCAAATCAGGTAATTTTGAAGGAAAGGAACGGTGCTGATTATGGCAAAATATACAAAGCAGGACATCATTGGGATGGTGGAGGATGAGGATGTGGAATTTATCCGCATGCAGTTCACCGATATCGAGGGGAATTTTAAAAATGTGGCAATCACGTCGAGCCAGCTTGAAAAGGCACTCAATAACGACTGCATGTTTGACTGCTCCCTTGTCAAGGGAATGCTTCCGACAGACAACGCGGATATGTTTTTGTACCCGGATATGGACACGTTTACGATTTTTCCGTGGAGACCGCAGCAGGGGAAGGTGGCGCGTTTCATCTGCGACGTGTACCGTGCCGACCGCACGCCGTTTGAGAGCGACTGCCGGTATATTCTCAAGAAAGCCCTGCGGGAGGCGGCAGACATGGGATATACCTTTGAGGTGGGGCCGGAGTGCGAGTTTTTCCTGTTCAATGCGGATGAGAACGGACGGCCGACGACGAACACCAACGAGCAGGCGGGTTTTTTTGACATGGGACCGCTTGACAACGGCGAGAATGCCAGGCGCGACATCGTGCTGACGCTTGAGGACATGGGGTTTGAGGTGGAGGCATCCCACCATGAGAAGGCGCCATCACAGCACGAGGTCGATTTCCGCTACGATGAGGCGCTCACGACGGCTGACAACATCATGACGTTCAAGCTTGCCGTGAAAACAATCGCAAAACACCACGGACTGCATGGAACCTTTATGCCGAAGCCGCGGATGGAATTTTGCGGTTCCGGCATGCACATCAATATGTCGCTGCGCAAGGATGGGAAAAATATTTTTGACGACCCGTCTGATAAGAACGGTTTAAGCAGGGAAGCCTATTATTTTATGGGAGGGCTTATGAAGCATGTGAGGGGAATCTGTGCGGTCACCAATCCGCTGGTGAACTCGTACAAAAGGCTCCGTCCCGGCTTTGAGGCGCCTGTGTATATCGCGTGGAGCACGCTGGGGGCAAACACGCTGATTCGCGTCCCGAATATCCGCGGCGAGCACACGCGGATTGAGCTGCGCAGCCCCGACCCGTCGGCGAATCCCTACCTTGCGATTGCCGCGTGCCTGATGGCCGGGCTTGACGGCATCAGAAACCAGATAGAGCCGGAGGCGGAGGTGCGTGACAACATCAATGCCTTGGCGGAGGATGAGGCTGTCCGGCGCGGCATCAGGAAGCTTCCGACGGACCTTTACGAGGCGTGCGAGGAGATGCGCAAGGATCCGCTTCTGCGCAGGCTGCTTGGTGAGCGGGTGTTTGAACAGTATTATGCATCCAAGCTTGCGGCGTGGAAAGAGTATGATTCCCAGGTGAC
This sequence comes from Lachnospiraceae bacterium UBA7205, assembly GCA_002490665.1. Lineage (GTDB taxonomy): Bacteria > Bacillota > Clostridia > Lachnospirales > Lachnospiraceae > COE1. The sequence continues at coordinate 17,594 of DKUL01000005.1, read as the reverse complement.
AAACTGGGAGATTGAGTCGTATCTGTATAAGATTTGAGTACACATTTCAGATGACAGGAAATAGTTTGGAGGTGTACCGTTGACAAATATTATTGTGGTTTTTGCCAAAATTGAGGATGCCAAAAGCATAAAAAATATTTTGGTGAAAAGTGGAATCAGCGTGACTGCGGTTTGTACTTCCGGCGCACAGGCATTGGGATATGCCGATGAGTATCGTGACGGTATTGTCATATCCGGTTACAAGCTTACGGACATGGCGTGCATGGAACTCAAGGAGAATCTGCCGGACGGTTTTGACATGGTGGTCATGGCATCCCAGCGGGTGCTGGCAGATGTGTCGGGCGGCGGGATTATCGGACTTGCCATGCCGCTCAAGGTGCATGAGCTAATCAGTACGGTCGGCATGCTGGTGCAGGGACTGGTCAGGCGCAAAAAAAAGCGCAGGGAAAAGCCCAGGGTGCGGAACGAGGAGGAAGATTCCACCATACAGAGCGCAAAGCGCCTGTTAATGGAGCGGAATCACATGACGGAGGAGGAGGCGCACCGCTATCTCCAGAAACACAGCATGGATTACAGTGTCAGCATGGTGGAGACGGCACAGATGCTTTTGGCAATGAAGTAGGAGAGGAAATACTTGACAGCCCAGACTTGCAGGCTGAGAAAGGAGCATGGCTATAAATATGAACATTGTTTTGCTATCGGGAGGCTCGGGCAAGCGTCTGTGGCCGCTTTCCAATGATGTCAGATCCAAGCAGTTTTTGAAATTACTGTGTGATGAGGATGGAAACCATGAGTCCATGGTGCAGCGCGTGTACCGCCAGATTGTCAATGCCGGCATTGATGCGGATATTGTGGTTGCAACCTCGGCGGCGCAGGTGGAGTCCATCAGGGGACAGCTTCAGAATGATGTGGATGTTGTGGTGGAGCCGGAGCGCAGAAACACGTTTCCTGCGATTGTGCTCGCGGCATCCTATCTGGAATCCAGAAAGAAGATGAACCCGGAGGAGACGGTCATTGTGCTTCCTGTGGATCCCTATGTGGACGTGGCATACTTTGAGACATTTAAGAAAATGGACGAGCGGGTGCAGCAGGGGGACGCCGACATTGTGCTGATGGGCATTACGCCCTCCTACCCATCCGAAAAGTATGGATATATTTTACAGGGTGCGGATGGGAAGGTGACCGGGTTTAAGGAAAAGCCGGATGAGGCTGCCGCCCGGAAGCTGATGGAACAGGGGGCGCTCTGGAATGCGGGTGTCTTTGCATTCAAGCTGAAATACCTGATGCGCATAGCGGACAAATATGTGAAGGACAGGGATTTTTCGTTTGTCGTGGAGCATTATGCACAGCTCAAGAAGGACAGCTTTGACTATGAGGTTGTCGAGAAGGCGGATTCGCTTGCGGTGATTCCTTATGACGGTTCCTGGAAGGACATCGGCACATGGAACACGCTGTCGGAGGAAATGGAAGAAGAAAGCATCGGCGATGTCATTATGGGCGAGGAATGCGTGAATACGCATGTGATTAACGAACTGTCCATTCCTGTTGTGGCGCTTGGCACACAGAATCTTGTCATTGCGGCAGGGCAGGACGGAATCCTTGTATCGGACAAGCATAAAAGCTCCTATATCAAGCCATATGTCGAGAATATAGACAAACGTCCAATGTATGAGGAGCGGCGCTGGGGTGAATACAAGGTATATGATTACAGCCAGTATGCTGACGGCACAAAGTCACTTACAAAGCATGTCACCATCAATGCGGGATGCGCGCAGGATTATCATGTGCACCGGTTTAAGGACGAGGTCATCACGGTGGTGAACGGACAGGGCGAGCTTGTCGTGGACGGCTGCCTGATGAAGCTTTCGCGCGGCGATACGGTTTCCGTCAGGAGGGGGCAGAAGCATGGAATCAGGGCGCTTCAGGATTTGCAGCTGATTTCGGTGCAGATAAGCGAGGAAAGCACGGAAGGCGATACGGAGGTGCTTAGCTGGAGCTGGGCGCCAGAAGGGCATTGAAAGGGCAGCATAGCCTGCCTGGCAGTAGGAGGGATAATCATAAGATGAAATTAAAATTTACAAAAATGCATGGCTGCGGCAATGACTATATCTATGTGAACGGTTTTTCCCAGCATATCGATGCGGACAACAAGCCGGAGCTTGTCAGGAGGCTGAGTGACAGGCATTTTGGCATCGGCGGGGACGGCGTGATTTTTATTAATCCCGGCAAAAAAGCCGCGTTCGAGATGGAGATGTACAATGCGGACGGAACGCGTGCGCAGATGTGCGGCAACGGCATCCGCTGTGTGGCGAAATATGTATATGATTACGGACTGACGGACAAGACATCCATCACCATAGAGAGCTTTGGCGCGGTGAAATATCTTGACCTGACACTCGGAGCGGACGGCATGGTATCGACTGTTCGGGTCAATATGGGCGCCCCGGTATTAAGGGCATCCGAGGTGCCTGTCCTGTCGGACAATGAGCAGGTGGTCGACGAGGAAATCATGGTGAACGGGCAGACGTACCGGATGACCTGCGTTTCAATGGGAAATCCGCACGCCGTCGTGTTTGTGGACGATATTGACGACATGGGGAAATTTGAAATTGAGAAGATTGGGTCATATTTTGAAAACCATGAGCGGTTTCCGGAGAGAACCAACACGGAGTTTGTGAAGGTCATTGACAACAATACGGTACAGATGCGTGTGTGGGAGCGGGGAACTGGGGAGACACTTGCCTGCGGAACCGGATGCTGTGCCACGACGGCAGCCTGTGTCCTGAACGGACGGACGGACACGAAGGTAACTGTGAAGGTTCTTGGCGGCGAAATCCTCTGTGAGTGGGACAGGGATGACAATCTTGTCTACATGACGGGACCGGCTGCCACGGTGTTTGAGGGAAGCGTCGAAGTCTGATAAGGTGTTGATGGTTTCGGAAAGAAGTTTAGTTTAGGAGGAAATGTCACATGCTTTTTCCGAGTGAAGTTTTCTTGTTCGTGTTTTTTCCGGTGGTACTTGTGGTGTACTATGCATTCCTGCGAAAAACAAAGACCTTGAAAAATATTTTTCTGCTGCTTGCGAGCCTGTTTTTTTATGCGTGGGGCGAGCCGGTTTATGTGTTTTTGATGATAGGCACGATTCTTGCCAACTGGTTTTTTGGTATCCTGGTGGACGGATTCCGCGATAAAAAGGCAGTGGTGCGGCTGATTCTGGCGCTGATGGTACTGGTAAACATCGGGACACTGGGATGGTTTAAGTACAGCGGGTTTACGGTGCTGCAGATAAACCGGTTCCTGCACACTGACATTCCGGTGCCCATTGTGCCGCTGCCTATCGGAATTTCCTTTTACACATTCCAGGCAATGTCTTATGTGATTGACGTCTACCGGCAGCGCGGAAAGGTGCAGAAGAATCCGCTTCAGGTAGGGCTTTATATCGCGCTGTTCCCACAGCTGATAGCAGGCCCGATTGTCCGGTACGAGACGATTGCCGAACAGATTGTGCACCGGGTGGAGAACTGGCAGGATTTTACTGCCGGCGTCACAAGGTTCTGTATCGGACTGGGCAAGAAGGTGCTGGTCGCAAACAATATGGCAGTCATTGCGGACAATGCGTTCGGGCTGATTATCAATGGTGAGTTTCAGGCGTCGGCCGGGATGGCGTGGCTTGGGGCGGTTGCGTATACGCTCCAGATATTCTTTGACTTTTCAGGATACTCGGATATGGCAATCGGGCTGGGGCAGATGTTCGGGTTTCATTTTGAGGAGAACTTTAACTACCCGTACATTTCCAAAACGGTATCGGAGTTTTGGCGCAGATGGCATATTTCCATGCAGACATGGTTCCGCGACTATGTGTATTTCCCGCTTGGGGGCAGCAGGGTTTCAAGGCCGCGGCTGGTTTTCAATATCTTTGTCGTGTGGCTGCTCACCGGAATGTGGCATGGGGCGAACTGGACGTTTATTGCCTGGGGGCTGATGTATTTTGTGATACTGACATTTGAAAAGCTGACTGGGTTTGGAAAGAAGGAACACTGGTGGGGACATATCTATACCATGGTGCTTGTCATCATCGGATGGGTCATTTTCCGCTCTACGGGCATGGGAAATGCATTCCTGTACATTAAGGCAATGTTTGGCATCGGCGCCAAGGGAATCATTGACAAGGCGGTCTGGGCATATATCGCACAGAACTGGATATACTTTGTATTTGCAATCATAGGGTGCGCGCCCGTTTTGCCGTGGATTGACCAGAAGCTGAAGGACAGCCGGGTATGGCAGGCCGCGTATGCGGTGGGCGTGGTCGTATGCCTTGTGGTCAGCGTATCGTTTATCTGTAACAATGCGTACAATCCGTTTATATACTTTAATTTTTAGAAGTAAGAAATTGGAGATGAATATGAAAAGCAGGGACAAATGGATAACAGTGGCGTTTCTCATCTTTATCCTGACGATACCTCTTGTGACGGTTGTGAGGAACATCCTGCCGGACAGGCAGCAGGAGGGGCTGACGGAGGAGGAGAAGGCAGTCCTGGAGGAGAACGGAACCATAATAACTGATAAGGAATCACAGTCAGGAGATCAGGCAGGCGAGACGGAAAAGGAGACGGGATTTGCGGCGCTTCAGAAGAGCATCAGCAATTTTACGGACGGCCTGTTTGGACGGACGAAGCTGATTGCATTCAACACGGAGCTGACTTCGCTCCTGACGGGCGGCACCTATATTGAGTCGACGCAGACGCTCATGGGAAAAAATAACATGTTTTTCTACAAGACGGAGCTGGACGGACATCCAATATGGGACTATATGGGAATCAACCACTTTTCGCAGGAGGAGCTGGCGGCAATCGCGGCAAACCTCACGGCGACGCGGGACCACCTGGCGGAGAAGGGAGTTGAATTTTATACCATGTGCATCCCCAACAAGGAGATTATCTATGCCGAAAACATGCCGGACACGATAGCGCGGGTAAACGACGTTTCGCGCGGGGAGCAGCTTGCCGACTATCTGCATGAGAATACCGACCTTGTGTTTGTCTATCCCAAGGATGCATTGATGGCGAACAAGGACAGGGCACAGCTTTATTACAGCACGGATTCCCACAGCAACCAGATTGGCGCGTTTGTAAATATGCAGGAATTTTTCCGGACTGTTTATGGGACGCATGCGGACATGGATTCTGTGAAATTCCGGGTGGATAACGAAAACTATTCGGGTGATCTCGCGATGCTGGCGGGACTCAATGAAAAGTATAAGATTGACAAGGTGTATGTATTTGAACAGGATTCTGCGGACAAGGCGCAGTATCATGACCAGGTACTGCTCTATGTCGGGGATTCTTTCGGCGGGTTCCTGTCGCAGATTTGCAAGGGGTATTACAGGGAAGTTTACTGGGAGGACGCGCGGGATTTTAAGTACAGCATGTATGACAAATATCATCCTGACGTTGTAATCTGGGAGCGTGCGGAGCGCTACTGCGAGGTATTTGCGGAACCGACATTGATAAATAGGTAATATAGGGAGGGGCTTTTGGCTAAAGGCTCCTTTCATTTATAAAAAATAAAAGACACCATAAAAAACAGTTGGAAAAACGTATATAGATTATAGGAGGGTTACGGCGTTTTACCAGAGAGGAGGGAATGTGGAGGAGAAGCAGTTTGGTGAATGCATGGAGCGCATGAAATCCGGCGATAAAAATGCGCTCCATGAAATTTACGAGGCGTATATCGGGTATATATACTCCGTTGTGTTTCAGGTTGTGTCGAACCGTGAGGATGCAGAGGATGTGACCAGCGAGTTCTTTATAAAGCTGTGGCGGCTTGCAGATACATATCACGGTGGGAATGGGCATAAGGCATGGATGGCGACGATTGCAAGGAACATGGCGATAGACTTACTCAGAAAAATGAGGCGGGAGGTGCCGTCAGAGGACTGCTCGGATTCGGCTGCGGAGGGCGCCTCGGCTGAATGCATCGAGCAGGAGGTAATAGCGGATATGAGCCTGAAACAGGCGCTGGAGGCGCTAAAGCCTGGTGAGCGGGAGGTCATAAACCTCAAGATAATGGGTGAGATGACCTTTCAGGAAATAGCACAACTATTGAAAATCCCACTTGGAACAATAACCTGGCGGTATCAGAATGCGATCAAGAAATTAAGGAGATGTGGTTATGAGTAAGGATTTGGAAAAGGAGTACAGGGCGCTTGTGAACTGCGAGACACCGGACTTGTGGGCACGCATCGAGGCGGGGCTGGACGATAAGGACAGCAGCATTGCCTGTGAAACAAGGAAAAAGAACGTTTTTTCCATAAAAGTCTGGGCGACTGTGGCTGCGGCATGTGTGTGTGTCGGAGTCATCATTCCTGTGATGAAAACGCATCTGGGAGGGATGAAGGGAATTCAGAATGATACGGCGGCTCCCCCGGAATATGCAGCAGACAAAGCAGACGGCTATGCGCCGGAAGAACATCTTATGGCAGATATGAACCAGGCAGCTCCGCGCGATGAATCGGGCGCGGGGGTCAGTATGGACAGTGCCGAGGAGGATGCAGTGGTAACCGCAGATGCCGCTTACGACAAGGGCGGCATGGCAGAAAATGCCATGGAGGCGGTGCCGGAAATTTTTTCGGTCAAGGTCGAAATTGTGGATGTGAATGCGGCAGAAAGCGGAATTTTATATACGGCAAGAGTGGTAGAATCCGAGGACTCCGAACTATATGATAAGAGTACAATCTCGATTATGGCATTCGCGCCGGAAAATGAGGAAGAAAGGCTTGAGAAAGGCAGTGTTTATGACCTGCTGCTGCAAAAGGAAGACGCGGAGACACTGACATACAGCATTGTGAAATGATAAGATGCAGTATGAATAGTTAACGGAAATCAGGGAAATAATAGGAATGGTGCAGAAGCACTGTTTCACATGGGAAAAGGAGGATTACCTGTTATGAAATGTTTTATGAAAAAAGGAACGGTTGCTAACAAGATAGGGATTATGGCTGTGACACTGTCGCTTTCCATGGCTATGCTGACAGGGTGCGGCAACAGGGCAGACAGAAATTCGGATGAAGTATCGACTGAGGCAGCGCCGGATTCTGCCGGCATGGTGCATCTGGAAAGTGTCGATGAAGTGTCGGCGTTTATTGACGAAGTATATGGGGGAGTAGCAGAGGATCTGCTCCCTATGGAGGTTATGACGACGGAGCTTGACATCAACGATAAGGATATGATGGCGTATCACACAGGACTCACGGACATTGACGGGATAGCCGGTGTGTATCTGTCCGAATCCATGATGACCTCGACAGCATACAGTGCTGTGTACATCAGGACAACAGATGAAGCGGATGCGGAAAGCATCAGACAACAGATTATGGATAAGATTAACCCTGCAAAGTGGGTCTGTGTCACGGCGGAGAAACAGAGCGCGGCATTGTTCGGGAATGATGTTTTCTTTGTAATGGGACATCAGGATACTGTTGATGCCGTGATGGAAAAGGCGGTTGCGGCGGCACAGGCAAGGGAGATGAAAACCTCCGATACCATCGAGAAGACCAACCCGATATAAAAGAGAAATAGGAGAGGCTGCCATGCTTTTTTCCAGCATTACATTTTTATACTTTTTTCTGCCGCTGGTTATCCTTCTCTACTTTTTTGTGCCACAGAAAGGCAGGAACCTTGTCCTTTTTGCGGTGTCCATACTATTCTATGCATGGGGGGAGCCTGTATACGTCTTTCTGATGCTTGCGCAGATTGTGGCATCGTATGTCCTTGTGTGGCTGATGGACAGCTTCCGGCAGAAACGGGCAGGCAGAATATTTTTTGTTCTGTCTGTCTTTTTGCCGTTTGCGGCATTGTTTTACTTTAAATATTTTTACTTTTTTGCAGGGACAATGCTGCGCTTGGACGTGAAGGCGGTTCCGCTTCCGATAGGGATATCCTTTTATACATTTCAGATTGTGAGCTACTGTGCGGATGTATATTACCGGAAGGTAAAACGGCAGAAAAATTTTGTTACCTATGCTGCCTATGTGACACTTTTTCCGCAGCTGGTTGCCGGACCGATTGTGCGGTATAGCGACATTGACCAGACGCTGATAAAGGGAACCGGTTTTTCGGATATGCATGTCAATTTTGAGCGGGGGGCTGTGCGGTTTGCCGTCGGCCTGGGCAAGAAGGTGCTGGTTGCCAATGTGCTTGGTGAGTTTGTGGCGGAGGTCGCGGCGCTGGGGCAGAGAGACCTTGCGCTCTCGTGGGCATATGCGGCGGCAGTGTCGCTTCAGATTTATTTTGATTTTTCAGGGTATTCCGACATGGCGATTGGGCTGGGGAGCATCCTTGGCTTTTCGTTTCCGGAAAATTTCCGGTATCCGTTTATCGCAAAAAGTGTCAGTGAGTTCTGGAGAAGATGGCACATTACACTTGGCGCGTGGTTTCGGGACTATGTATATATCCCCATGGGGGGGAACAGGGTCAGCATGTCAAGGTGGATATGGAATATCCTGGTGGTCTGGCTGTTTACGGGGCTCTGGCATGGGGCAGGGTGGAATTTTATTGCATGGGGACTGCTGTTTGCCGTGCTTCTGGTGTTTGAGAAGGCAGTCGCGCGCCTGTGCGGCACAATGGCGCGGCTTCCGGCGTTCCTTACATTTTTTCTGCGCCACGCCTACCTGGTCTTTATTGTGCTAATCAGTTTTTTGGTATTTCACAATGAAAGCTTGTCAGGGGCTGTCTCGGATATTCAGGCGCTGTTTTCCTGCGGGGGGCGTATCGCAGCCAGTGCAGGGGAGACGGACAGGATGGTATGGACATATCTGCTGCGGAACCGGATGGTGATACTGGTTGCCGGAATCGTCGGGTCGACGCCGCTGCCCATATGGCTGTGGACGAGGGTACAGGAGCGGTTTAAGACATGTAAGACAGGGGAGGCGGCAATCCATGTGGCGCGCGGATTTTTGACAGTCGGGCTTTTGCTTTTGTGCACGGCATACCTGATAGACGGGTCATTCAATCCATTTTTGTATTTTCGGTTTTAGGAGCTGTCGGAGGTGATGAGCGGATGAAAAATGACAGATGGAAACAGCGCATTACAATTTATGTCTTTCTTTTTTGGATTGTCGGCCTGACGCTGATGACAGTTATCTGTCCCAAGGAAACCGTTTCAGAGGCAGAGCGGAGACGCCTTGCGGAAAAACCAGTGCTGACGCTGGAAAGTGTGCTCGATAAATCGTTTATGGATAATATCGAAAAATACCTGCTTGACCATTTTCCGTTCCGGGACGCATTCCGCCGCGTCAAGGCGCATTTTTCCTATGATGTGTTATTGCAGAAGGAAAACAATGACATCTATACTGCCGGTGCACATGCGTCAAAACTGGACTATGAGCTGAAGGAGACATCGGTAAGGCGGCTTGCGGAAAAGATGACAGGGCTTAGGGAAACCTACTTTCCGGATCAGGCGTTCTGCTATGCGGTGGTACCGGACAAGAATTATTTCCTTGCGCGGGAAAACGGATTTCCGGCGGTGGATTATGGGCAAATGCTGGCGGTTTTGACGGCGGAGATGGAAAAGGCGGGTGGTGCGCGTTATGTCGACATTCTTTCCGGCTTGACGATTGATGATTATTACCATACGGACACCCATTGGAGACAGGAGCGGCTTTTTGGTACGGCAGATACATTACTGGATGCATTTGGAATGGATGATGTTTCCAGCGTGCAGGAAGCTGATTATCAGGCGAATGCGGTGCAGGATTTTTATGGTGTGTATTATGGGCAGGCGGCGCTGCCGATGGAGCCGGACACGATTGTATACCTCACAAATGAAGTGACGGAATCGGCTTTTGTGTGGAGCCTTGAGGAAAATTTTCAGGGCGGGAAGGTCGTGCTGCCGGATGAGGCCGGGGCAGTGCTCATGCCGGTATACCGCACGGACAAGCTCGGGGATGCGATGAGCCTGGACAAGTACGATTTGTTTGTGGGCGGCGCATCGTCATTGCAGGTAATAAGGAGTCCTAAGGCGGCGACGGACAGGCGGCTGATTATATTCCGGGATTCCTACACAAGCAGCCTGGCGCCGCTTCTGCTTGGGGCGTACAGGGAAATTACGCTGATTGACCTGCGCTACATTAATTCGGCGCTGATTGGGGATTATGTGGACTTTGCAGACGCGGATATTTTGTTTTTGTATAATACGGTGATTGTCAATCAGTCGGAGATGTTGAAATAAAGGGAATGGCTGTAAAAACTCTCATGTAATTGTGGGAGTTTTTTGTTTACATTTTGGAAATTCTCTCCTCTTTCATAGTTGACCGGTCAAATATTAGGGAAAAGGAGAAAATAAAATGAGCAGTAATTTTAATGTTACAGCCACATTGAACCAGGATGGGACAATATCGTGTACGTGGTCAAGTGTGGCAAATTTAGACTATTACCTGGTGCGTCTTGTTCTTGTGGCAGACAGCAGTGTCCTGCATGATGAGGTGACAAGTGCGACGAGCTGTGTTTCCAGAAATAAGGTAATTCCAGGCGGTGTGTACCGAATTACGGTGTGGGCAAATGGAAAAAATGGTTCCACGCTGGCAGCTAAAGAGATAAAACTGACAGTTCCGTCTGACTTTTACGCAAAAAACCTATCCGTTCCGACCAATATAAAAGCAAATGTGGGCACCGTCTCGATTAGCCTTTCTTTCAGTCCTGTTACTGGTGCGACAAGCTATGATATTTTGTTTGACGGCAGAGTGTATAATACGACACGTACAAGTTATACATTTACCAGCCTTGCGCCGAATTCGAGACATACGTATGCTGTCCGGGCAAAAAACAGTAATGTGACAGGAGCGTACAGTGCAACACAGACGGTCACAACACAGACGGCAATACCGGGGATACCGTCCGGAATCACAAAGAAATCAACGGATACGTCAGCGACAATCAGCTGGAGTCCTGCATCGAACGCGACTGGCTATGATTTGAAATTCAATGGGAGTACATATAGCCTTACAACGACAAGCAAAACGATAACAGGTCTCAGTTCTAATGTGGGATTCCGGTTTCAGGTGCGTGCCAAAAATGCAAACGGCACAAGCTCATACAGCGCGGAGCAGACCGTGACTACGGCACCGAAACCGCCGACAAGCATTAGTGCAACAAGTACAACAAATGCAGTGACAATCAAGTGGAACAAGGTGACAGGAGCAGGTCTTTATACGGTTAACTTCAATAACAGGAACCATGTAGTGTCGGGAGGGAATACATCCCTGACAATAGACAAGCTCAATTCAAATACCACTTATAATTATAAGGTATGCTGTAATAATGCAGATGGCGCGGGAGCGTTCAGCGCTGTCAAGAGTATAAAAACACAGGCGGCATCATCCTCCCAAGTACCACAGGTGCCCTCCGGAATCACAAAAAGATCCACAGACAGTTCGGCAGTAATCAGCTGGTCTGCTGTAAACGGTGCAACAGGCTATGATTTCAAATTTAACGGAAATGTATACAGCATGACAGGAACAAGCAAGGAGATTACAGGGCTCTTAGCAAATACAGGGTATCAGTTTCAGGTGCGTGCCAAAAATGCAAAGGGGGCAAGCCAGTACAGCACAGTTCAGACAGTTACAACGGCACCAAAGGCACCAACAAGCATCAGTGCAACAAGCGCGACAAACACAGCAACCATTAGTTGGAACAAGGTAACAGGGGCGACAGGATATACGCTCAATTTCAATAACAGGGATTACAACCTGGGAGCAGGCGCCACATCCTATACAGTCAGCGGACTGAACCCAAAAACAACATACAGTTATAAGATGTGCTGTAAAAATGCGGACGGAACAGGGGCATACAGTACCAGCCGGTCCGTGACAACAAAGGGAGCGCTCCCGGGAGTTCCCACAGGGATACAGAAAAAGTCGACGGATAATTCCGTGACCGTTAGCTGGAATCCGGTCGCAAATGCAACAGGCTATGATTTTAAGCTTATTGGAAAAGTATACAGCGTGACGACAACCAGTAAGACCGTGACAGGACTTAGCAGCAATATGGGGTATAAAATTCAGGTGCGTGCCAAAAATGCGGAAGGCACAAGTGAATACAGCGCAGCGCAGACCGTGACGACAGCGCCAACAGCGCCGACAGGCATGAGTGCAAAAAGTACGGCGAACACGGTAACCGTAAGCTGGTATCAGGTGACAGGTGCGACAGGGTATGTCCTCAATCTCAACAATAAGGATTACCATATCGGTGCGTCCGCCACGACCTACACAGTCAGCGGGTTAAACCCGAAGACAACATACAGTTACAAGATGTGCTGTAAAAACGCGGATGGAGTAGGGGCGTATGGCAACAGCCGGTCAGTGACAACACTGCCGCAGCTTCCGGATGTGCCATCGGGCATACAGAAAAAAGCAACAAATAATTCCGCAACCATCAGCTGGAATCCGGCTGCAAACGCAACAGGCTATGAAGTATATTTTGACAGAAGCACTTACAGCGTGGCGACAACCAGTAAGACATTTACAGGACTTAGAAGCAACATAGGCTATCACTTTCAGGTGCGTGGGAAAAACGCGGACGGTGTAGGTGCGTACAGTGCAGATCAGATCGTGTCAACAGCACCGGATTCACCGTCATCTGCCAGGGCAGAAAGCACGGCAAATTCGGTAACCATCAGCTGGTCTTACATGCCGGGGGCGACAGGATATACCGTTCATTTCAATAACAGGGAGTACAATGTAAACGGCAATAGAAATACATCGCTTACAGTCAGCGGGCTACAGCAGAATACGACATACCAGTATAAAATATGCTGTAAAAATGCGGACGGAACAGGCGAATATGGCATTGTCCGGTCAGTGACGACACAGTCACTCCTGCCCGCAGTGCCGCCAAGGATAACCAAATACGCTTCCGATAATTCCGTGACGCTTAACTGGGGTGCAGTCAGCAATGCGACAGGTTATGATTTGATGTTCAATGGGCAGGTATACAGCCAGACATCACCGGGAAAGACTTTCACCGGTCTCAACGCAAATACCGGGTACAGATTCAAGGTGCGGGCAAAGAACAGTTACGGGGCTGGCGAGTACAGTTCGGAACAGACCGTAACGACAGCGCCAAAAGCGCCTGCAAATATCACTTCTAAAAATTCAGATACTGAAGTGGAATTAAAGTGGGATGCAGTCAGCGGCGCGACTGGTTATGAGCTTAGCTTCAATGGGAAGACAAGCAATGAGACAGGTAACAGTAAGAAAATAACAGGGCTGGAGCCGAACACAAGGTATCCGTATAAGATACGCACAAAGAATGCGGATGGGACAAGCGCATACGGTCCCGAAAAGACAGCACATACGGCGCCGAAATCCCCTACAGGCGTAAAAGCATCCACGGACGAAGATTCGGCAGATCTTAGCTGGGATGCGTCTGACGGCGCAGATGGATATGAGGTTGACGTGGACGGAAAGAAATACAGTGCATCAGGCAATTCCCATAAGGTAGGCGGACTTTCACCGAATACGGACCATGATGTCAGTGTCAGCGCCAAGAATGCAGGAGGAAGCAGCAAGCCAAGTGCGTCCAAAAAAGTCAGGACAACACCAAAAGCGCCATCCTCGCCGCACGCATCAGCAACAAAAGACAAAGTCACGTTAAGCTGGCCGGCGGTGGACGGAGCCACAAGCTACGACGTGCTCTTTGATGGGACACCGCACAGGACAACAGAGCCGTCAAAGGACATTGAAGGACTGGAGCCCGATACGGAGCATACCTATGCTGTGCGGTGCAACAACGCGGATGGTTCGAGCAGATATGGCACACCACAGAAAATAAAAACACTTCCGGAAGAGACACTTCCCGAACCGGAACACCGGAAGGACACAGGCATCCCGCCAAGAAAGCCCAGGAAAAAGCATCCGGACAGAAAACAGGCGTACAAAGAGCTCGACCCTGTCAATGTCGTGACAGGCGCCTTTCTGTGGCAGCATACATTTCTTGCAAGAAACGGCAGGGACGGCCTCGAATTTGTGCCGATGTATGAATCACAGCGCGGCAGCCATTACGAAAAGATGGGTAAAAAATGGACACACTCCTTGAACTACATGCTTTACGCAGACAATGCATATGTATATTTTGAGACGCCGGACGGCAGCATCATTCCGTTTTACAGAACCGGGGAGCATCAGCATTGTCTGGCAGAAGGCGTAAAATCCACATACAGTCTTGGACGCGACGAGAATTTCGACTATTACGTGACAGACATAGACGGCACAGAATACCATTATGATAACAGCAGTCATCTCTCCTATATAAAAGAGGACGGACTCACGGAGTACCGTATCCAGACAGACATGGATGGAAAGATTCTGGAAATTGCGGGCAGGCACGGCGAGAAGCTGACATTTACCTATCAGAACGGATATGTCGCAAAGGTTGCGGATGAGACAGGGAATGAAGTAAGCCTGCTGTATAAGGACAAGTGTCTTGCGGCGATAAGGAATGCGGACGGCGAGAGCATCAGCTTTACTTATGATGATGCCGGCAATCTCCTTACCGTCACGGATTTTACAGGTGCAGGCTACCTGGTTAATACGTATGACGAAAAACAGCGGATTGCCAGACAGACCATGACAGGCAGGGCGGAAAACAGGGTTGTCTATGATGAAGCCAACAGGGAGACTTATTTTTACACCGGAGATAAGTATTATACCAGGTATACTTATGACACCTATGGCAATATCACGGACATAAGGAATTCCGAGACTGGCATCCATAACAAGTTTGACAGCATCGGCAGCCTGATTGAGCAGACGGATGTGTTCGGAAATGTCACGAAAATGAAGTATGACGGCAGAGGGCGCATGACCTGCATCACATATCCTGACGAAACAGAAGAAAAAGTCAGCTACAATGACAACAACCAGCCAGTATCGGTTGAGAACCGGGATAAGACAACAACATTATATACCTACGACGGAAGAAACAACGTGACATCCATAACGGATGAGAACGGAAATGTATCCGGTTTTGAATATGATGATAGTGACAATCTCACTGCTTTCACGGACAGAAACGGTTCCCTGTGGAGCTATACTTACGACAAGAAAAACCATCTGCAGGAGGCAGAGGACTGTCTAGGAAACAGATACCAGTATGTACATGATGACGCAGGACGCCTGACATCCTACACATCCCCTGCAGGACATATCGTGGAATACACCTATTCAAAGGATGGGGATCTGTTAAGCGTATCAGACGCCGATGGGGAAGTCCTTTACAGCTATGACGCGAATGGAAGCTGTACGGGTATTACGGACAGGATGGGCGGCACACAGCAGTTTGCCTATAATGAAGCGGGGCAGCTTGTGTCTGTCACGGATGCTATGGGGAATGTCCGGACCTTTACCTATGATGACGAGGGAAATCTTGCGACGGAGCAGGACGCGATGGGATACCAGACAGCTTACCGGCATAACCAGTGGGGCAGTGTGACGTCCCATACCGATAAAAACGGAAACACCACCAGCTATACCTTTGACGACGCGGACAGGCTCACTGTCATAAGGAATGCGGCAGGCGGGGAAATCAGCTATGCGTATGATGTCATGGGACAGGTAACAGGCATGACGGACGAAAAAGGACGCCTGACGGCATACCGCTATGACAATGCAGGCAACGTCACAAAAGTAACGGATGCCCTTGGAAATACGGTAGAGTATACGTATGACGGCAATGGGAACATACTGTCCATGACAGACGAGGAAGGCATTGTCACGGCGTACAGCTATGATAAGGAAGACAGACTGCTCTCCATCACGAGGGAGGAGGAGACCGTAAAATTCACTTACGATGCGCTGGGCAGGCTTGCGTCCGTCGAGGATTCCTGCGGAAATACGGAGACAGCAGCCTATGATGCGGACGGAAACGTCATTTCCCATGAAGATAAGGAAACGAACCGGATTACGTACACCTATGACAGCGCGGGGCGCATACTGGAAGAAAAGGCGCCAAACGGAGCGGTTACAAAATATACGTATGACAAGAATGGCAACTGCCTCACGGTCGAGGATGCCCTTGGAAACGTGACGGCGTATGAATATGATGCCAATGACCGCGTGACAAAGGTAACGGATGCGGCAGGCGGCACTGTCACCTATGAGTATGACGGCAGGGGAATGCTTTCGTCAGTGACGGATGCCTGCGGCGGAAGGACAGTGTATGAATATGACGGCAATGGAAACCTGACTAAGGAGACAAATCCGGCAGGCGGCATAAGGCAGTATGCATATGACAGTCTGGACAGGCTCACCGGAATAACAGACGAGGAA
The DNA here is from genome assembly GCA_002490665.1 of Lachnospiraceae bacterium UBA7205. GTDB lineage: Bacteria > Bacillota > Clostridia > Lachnospirales > Lachnospiraceae > COE1. The sequence goes on along the minus strand of DKUL01000005.1, from coordinate 1,273 downwards.
GGGCACGGTAGTTCCTGCGAATACGACACGGCAGGAAATGTGGTACAGTATACGGACGCGAACGGAAACGTCTGGACATATACCTACGACAGTCTGGACAGGCTCACACAGGCAGCAGGCGGCAACGGTGCGGGCATTTCCATGGAATATACGGCGGCAGGCAGACTTTCGGCAGTCACGGACCAGGAAGGCGTCCGGACAGACTACACGTATGACAGCAGGGGCAGGCTGACGGCGATTACGGATGCTGACGGCAACAGCATGGCATACACGTATGATTCCATGGGCAGGGTGCTCACGCAGACGGATGCCAACGGCAATACTACAACATGTGAATATTCGCCGAACGGAAACCTGACAAAACTCACGCTGGCAGAGGGCGAGACCATCGAGTACACATACAACGCGCTCGGACAGGTAAAGACAGTGCGCGACGCACTTGGAAACACCACATCATACGCGCATGACGCACTCGGACAGGTGACGTCCGTTACGGATGCCATGGGAAAGAGTACGACATTTACCTACACGGCGGATGGCAGGATTGCCACGGTCACGGACGCGCTCGGCAACAGCACCGCATACGCATATGACGGCAACGGAAACCTTACGGAAGTTACGGATGCGCTCGGAAACAGGACGGCATTCGAGTATGACGCCGTAAACAACTGCATCAGGGAATACAGGGACGCAGGGGAAGAGAAGGCATGCATCACGCTTTACCAGTACGATAAGCGCAGCTGCATGATAAAGGAAATCAACCCACTGCTCGAAGAGACCGGATACAGCTATGACGGCAACGGGAACATGACGGAAATCGTTGACGGAGGACAGAACCGCACCGTCGTAACCTACGACCTCAACAACCTGCCGACCCGGATACAGTACGGCGCGGACAGGGAGACGGCGTTCCGCTACAACCGCAGGGGACAGCTCGTGGAAATGCAGGACTGGACGGGCACGACATCATTTACAAGGGACACCCCCGGCAGGCTCACAAAGGTGAAAGACCCGCAGGGAAGGGAGATTTCCTATGAGTATGACGCGATGGGCAGGCGCACGGGCATTGTTTACCCGGACGGAAGCAGGGCGGCATTTGCATTTGACAAAAATGACAGGCTGAAAAAGATAACCGACGCGGCAATGCAGTCAATATCGTACACCTATGACGGTGCAGGAAACCTGGCAAAGGCAGTACAGCCGGGAAACACCGTATCGTACACCTATGACAAAAACAACAGGCCGGTAACGGTGGAACGCCTTTTCGGCGTGG
>DKUL01000062.1 GCA_002490665.1 Lachnospiraceae bacterium UBA7205 | reverse complement strand
GGCTGACGGCAGCCATGAGCGCTATACCTACGACCACGCGGGGAACATCCTGACGGCAACCGATGGGGAAGGGCACACCGCATCCTGTGCCTGTAACTATTGCGGGAAGGAGCCTCGCCGCATACATCTATGATGTCGACGAGAACCGGACGGGGTTGACAGACCTGACCGGAAAGCGGACGGAGTATGAGTACGACTATGCCGACCGCCTGCGGAAGGTATACGACAATGGGAACTGCCAGGCATGCTACACCTACAACCCCGATGGGACGGTGAAGGCGCTAGAAATCGGCGGGAACAGCGGGGAGGGAGTCCTATACACGGAATACATTTATGACAGGGCAGAGAATTTATGGATACATGGGAGGGAATGTAATATGTCTAAATATACAGAATTGGATAAGGATTTAAAGAAAATAAGAAATAACAGTAATTTTGATTTATATAAAATTAATTTAGAGTCACAGAGGAGAATAGACAAATTTTACAGTGAGGAAATACCGGGAAATGATATGTTGTCGCGAAAATACAAATTAGATTCTTATATCAAAAGAAGAAATATCTTATATTTTCCGATAATAATAACCATAATTTTTGGCTTATTGGTAAATTTGGTCTTTGCAAAATTTGATGGATTTAATGATTTTTATAAAATATATAAGCAGTTACAGACAATACCAATAGGCGCAGAGGGCGTAAATGTGCTTGATTTGGCAGGTTTATACATTATGTTGTATATATTGTTGATTGTGGTTACAGGTGTACTTGTGTGCATATTTTTTATCCCATTTCCACCATTATATTTTTTATTTGATATAGATAGGCATAAACAGCAACAAATGGAATATGAGCTTATAATCTTAAATGATAAAATAGAAGAAAAGATAAAGAAGGATAAAGGTAAAAATGAAGATGATTGTGCTTGTTGTGTTAAGAAGTTTACTACAAGACAGATGTTGTGTATAATCGGTCCGCTTATAGTAATGTTTATATTTGGATATACATATGGATTGACGTGGGATAAGATAGCAGTTTTAACCCTTATAGGGGGAGTAACAGGATATAACGTCTTAAAAGTAAACAAGGATAACGAAAATAATATGTATTAAAAATAACAGAAAGAGAAAGGTAAAATCAGCCATGGGATATCGTGATGAAGAAATAATGAAGGAACGAAAATCAGCCGCCCAGGCGCAGATGGATGCGCTTGACGAGGAGCAGAGGGAAAGGGAACGGCAGGAGTCAATATTCGATGAACTTGTCCACATCGAGGGCAGGGAAGTCCGGTTTGTAAGAAGACCTGACGAAGATGCGGGAATCTCCCTGTATATGCCGGAAAGCTTTGAGAAACTCGATGATGAGACGAGAAAGTCGTTTTATCCGTTCGGCAACCCGCCAAAGAGTGTGTACGCGGATTTTGAAACGCCGTTCCAGATTACGCTCAACAGGACAGACAGCGTGGTTCCGGATGACGGAATCCCCAAATTTATGAAGATGTCTGCAAAGCTTTTGGAAAATTACGGTCCAAAGTCAAAGATACTTGCAAACGGCGTTGTCAGGCTGCACGACCACAATATAGGAATCATGGAGGCAGGCACGCGCGCCGTTGACTGTAACGTGCATAATGTGATGTTCTATGTCAGTGTTGACGACAGGGTAATGATAGGGAATATCAATTTCCCGACAAAATACAGCAAGCGGATGATGCCCGTCGCCAAGCAGATCATTGACAGCATAAATTTTTTAACGGAGGAGGAAAACAATGGAGACAATAACCTATCTGAATCTCAAGACAGACGTCAGCCCGATTAACAGGCTGCTGTCGCTGAAAATGGAAAACGCCATGAACAAGTATGGCACGGCAAAACTCGAGGGGGAGGTAGAGTACGAGGCAGGCAATAAGTACATACAGCATGTCACACCGAAAAGCACAGTGAAGATAACCACCTCTGCCGCAGGACAGCCGGAAACACTTTTTTTGGGAGTGGTGCGCGCGGCAAATGTGAGGAAGGAACAGGAGTATGCCGTCCTTGAGCTGACCCTTGATGCCATCGCGGCGACTCTGAACAAGGAGAAGGAAAATAAGAGCTTCCAGAAAAAATCCAGCACCTATGAGCAGATTGTCAGCCAGGCATTGAACGGCAGGGCGAACCTCGAAATGCGGGCGTCCGACCATGCATCCGGCAGCCTGATAATGCAGTACAATGAGACGGTATGGGAGTTTGCAAAAAGGATGGCATCACAGCTCGGGGCACCCATATGCGCGGATACCACGGCGCCGAAACCGAAGATAACCATAGGGGTGCCGGACACGGGAAAAAGCTATGAACTGAGTGACGTGGAGTTCGGTTTTGCATCGGAGGATGACAGTGTCAGCACCAAGCTTAGAAGCGGGCAGGCAGTCGGGATCGGTGACAAGGTGTCTTACGGCGGCAGCTCCAGTGTCGTCCGCGGCTACGTGTCCGAGATGGTGGGCGGCGTGCTCAGGACAACCGCATACGTGATGCCGGCGACAGAGGCGCTCGGGATGAATGCGGGGAGTGTAAAGGGACAGGAGGCACAGCCAAACGGACAGGCGGCAGGCAAAATGTTCACGGGCACGGTGCAGGCAGTAAAGCAGGACAAGGTGCAGGTGCACCTGACGGACATTGATGCATCGTATGATTCCGGCGGTGATTTCTGGTTTCCGTATTCGACTGCGTATTCTTCAAGCGATGGCAGCGGCTTTTACTGTATGCCCGCGGTGGGGGACACCGTGCGCGTATTTTTCCCGTCAGGAAGCGAGGGGGATGCGTTTGCGGCAAGCTCGGTGAATGTTTCCCCGCTGGACAACCCCGTGCATAAGAAATGGCGTTCCCCTGCGGGAAAGGAGATACTGCTGACCGAGGAGGGAATGTACATTACCTGTAAGGAGCAGCGCATTTTCATAAACATGGAGGACGAGTACGGCATCACGATACATTCTGACAAGGACATCAATGTCAATTCCATGACAAACATGATGCTTTACGCGAAGGAAGGAATCACCCTGCACGCGGAGAACAAGATACTGATAAGCACGGGGGAATCCTACATAGACATCACAGACAAGCTGATCCAGATGGGTGCGCAGCAGATAATGATTAATTAGGGGATTACCGCCATATGACAATGAATGAATATATCGAGAATTTTAAGAATGAGGACTTTGGCAGGGCATTTGAGGTTTTCCGGCAGGGGACAAAAAAGGCAATTGAGGAAAATATGGCACAGCTCATGGAAAATGCAAGGCATACTTTTTCCGGCTTTTTTGCGGAGACGGCGCGCGCCATGGAAAACAGCAGCGCCGGTGTTGAAAAGATCACGGTATCACTGATACGGACAACAACATGGGAGGAACGGCAGTATGCGCGGCTGGAGGCATACGATAAGGACGAGATTGTGGGAAAGCTCCTGAATGATACGGATATGGACATAACACCGCTCTTTTCATGCTGGGACAGCCTGCGCGGCAGCCTGGTCAGGCTTGCGGAGGAAAAGGGGGTGCGCAGGCATGTCAGGGATTCCGTCATCAGGCATATGATGGAAAGCCGTCTCGGCGAGATGACATCCTACCTGTATGGTCTGCTAAAGTACTTCCTGCTTGACGCGGATGAGATTGAGAACTTTTCGCTGCTCAGGGTACAGCCGGGATTTGCGATAAGTGTCGGGGAGTACCAGGACTGGCAGAAACCGGTATATATTGAAGCTTACCCGATGGATCTGGCAAAACCGCCGACAGACCATCCTATGGTGTTTGGTCACTTTGAAGGGCAGACATACAGGAACCTGCACATCACCGGGTGTAGCCTTGAAAAGTCCAAGTTTGTAAAGTGCAGTTTTGCACACTGCACTTTTGAGGACGTCAACCTGAACGATGTCCGTTTCGTGGAGTGTGTTTTCAGGGACGTGCATATGAAGTCGGGCACCATGTACGGGGCTATGGCTTTGGACTGTGTGACGGAGGGGCTTGACTGCTCGGGGATGAAAATGAAATGGATTCCCTTTGATGGGACGGACAGGGAATATGACATATACCAGGATGCCATTGGAATCGGGAACGGGGGACAGACATGATGGAATATTTTTTGTTAAGGCAGCTTGCGGAGAATCCGGTTCGCCCGGTGCTGCCGGAGCCGGAGAACTATCCTTACAGGCTGACACATCAAAACTTTGAGGGAATGCCGACTGGGTCAGTGGCATATTTCAGGTATGGCGAGGAGGAACAGATGCCGGGCATACTTTTGCAACCTACATTCATGGTCAATGACACCATCAGGAGCGTGATGGAGCTGTATGACGACACAATACGTTTTAAGACACTGGCGCTCCTTCCGGATGTCATTGACAGGATGACGGATTCGTCGGTGAGCTACAGCATACCGGACATGAAATGTTATGAATGCCTCCATGGTGACTGTGTGGTCATGTCCGATGGAACGGTCAAAAAACTGGTGGTGGATCACAAAAAGATACCGAATGCCGATGTGTTCAGCATAAAGGAGACAACACAGAACAGGGTGCTTGTCTCCCTCAGGATGGCAGAGAGCATAAGCCGCAGAAATGTATACGGAGTAGAATTTGAGAGGGTAGAGGTGAGATAGATGGGAGAAATGAATGTGTTAGGAAATGCATTGCAGGCAGTTGCACAGGCGGGGCTGGCGCAGGAAAAGCCGAAGGAGTTCGTGCAGCGGCTGATGGTCGCAAAGTGCGACAAGGGAACGCTGAAGTACCAGTACCTGAACCTGCCAAAGGATCATGGGGTTTATTTCCAGGACCTGGATCATCCCCTGATGAATGCCAATGACCATAAGGCGGACAGGCATATCCTTCAGTTTGGAAGGTGCACGGCAGAAACGAATCCCAAGAATGTGGCGGGCAAGGTGCTCAGTGCAACGGTTCCCCTTTTTAATATCCTGGACAAGGCAAAGAGCGCCATGGGATGTGACGGCTGTAAGTGCAGCCCAAAGACATTGAAGGTATGGGAGGAAACGAACGAGGGAAACTGTCTCGACGGGGCAAACGGAATCCTCAACACCAGCCATGCAATGTGCATCTATGGCGGATTTATTGAAATTACAGAAGAACCTGCCCCCGAGAAGTCGGTGGATGCGGACCAGAGCGGTGAGGAAGCGCCTTCAAGAAAACCCATAGAGCAGCAGCTGCCTGCGGCCATGGCAGAGAAAATCAACAGCCTGAACCCGACAGAGGAATCCGGAGGCGAGGACAGTGCAGCGGCAGAAGGTTCCGATGCCGCTGGGCAGGATGCACCGTCGGCAGGCGCAGGCGCCTCGCCATCGGGCGGAGATAGCGGCAGCGCCGGGGCGTCAGGAGGCGCGGGAGGCGGAATGGATGCGGGAGCTGCCGGGGATGACAGCCCCGCATATACAGACAGCGGTATGGGCGATATCATGCCCGACCTGACGGAGGACATGAACCAATGGTATGCAGGGGTACAGGACTTCTCGCAGAGTTATGGGGTGTCTGACAAGGCAATACGGTCAAACTATGCCAACAATATGTGCATGCCCATTCCGAAGGCAGCGCTGAATGATGGGGGGTACATCTGCGACATGGGCGAGCTTTCGGCATTCCGTATGGGCGGCAGCAGTGCGGCGCTTATCGGGGGCTCCTGCGTGGCAGCCTACAACCTGTTAAACGCAGTCGGCATGAAGCCGGACCTGGGCAGCCTGATAATGTCCGCGGAACGGCAGCAGACAATCCCTGGCTACATGGATCAGGGACCGATGGCAGTGAGCATGCTGAGCACAAAGAACACCTTGAGCCGCATGGGCGTATCCGCAAAGCCAATGAACCCAAATAACCTTATGAAAGCCGTCCGCACACCCGGTACCACGGCTATTTTGGCAACAGCCCGCAAAGGCATGACACCGGAGTACCACACTCTGAAATCTGACAAAAAGGGAAAATTCCAATGCCTGGACCGCGCCGCCGATGTATCCACACTCATGGGAAAACAGGAAGGAGTGGTCAAAATGGCGCTGGTGGTGAGGAAAAAAGGTGTTAATTGTATGTGATAAAATGGTGTTTATCCTCATAAATATTGACATTTGTGACCCTTAGGGTTATCATAGAATTATAAGGAAGTAATACAAGAGAAAGAGGCTGGATTTGTAATATGCAGGATGAAGTAAAAGTACGAAGAGAACGTTTTATTGAAAACTATAAAAAGGACAGGGATAAATATAAAAAATATGCCAACAATGTATTAAGAATGGTGAAGGAAACGTTAGAATCAAGGCAGATAGAGATAGCATATTCATCTGCGCGGGAAAAAACTCCTGAAAGTCTGGAAAAAAAGTGTCGGAAACAAACCTTAGACAAGGAAGGAGGTTCGTCTGATAAATATACAGATTTTCGGAGTGAAATTATGGATTTGGCAGGGGTGAGGATTGTTACGTACCTGTTGGATGATATTAGCCAGGTTTCCCTAATTATCAGGGAACTGTTTGATGTGATTGATGAACACAGCGGAGACAAATTAGACTTGTTGGGGGCAGACAGAATTGGTTATCTGTCTGTGCATTATATTGTCAGGCTGAAGGATGATTCAGCTGTTGCTGGCATGGAAGAGTTTAAAGGATTAAAATGTGAAATTCAGGTCAGGACTGTTCTGGAGGATGCGTGGGCGCAGATTTTTCATGACAGACAGTATAAAAATGAATTTCAGATGACAAACTCGAAAAAATTATTGAGAAAGACGAATCTGTTGTCAGGCAATTTGGAACTGTTAGACTATCAGATTAATTCACTGGTTAAAGAGTATGATCTTTTAAATAAGGTAGAGCGCTCCAGAAGTATAAGGATTATTTTGGATAAGCCAATTACCAAGGAGAATGTACTTTCATATCTTAATGTTAAACTGGGAAAAAAGGTGATTTTTTACAACTATGAACGCATGGAAGAGCTGTTAAAGAAATTTGGAGTAAAAAATATAAGAAACCTTGACATGGTTTTAAGGGATACCCATTGTGAAGATAAGCTTGAGTCATACCAGAAACTTCTTACTGCTGATAAAATTATCAGCTATATACTGATAATAAATGATAGCGATAAATTCTTCGAAATAACAGGAGATTCCATTATTACCAGCAGCGAGTCCTGTGATTTTTTAAAAGAATTTATTGATATAACAAAGCAATGTGAAAAATATAATGTGAAAGTTGAAAAGGAGGTAATGGGCAAATGAAAGATAATATTTTTGGATTGTCAAGTAAAGAAATTAAACGCCAGTGTGACGCGGATATATTAATGTATGATTCCAATTCACCAATTCAGATTGTCGAAAAAACAAATCCGTGTATTGAAGGAGGGAAGAAGATTCTGCAAAACGAAAAAATGAAGAATTATTTTCGAAAAATATATTTAAGGAGCGATGGCGATGAATGAAGGTCGGTGGCAAAATATTGATTTTGGGTATGAGGAGCCCCCTCAGGAATATATAGACAGGGAATTAGAGAAGTACGATGAAATAGTCACACAATTTTGTGAGATTTCAGGACTGGACAGGAAGCGAGTGGATGTTAATATACAGGCATTAAAGGATGTGATCATCCGCGTGGATATGCGTAAATTGTATTTTCAGATATACCACTCTAATATGAAGGCAAATGAATATAAAGTAATCATTGGACTGGAATGTTTCTGGATACTTAAGCTTCATCCATTTTGGATAAAAATACTGCCAGAAGATTCTCAGGAAATTATGCAGATTGCAACCTGGATTAATGAGAAAATCGTCCTACATATGACATGCAGTTTATTAGAAGAATATAATCCGGAATTTTTTGAACAGGGACAGGATATATGCGAATTATATTGTAAAGAGCTTGAATATTCTTTCCGCTATAGGGATTTGAGCAAGGAATCCATGTTTTTAATGTTTGATCCGTTTTACTTTATGCATTTATGCAATTCCTCTATTACGAAGGAAGGGTTAAATATTTTATAAAAGTACATAGAAGAGCTATCGGAAAATAAAGTTTGTTTGCAGTATATTGTTTTGTCATCATATGAGATGAATGATATATCGGGTGGATGATACTATTTTCCGATAGCCATTTTTTATTGTAAACTATTTTAATGCTTATACAAAGTAACCAAAAACAAAGGACAACTTTTGCATTACGCATCAGTGCAAGTTCGAATGGTCAATGTTTTGGATAGATGCACAGCATAATGAACGGGCATGTTTATGTATGTTCAATCTCTTAAAAGTGTAATATGTGTCAATGAGTCATGTACATGATGCAGACATAAAAGTACGATATTTTAGTCATAAGGAGAATATTTCATATACATTTATTTTTTAGGGCAGTAGTGGATGGACCGTTATGTATTTTTCATATTGTCCGGGGGGCTGGTGCTGGTGATTCTTTTGTTTTATGTGGTCTTGTATCTTATGGGAATGCCTCTTATCTATGTTATAAATAAAAGAAGAGGGGCTTTATAACTTCATATCGTATGGAAGCACAGTAGATGACATTATGGATTGATTGCGCTGGTAAAGAACTGGCATATTTATGCATGTTTAATCCACCCACAATACATTATCTGCCACTGCATTTTATTGATAATGCAAAGGTAGAGGTGTATTACTCAAAGGACAAAGCATATATTGATCATGTGAATTGTAGCTTTTGTATTAATAATAAACAGAATAGGATTCGAGTTGTCACGAGAGGAAGGTATGATCATATCGAAGCAGAAACAAGAGGAAAAGAACTTATAAAGATGTCACAGCAGTTTGTGGATATACTGAACAGGGATTGGTAGGGAAAGCGTATGGAAAATCAAATGATGACAGCATTAACGGACATAATAATTGAAGGGCAGCAAATGAGCATAGTATGTTTATATGCAGGTTGCGCTTTGAAGAAGATGAAAATTTTGTAAACGAGGAGGACAGGCAATAGAATACTTGTGAAAGATAAAAAAGATAAACTGATGTTTTGCGGGATATGTACAAACAGCCGCATTGCGCAAATGTCTGCCTATGCAGAATTGAAGTTAGTTGAAAAGGAATGACAATAGAGGCTGATAAAGAACCAAGGAGCAGAGCCTATCATGATACGTCTAAGACAGAGCAGGATGAGCTGGGGAACATCACCCACCTGGTAGCGGACGGAAAGGACAATGTGCAGAATGTCCCGCAGACAGAACGTGTGCGTAGCCATTATGTGTATGATGCCTTCGGTCTGCCAGCTGTCTGCGAGGAAAACGTGGAAAACCGTTTTCGACATACAGGTGAACAGTATGATTTGCTTATAGGACAGTACTACCTAAAGGCAAGATTTTATAACCCGGTGACTGCAAGGTTCACACAGGAAGACACATATTATAGTGGATGCGATGCTGCGGCAGGCGTATGGAGATGATGGTAATAGCAAATCTGTAATATATGGTTCGGATGATATGTCGTTGTATAAATATAATATGATTGAAAACCCAGGACCATTGGCTGACATGAATGGTACGCCAGCTCAAAATTTTTATGGTGGAAGATATAATATGGAGATTTTGCCAGAAGACAGAATTTATTATAGAGCAGGTAATTCACAAAATCCTTTAGGGCAATGGTTTACAACACAACCTCCAGAGTCAATTATCAAAGTCAGGATTGATACGGCAGTGAAATCTTAGTGGATTGATGCAAAAACTGGAGAGTTAACTGGAACATCGGATGTCCATTGTGTGCTAGCGCGTGTTTGAAAAATCATTCTAGAAAGTGAAAATGTGAATACATACTCAAAATCAATGCAGCCACTGGATTTGCAAACAGCCCTGAGATGAAAAAACTGCACGATATCCGAACCATGTCAGCTGCCGGGCTTATGATTGCGGCATTCGCCGGTGTAATCATATGGATGGCAATCGTCCAGATGCGCAGACAATAAAAGGATAAACAAAGACCAGAATGCCGGAAGCAGAAAAGCTTCTGGCATTCTGGTCTTCTGAAATCCGGCAATTGACTACTTCGGCACGATGGGACCGTGCTTATTCTCAAAGCTGGCGATGTACCTTTTCAAAAGGATTTCTAACTGGCGGTTTGAGGAGCGCCCATTGTAGTCAGCAATGTAGTGGAATTTCCATAAAACATCCTTGCTGGTGCGCAACGTGAATTTTGCGGCTTCTTCTTTCATGATAACTTCTCCTTTTTCTTTTGTAATTTGACATGTATGCTGAGAACTTTGGTTCAGGCAGACATTACGCTTCCAGCCCAAAGTCCCATGACGGAATAGTATTATAATACAGGATGGCGCAATTGATAAGAAAATTTTTGGTAACAATTTTTGATTATTCTTGTGCAATTTGGTATGTACTTTTCCTAAAATATTTTGTAAAATGTATATGTCGACTAAGGCGGATTGCATGAAAAGTGCAGATGTACATTTTTAAGAAAATATTTTTTGAGGAGGTGCTGTATGGTTGCTGGCAGCTTTACATATACCATAGGTCAGATGATAATGAATATACGGGAACAGCAGGGCATTACCCAGGAAAAAATATGCAATGGAATTTGTTCTCAGAAAATGATGTCCCGATATGAGTTGTGGACATGTATTCCGGACAGATTGTCTTTAAACCTGATTTTACAGAGACTGGGGAAGTCTCCGGATCATTTCATCACATTGCTGACCAAAAAGGAATACCAATATTTTTTGTGGAAAAGAAAAATATTTGTTGCGCTCCAGGAGGATGATGATGCCGTGCGGCAAAAAAGGCTAAAAGAACTTTTCCAGGCGCCGGAGGCAAAGGACCGCACTTGCCATAGGGGACTCCAGGAGCAGTTTTACCAGTATATTCAAGGGTATATACGTCAGGACGTGGACAAAATGAAAGAGGCAATTAAGATTACGGTCACAGATTATGATGACGGACTGGGGAGGGAAAGCTTCATTGGCAGTACAGAAATAAGTTACATTCTTCTGTATCTGCAGACAAAAGGAGGAATGGGCATAAACATAAAAACCGAATTGCGGGCATGCTTGGATTATATTGAACGCTACACGGTCGACGAGAGCGAAAGAGTGAAGGTGTATCCCAGGGCAGTCTGTCTTTACTGTAAGTATATAGATGAAAATATTTTTGAAAAAATTGAATATTGCAGAAAGGCGATTTCCCTGCTGACCGGGAACGGAAGAATACAGGAACTACCCGAATTATTAAAAATGATGGGTGATGCGTTACAGAAAATAAGCCTGAAAGATGCGCGCAGATACAAGATGCAGCACTGGGCGTTACAGGAGGTCTATAAGGCACAGGGGATGAAAAGCGGCAGGAAGGATAAACTTTTGGAGGAATTTGACCAGGAAGTATTGCTATTGAACGAAATTTTGAAGACATACCGGGAGGAAAGAAATCTGAACCGCGAGGAGGTCAGTGAGGACATATGTGATGTCGGTTCTTATGCACGGATAGAGAGCGGCGCAAGGGGAATCAGAAAGAGCAACTATGAAAAGCTGATGCAGCGCCTGGACATACCTTATGGATGGTATACATCAATGCTTGTCACGGATAATTACGAGTGCCTGATGCTTGCAAGACAGGGCATTCTGGCAAGTAAATTTGGTGACTGGGAAAAGATGGAGATGGTTCTAAAAAAACAGAAACAATTATTGGATTTTGAACAGATAAAAAATCAGCAGTACCTAATGGAAGTGGAAAATGTTTTACTGTACAGAACCGGACAGAAAACTTGTGACCAATTTCAGGATACTGCCATAAAGGCATTGCACTTAACAGTGCCCAATTGGAATATACATGAAAGCATAGTACACTTTTACTCAAAAGAAGAAATCACGTTGTTAAATCAGATTGCTATTTCATATCGGCTGCAGAGGAAAAGCGATATTGGAGTACATATTATAGCCAGCGTCTATGAGACATTGGAGAAAAGTGCGATAGACTTGACCGAACGTGCAGAAGAGGCAGTGATGTTGCTGGCAACATGGAAAAATCTGCTTACTGATTTAGAGGAATATGACGAGGCTATTGAAAAGGCAGACAGAGGGATAAAGATTGCATTGCAATCGGAGAGAGGAGACAAATTAGATACGCTTGTATATGAAAAGGGATGGAGTAATATACATAAAAATTGTCACGACGAACAGGACATGCGGGAAAATATAAAAATATGCCTTGCGGCATATTTTATAAGTGATTTATATAATAGAGAAAGAAATAAAAAAGATATTAAAAAATTCTTAGGGCAATACGGCGTGAAGCCGGAATTTTAATTAAAATCATCCATTAAATCACAACAAATGGAAATTCCTGTATCTGTACTGTCCGGAACAGATATTTTAAATATTGAAAGACATAATATACTGGCTACAAATAAAGCTGTCATAAGTTCTTTTTTCATCGTTAACCTCCGTTTCTGCATTGTTCCATTACGCAGTCTGTTTCTTTAAGTAAATAGCAACCCTTGTTTTCATGGTAAAATATTCCTAAACATGTACATTTTATAACATCATATGCAAAATGTTAATGTCGTTTCGTGAGTAAAATTTAGTCGCATAACGTCATTTCATTATGTCCTATGTTATTGTATCTTATAAGTATGCAGAAGAAGCAGGAAAAAGTACCTGTGCAAATATTTTTATGAAAGAAAGGAAGATACAAATGAAAAAGGATGAGGATGATAAATTTTTTACAAGAGTAGGCAGACGGATTCAAAAAGTGCGGTGTGAAAAGAACCTTACGAGGGAAGATGTCGCAAAGAATACAAACATATCAGTAAAGTTTTTATATGAAATAGAGAGTGGCGTCAAGGGATTTAACGCGAATATTCTTTATAAAATAGCAAAAGAACTTAATGTGAGCTGCGATTACCTGTTAGGTTACTGCAGCATAGGAAAAATTTGTCAGGAACAATGCATGGATGATGTCATAACCATGTTTGACAAAGATGAACTGCCAAATGTTCGCAAGGTTATCAATATTCTTTATGAATTCTCAGAGCTTCGGCAGAAAGACTCAAAAATACTTGAACCGTAAGTATGGTTAACGCAGATGCTTTTAGCGTTTACTCGAATAAAGAGCAGCCTCGCTGCAAGAGACGAATCCTTTTTCTTCTTGTAGCGAGGCTGTTTTTTAGTTGTTTTTTTTGTGTAGGCGCTCGATATACAGCAGACCGGCAAACAAAACAACACATACGGCGGATACAATCACGCCTGGTATAAATCCCCTTGGAAAATATTTAAGCTCTATTGAATGAGAGCCTTCCCCGAGATATGTGCTGATAAAGGTATCCTCAAATAAATCCATGTTTGTTTTCACGCCATCTACATATAAAGTCCAGCCGGGGTCATAGGGAATGGAAAGAACCAGCTGACCGGCGGATGTTACAGAAATATGTCCTTTTAAGGATGTTTCATCATAACTGTCAATGGTAAGGGTCTGACGGCTCAGGCGGCTGATAAACTGTGACAGCACGGATTCATTCACCTGATATGCCGTCAGGTTCAGGGATTCGCCGTTTTCCGATTTCAGTGACAACCGTTCCCCCGCCTTATGGTAGCCAAGGTCAAGAATGTACTTTTTCTTTATCTGGCTGAAGCTTTTGGATTGCTCCTCGTAGGTTAGCTTAATTGTATCAACTTTTGTGTTGGGTGCATAAGCGTAATAGTGGGCATCCTTGTCAATATAAATATCTGCCCGGTCTCCGCTGGATTCTGTCTCAATCTGGACAAAAACCTCATCATTGATGCCAAGATGACGAACCAGCTTATTCTGGCGCTGGACTGGATTCAGGCTCTTGTCAATTTTGTCATCCTCATGGAGATTATCCTCGATTTCTTCCGCGTCACTGAAAAGTTCATTTAAGGAGGAATCCATGAACATATCGTCTGTGATAAATTCCTCGTCATTGTCAGTAGGAACAGCTTCGCCGGGCTGGTTTTCGGGGGCTTGCAGATGTTCATCGTCTGTGTCATCCTCTGTCACCATATATCCGAGCGGAAGTGCATAATTGTTTTTGTAAAGATATAGCTTCCCTTCCGTATCAGCAAGTTCAAACAGGCTGTCATAGCCCCTGTCAATCGTATACAGCATGTAACGGTTTGTCAGCAGTGCGGCAGTCACCGGCGTGGCACCATCATAACAGTAGTTGACACGGCTTCCCTTCATGCCATATTTTTCATAAAAATCCGATACAAGGGAGTTCAGGGTCGATGAAAAGTAGGAACCGCCATGGAAGCCAATCAGCATCGCGTCATTCTGCGTCCTGCGCGCAAATTTCTCAAACCGGAAGAAATCATTCTCCTCGTTTTGGACAGTTCTGTCAGTCAGTATCTGGTACGAGTCGTGGTTGGATAGGTACGTCGTGCGCGACACGGTGGGGACGCTCGTCAGGTAAGTGTTCACCCCTGATTCCGCAATGGCTGCGAGGATAAGGCAGCAGCAGAACAGTTTGTTGACAGTTCCCCGGTTTTTATCCGGGTTGTGGTAATAATTCCTGTAATAATGAATAAAGCCGGCATATATTAATAGGAAGATTCCAGTGACCAGAAAACAAGCGCCAGTAAAGGAGTCATCCGTTATCAGCTTTTCGCACAGCAGAATAAAGAACAGAATCCCCAGAAACAAGGACATCATTTCGTTCCCGGAGTGTTCCCGTATATGCATCAGGGCTTCATAGCACACAGTAAGGAGAAGGAAAATGTACAGAAATGACTGTCTTGCCGGCAGCGAATCGGGATAGTTCAGCCCATGCCAGATAAAATTCAGCGTGTTGGTCGAAAAACTAATCAGTATAAAAGCCAGCAGGATAAGCTTGGGCGCTTTTTCACGCAGCGGGATTTTCTTCTGCATGACATAGAGCGGAAGCAGCAAATACACCGCGACACCGCAATAGATATTCGGCCAGTGGTCAAGCCCTGTCTCCACCGTGACGTTGAAACAGTGTCTGGCAAGCATGTCGATCACGGAAAAATAGGTCTTGACCTTGGTCGGAAAATTAATGTCGCTGAATTCGGTAAAGCGGAGCGCGGCAAGCTCCGGAAGCAGAAGAATTGCACCCATACCGCCGGCAAGCAGGGAAAAAACACCAAAGCGGATAACCGCTTTCGCATAAAAGTTTTGTATCTTGTCCAGCCTTGGAAAGGCAAGAGGCGCAGAGCTGCCATCTGCGGAAGGCTGCCGTGCAATCAAAAGCACAAAGAAGTAAAGTACAAGGAAGATGCACAGCATAATGGAAAGATAGTAGTTCGATAAAATTGAAAGTCCGAGAGTGATGCAGTACAGATAGCATTTGCCCTCATTCACAAGCCGCTCAACGCCAAGTATGATGAGTGGTGCAAGGACGACGACGTCAAGCCACATCACGTCCCAGTTGTATGCAGCCATGAAACCGGACAGTGCATAGAACAGTGAAAAGCACAGGATGCTCCAGGAACTGCTGTGAAAATGCTTCCTTATATAATATGTGAAGGACAGACCACACATCCCAGTTTTTAAGACCACCAGGTACGACAAAAACTCCATAAGGAATTTCTCAGGAATGAGGACACAGAGCCAGTTAAAAGGGCTTGCCAGATAGTACACGTAAAGTGCGAGGAAATTGGAACCAATCCCCGTATTCCATGAGTAAAACAGACTTTCGCCACTTTTCAGCTTGTGATAAAATTCCACCAGAAAAGGAAAATACTGATGGTACATGTCAATATGGAGGAAGGAACGCTCACCAAACGGATATATTTTTCTGATGATAAAAATTACTAACATAATGAGAGTCGGAAGCAAAAACGACAAGAGATACAGCCTGTCGATTCTGCAATATGGTTTCTGGGTTTGTTTTGATTTCTGTTTCAGTTTCATAGCAGTTACCCTCCGGTTTTTAGTGTAGAGCCGTTTTGCCAAACAGACAGTGATACTGTAAAATGGCATAATTATTTAACTCGCCCATTACATTTTTGACATCGGTGCTTTTTCCGCTGGCGTTTTCGGCGCGTATGGATGTCACGACCGGATAATTTTCTGACAGCTTATCCAGGTACTGTTCATACGCATTCATTGGAATGCCTGCCGTTTCAAGAATCTCTGTGGCAAGAAAGTTGGTGCTTGTATCGGCATCTGTCTTATTTTCAATGTCAAAATTACACCAGATAAAATAAGGGACTTTGTAGCGGTTTGCCTCGTCCTCGTCAGACAGTTCGTTTCCGTCCTTCCCATTCAGCTTCCAGACATTTGAAACGACAGAATTTGTGGGCTGATGGTCGCCGAAAAACACAATGATGGTGTCCTCATCTTCACCCGAAAAGTATTCCGTCAGGTACCGGATGGATTCGTCAGATATTTTCATGAGGGACAGATAATTGTTCAGTGACTTTGACTTGCTTCCTGAAACTTTGATATCCGGATGAAAATTGTCAAATTCATCGGTATAGGACGAGTGGTTCTGCATCGTGACGTTGAATACAAAAAATGGCGTATTGTCAGGCTTTGATTCGTACATTTTAATAATCTTGTCATAGCATGCCTTGTCACTTACATATTTTCGGACCCGTTCCGGATTTTTATAATCCTTTATAAAGTACATTTCGTCAAATCCAAGGAGCGGGTAAACCTTGTTCCGGTCCCAACCTGTGCTGTTGTAAGGGTGCGTGGCAATCGTCTCGTAACCCAGCGCCTTTAGATGGGAGGCGAGAGAGGGCGTCTCCTTTTTGAGATACTGCTGATACGCCACGCTTCCCTGGGGCAGAAAGGCCATTGTGTTTCCAGTCAGAAATTCAAATTCCGTATTAGCAGT
The DNA here is from genome assembly GCA_002490665.1 of Lachnospiraceae bacterium UBA7205. GTDB lineage: Bacteria > Bacillota > Clostridia > Lachnospirales > Lachnospiraceae > COE1. The sequence continues at coordinate 10,127 of DKUL01000062.1, read as the reverse complement.
ATTTCCACCAAGCACGGATACATTCAGGTAACCGGAGATTGTATTGTCAACATCCCCATTTAATATGGAATGGACATATGGCATATAGTCCTCATTGGTCTCAAACGCCCCGAGGATGGCAGGGTCAGAAAATGCCTCGTTCATGATGACAATGATGTTGGGCGTGGAATCAGGGACTGCCGCACTGTTATCCGTATAAGGCTCAAGGATCTGGCTGACGGATGCGGCGCTGTAATTATCAGGCTTGTCCACGGAGACATACTTTAATTCCATTAAAAATGCAACGGCAGTGCCGTCCCGCTTGCTCATGACAGTCGGTGTAAACAATTTGTCGTACATTCCGTATTTGCGTATCGTGCTGTCAAGATGGAGCATATGCGTGAAGCTGCCAAAAAGCATGATAAATACTGCCGCGCCGGCAATGCGCACTGCCCAGAGGCGTTTCTTCCAGCTCGTACTGGAGGTCTTTAGCTCCAGGTTGACGACCGATTCCGCCAGAATCAACAGGACAAATCCGATCAGGACAAAAACAGTCTGCTTTTCAATGGTATATTTAAAATTGCCCGCAACACTCATGGCAGTTCCGATCGAGTAGATGTCCCAGGGCATAATCGGTGCGGAACGAAAGCTGATGACATAGTAGTTTGCCAGCCCGACAACCATAAAAAAAATACTTTGCAGGCGCAAAGACCATTTCAGGCGTCCGAATATAAATAGAAACATTGCCATAAGCAGCTCAAAACAGTATATATTAAGGAACTGTATGGGAACCTTCATGGTTTCCCATGGGTTGTGCGTGTACCATTCAAAAAGGTAAAAATTTGCCACCGGAAACAGTATCATGGGGATAAAATTCCGCAGGCACCATATCAGTTTTTTGTGTTTTTCCATAAATTTTTTCATAGTAATCCTCCATTCTTGCCACTGCCCGCGAATTTGGGCGCAAGCACAAATTTGCCGTGTGAAAAATTTATTTTTCACACTAACTCCTATCTGCCTGCTTTAGCAGGCGTACAAATCAGGATGGTGAAATGTCTTTTTTCACACTATTCCTCCAGATTATTACAAAAATGGAACAAGTAGTAATAACTTAATTACAATAGCATTTTTTGGCAGCGTTTTCAAGTTCAAGAGCGAAAAATATTGACGCGGGGAGTGGTTTATTCTATAATACAGAAGAATATGTTCAAAATTACAGCCAGCAGGAACATGGAACAGTCAGGGGGAATGACATGATTAAAAGTATGACAGGCTTTGGAAGATGTGAGATAACGGAGGGTGAGCGCAAGTATACCATTGAGATGAAATCCGTGAATCACCGCTATCTTGACGTGAATATCAAGATGCCCAAAAAGCTCGGCTTTTTTGAAAGTTCTATCAGAAACGAGCTGAAAAATTATATACAGCGCGGAAAAATTGACATATTTATCACATATGAGGATTTTTCGGAGAGCAATGTGTGCATAAAATACAATAAGGACATTGCGGCGGAGTACATGGGATATCTCAGGTCGATGTCGGAGGATTTTGGGCTTGACAATGACATCAGGGTCTCGACGCTGTCCCGGTATCCGGAAGTATTTTCCATGGAAGAACAGACCCTGGACGAGGAGGAAATATGGAACGGTCTGGTAAAGGCAGTCAGGGGTGCCGCGGAAGGCTTTGTGGAAACCCGCATCAGGGAGGGGAAAAATCTTGCAGATGACCTGATTGCAAAGCTGGACGGGATGCTGGAGCATGTTTCTTTTATAGAGGAGCGCTCTCCGCAAATTATTGACGAATACAGGAGAAAGCTGACAGACAAAGTCCATGAAATGCTTGGGGATGCCACAGTGGATGAGACAAGGATTCTGACGGAAGTCACAATTTATGCTGACAAGGTCTGTGTTGATGAGGAGCTGGTGCGTCTCAGAAGCCATATCGAGGCGATGAAGCAGTCCCTGATTGAAGGGGGCAGCATAGGAAGGAAACTGGATTTCATTGCGCAGGAGATGAACAGGGAGGCAAACACCATACTCTCCAAGGCAAATGACCTTACGATTTCCAACCGCGGCATTGATTTAAAGACAGAGATAGAGAAAGTAAGGGAGCAGATACAGAACATTGAGTGACAGGCTCAGGCAGCGAGGTGCCATGTGAACAGACTGATTCATATAGGGTTTGGAAATATCGTTAACACATCAAAAATTATTGCGATTGTCAGTCCCGATTCCGCACCGGTCAAGCGGCTTGTGCAGAAGGCAAAGGAGGACGGTACAGTCATAGATGCCACACAGGGACGTAAGACAAAATCGGTACTGGTTATGGAAAGCAGCCAGATTGTGCTCTCGGCGCTTCTTCCAGAGACAATAGCAGGAAGGGCACAGGGCGCATTGACAGATGAGGACGCTGAGGAAAATTTATAAGAGTATAACCATATAAATAGAAAAGTGAGGGAAAATTATGTTACATCCATCGTATACAGATTTAATGAAAGTTGTAAACAACGAGGTAGAGCCGGGCGATACACCTGTGGTAAACAGCCGGTATTCCATCGTGATGGCGACATCAAGGCGCGCAAGGCAGATTATTGCGGGCGAGGAACCGCTGGTTGACACGAAACAGACAAAGCCTCTGTCCATTGCCATCGAGGAATTGAACAAAAGCAAGATAAAGATCATACATGAGGATTAGGCACGATTTATGAAAATATTATTTATTTCCCTCGGCTGCGACAAGAATCTTGTCGACACGGAAAAGATGCTTGGCGCGCTGGTTCAGAGGGGATACACAATCACAGACGATGAATCGGAGGCAGAAGCAGTTGTTGTCAATACATGCTGCTTTATTAATGATGCAAAACAGGAAAGCATCAACACGCTTCTGGAGATGGCACAGCTGCGAAAAACAGGGGCTGTAAAAGCACTGGTCGCCGCAGGCTGTCTTGCGCAGCGCTATCAGGAAGAAATACAAAAAGAAATCCCGGAGGTCGATGCGATTGTAGGAACGACGGCGGCGGACAGGATTGCCGAGGCGCTGGATGCAGTGGTTTCCGGACAGGGCTGTAATTATCTTGAGGACATTAACCGCAGCCCTACATTTGAAAAGTGCACGACAGGCAGCGGGGGCAGGATTGTCACGACAGGGGGGCATTATGCCTATCTGAAGATTGCAGAAGGCTGTGACAAGCATTGCAGCTACTGCATCATCCCCAAGGTAAGGGGAAATTACAGAAGTGTCCCCATGGAACAGCTGGTGGAGGAGGCAGAAAGCCTTGTTGCGTTTGGCGCAAAGGAAATCATCCTTGTGGCGCAGGAGACAACCCTTTACGGGGTGGATTTATATGGGAAAAAATGCCTTCCGGAGCTTCTGCATAAGCTCTGCGGCATCCGGGGGCTGTACTGGGTACGGTTATTGTACTGTTATCCGGAGGAGATTACGGATGAGCTGATAAAAACAATGCTAAACGAGGAAAAGGTGTGCAATTATCTGGATATTCCCATCCAGCATGCGTCGGATAAAATACTAAAGCGTATGGGCAGGCGCACGGACAGGCAGGAGCTTGCCGGCATGATAACAAAATTGCGGACGGCAATACCGGATATCTGCCTGCGGACAACACTGATTACAGGCTTTCCCGGGGAGACACAGGAAGACCACGAGTCGCTTCTGGCATTTGTCGACGAGATGGCGTTTGACAGGCTGGGTGTGTTTACATATTCCCAGGAGGAGGACACGCCTGCGGCGCTGTTTGAAAACCAGGTCGATGAGGACGTGAAGCTTGCAAGGCAGGCTGATATCATGGAACTCCAGCAGGAAATTGCATTTGAAAAGGCACAGGATGCCGTGGGAAGCACGATGCTTGTCATGGTGGAGGGCATGGTGCCGGACGAGCATGCCTATGTTGCGAGGAGCTACAGGGACGCCCCGAACGTCGACGGACTTGTCTTCATCCAGACCGGCAGGGAGCTTATGACAGGCGATTTTGTGCGGGTGCGGATAACAGGCTCGTATGAGTACGACTTGATAGGAGAGATAGAAGATGAATTTACCGAATAAACTTACTGTTTTCAGAGTGATTCTGATTGTGCCGTTCGTGTTGCTGATGCTTGGCGGGTATGCGCAGTGGGGATGGTTCATGGCAGTATTTGGCAAAATTGCGGACAATACGGATTATATTGCGCTCGGGATATTTATTGTTGCAAGCCTGACGGACCTGCTTGACGGTAAAATAGCAAGAAAGTACAACCTTGTCACCAATTTTGGGAAGTTTATGGATCCATTGGCGGATAAGCTGCTGGTCTGCTCCGCAATGATATGTCTGATTGAGCTGGACAGGATACCGGCATGGATTGTCATCATTATTATAAGCCGGGAGTTTATCATAAGCGGATTCCGGCTTGTGGCTGCGGATAACAGGGTTGTGATTGCCGCAAGCTACTGGGGGAAATTTAAGACGACATTCCAGATGGTGATGGTATGCCTGATGATAGCCAATATTGAGGCGCTCAACCTGCTTACGCAGATTGTGATGTGGATTGCGGTGGTTCTCACTGTCATATCCTTGGTTGACTATCTGGTGAAAAATAAGGGTGTACTTCTTGACGGAAAAATATAATGGAAAATAAGAGCCACAGCCTGATTTTGGAATCGGGCGTGGCTCTTTTTATGCACATGGGCGTCCAGATGAAACAAGGAACTGTGAAATGTAAAAAATCGCACTTGTTTCATGTTTTTGATTATGATATCGTTATTCAGGAAAGAAATGTAAAAAATTTCTTGACAATTACGAACGGATGTTTTATAGTATACATATGCGAAACGTCTGTTCTGGATTGGGAAGAATCTGCATGGCAGGCGAACAAATTAAAGAAAGGGAAGTAACCATAAGGGTTATGAAAGGTAGCAGAAATGGAAAGAGAAGAAAAATTGAAGGCACTTGATGCCGCACTTTCACAGATAGAAAAGCAGTACGGAAAAGGCGCGGTCATGAAACTGGGAGACCCAAGCGCGCAGATGAACGTGGAGACAATACCGACGGGCTCACTCAGCCTTGACATTGCACTCGGACTTGGGGGCATTCCCAAAGGAAGGATTATCGAGATATACGGGCCGGAATCATCCGGTAAGACCACAGTCACGCTCCACATGATAGCAGAAGTGCAAAAAAGAGGCGGAATAGCAGGTTTTATTGACGCGGAGCATGCCCTTGACCCCGTGTACGCAAAGAACATAGGCGTGGACGTGGACAATTTATACATATCACAGCCTGACAATGGCGAACAGGCGCTTGAGATTACGGAGACAATGGTACGGTCAGGTGCGATTGACATTGTGGTAGTGGATTCGGTAGCCGCACTTGTGCCGAAAGCAGAAATAGACGGCGACATGGGAGACTCCCATGTGGGACTTCAGGCGCGGCTGATGTCACAGGCGCTCCGCAAGCTGACAGCAGTTATCAGCAAGTCGAACTGTACGGTAATTTTTATCAACCAGCTCCGTGAGAAGGTCGGTGTCATGTTTGGAAACCCGGAGACCACGACAGGCGGACGTGCGCTGAAATTTTACTCGTCAGTCCGTCTGGATGTCAGAAGGATAGAGTCATTAAAGCAGAGCGGTGAGGTGACAGGAAACAGAACAAGGGTCAAAGTTGTCAAGAACAAGATTGCACCGCCGTTCAAGGAAGCAGAGTTTGACATTATGTTTGGCGAGGGAATATCCGTGGTGGGCGATATCCTTGACCTTGCCGCATCGGTGAACATTATTATCAAGAGCGGCGCATGGTACGCATATGACGGAAACAAGATAGGTCAGGGGCGCGAGAATGCGAAACAGTACCTGAAGGACAATCCCGATATATGCCATGAAATTGAGGGTAAGGTACGCCAGCACTTCGGACTCCAGGGTTCAGAACAGAAACCGGAATCCGAGCAGGATGTGGCAGAAAAGCCGGAAACTAAAAGTAAGACAAAATCAGCAAAGAAAGAGGAACCGGCAGCGGTAACAGCAGAGTAGGCGGCAAGACAAGGTAATGTGAAATGACAGTGACAGATATATCGGAAATATCAAAATCAAAAGTAAAGGTCTGTATTGACCATGATATATATTTTGCCCTTTATAAGGGTGAGATGAGAAAGTACGCGGTTAAGGAAAATCAAGAGATTTCACAGGAACTTTATGACATGCTAATAAATGAAGTGCTGCTCAGGAGGGCGAAGCTTAGATGCATGAACCTTCTCAAAAGCAGGGATTACACAAAGCACCAGCTCGAGACAAAGCTAAGGCAGGGGATATATCCCGGGGAAGTCATCGATGCAGCAGTTGCCTATGTCGTTTCCTATGGTTATGTTGATGACACGAAATATGCAGGGGAATATATAAGATGTGCAGGCAATTCAAAGAGCAGAAGGCAGATTGAAAATGACCTGCAGAGAAAAGGGGTGCCAAAGGACGAAATCGAAAAGGCATATGCCCTTTGCGCGGAAGAGGATGAGCTTGCTGACGAGCAGGAGCTGATAAAAAAATTATTAGAAAAAAAACATTTTGACAGACAGAATGCATCTTATGAAGAACGCCGTAAAATGGTAGGATTTCTTTATCGAAAAGGGTTCGGGCTGGATGATATCTATGAGGTTGTGGGACAAAATGGCGAGTAAGACACGCTGGGAGCAATAATATTGTGCTTGACATTGTCCGCTTAAAAGAGTAAAATTAGTATGTTGTAGTATCAGCATCTGATTCTTGCGTATATTACGCATTTGAATGAAATGCAGGTGGAATTTATATTCCGCATAGATTGTACAATAAAGTAACTACTCAGAATACCTTGTAGATTTCAGTGCCAGGTTTTATGTGCAGGAAATTACCAGGGTGCTGAACAGTTGCACAATGAAAATTTAATAAGGAGGTGCTCCTGTACATGCTATACTATGTAGTAGAGGCAATTGTTATCATTGCAGTATGTGCAGCAGGCTGCTTTTTCGCATTTTCAAACTACAAGAAAAATGTAGAGGCGACAATTGGAAATGCAGAGGACAAGGCAAGGGAAATTGTTGATGAAGCCCTTAAAACTGCTGAGACGAAAAAGCGCGAGGGACTTCTTGAGATTAAGGAGGAATCCATTAAGACCAAGAATGAGCTTGACAAGGAAATCAAGGAACGAAGGGCAGAGGCCCAGCGTTACGAGAGAAGGGTTCAGCAGAAGGAAGAAAGCATCGACAAGAAGGCGGACGCAATTGAAAAGAAGGAAGCCAGCCTTGTTGCGCGTGAAGAAGAGCTTGCAAAGCAAAAGGCAATTGTTGCAAGGCTTAATGAAGAGCGAGTACAGGAACTGGAGCGAATTTCAGGATTAACCTCTGAACAGGCAAAAGAGCATTTATTAAAAATTGTTGAAGACGAAGTAAAACATGAAACAGCAGTGATGGTTAAGGAAATGGAGAGCAGAGCAAAGGAAGAAGCTGATAAGAAGGCAAAAGAGTATGTTGTCACAGCGATTCAGAAATGTGCTGCCGACCATGTATCTGAGACAACTATTTCTGTGGTGCAGCTTCCAAATGATGAAATGAAAGGCAGGATTATCGGGCGTGAGGGACGGAATATCAGAACCCTTGAGACACTTACGGGTGTCGAGCTCATCATTGATGATACGCCGGAAGCGGTTATTCTGTCCGGATTTGATCCGATTCGGAGAGAGGTGGCAAGGATAGCCCTCGAGAAGCTGATTGTAGATGGACGTATCCATCCTGCAAGAATTGAGGAAATGGTTGAGAAAGCCCAGAGAGAAGTCGAGATCATGATTAAGGAGGAAGGCGAGGCGGCAACACTTGATGTTGGTGTACATGGCATTCATCCGGAACTTGTGAAACTTTTGGGTAAGATGAAGTTTCGAACAAGCTATGGTCAAAATGCTTTGAAGCATTCCATAGAAGTGGCGCACCTGACCGGGCTGCTTGCCGCTGAAATGGGTCTTGATGTCAGGATGGCAAAAAGAGCCGGCCTGCTGCATGATATCGGCAAGGCGGTAGACCATGAGATGGAGGGCTCACATATACAGTTGGGTGCAGAATTGTGCAGAAAGTACAAGGAATCATCAATTGTTATAAATGCCGTTGAATCGCATCATGGTGATGTGGAGGCACAGTCGCTGATTGCCTGTCTGGTTCAGGCGGCGGATACGATTTCTGCTGCGAGGCCGGGGGCAAGGCGTGAAACTCTCGAAACATATACGACCAGACTCAAACAATTAGAAGAAATAACCAACAATTTTAAAGGTGTCGATAAATCTTTTGCTATTCAGGCGGGTAGAGAGGTTCGTGTTATGGTAGTTCCTGAACAGATTAGTGATTCTGATATGGTATTGCTTGCACGTGACATATCGAAACAGATAGAAGCGGAGCTTGAATATCCGGGACAGATAAAGGTAAATGTCATCAGAGAATCTCGCGTTGTTGAGTATGCGAAATAATTTTAGCAGACAATATAAGAACCATCAAAGCTGAAAAGGCTTTGGTGGTTCTTGTTTATGCACAGCCCCGTGCAGAGGAAATATGCCGCTAAGGCGGCGCACGGGGCGCGCGGCGAGTAGGGGAAGATGGCTCTTCCCTACTCGATTGCACATGGGCGTCCAGATGAAAAATGTCAGCGAGCTGACGGACGCCCGGCGCGCGAGTAGTGGAGAAGGTCATTCCCCTGCTCGATTTTAGAAAGGAGAACGTTTATGGATGCGGAGATAAAAAGGTTGAAGAGGGAGCTGCAATGTGAAGGCGCCATCACGAAATATTATAAAGATACGGTACAGCTTCCGGACGGAAAAACGGAACTATATGATTTTGTAGGACATAATGGCGCTGCTGCGGCAGTCGGTGTCCTGGAAGACGGAAGGCTCCTTATGGTCAGGCAGTATCGAAACGCCCTGGACAGGTTCACGCTGGAGATACCGGCAGGAGGACTGAACCCGCAGGAACCGACAATCGATGCGGCAGCACGGGAGCTTGAGGAGGAGACGGGATACCACTGCGGCAAAATCGAAAAGCTGATAACAATCAGGACGACGGTAGCGTTTTGCAATGAAAAGATAGATGTTTACCTGGCAACAGAATTAGAAAAGACAGCCCAGCACCTTGACGAGGACGAGTTCGTAAATGTAGAGTGCCATACAGTGGAGGAACTCGAAAAAATGATATATGAGGGAACCATCGAAGACGGAAAAACAATTGCATCAATTTTGGCATACAAGAATAAATATCTGAATTGATTCATAGGCTTAAACTAAGTAGTTATTGCATGGGTGAAATAACGGATGAACAAGTTTAATACCGAAGAAAGAATGGAAGATATTACCACATACAATGTGACAGACGGCAATGATGCCTATATGGATTATAGAAAATTTCATTATAAAAATACTGTGCCTGACAGCAGAGTACTTGTGTTTCTTACGGGATTTTGTGTCGGCATGGTATTTTTTTATTTGTTTAGCGGAAAGGACATGGGTTCCGGCGGCCTGCTGGACAGGGAACACTTGTCGCAGCTACAGAGCTTTGAGGTCAACCAGTCCGGGCTTTTTGAGTATGTAGTCGGGTTAAGGCTCAGGCAGCTTGCGTTTTGCGTTATTTGTTCGCTGAGCAGCATAGGCGGCGTGCTTGCCTACTCGATAATGGGATGGTACGGATTTGAGTCCGGGCTTATTATTTTTTCGCTTGTTTACCAGTATGGGATAAAGGGGATGTTCCTTACATTTTCGATGTTTCTGCCGCATGGGGTGTTCTATGCCATTGTATTCCTGATTGTTTTTGGCAGGCACTGGGGAAGTGACAAAAAATGTTGCCATAAGGAGGAGACAATAAAGGGACGCGGGCGACATAAAAAAATAGAGAATTTCAAGAAAATAATTCTTGTTTTGGCCGTATTTATTATTGGCGTACTGAGTGAAGTATATGTGAATCCGGAAATTGTAAGGAAAATGGCGCTATTTTTCTAATGTGATGCGAAATAGATATAATACAAACAAAACCGACAATATATACAATATTAAAGGAGTATTCAAATAATAAGTTGAAATAATTTTAAATTTTCTGAAAAAACATTTGATTTTATGTAAAATTCAATATATAATAGAAATAGGCATAAGGGGTAAATTAATATTTTGA
>DKUL01000006.1 GCA_002490665.1 Lachnospiraceae bacterium UBA7205 | reverse complement strand
GTAAGCAATACCGTAAAGAAAAAGCTGCTGCGTGTCAGTGAATGGGATGAAAAATCAGATACTTATACCATGTCTGCATACCTTATTGCCCAACTTGGCAAAAATTTCACCAATAGTGCAGACAAAAAAATAACCGGCGAAGAGTTACTCGTACTGGCATGGAACAAAATTAAAGAGATACAGTATCTGGGCGGAGGCGTAGTGACATTTTTAGAAGCTGAAAATAAGCAAAAGCTGTTATCTTTCTATCGGAACAACCGTTTTTCGCAATTTGATACAAGGCAGACCGCACCAGTTACGGACGAGCCGCATGAGCTGGTACAGCTTTTAAGGCTGCTCTGATATGATTTTGCCGCACTGAAAAGCAAGGGGATTTTGTCGAATCCGAGTTTGGGTGGGGGTCACTGGAATGGCTGGCGAACCCCATTTTTTCGTGTTTTTGCACGCCGCTGATAAGGTTGCGATAGGAGATAAAATCGTACTAACAGGCAAAAGTCGGGGGTTTCCGTGATAGTATAAAGCGGAAAGGTAAAAAGGAGTAGGATATTGTTGATTTTTGTGGAAAAGGGTAGCAGATTGGCTGAAAAAGCTGTTGGAGGATGGCGATATAATACAAACATGGAAACTGCGCAGAGTTTTCGTGATAGTTAGGAGTTTTGCCTGTTTGTTTAAAAAATGTAATTTTTTTCGTCCAAAAAGACTTATATGAGCCGGTTGCTTACGCTGCTTCTTTTATATAAGAATGGGTATAGTGTTGGTAAATATATAAGTATTGAGAGGCAAATTGAGAAAACAAAAGACAGGTATTATGATGTCCTTGAAACTTCAGATATAGGGTGGCATGAGGAAAAAAACGATCCAACACCATTTATACGTTATATGCTAACGGTCATATTGGCTTGTTATACCAGATTTGAGGAACGTGTAGGAATCATGGCGGGAAATGGAGGTACCAGTAATGCCTATGATATTGTAAAAAAATATACAGAAGAAAATGTCGAGAAATTTACAGGTGTAGAAGTTGTTGCACACTGTCCAAGCATAGGAAGATCATCAGTTCTGGCGGCATTAAAGAAACTGGTGGATGAAGGAAGTATTATTCGGTATGGAAGTGGAAGAAGCACCTATTATGTAAAGGCTGACAGAAAAAACGTATAAGATATTATTGTTCAAAGAGGATATCAGATAATGGGAAAAAAGGGAGTAAACGCATGAATGCATCAGAGATACTGAAGACATATTTTGGATACGATTCTTTTCGGGATGGGCAGGAAGAAATCATTCAGTCCATACTAAATGGAAGGGATGCACTGGCAATTATGCCGACAGGTGCCGGAAAATCGCTGTGCTACCAGGTGCCGGCGCTGCTTCTTTCCGGTATCACACTGGTAATATCGCCGCTGATATCACTGATGCAGGATCAGGTCAAGGCACTGAACGAGGCGGGGGTTCATGCGGCATTCATCAACTCGTCCCTGACGGAAACGCAGATCGCCAAAGCGCTCGGGCTTGCAATGAATGGAACCTATAAGATTATTTATGTTGCGCCGGAGCGGCTTGAAAGCACCGGCTTTATTCAGTTTGCACGGAATGCGGAAATTTCCATGGTCACGGTTGACGAGGCGCACTGCATATCACAGTGGGGACAGGATTTCAGACCGAGTTACCTGAAAATTGTCGACTTCATCGGGCAGCTGCCCCAAAGACCAGTAATCAGTGCGTTTACGGCGACAGCAACAAGGGAAGTGAAGGCAGATATCGAGTGCATTTTGCAACTGAACAACCCGAATATCGTCGTGACAGGATTTGACCGCGAAAACCTGTATTACCGCGTGGAACAGATTTCCGGAAAAAACAAAGATAAATTCATACTCGACTACATAGACGCGCATCCGAACGAGAGCGGTGTCGTGTACTGTGCGACAAGAAAAAACGTGGATGCCGTGTGTGAACTGTTGTCCCGGAATGGTGTCGCGGTGACAAGCTACCACGCCGGGCTTGACAACGCAGTGCGCAAGAAGAACCAGGAGGATTTTATCTATGACAGGGCATCGGTCATTGTCGCCACCAACGCGTTTGGCATGGGAATCGACAAGTCCAATGTCCGGTTCGTGATTCACTACAACATGCCGCAGAGCATGGAAAATTATTATCAGGAGGCGGGACGCGCAGGGCGTGATGGGGAAAACGCACAGTGTATTCTCCTGTTTTCGCCGCAGGATATCCGGACAAATAAGTTCCTGCTGGAAAGGAAAGAGTTTGAGGGCGTCAGTGCGGAGGATATCGAGCTGATAAAGCAGAGGGATGCCCAGCGGCTCCAGTCGATGGAAGGCTATTGCAGAATTACGTCCTGCCTGCGAAACTATATTCTTGAATATTTCGGGGAAAAGACAGGCGCACCCTGCGAGAACTGCGGCAACTGCCACCGTGAGTATACACAGGAGGACATGACCGCGGAGGCAAAGTGGGTGATTAACTGTATCGCGGAGACGAAAGGAAGGTATGGGCAGAATATCGTGATGGGAATCCTGCTGGGGGCGAACCGCGCCAGATTAAAGGAAATCGGCGCATCCTCTTACAAGTCCTACGGCGTTCTGTCCGACAAAAAGGAGAAAGACCTCCGGCTGCTGATAAACGAGATGCTGACAGAGGGCTATGTCATCCAGACTGCCGATGAATACAGTGTTCTCAAGATAGGCGATATCACGCGGCTCAGGGATGGCAATGCGCGTGTCATCATCAGAAAATTTGTGGAAAAAGAGGAGACAGCCAGTGCAAGAGAACGAAAGGCGCGCAGTACGGATGTGCTTACAAGCGCTGGTTTTGACCTGTTTGAAAAGCTACGCCAGCTGCGCCTTGAGATTGCGAAGGAGGAGGCAATGCCGCCCTATATCATTTTCAGCGATAAGACGCTTGTTGACATGTGCGCGAAAGTGCCAGTCGACAGGGCGGGAATGCTTGCGGTTTCAGGCGTTGGGGAAAATAAGTTCCAGAAATATGGGCAGCGTTTCATGGATGCGATTGTGGCGTTTACCGCTGACAATCCTGATGCGGTTATCAGCACAAAAGCCGATGAGGATATCCCTGATACGAAAAACGGGAAACAGAATGCTGGCGCCTCATGGACGGACGAAGAAGATGACAGCCTTGTCAATGAATTTCAGTCCGGCATGAAAATATCCGAGATTGCCAAGGAACATGGCAGGACAAACGGCGCAATCAGGGCAAGGCTGAAAAAACATGGGCTGTTGGAATAATTTTTTGGGGGATGTGAAAGGATTTTGGCTTTCCGTCCGTATTATTAGTGAAAACCGGGATGTGGTTATTCGGTCAATATTAAGATTAGGAGGATCAGATATGAGAAAATTCATGACAGGTGTTGCGGCAATGGCGGTAGTGCTTTCCCTGGGCAGTATGACTGCGCTTGCCGCAGAGCAGGTGCAGGTTTATGATGCCAGCAATGGGGGATGTGCTTACTGTGGTGCATCCTGTGAGTTTGTGGACGCGGACGGAGACGGAATCTGTGATAACTATGCTTTGGCAGGCTGCGGCTACTGTGGTGCACCATACCAGTTTGTGGACGCGGACGGAGACGGAATCTGTGATAATTATGTATCAGGAAACTGCGGCTACTGTGGCGCATCGTGCCAGTTTGTGGACGCGGACGGAGACGGAATCTGTGACAACTATGCGTCCCGAAATTACTGTGGCAGGGGATATGGCTGCGGTCAGGGCAGACGCCATGGACGCGGCAGGCATTGCAGGTAGCGTACAGTTTTGAAAGATTTTGCCGCCTGTGGAAAAGGATTCACGATGACAAATGATATGACACGGGGGAAGCTGTTCCCCATCCTGATTCGTTTTACAATACCACTGGTTCTGGGGAATCTGCTGCAGCTTACCTACAATGCGGTCGACAGCATTATTGTCGGGCGTTACGTGGGAAAGGAAGCGCTTGCGGCAGTCGGAACGAGCAACCCGCTCCTGACACTGATTATCCTGTTTGTACAGGGAATCTGCCTTGGGGCAGGGATTCTGGTAGGCACGCTTTTTGGCGCGAAGGATTACAAAACATTAAAACGTGAGGTCAGCACCGGAATGATATCCGGTGTTGTCTTTTCGCTTGCGCTGACTGCCATATCGCTCGCAGCAGCGCCTTTCCTACTTGAAATTTTGCAGGTTGACGCAGCAATCCGCAGTGAAGCCGCCGGATATCTTCGGATGATAATGTGCGGTCTGGTCTTTAACTTTATGTACAATTTTTTTGCCAGCACGCTGCGTGCCATGGGGGACAGTAAATCCCCGCTCTATTTTCTGGGAATCAGCGCCGTGATAAACATTGCAGGCGATTTGATATTTGTCGTCTTTTTTTCCATGGGAACGACAGGGTGTGCCATCAGCACCGTATTGAGCGAGGCACTCAGCTGCCTGCTCTGCTGGATTTATATCCGGCGCAAAATTCCATTGCTCAATCTGGGAAGGCAATGGCTCATATTCGATAAAAAACTGTTCAGGGAGATTATCCAGTACGGATTTGTCAGCGCGATGCAGCAGTCGACTGTGCAGCTTGGAAAAATCACGATACAGGGCGTTGTCAATACGATGGGGGTGACGGCAACGGCGGCATTCACGGCAATAAACCGGATTGACGATTACGCCTATATCCCGGAACAAAATATTGGGCATGCCATGACCAGCGTAATGGCGCAGAACCGCGGGGCAGGCGAGACAAAGCGCGTCAGCGCGGCATTCCGCATCGGAATGTATATCGAGCTGGTATATGGTGCGGTCATGGGTATTTTCCTGCTGATTTTTGCCAATCCTGTCATGAACCTGTTCACCCGTGATGCGGCGACGGTCAGCATGGGGGAGCAGTATCTGCGCCTGATAGCGTTGATGTATATTGTCCCGGCTGTCACGAACGGTATCCAGGGGTATTTCCGCGGAATGGGGGATTTAAGAATTACCCTGTGGAGCAGCCTGATAAATATGGGCGCGCGCGTGCTTTGCTGTATCTTGCTTGTCTTTGCCTGCAACATGGGAATCACTGCACTGCCATGGGCATATCTGACCGGGTGGGCAGCGATGATGCTGTATGAGCTTCCATTTCTGGCGCATCGCAAAAAAGAAGGCAAATAATAAAGCTTTACATTTTTTTCACAATCCCATATAATAAATGCAGTAGCAAATAACAGGAATGGAAAAAGGCGGTGAGAATATGCCAATCAATGAAAAAGAATATAATGGCAACCTTTTTGACCAGCTTACGCTTTTGGAAAGACTTGAAATTGAAGCGCAAAAAGATAATGCTGAAAATGTTTTAAAGCTAATTGCTTTTGAAAAAAAGGCAATTAACCGCAAATTATATCAAAAACAACCCTTGACAGATAAGGAACTATAAACAGATAAAAGGTGTAAAGTCTTATGAAATCATTCGGACTTTACACCTTTTTATGCACATGGGCACTCAAATCTCCTGCTTATTTTTTCGATAATGTCGAATTTGTCAACAAAGTATTCGCTGTTGAGCAAGTCATAGAATTTTTGCAGATTTGTGTTTAAGCAGACAGCCATATGAGTTCTCCCTTCCTATGCACAAGGCTCTTGGAACTGTAAAGGAATAACTTAACCGTCTTTCCTGTCATGTTATTTCTTTATGGTTCCTTATGTACTGCATTAAAAAATACCAAAAGTTCCTGTGTGAACATGTTGTTTAGGAAGAAAAAAAGCGTTAAAATCTATAAGGGAAGGGATAAAAATAATTTGAAAAACAGATGGAAAAGGAGAGAACGGCATGAGAAGTTCATACAAGGACGAGGATGTGACGCTGCTGCTGAAGGATATCACAGGGCTGGTGAAACCGCAGCCGACAGAAGAGCGGGAGCGGCTGATACAGTCGGGAAAGCATTACAGTGAGATGCTTCCAATCGAGTATGTCCCGACACAGAAATACATGGAAGTTTACAAGGAAGCGCTGAAAACATATGCGGAACCGACAGCCCTGGCAGTTGGAACACTTTCCGACAAAATTATGGCAGCAAAGGGAAAGGATGTCGTGCTGGTGTCCCTTGCAAGGGCGGGCACGCCGATAGGAATTCTCGTGAAACGCTATATCAGATTCAAGTACCGGCTCGGTGTCCCGCATTATTCCATTTCCATCATAAAAGGGCGGGGCATTGATGATAACGCCATGAAATATCTGCTTACGCGGCATCAGCCGCAGCAGCTCCTTTTTGTGGATGGATGGATTGGAAAGGGCGCAATATTAGGGGAGCTGCGAAAGGACATCGGGGCTTATGAGGGTGTCTCGCCGGACATTGCAGTTGTGGCAGATCCCGCAAATGTGACAGAGCTGTGCGGCACGCATGAGGATATCCTGATACCAAGCTCCTGCCTGAACTGCACGGTTTCCGGTCTGGTCAGCAGAACGTTTCTTAGGGACGACATAATAGGACCGGATGACTTTCACGGCGCAGTATATTATGGGGAGCTTGCAAATTCGGATTTGACCTATGAATTTATCGATGCAATCGAGCGCTGCTTTTTATTTGACGGCAAAATGACATCGCATACCGGCAAAAAGAAAGTCGAAGGACTTGGCGCCGATGAGGTCAGGGAGCTTGCCAGAATATTCGATGTGGATGACATCAACCTGATAAAACCGGGAATCGGCGAGACGACAAGAGTGCTGCTGCGGCGTGTCCCATGGAAAGTACTGATTGATGAGAGCTATAAAAACAGTCATGAGCTGGGGCATGTCATAAGGCTTGCCAAGGAAAAAGATGTGCCAGTCGAATACTATCCGCTGAAACATTACAAATGCTGCGGCATTATCCAAAAGCTTGCTGAGGCGTGAAAGGGGACGAAAATGATAAAAGTATGGTTTAACCACTGGTTCAGCACTTCCTATCGGTTAATTGAACTGATGAAGGAGGATGCCGTCCGGCAGATTTATGTGGTTGGAAGCAACAGGCAGCGGGAATCTGTCATTCAGAAGGTGTGCGATGAGTGGTATGAGGAGCCGGATCTTGACGGTGAGGCGTATATTGATTTTTGCCTGGAATTTTGCGAGCGGCATGGCATAGATGCATTTGTCCCGCGCCGTAATATGACAGATATCAGTCGAAATGCTGCGCGTTTTGAAAAGGCGGGCGTAAAGGTCATGGTGGACGATTACGCGGTTATAAAATTATTGAATGACAAGGCGGAAACATACAGTTATCTCAAGGACTGTGAGGGGCTGAATATTCCGGATTTTTATGTTGTCAACCGTGTCAGCCAGTTTGAACGGGCATACCAGCAGCTCAGGGCAGCGTATGGGCAGGTCTGCATCAAATTTGTCAGGGATGAAGGCGGCATGAGTTTTCGGAAGATAACAGAACATGCTGACCGCATGAATCAGCTTAAGATTTATCAGGGAAGTGGAATTACCTATGACATGCTGACAGAGACACTGGGAAGCGTGGCAGGGTTTGACGATATGATGGTCATGCCATATCTTCCCGGAAATGAAATCAGCGTGGACTGCCTGCGTACGGGAAAAGGGCTGATTGCAATACCAAGAAACAAGGGCGCGGCAAGGCATGAGCGGGTGGAGTACAATCAGGACATTCTGGAGATGACGGATGCTGTCATGAACCATGTCCCGCTCCGGTATCCGTGTAATATCCAGTTTAAGATGAAAGACGGCGTGCCATATCTTCTGGAGATAAACACCAGAATGTCCGGCGGGCTGCAGATGGGCTGCCTGGCAGCAGGGGTGAACATCCCCAATATTGCCCTCAATAAAATGTTTGGCCGCGACATTGACTGGACAATGGACAGGACAGAAAAAATTGTTTCCTATATTGAGCTGCCACAGATTATTGGTTAATAATTTTTAATGCCGAAGTATTCCGCCATATGCAGGGTGCGCAGCGCCCAGTTGGCGTGCGTCTTGTATTCGTTCATGCGCTCCCTGCTGGCGCTTCCGGAGACGAGCGAATGGGAAGCTTTGTCCCAGTTCAGCACTGCGGCGGCATCCTGGTAGTCTTTTTCGGACACCCTGTAGGCATCGTTTACAATATCAATCTGGCTGGGATAGATAACAGTTTTTCCGACAAATCCGCAGAGTCTGTCGTCATCAATTTCGTGATACAGACCTTTTTTCCAGTTGATGCTGTTATAGTATTCCCACACCGGACCGGAGACGATGTAATCCATGCCGTACACGGTGATGATGTCAGAAAAAATATTGGCAATCGGCCGGATCTGGTGTATGGATTCATTATCGTGCCTGCGGAATCCGAATGCATGGCACAGGTCGTTTCCGCCAACGCGTATGTTCAGTACCTTGTCTTCTATCTGGTTCAGTTTTTCTTTCAGCGCATATAAAATGTCATATCTGCTGCGCAGGTCAATCATGCTGGGACTTTCAAAAATCGGCATGGTATAGACCGGCTGTGCGGAAGCCTCGTTTGCCCTGACAATCTCTGTGATATAGTCGTCCGCGTTCTCCAGTGAAAATTTAGGAAGGATATAACCCATGACAAGCCTTGCCGCTGTTCCAAAGCCTTTTTGGAGCCTGGCAATCTGCCGGGCATTGCGCACGCGCACAAAAATCTTAGGTATGTAGAATGTCCTTTCCTGTGCAAGGGCATCCAGCCTGTGCAGGGAATCTGCCAGTATGTGTTCCGCCTCGGCTACACAGTCGTCACGTATGGTATCCTCAAGACACAATGCAAGCGAATATTTCGTGCCGAACCGCTGGCTGGCAATGGATGCCGCAATGTTTTTCTGGTTGGCAGGACAGTATAAAAGCGCACCAACGCTGTAATAAAGTAACGAATTGTTCATTGTAATAAGCTCCTGATTGTTCAAATACTGTTACCACTATACCACACATTTTGGTAAAATGGTAGATAAAGACTGGGATATGTGTTATAGTAAAATTATTAAGTTTTAATGAAATATGGTTCAGGGGAAACGCAGGGGATAACGATAATGGAACACAAAATAAACAGATATATGTATTATGTGGCGGACATTCACTCAATTGAAGATTTTGCAAGGGTAAAAAACAATTCCGGTGCAGACCACAGACAGGTCTGGTTTGTGAGGGCGCTTGGCGCAGGCAGGGACGATATCCTGCGGCTGGACGGCATTATGCTGCAAAATATGCGCGCAGGGAGCGTACTGTACAACAGGATACGTGCGCTCCCGGCAGCCCCCGCTGCGCAGGATGTGGAATATTATTCAGGCTGTTACCGGAACTGGACAGACTGCCAGAAAAGCCGTATGCAGACAAGGGCTTCGGGAGATGACGCGGAATTGTCCGGACTGCTTGGCAGGGCAGTGTCAGAGATAACGGATCTATACAGGCAGATAAAGCCCGGCATGTCAGAGACGATAGAAAGGAATTTCGTGGTAAAGCTGCTGTACTGGTTCGATGTGGTGATACAGGAACTGACATCACGCAGGGTATGTGCACAGGGAGACGGTGAGGAGAATATCAAGCTGGCTGTGCACAATGTGGCAAAGGAGCAGGAATTTTTATTTTGCTACATGCTCACGCTTGTCGGTGTGGATGTCCTGCTGCTGCAAAGCAGGTCGGATATTGTGCTGAGCCAGCCGCTGAACGGACTGTCCACGGAATTTGTGCTCGGGAGCTTCACGGATGTCGAGGTGCCTGATTTTTCACCGGAGGAAATCCGGACAGCATCACAGCCTGCGTCAGGGGATTTGCCGCATGGTGCGGCGGCAGGAACTGACAGTATCGGAACCGGTCAGGACAGTGGAAATATCAGGGTGGTAATCCCCCAGCGCCATGACAGGCGGAAAACACAGCCGCGGCCGGCCGCGGCGCCCAGTCAGCCGGAACAGCCGGTGCGTGTCTCGGTGCCGCGCCATGCCGCACCAGCCAGCCCGGTTACAAGGAATGATGTGCGGGCAGAAATGAGCTTTGAGCAGCTCGCGCAGCTTGCATCGTCCGTCGTGATGATTACCATACATGACAAAAAAGGGGAGATTATGGGTTCCGGTTCTGGCATTATGGTCGGCAGAAAGGGATATATACTGACGAACCAGCACGTCGCGAGCGGGGGCAGCTATTATACCGTCAGAATCGAGGACGACGAGACCTGTTACCAGACAAAGGAGATAATCAAGTACAACCATGTGCTTGACCTCGCCGTGATAAGGATAGACCGCACGCTCAATCCGCTTCCGGTGTACAGGGGGGCACAGGGGCTTGTCAGGGGACAGAAGGTTGTGGCAATCGGAAGCCCGCTGGGACTGTTCAACTCCGTGTCGGACGGGATTATATCAGGTTTCCGCAAGTTTGACGGTGTTGATATGATACAGTTTACGGCGCCCACATCACCGGGCAGCTCCGGCGGCGCCGTGCTCAATATGTACGGCGAGGTCATCGGCATCAGCACGGCGGGCATTCCCGACGCGCAGGGCATCAACCTTGCGGTCGGATATGAATTTATCAATATGTTTATCCAGGGATTTATCGGTTAGGATTTTCGGTTCATTAAAGATAGATTAAAAATGTGTTAATATTTGAAAGTATGTTCTGATATTGTTGAATAACTTGTTTTAGTATGGTATAATTTATATTCATGGCAGTTTTCATCTGCCGTGGGCATAAAGATGAAACGGAATTGCTATATTGAGGGAAAGAAATGTTTACGCATATTCAAATCAAAAACTTAAATGATTTTTTTGTGGAACGAAACAGCAGACCGGACAAGGGTGTATATTTCTACCGTATAAACGGATACACGGAGGAAATCGGGCAGTTTATACAAAAATACTATGAGGCGGCAAGGCTTTCGGGCGTGATTATTGAGGGGAAAATCCCCAATCCGGACGAGAAAAATCTTTCTTATTATGAGGAAATCATGGGACTGGAATTCCGGATGAGTCCGGAATTCATATCACAGAGCCTGAAAAAATGGCTCCCCCGCATGAACGATTACCAGCGCGGGAATGTGGCGCGGGCGCTGTTTGACACCCTTGATTCCCTGCGAAAGGCTGGCAAAAATGAGAATATGCTGAAAAATGCATACATAAAGTTTATGTGCTGGCTATATTATAAGTTTGAGCGCATTGTCAACATGCTCGGCGAAAACAGGATTCCCAAAATATTGTACGAGGGTGAAGTCAGCAGCTATGAATTGCAGCTTATCACAATCCTTTCCAATGCAGGGTGCGATGTAGTGCTCTTGCAGTATCACGGCGATGCGAAGTATCTGGCGCTTGATGCACAGAGCCGGATATCAGACAATCTGGCGCTGCCGGACATGAGGCAGTTCCCGCCGGATTTTAATTTAAAGTGGATTCGTACCGAGATACAAAACGCGGTGAACAACGAAAGATTATATGGGATAAAGCCGCAGGTCCTCAACTGTACCAATGCATGGATAGAGGGAAAGGGGCTTGCGGATGTCAGGAAAAGCACCATGGCGCGGGGGGATGACCCAAAGCTTTTTTACAATTGCTTTTACCGGATAAACGGTGTGGAAGACAAGCTGACTTATGTAAATGAATTGTACCAGCTCCAGCTGGAACTGACCAATAGCCAGAGACGTGTTGTAATCGTTGACGAGTCCATCCCAAAGCCCAGCATGGACGAGATAGCCGGGGTGAAACGCAGGAATTATACAAGGCAGGACGAGATGCTGATGGACTTGTCGGCAAACATACAGTACAGTGCCAATATTGAGCTGCAAAGGCTGATGGTAAAGGCATTTCTGGATGTGATGCTCGCGGAGGCAAAAGCTGCCGCAGGCAGCCTCAACAAGCTGACCAACAAGGCTGTGTACATGATTTGCTGGATAAAACGGTACACAAAGGAGCTTTTTTCCAGCTGGAAGATGCCGGATATCGCATGCTTTATACACATGGGACCATGCAGGGACGAGAATGAGGCAATGTTTTTGCGGTTTCTGGCGCGGATTCCGGTGGATGTACTGATACTCAATCCAAATTTAAATACAAAATGCTGTCTGGAAGACAATCTTTTATATGAAATACATTTTACGGAGTCGCTGTCCGTCAACCGTTATCCGAGACAGAGCGCGGATGTGCACATGGGAACGGCGGCGTACCATGCGGAGCGCGAGCTGGATGACCTGATGTACCAGGATACCGGGATTTACCGCAACCAGCAGTACGCCAAGGCTTCCTCCGTGACCCTTCAGACCATGTATGAGGAGATACAGATTCTGTGGAAGGAGGAGCTCAAGTACCGTCCCAATTTCAGCACGGAGAACGGGATTGTCACGCTGCCTGTCATCTTTGCCAAGGTATCGGGGGTCAAGGACGGCATGGTGCCAAAGTACTGGAGTTCCGTCAAGGACCTGATGACGGAGGATACGTTTGTTGTGAAGTCCGTGCCCTATATTGACCCGACGGCGCCGAACCCGATGAAAATGTACGCGACGGAATTTTTTAAAAACGGGCGTGTCCAGAAGAAAAAGATAAAAGAGCATGCAAGCTATCCATATAGTTTCCTGCGCGAGGAGATGCAGGAGCATATCCTAGACAAGCTGCAGCTATTGATAGATAGCAGGGCAATTAAAGGGACTTTTGAAAATGGTACGGAGTACACAATCACTGCGACGGTTCTGAATCTGCCAAAGGAGATTGTCAGGCTGATACAGAAGTTTGACTTTACAAAGAAAAATCCAAAGCTGATATATTTCAATACGGGAGAGAAGATGATTTCCCTTGAGGATTCGATTCTTACGGCGTTTCTGAATCTGGTCGGATTTGATGTGGTGTTCTTTGTTCCGACCGGATACCAGAATATTGAGAAACATTTTAACAAAAGACTGATGGAAGAGCATCAGATAGGCGAGTATGTGTACGATTTGCAGGTTCCGAATATGGCGCTTGTACCGTCCGGCACACGGCCGTCATGGCGTGATAAAATTTTTCGAAGGTTATAACTGGCGGTCAAAAGACTGACCGCCCGGTATAAAGTCAATTAAATGATGGAGGATTACTATGGGATTAGATTTTAGCAAAACAAAAGCACAGTCAGCCGTACTGGCAAGTACGCCGGAAGCAAAGAACGAGATTGAGGTTGTCGAGGCGTATGATATCGTGGAAGACCGGCAGCAGATGAATAACGCGCTCGTCGGCTCGCAGGAGGTTGACGATATTGTAAGCACGATTGAAGTGGGAAACCTTGAGACGATTGTATCGTTTGGCGCCGAGGTTGCAGAGGAGATATCAAAGGCTTCGGACGTCGTGCTGGACAATGTGAATATGGCACAGCTGGATGATTCGAGCGAGATGCTCAATGCGCTTGCAAAGGTCATGGAGAAGTTTGACATTGACGAGCTCCAGGAAAATCCTTCTCTTTTTGGCAAACTTTTTGGCAGCATGAGAAAGCAGCTGGATAAAATACTGGATAAGTACCATACCATGGGGGACGAGGTAGACAAGATTTATGTGGAACTCAAAAAATATGAGTCGGAAATCAAGCAGTCCAACCGCAATCTCAATACCATGTTTGATGCCAATGTCAACTATTACCATGAACTTGTCAAGTATATTCTGGCAGGCGAGCAGGGATGCAGGGAGCTTGAACAGTATATCGCACAGCGGGAGTCGGATATGCAGACGACAGGGGACACCTCCATCCAGTTTGAGATTACAAGCCTGAACCAGGCGCTGATGATGCTCGAGCAGCGGACACAGGACTTGCGGACGGCAGAGAGCGTAGCCATGCAGTCCATCCCGATGATTAAGGCGATGGAGTTTAGCAACATGAACCTTGTCAGAAAGATAAATTCCGCGTTTATCATCACGCTTCCGGTATTTAAGCAGGCGCTCGCACAGGCGATTATGCTGAAACGCCAGAAAATACAGGCGGAGGCGATGAGCGCGCTTGACGCCAAGACAAACGAGCTCTTAATCAAGAATGCACAGAATACGGTTGAGCAGACGAAGCTTACGACGGCGATGGCGGCGGGCAGCTCCATCAAGATTGAGACGCTCGAGACGACATGGAGGACAATTGTGGACGGCATCAATGAGACAAGGCAGATTCAGAATGACGCAAGGCAGAAGCGCATCGAGGATCAGGCAAGGCTCGAGAACATTAAGCAGGAATTTAACAGGATGTACCATATGCCATAACAGTGAAAGCTGCTGGCATCTGACAAATGGAAAGCACTAAAATATAAATAAATATTTTCATTATTTAAGGAGGAAAAGCATATGCCAATTAGTTTAGCAAAAGGACAGAAAGTGGATCTGACAAAAGGAAACCCTGGGCTGAAGAAGATTATGGTAGGACTTGGATGGGACGTGAATACGTTTGATTCCGGTGCGGACTTTGACCTTGATGCCGCAGCGTTTATGGTCGGGGCAAACGGAAAGTGCCCGACAGAAAAAGAATTTGTTTTCTACGGAAACCTGGCGCATCCGAGCGGGTCAGTGAAGCACATGGGCGATAACCTTACAGGAGAGGGAGAGGGCGACGACGAGCAGATTCAGATTGACCTTGAGAAAATTCCTGCAAATGTTGAGAAGGTGGCGTTCACGGTTACAATTTATGACTCGGATGCCAGAAGGCAGAATTTTGGCCAGGTTTCCAACGCATTTATCCGTATCGTGGACGAGACGACAAACACGGAGCTAATCCGCTATGACCTCGGGGAGGATTTCTCGATTGAAACGGCGGTTGTCGTCGGCGAGCTCTACAGGCACAACGGGGAGTGGAAATTCAATGCGATTGGAAGCGGGTTCCAGGGCGGACTTGCGGCGCTCTGCGGACATTATGGAATAGAAGTGGCGTAAAACGAAAAATAAATTAAAAATGGAGGATACAGGTATGCCGGTTAGTTTGCAAAAAGGTCAGAAGGTCAGCCTTACGAAGGATAATCCAGGTTTGAAGAATGTTGTTGTGGGACTCGGATGGGATGTCAACGCATTTGATACAGGCGGGGATTTCGATTTGGATGCAGCAGCGTTTCTTCTGACCGATACAGGAAAGGTTTCAAATTCGAATGACTTTGTATTTTACGGAAACCTGACACATCCGTCAGGAAGTGTCGTGCACCAGGGCGATAACCTGACAGGTGTGGGAGACGGTGACGACGAGCAGATTAAGATTGACTTGTCAAAGGTTCCGGACAACATCACAAAGATAGCAATTACGGTGACGATATATGAGCCGGAAAAGAGAAAGCAGAATTTTGGTCAGGTAAACAACGCGTTTATCCGAATCTATAATGAAGCAACCGGCGAGGAGATGCTCCGCTATGACCTCGGGGAAGATTTTTCGATTGAGACGGCGGCGGTATTTGGCGAGCTGTACAAGAGCGGAAGTGAGTGGAAGTTCAATGCCATCGGAAGCGGATTCCAGGGCGGACTTGCAGCGCTCTGTGCAAATTTTGGTGTGGAAGTAAGCGCGTAAGGGGTTTCATTGACAGGAGGTAGAATAAAATGTCAGTTAGTTTACAAAAAGGTCAGAAGGTGAGTCTGTCAAAGGATAATGCCGGATTATCCAAAGTGATTGTAGGGCTTGGATGGGACGAGGCAAAGCGTGAAAAAAGAGGTTTTTTTGCACCGAAGCCACAGCCGATTGACTGTGATGCGTCTGCAATTTTACTGATGAACGGAAAGCTTTGCGCGAATGATGATGTCATTTATTTCAACAATCTCAGACATAAGACAGGCACGGTGCAGCATATGGGCGATAACCTCACGGGGGCAGGTGACGGTGATGACGAGCAGATTATCGTGGATCTCGCAGCGATACCGGAGCAGTACGACAGAATTGTAATTGTAGTCAATATTTATCAGGCATACCAGAGAAAACAGCATTTTGGAATGATTCAGAACGCATTTATCCGTCTTGTTGATGCCAGAAATAATACAGAAATGTGTAAATACAATCTGTCTGAGGACTACTCAAACATGACAGCCATGATTTTTGGTGAGATATACAGACATAATGGCGAGTGGAAATTTAATGCGGTCGGCCAGGGAACACAGGATCCGGGACTTGGCGAGCTCGTAAACAGGTTTTTGTAAAGATTGAATAGGTAAAAATTCGCAGGTTTGTGCGCAAAGGACAAATCTGCGGACTTTGAAAGGAGCATAGTGTGAAAAATACTTCTAAGGCAGCAAAAGACACTGCCTAAGAAGTATTAAGTTTCACACAGGAAAAACGCGAAGGACAGCGTTTTTCATATCTATTTGAGCCGCTAAAGCGGCAGGGAGGTTAATACAATGAAATTTAATGGACTTAGTGACAAAGAGGTCGAGCAGTCGCGGGAGCAATACGGTTCGAACGCAATTCCTGACTCGGAACCTACCACCTTCTGGGAAGAGTTTAAGGAGACATTTGGAGACCCGATGATTAAAATCCTGCTTGCGATTGCGGCGCTGATGATTGTCATGTTTTTCTTTGGCTACGCGGAGATATACGAGCCGCTGGGAACGATTATCGCGGTATTCATCGTGGCGTTTGTATCGGCAAAGACAGGTGTGGCGAGTGACACAAAGTACCGTGAGTTAAAGGACAGCACGGAAAAGGACAAGTGTAAGGTACACAGAAACGGCGTTGTCACCGTTATCGAAGTGGATGATGTCGTCGTAGGAGATAAGGTGCTGCTTCAGTCTGGCGATAAGGTTCCGGCTGACGGTATCCTGATTGACGGGGCGCTCAAGGTGGACAACTCGGCGCTCAACGGCGAGGCGGAGGAGTGCAAAAAGACGGCGGCAGACCCGAGTGTACAGCTTGCGGATGACATTACTGGCGATACGTTCGTGGACAAGTATTCCCTGTTCCGCGGTGCGGTAATCTTTGACGGGGAAGGTATCCTCGATGTCAGAAAAGTCGGAACAAAGACCATGATGGGTAAGATGGCAGAGGAGATGCAGGAGGAAGAGCCGGATTCTCCATTGAAGGTAAAGCTTGCAAAGCTTGCCAACCAGATTTCCACCTTTGGCTATATCGGTGCGGCAATCATTGCTGTCCTGTATTTTGCATACTTTATTGTCTCGGCAGGCGGTCCGTCGGCTTACTTTACAAATGGCATTCAGGATATCATCATGGATGTGGTAAAGGCAGTTTCGCTGGCAGTCGTTATTATTGTCTGCGCGGTGCCGGAGGGACTTCCGCTGATGATTTCCCTCGTGCTCATGCAGAATACGAGCAAGATGCTTGACCACAATGTCCTTGTCAGAAAGGCAGAGGGTATTGAGACGGCTGGTTCATTAAATATTCTTTTTAGTGATAAGACAGGTACGATTACAAAAGGCTCGCTCGAAGTCGTGGATTTCTTCTGCGCGGACGGCAATTCCATTGATATCCCGCAGCTGAGTAAGCACAGCAAGGTAAAGGGGCTTGTGGATCTGGCGATTGGCAAGAATACACAGTCCATGTTTGATGCTTCCCACAGGGTTATCGGCGGCAATGCAACCGACCAGGCGCTGATGAAGTTCATCGGTGAGGAGACGTTTAACGCGCTGGCTTCCAACACGGAGTATGTTGTATCCGCGCACCAGGGATTTAATTCCACAAACAAGTTCAGCCAGGCAAGGATTGACAATGTCGGCAAGACATTCTACAAGGGAGCGCCGGAGCGCCTTCTGGCAGCTGCGACGAAATACCTCGATGCGGACGGAAATATCAGGGACATTGATAAGGGCGTGCTGGACAGAAAGATTGACGAGCTTGCGGCAAAGGCGATGCGTGTCCTTGCATTTGGCTATTCCGAGAGTGCGCTTGTGGAGAATAAGATTAACGAGGACATTGTCATTATCGGTCTGGTCGGCATCCGGGATGATGTGAGACCAGAGGCGCGGGATGCGATTAAGGAAGTTCAGAATGCCGGCATTCAGGTAGTCATGATTACAGGCGACAGGCTTGAGACGGCAGTGGCAATTGCGAAGGATGCCGGTCTTTTGCAGAGCAATGATGACATGGCGCTTTCTTCCGCGCAGTTAAATGAAATGTCAGACGACGATGTAAAGAAGATTATACCGAAAATCAGGGTGATTGCGAGGGCGCTTCCTACAGACAAGTCACGTATGGTAAGGCTGTGCCAGGAGATGAACCTTGTTGTGGGCATGACGGGTGACGGTGTTAACGACTCGCCTGCGCTGAAGCGTGCGGATGTAGGATTCGCGATGGGAAGCGGTACAGAGGCAGCGAAGGAAGCTGGTAAGATTGTTATTCTGGATGATAACTTTAAGTCCATTAAGGATGCCATCCTGTATGGCAGGACAATTTACCATAACATCCTGAAATTCTGTAAATTCCAGCTGGTTATCAATGTGGCGGCAGTGGTTGTCAGTGCGATAGCGCCGTTCTTCGGTGTCGAGGAGCCGCTGAAGGTTACGCATCTGCTGTTTGTCAATCTGGTAATGGACGGACTTGGCGCGATTATGCTTGGAAACGAGCCGGCACTCGAGAAGTATATGCTTGAGAAACCGAGAAGAAGGGACGAGAGCATTGTAAGCAAGGCGATGATGGCACAGATTGTCACAATGGGTCTGTGGCTTACCGTGATGAGCTTTGTATATTTGAAGGCACCGTTCTTCCAGGAAATTTTTGACTACGATGAAGAACAGCATCTGACTGGCTATTTTGTACTGTTTATCGTGAGCGCGCTGTTTAACGGCTTCAATGTAAGGGATGACGGATTCGGCATCTTCAAGGGACTTGACCAGAATACGGGATTCTTAAAGGTATTTTTCACCATCATTCTGGTGCAGGCAGTGATTGTAAATGCAGCATTGATACCGTTTGAGGCGTTTACATGGATTGGCAATATGTTCAGCTGTGTTCCGTTTGGCATCAAGGGCTGGATTACAGTCATTGTACTGGCGGCGACCATGATTCCGGTGGACATCGTGAGAAAGGTAATCGTAAACAGAAAATAATACTGTATGTAGAAAAAGAAGTGCAGGATACTCCGGTGGGCGGCACTTCTTTTTTATGCGCACGGTCGTCCAGATGAAAT
>DKUL01000023.1:46923-50426 GCA_002490665.1 Lachnospiraceae bacterium UBA7205 | reverse complement strand
AAAATCATTTAACAATTACCTATTATATTTATATAGATTTATTAGATTGGACTTTGTAACTATTAACTAGTAGTCATTCTTGACTACACCATTATTATACTAGGAGAATATTTTGAATGAAAAGGAGAATTTGGTCAATATGTCTGGTGTTTCTTTTGATGCTTGCGATGGTATTTCCAGTATGCGCAGCACAGGAACACGAAATATCCAAGGAAGCTCCGCTTGAGGGATTTGTGCTGGACGACAGGCTGTATGTATACTTTACGGCGGATAAATCGTTTGATGAGGATGCAGTGGCTGCGCTGATGATACAGAATACAAAGGTGGGTGAAGAAAAGCCGGTTCCATTTGTGGAAAGCGGTCAGTATGTGCACTATTTCATCCTGCTGGATGCTTCCGGTTCGGTAAGCAGGTCGAAGAGCCAGATAAGGAAGTTTGTGATGGAGCTTATGGAAGACACCGAAGTGAATCATATGGTCACCATTTTGACACTCGGGGAATCGTTCAACGAGGTGATTTCCGGCTCAATGGAGGACGATGCCGTAGAGAGGGCGCTGGAAAAAATCTCCTATTCCGACCAGACGACAAATCTGTATAAGGGACTGGATTCCGCAATCAATTATATGGATGAAAAAAAGCGGAGCAGGGGGGATTTGTACCGTCTGATACTGGTCACTGACGGCAGCCCTGATGGGATTACACAAGAGCCAAAGCCGGTGGATGTGAAGAGACGTGTCGAGGCGCGGACGGATATTGTATTTGATGTAATCGGGATTGGAAACTGGCATGATGACAGCGAAAAAAATCTGCCAATGTCAGGACGCAGGGCAATTGCTGTCAAGAACATCCGGCAGGCAGAGGATGCTGCCGAAAAAATCGCGTCGGAGACAAACAGCCTGCAAACAGTTTGCTTTGAACTGAATTCGTCGCTGCTGGACAGACCGTTTGATATGAAACTGTGGATCAGGGGAATCGAAAATGGCAGTGATATCGTGCTGAGTCAGGACAGTGTCACGATTGTCGGCAGAGAAGGGATGCCAGGTGAGGCGGACATAGTACCCGAGGAGCAGGAAGAAACGCAGGACACGGACTTCGAAACACAGCCAGAGGGAACGTCAGAAAATGATGAAGAACAGCCGGAGCAGGGACAGACAGATGGTGTGGCTGCGACAGAGTCTGGGCAGGAACAAAGTATTGAGCAGCCAGGGATACAGAAAACCACGCAGGAAGAAATAGAACCGGATGATCCGCAGGGCGAAAACAAGCTTGTCCAGATGTTGATGAAGAACAAATTTGCCGTGGGAGGCATATTGGCAGCTGCCGTGATATGTGTGGCTGTTATCATGGTTTTGTCAAAGCTATCGCGAAACAACCACAAGATAGCGCAAAACCATCTGCGCGTGGAGGTGCTGTCAGGACAGTATGCATCCAGAAAGAAGGATTTTTCCCTGGAACATACACTGATTATAGGCAGTGGTAAGAGCTGTGACATGGTATGGAAAGAGCCGGATGTTTCAGAGCAGAATACAAGAATATTTGTCCATGATGGAACGGTCTACATTGAAGACCTGAATTCGCCGTGTGGGACAGTCATAGGCGGCATGCGGATTTTCGCGCCAAACCGCCTGCGCAGCGGGGACATTGTTTCAATTGGCAGGGTACAGTTCAGAATTTATTTTCACATCAGATAAGGGCTTTCGGAGGACAATATGGGAGGGATGGAAAATTAGTGGATTGAAAATGTGCGAAAGGAATGTTATACTATGCCTAGACAGCAGGCAGTAATACAGGCATTCTGCTTTATGGGAAAGGGAAATATCGAATGGCGCGGAAGTTCAATACAACCGGTGTATGCATTCCGGAACAGAATTATATGGTGGATATCAGCAGAAGACTTGACACGATTGTTGTGGACTATATAGAAGAAGGAAAGTACTTTACAATCAACCGTGCAAGACAGTATGGCAAAACGACAACTTTATATCTGCTGGAACAACGCTTGCAGAAACAATATCTGGTTATCAGAATTAGCTTTGAGGCTGCCGATGAAATGTTCGTGTCACTATATGCATTGGCAGCCGGGCTGGTTCGAAAGATTAACCGTGTGCTGAAATCGCAGAAAGTGGAGCAGTCAATTCTGGAAAAATGGAACCAGCCGGTTTCGGAACAGTTCCCGTTTGATGATCTGGGTGAGCGCATAACGGGGCTATGCCAGGACTGTGACAGGAAAATTATACTGATGATAGACGAGGTGGATAAAAGCTCGGACAATCAGGTATTTCTCTCTTTTTTAGGACTTTTGAGGAGCAAGTATCTGGAACAGGTACAGAAAAATGACAATACATTTCAATCTGTCATTTTGGCAGGCGTATATGACATCAAGAACCTCAGGCTTAAACTGCATCCCGGTGAGGAATCAAAGTATAACAGCCCATGGAATATTGCAGTTGATTTTACCGTGGACATGGACTTTGGGCAGGAGGAAATTGCAGCGATGCTGCGGGAGTATGAGACAGATTATCATACAGGAATGAACATTGTGGAAATCAGCAGGATGATATATGAGTATACTTCGGGATACCCTTACCTTGTGTCGCGAATCTGCCAGCTTGTAGACGAGAGGCTGGCAGGAACGCCGGAGTATCCGCAGAGACAGGATGCATGGACTAGACAGGGAATCATTGCGGCAGAGCTGCTGCTGCGCAGGCAGCCAGACACACTGTTTGACGATATGATAAAAAAGCTGGCTGACTATCCGAAACTCAAGAAGATGGTACACGACATTCTGTTTTGCGGGTATACCTATTCGTTTGAAGTGGACAATTACCTGATAAGTCTTGCCGCGACCCTGGGTTTTATAAAAGACAATAACGGAATAGTGGCAATCAGGAACCGGATTTTTGAAACAAAATTATACGATCTTTTTTTATCGGAAATGATTATGGATGACGCACTGGACAAGGCAGCTTCGGCAGGGAGGAATCAGTATATTGTTGATGGGATGCTCCAGATGAACCTGGTTATGGAAAAATTTTACCAGCACTTTACTGAAATTTATGGGGACAGTGATGAGAAGTTTATAGAAAAGCAGGGCAGAAAGATTTTTCTGCTCTATCTGAAGCCCATTATTAATGGTACGGGAAATTATTATGTTGAAGCGCAGACAAGGGATGCAGGGCGGACTGATATCATTGTCGATTACCATGGCAGACAGTATATCATTGAACTAAAAATCTGGCATGGCAATGAATATAATAAAAGGGGGGAAAGCCAGCTGTTTCGGTATCTTGACAGTTATGGCGCCAGTATGGGATATCTGCTGAGTTTTAATTTTAACAAAAATAAGACAACCGGAATTCATGAAATAATATGTAATGGGAAGCGGATATTTGAAGTTGTAGTGTGAAATTTGGGTTGACAAATGGTGTGCAAGTCGTTATAATTGCTACATAGCAAAAAGCTGTGAAGGGAAAAAGTAGCTTTCATGGGAACTTACAGAAAGC
>DKUL01000023.1:18751-46642 GCA_002490665.1 Lachnospiraceae bacterium UBA7205 | reverse complement strand
AACGTTATATTGGGAGGAGTATCGGAAGGAATGCGAAAGCGTGTGCTTTCCCGTACTCGCTGAGGCATAGGGCGTGAGTCCTGTGTGAAAAAAGGTGGTAACACGTGGTATTTTCGTTAAGGAATTGTACCTCGTCCTTTGAATGGAACACATTCAGGGGACGAGGTTTTTTGCATTTTGTAATGAATCCTGCTCCCCGCGTCAACAATGAAAGGAGAGAAAGAAAAATGCAGTTGTATGATGAATTAGTGGCAAGAGGACTCATTGCCCAGGTGACAGACGAAAAAGAAATCAGGGAAATGGTGAACGAGGGGAAAGCCGTATTTTACATTGGCTTTGACCCGACAGCGGACAGCCTTCATGTGGGGCATTTTATGGCACTCTGCCTGATGAAGCGCCTTCAGATGGCAGGAAACAGACCAATCGCCCTGATTGGCGGCGGCACGGCGATGATTGGCGACCCCTCCGGTAAGACGGACATGCGCAAAATGATGACAACGGAGACCATACAGCACAATGTGGACTGTTTTAAGAAGCAGATGAGCAGATTTATTGAATTTGGCGAGGACAAGGCAATGCTGGTCAACAACGCGGACTGGCTGCTCGACCTCAACTATATGGATGTACTGCGCGAGGTGGGACCACATTTCTCTGTCAACAGGATGCTGGCAGCAGAGTGCTACAAGCAGCGCATGGAGAAGGGGCTTACATTTTTAGAGTTTAACTACATGATTATGCAGAGCTTTGACTTCTACACGCTGTTCCAGAAATACGGCTGTAACATGCAGTTTGGCGGTGATGACCAGTGGAGCAACATGCTTGGCGGCACGGAGCTGATTCGACGCAAGCTTGGCAAGGATGCATATGCCATGACAATCAACCTCCTGCTGAATTCGGAAGGCAAAAAGATGGGGAAGACAGAGTCCGGAGCGGTGTGGCTTGATGCTGAAAAGACGTCGCCATACGAGTTTTTCCAGTACTGGAGGAATGTATCGGACGCGGATGTCATCAAGTGCCTGAAAATGCTTACATTCCTTCCGCTTGAGGAGATTCAGGCGATGGAGAAATGGGAGGGCAGTGAACTCAATAAGGCAAAGGAAATTCTTGCATTTGAACTGACGCAGCTGGTTCATGGCACCGAGGAGGCACAGAAGGCCAAAGAGGCAGCCGCAGCACTCTTTGCTGGCGGTACAAACTCAGAGAACATGCCGAAGACGGAACTGACGGACGACGACTTCGCAGATGGCAGCATTGACATCCTGTCCCTGCTCGTGAAGGCAGGAATGACCGCGTCAAAATCCGAGGCAAGGCGTGCCGTGGAGCAGGGCGGCGTATCCGTAAATGGGGAAAAGGTGACAGATGTAAAGGCTGTATTTGACAAATCTGCCTTTGCGGAAGAATTTGTCCTCAAAAAAGGGAAAAAGAGCTTCCAGAAAATTGTCCTTTAAATCGAGTAAAAAAGATGAGTGCCAGCGCACTCATCTTTTTATACAGCATAGATTTCTCCACCCTTATTATAGATATCGAGAATCTGCTGGATTTTTTCAGTGGGAGACGTAATTGGCTCCATGGATAGGTCATGGTTCGTGAAGTCAATAATGGAAGCAAGGAACTTGCTCATATCCGCCTCAATGTAATAAGGCTTTGTCAATAATTCAGGCGGACGGTAAGAAAGGTTTGTGGTAATCACTTTGTCAAATACGCCCTCCTGATATGCCTTGTCAAATGCGTCAAGCCCATTGGTAAAGATTCCGAAGGTGGTACAGATAAACACGCGCCTGGCTTTCATTGCCTTTAGCTGTCTGGACGTGTCAATCATGCTTTCGCCGGATGAAATCATGTCATCAATAATGATGATGTCTTTTCCCTCAATGTCGTTTCCGAGAAATTCGTGTGCAACAATCGGATTTTTTCCATTTACAATGGTGGAGTAGTCGCGCCTTTTGTAAAACATGCCAGTATCAGCACCCAGTACTGTTGAAAAATAAATGGCTCTGTCCAGGGCGCCCTCGTCAGGCGAGATGACGATGACATGATCCTTGTCCAGTATCAGGTCTTTCTCGGCGCGCAGGAGTGCCCGCGTAAACTGGTAGTGTGCAGGAAAATTGTCAAAACCGCTTAGCGGTGCGGCATTTTGGATTCTGGGGTCGTGTGCGTCAAATGTAATGAAGTTGGTTACCCCCATTTTGGTCAGCTCCTCAAAAGCATAGGCGCAGTCAAGGGATTCCCTGCCTGTCCGCCTGTGCTGCCGGCCCTCATATAAAAAGGGCATGATGACATTGATGCGGTGCGCCTTGCCATTTGTCGCGGCGATGACACGTTTCAGGTCCTGATAATGGTCGTCAGGGGACATATGGTTGGTGTATCCGTTCATGGTGTATGTGAGGCTGTGATTGCACACATCCACAAGGATGAACAGATCCTTTCCACGCACGGTCTCCTCAAGGACTGCCTTCCCCTCCCCGCTGTTAAAGCGCGGGGTTTTGAACTGGAACAGATAATTTTTTTCTGCATACCCCTGGAAAGCGGGGTCATTGTTATATACATTGTTTACCTTGCTGCGGAAATCAACCAGATAATCGTTTACTTTATTGCCAAGCTCCGCGGCGCTGTCCAGAACCATAAGCTTCAGGGGGGCAACAGGCATGGCATTTTCTAATTTTTTTAAATATGACATGATGCATCGATTCCTTTCAATAAATCGTTGTTACTATTCACGGCTTGGGAGCCGCTCATAGCAACGATTCGGGGCGATATTCAGAATTTTGCTTCGCAAAAATCGCCCCTCACTACTGAATCATGTTCTCACGGAATGTGCAGTTTATGCACATTCCTGACCCATGAATAGTAACAAATCGTTCATATAATTTATATCATTCAGGTAGTGACACGTCAAGGAATTTCTAGTATTATTATAAAATAGGATATAAAAAATGGGATAAAGGGATATGAAAATGAAAAAAGAGCATTTACACATTGTGGAACAGGTAGCGCCAGGCAGTATCGCGCAGGAGCTTGAAATCGAGCCGGGTGACGCGGTAGCAGCCATTAATGGCAATGCAATAGAGGATATTTTTGATTACCAGTATTATACGCAGGATGAGTATATAGAGGTACTGATTCGAAAAACCTCGGGGGAGGAGTGGCTTCTTGAGATTGATAAGGAATATGACGAGGATTTGGGAATTACGTTTGCAAACGGTCTGATGGACGAATACCGTTCCTGCCGTAACAAATGCATTTTTTGCTTTATCGACCAGATGCCAGAAGGGATGCGTGACACACTTTATTTCAAGGATGATGATTCCAGACTGTCCTTCCTGCAGGGAAATTATGTGACACTCACGAATATGTCAGACGAAGATATAGACCGTATTATCCGTTATAATCTGTCACCGATTAACGTTTCCTTTCAGACCACCAATCCGGAACTCCGCTGTAAAATGCTGAATAACCGTTTTGCGGGGCAGGCGCTGGAAAAGGCGTGGAGGCTTGCACGCGCCGGAATTACGATGAATGGGCAGATTGTGTTGTGCAAGGGCGTTAATGACGGGGAAGAACTGGAGCGGAGCATCAGGGACTTGTCGGAATTCCTGCCGAACCTGGAAAGTGTGTCGGTTGTTCCCGTCGGGCTGTCGAAATACCGCGAGGGATTATTTCCGCTGGAACCTTTCACGAAAGAGGATGCAGGACAGGTGCTTTCCATGGTTCACAGATGGCAGGACAAGCTGTTTCGCGAACAGGGTGTCCATTTTATCCATGCAAGTGACGAGTGGTACATTCTTGCGGAGGAGAATTTGCCGGAGGAGGGGCGCTATGACGGTTATCTGCAGCTTGAGAACGGAGTCGGGATGCTGCGTCTCCTGCTGGATGAGTTTCAGGAGGCATTGGATACACTGAAAAGAACAAAAGGCGTGGAAATTCCGGCAAGGGAGCTTTCTATTGCAACAGGAA
Source organism: Lachnospiraceae bacterium UBA7205 (assembly GCA_002490665.1). Taxonomy (GTDB): domain Bacteria; phylum Bacillota; class Clostridia; order Lachnospirales; family Lachnospiraceae; genus COE1. The sequence continues at coordinate 42,688 of DKUL01000023.1, read as the reverse complement.
AGCTTGCATACAGTTTTATATCCGATATGGCAGGACAGCTGATGGCGCAGTACCCGCAGCTTGCCATCCATGTGTATCCCATTCAAAATGATTTCTTCGGGGAGCTGATAACAGTTTCCGGTCTGCTGACGGGGCAGGATCTGCTGGCGCAGCTGAAAACAAGGCAGCTTGGGGAGAAGCTGCTGCTGCCGCAGAACATGTTTAAGAGCGGAGAAAAGATATTTCTTGACGATATGACGCTGGATGCGCTCGAAAAAGCTTTACAAGTTCCGATAGATATTGTAAAATCAAGCGGGCAGGATTTTCTTGATGCGATTGTATTTTGATAAAAGAGCGGTATCACTTTATACTGCGCAGTCAGTCTTTTTGACCGCGGTATAACATAGAAATGGAGAGAATAATGGAAAAGAGAAGCAAGAAACCCATCGTGGCGATTGTGGGCAGGCCAAATGTCGGAAAGTCGACACTGTTCAATGCGCTGGCGGGAGACAAGATTTCAATTGTAAAGGACACACCAGGTATCACAAGGGATCGTATATACGCGGATATTACATGGCTGAACTGGAATTTTACCATGATTGACACCGGTGGAATCGAACCGGACAGCAAGGACATCATTTTGTCACAGATGCGGGAACAGGCGCAGATTGCAATTGACACGGCGGATGTCATTATATTCCTGGTGGATGTGAGACAGGGACTGGTGGATGCGGACGCGAAGGTTGCCGACATGCTTCGGCGCAGCCGTAAACCGGTGGTGCTTGTGGTCAATAAGGTGGACAGCTTTGCAAAGATGGAGGCGGATGTCTATGAATTTTACAACCTTGGCATAGGCGATCCCCATCCGATTTCCTCGGCAAACAGGCTCGGGCTTGGCGACATGCTCGACGCGGTGACGGAACTGTTCGACAAGGAAGCGCTCGAGGACGAGGAGGACGACCGGCCGAAGGTGGCGATTGTCGGAAAGCCGAATGTCGGGAAATCCTCCATCATCAACAAGATTGCAGGCGAGAACCGCGTGATTGTGTCGGAGATTGCAGGAACAACAAGGGATGCCGTCGACACGGAGATTGTATACAATGACAAGGAATATATTTTTATCGACACGGCGGGGCTGCGCAGGAAGAATAAGATTAAAGAAGAACTGGAACGGTTTATGATTATCCGTACCGTGAGCGCAGTGGAGCGCGCGGATGTGGTGATTCTTGTCATTGACGCGGTGGAGGGTGTCACCGAGCAGGATGCCAAGATTGCAGGAATCGCCCATGAAAGGGGAAAGGGCATTATTATAGCGGTCAATAAGTGGGATGCCATTGAAAAGGACGATAAGACAATCTACCGCTTTACGGAGAAAGTAAGGAACACGCTTTCTTTTATGCTGTACGCGGAAATTGTGTTTATTTCGGCAGTCACCGGACAGCGGCTGAACAAGCTTTTTGAGACGATAGACATGGTGATTGAGAACCAGTCCCTGCGCATTTCGACAGGCGTTGTCAACGAGATTGTCACGGAGGCAGTGGCGCTGCAGCAGCCGCCTTCCGACAAGGGAAAGAGGCTCAAGATTTTCTACACGACACAGGTAGGCGTCAAACCGCCGACTTTTGTTGTGTTTGTAAATGACAAGGAGCTGATGCATTTTTCGTACACAAGGTATCTGGAAAACAAAATAAGGGAAGCGTTTGGATTCAAAGGGACTTCGCTGAAATTTATTATCAGGGAGCGAAAGGGTGAAAAATAAGAAGGTAACAGGAAAGGATATGATGGGAAAATGATACGATTGGTATGTTTGTTAATCGGTTATGTCTTTGGGTGTTTTCAGACATCCTATATCTATGGACGGCTCCATGGCATCGATATCAGAAAACACGGCAGCGGAAATGCAGGGACGACAAACTCACTGCGCGTCCTTGGAAAAAAAGCAGGTGCAATTGTCCTGATTTGTGATATCATAAAGACAGGGCTGGCTATGACGCTTGTCAGGCTTTTATTCCGGGAACAGTATGGGGATATCCTGTATCTGCTTGTAATTTATGCGGCGGCGGGTTCGATTCTGGGACATAATTTTCCGTTTTATCTTGGTTTTAAAGGCGGTAAGGGGATTGCCTGTACAGCCGGCCTGGTTATTTTTTTCCATCCCTATATGATTATCCCGCAGATAATAACCTTTTTCGGCATCTTTTTTACAACACATTATGTATCGCTTGGTTCTTTGATAGTGGAACTTGTGCTGATTGCGGAGATGGTCATTTTCGGGCAGATGGGTCTGTGGGGAATGGAGCAGGCGGCGTTAAATGAGCTTTATATTGTCACTGTGCTTCTGGCATTGCTTGCATTCTGGGGGCATCGGGCAAACATTCACAGACTGATACATAAAGAGGAACGGAAGACTTATCTGAGCAAAAAGAGTGAACAGTAAACATTATATATTGAAAGGTTGGGGTAACGCCATGGCAAAAGTAGGAATCTTAGGGGCAGGGAGCTGGGGAATCGCGTTGTCAGTACTTCTGCACAATAACGGACATGATATCACAGTGTGGTCGGCGCTGGCAGACGAGATTGACATGCTCAGGAGGGAGCATGAGCATAAGGACAAGCTTCCGGGAGTCAAGCTTGCAGAGGATGTCCTGTTCACAACCGAGCTTTCAGATGCCGTCAGGGAAAAGGACATTCTTGTGCTGGCAGTCCCTTCTTCATTTACGAGGGCAACGGCGCATAATATGCGGGAATATGTGGCAGACGGACAAATCATTGTCAATGTGGCAAAAGGCATTGAGGAGTCCACGCTCATGACACTTTCACAGGTGATAGAGCAGGAAGTGCCGCAGGCAGATGTGGCTGTTTTGTCCGGCCCTTCCCATGCAGAGGAGGTCGGGAAATGCATTCCCACAACGATTGTGGTCGGCGCAGGGACAAGGAAGACGGCAGAGTATATCCAGAATGTCTTTATGAGCGATGTATTCAGGGTCTACACAAGTCCTGACGTGCTTGGCATCGAGCTTGGGGCAGCGCTGAAGAATGTAGTCGCACTGGCGGCGGGCATTGCGGACGGACTTGGCTATGGCGACAACACAAAGGCAGCGCTGATAACACGCGGCATCACGGAAATTGCAAGGCTTGGAATGGAGATGGGCGGAAAGTTTCAAACGTTCTGCGGGCTGTCAGGCATCGGTGACCTGATCGTGACCTGTGCAAGCATGCACAGCCGGAACCGGCGCGCCGGAATCCTTATCGGACAGGGAAAGACGATGGAGGAAGCCATGGCGGAAGTAAAGATGGTCGTGGAGGGTGTCTTTTCGGCGAAGGCAGCGATGGGGCTTGCGAAAAAATACAATGTCGAGCTTCCCATTATCGAACAGGTCAACGAAGTGCTTTTCAACAAGAAACCAGCCGCGGCGGCAGTCAAGGATTTGATGATACGGGACAAGAAGATAGAGATTGCGCATGATGATTCGGATTGGAAAATATAATACTTTTAGAAAGGAAAATACAACATGGCAAACACGGAATTTAACAGTACACAGGATTATGTGGCGAGCGAGGAGCTGCTCTCAAGTGTGAATGTGGCAATCGCGCTGAAAAAGCCGCTGCTTATCAAGGGTGAGCCGGGAACGGGAAAGACGATGCTGGCGCAGGCAGTCGCCAACTCCCTCGGCAAAAAGCTCATTATCTGGAACATTAAGTCCACGACAAAGGCGCAGGATGGTCTGTATATGTATGATACCATACAGCGGCTCTATGACGGACAGTTTGGCGAGGAGGGCGTTGACGATATCGCAAGGTACATCAAGCTTGGGAAACTTGGGGAGGCGTTTGAGAGCGACGAACAGGTTGTCCTTCTGATTGACGAGATTGACAAGGCGGATTTGGAATTCCCCAATGACCTTTTGTGGGAGCTTGACCAGATGGAATTTTACATTCACGAGACAAAGCGCACCGTCAAGGCAAAGCACAGGCCGATTGTCATCATCACGTCAAATGCCGAGAAGGAGCTTCCCGATGCATTTCTGAGAAGGTGCATTTTTCACTATATTGATTTCCCCGACGCGGAGCTGATGGAGGAGATTATCAAAACGCACTATCCGGATGTCGAGGAGAACCTCATGAAAAACGCAATGCAGGTATTTTATGACATCAGGGCGCTTCGCGATGTGCGCAAAAAACCGAGCACCTCAGAGCTGATTGACTGGATTAATGCGTTGCAAATCGGCGGGATTCCCGCTGATACGCTGCGGGCAAAGCTGCCGTTTGTCGGTGTTGTCGTGAAAAAGGATGAGGATTTGGAGACGGTAAGGCAGGAAATTCATTAACCTGTTTTTACTTCGAAATGAACTGAGGGAAAAGAATGTTTTCAAAGTTTTTCTATACATTAAAAGATAAGGGGCTTGAAGTTTCACTGGGAGAGTGGCTGGATTTGCAGGAGGCGCTCGACAAAGGGCTTTGTGAAAGCTCACTCACGCAGTTTTACTATGTGGCAAGGATGATTCTCGTGAAAAGTGAGACGGAATTCGACAAATTTGACATGGCATTTGAGGAGTGCTTCAAGGGCATCAAGATGGAGACGGAAATCGGGAAAAACATGCTCAGATGGCTCGACAAGTCCGACATGATGGAGCTTGCCCACGAGGAGGCAAGGAACCATCTGAATCAGGTGGAAGACATCCGTGTAGACAAGGAGGATGTGGAGCAGACATTCAAGCAGCGCCTGAAAGACCAGAATGAGGAGCACAATGGGGGAAGCTTCTGGATTGGCACCATGGGAAAAACCTCGTTCGGAAATACCGGCGGCAATGTGGGCGGCGTGCGTGTGGGCGGCCAGACAGGCTACCAGTCGGCATTTTCCGTTGTCGGTGCGCGCAAGTACAGGGATTTCCGGGATGACAAGGTGATTGACAACCGCCAGTTCCAGATGGCGCTGAAGCGGCTGCGTCAGTTTTCGACAAAGCTCGACATCCCCAAGTCAGAGCTGGATATTGACGGCACCATAGATAAGACCTGCAATAATGGGGGATATTTACAGATTGAGATGATGAAGCCTCGCAAAAATGCGGTGAAGCTGCTGCTTCTGATGGATTCCGGTGGGACAATGATTCCCTACACAAGGCTTATGAACGATTTGTTCCAGTCAGTAAATAAGTCCAACCATTTTAAGGATGTCAAGGTATATTATTTCCACAACTGCATTTACTCGAAGCTCTACAAGACACCTGAGTGTGAAAATGGGGACTGGATAGACACGGAGTGGCTGTTTCGGAACGTTGACAGCGACTACAAGGTGATTATTGTCGGCGACGCGGCAATGGCGCCGGAGGAGCTGTATTCGGAGTCAGGCAACTACAGGGGACCAAATGGCGGGCTGTCTGGTTTCCAGTGGCTCCACCTGGTGAAACGCCATTATAAAAAGGTCGTGTGGATGAATCCGAAAATGGCTCCCGGAAGGGCGCCGTGGCGTGAGGCGGAGACTGCCGTAAAGGAAATATTCCCGATGTATAAGCTTACAGTCAAAGGCTTAAATGAAGCCATGGTGAAGCTGATGGCAACAAAGTAAGATATAAGAGGATCATAACAGTTCAGTAAAATGGACAGTTATGGTTCTTTTTTTATTGCGGTGTGCATATGGTTAATTAGATTCATGTATACGAAATGGTTTAAAAATAAAATAATGGGAAAGGGGAAACTATGAGCCAGCTTGATGCAAATCAGGAATTTAATTTATACAGGGATATCAGCCAGCGCACCGGAGGAGAAATCTATGTGGGAGTCGTAGGACCAGTCAGGACGGGCAAATCCACATTTATCAAACGGTTTATGGATTTGATGGTACTTCCGCAGATAGAGAATGAGCATGAGCGGGTGCGCACGCAGGACGAACTGCCACAGAGCAGCGGAGGGCGCACCATTACGACCACGGAGCCAAAATTTATACCAAAGGAGGCGGCACAGATTGACATCAGTGACGGCATCAATGTCAAGGTGCGGCTGATAGACTGCGTGGGCTATATGGTGGAAGGCGCGGCGGGGCACATGGAGGAAGACGTGGAGCGGATGGTAAAAACGCCCTGGTCCAGGGAGGAAATTCCATTTACCCAGGCAGCAGAAATCGGAACAAGGAAAGTCATCCAGGACCACTCGACAATCGGCATCGTGGTCACTACGGACGGAAGCTTCGGCGAGATACCGCGCAATGCCTACAAACCGGCGGAGGAGCAGACGATCACGGAGCTCAAGGCGCTCGGAAAACCTTTTGTGGTTCTTGTCAATACAACAAAACCGTACGCTGATGAAGCAAAGGAGATTGCGGCAGAGATTGAAAAGAAATACATTGTCAAGGCAATTTCGATTAATATCGAGCAGCTCAGGCGCGATGACATCACAATGATTCTGGAACAGGTCATGTACGAGTTCCCAGTGTCAGTCATCGAATTTTACACGCCAAAATGGATGGACATTATGGATATCGAGAATCCGATGAAGAAGGAAGTCATCGAAAAGCTGCATATGATAATGGATAAGGTCTCGACAGTGCGGGATCTGGTGGAGAAGGACTTCAGCCAGCTTCTTGAGAAGGACAGCGAGTATATCAGGCGGTGCAAGTATGACCAGGTCAATATTGCAGATGGTTCCGCGGCCTTCCTGCTCGAGGGGGACACGAAGTATTACTATGAGCTGCTAAGTGACATGACTGGGGAAAAAATTTCAGGGGAGTACCAGCTGATGCAGCTGCTGTCAAGCCTGGCAGACATGAAAAAGGAATACCAGAAGGTGCTCAATGCACTCGAGAGCGTGCGGCAGAAGGGATATGGCGTTGTGACGCCGGAGCGGGATGAAATCATGCTTGAAAATCCGACGCTTATCAAACACGGAAACAAGTACGGTGTAAAAATAAAGGCGCAGAGTCCTTCCATCCATATGATAAAGGCAAATATCGAGACCGAGATTGCCCCGATTGTCGGGACGCAGCAGCAGGCGCAGGACTTAATCGGTTATATTTCCAATGCGGAGACATCAAAAGAAGGTATCTGGGAGACCAATATTTTTGGCAAGACAGTGGAACAGCTGGTCAATGACGGTATTACAAGCAAGGTTTCCATGATTGGTGAGGAAAGCCAGATAAAACTACAGGATACCATGCAGAAGATTGTCAACGATTCCAATGGCGGGATGGTCTGCATCATTATATAGCGTAGTTTCGGAAAGTCAGGATGTGTTGTGGAGCAGGTCATTTTCTGACCTGCTCTTCAGCTTTAATTAGAATTTTCTTTTTCTTTCCTGTATAAGTCCAAAAAGTAACTGTTTTTTTCCAGCAATTCATCAAAAGTCCCATTACCAACAATCTTTCCGTTTCTAAATACAACAATACGGTCAAATTCCCTAATGGAAGTCAGACGGTGGGCAACAGCAATCACGGTAGCATGTTTTATCTGTTCCAAAACATTTTTCATGACGATACCTTCGGTCACGTTGTCCAGTGCCGATGTTGCTTCATCTAAAACGACTATATCAGAATTATCAAACCAAAGCCGGGCTAATGCCAATCGCTGCTTTTCTCCACCCGATAAACAAGTTCCTTTCTCACCTATTTTTGTTTCTACACCTTTATCCAATGCGGCAAGCATTGGCAACAGATGTGTTTTTTCAAGGCATACATGAATATCATTTTCTGAAACTTCCCTGTCAAACACAAGATTTTCTCTGATTGTGCCGTCAAAAACAGGAGTGTCCTGTGATAAATAGGATACTTTTTCATACAATGATTCCAGTGAAATATTTTTGAGTGGTTCGTCATCAAAAAGAATATTTCCTTTATCATACTTGAGCAGTCCAACCAAAATTTTTGTCAATGTAGATTTTCCCGAACCCGATTCGCCGACAAATGCTATTTTTTCCCCCTTTTTAATCGTCAGACTGACAGATTGAAGCACTTCTTTGTTTTCATAGGAAAACGATAAGTCCTCAACATGAACTTCGGCTAAAGATGCAGGAAAATTGATGCCGTGTTCAAGCTGTGTATCTTCTTTCAAATCTAACAGTCCCGTAAACCGCAGCCAAGCCGTTTTATTCAGTTTGTACTGCACATAAATGACGTTAAAAATTGCGATAGGAGTGTACGCATTATCAATCAATGTGATTAAAGCGACTACAGATCCAATGGATAAATGGTTGTTTCTCCACGCATAAGCTAAAATCCCAATATCCAAGCAGGCAACTAACAATGCAAATATGGTAAAAAACGCTTCGTGTATCATAGTCATTTTCACTTTTGATGATACAATAACACGCTTTGCCCCTAATGCCTTTTTTACTTCATTTGGAAATTGATGTTTCATGCGGAAAATCGGCATTTCCATAAAGCCACGCACAAGAAAATGGTTTAATTCTTCCTCGTTTGTCAGTATTTTTTCCTTTATCTGATATAATCCTTTCAGTAGCAGATTTGTTACCAAAAATACAATAATATATCCTGCCAAAAGAAAATAGGTAACGCTTGTGTCTATTTTCCAAATGAAATACAGGCTGAAAAGAATTGTTGGCAGTAAATTTCTGACAACACAGAACCAAAAGTCATAGAGAACACCTTTTCCTGCATCAGCCCCATTTTCAATCTGTTGAACCAACTTGCCTGTTCCTAACTTTTGGTATTCAGAATAATCCATTCTGCCAATCTTACGCAGTGCCAATAACTTAAAATCCAGGTAAATCTCATTTTCAAGTTTGGCAGACGGATATTCGTCTATATAGTTCATTCCATAATTGATAAAAAGAATAGTGCCATAAAACAAAATCCCATAAACGGTCATTGTCCTGTCTGCCAGTCCGTCTATAACCTTTTGAAAATAGTCAGCTTTGTAGTTTGACATAAAGGCATTAAATAAGCCGATTAATAGATAGACAATTACCCATTTCTTGTTATTTCTTAAAACTTCTTTCATATAACGCATAACTGTACTCCTTTTCTGAAATGACAAAGATTGTCATTTGATAATATTGTCATTAAAACAGTACAGTTGCAATTGTCAGCAGGTTCAATTATCCTCAGCACAATCTGCTAACAGTTGTATCAACTGTACTGAGTAAATACCTCGGATGTATTTCATAAATAAATTCACCTCCATTCTCTTTTTCCAAACAAAAAAATCTTCCCATAAAGACAACAGAAACAGCCCAAATACTTTTGGGTATGTTTTGCCATTCATGGGGAAGATTTTCAACATCCAACATTATTCAAATCGCAAATACGATTCTCAATTTCTACGGTAGTAATACGCGAATGGACGAATTGAATTACTACCTCTACAAAATAGCATTTTTCATTGTTTTTGTCAATAAGCTTTGCATGGCTGGCAGGATAACCAGAATTTTAATTTGAATAAGGAAAATGAATAGGGCTTGGAATAGTTTTAGCGTTGTGTAAAAAACCTCCCTTGATATAATAAAAACAGGTTCGCCAACCGTTTTGTTAATCAAAGGAGGTAGTCCAAATTGGAGCAGATCATTTTCTGACTTGCTCTTCAGCTCAATAAATGGGAATTTTACTTTTTTCTTTTCTCTATCATAACCGATGACACAATCGCATATACAATCGCTCCAACTATATTTCCCATAGCATTAACCTCCGTAAATACCGATTTGCCGCTTTTTACTACATATCTGTTTTCCTAAAAGGAACGCATCAAAGCGGAATATCACAAACCTTATAACAAAAGTATGTTCCTGGAGTGATATTGTCATCGTCATAATATAGCAACCCCAGTTTGCTGAACCGAAATATCTGCTTATAATCGTTTTTTATCAATACATCATAAGCTCTTTGATAGGATTCATAGTCCGCACCGCCAATAGCAAACGTCATATGAAAAACATAGTCATCATCATGTTCTGCCGGGCATGGTCCAAATAATTGATATAATTCCTCGTTTAATCTTTTCTGTGCATCTACAAGTTGCGGTGTTTCTTTTACCCGCAAACTCATGCATCCCGATTCAGTTCCGCCCAATACATTAGATGGGAATACATATATATCCACAAATTCAATATCAAATGGACTTAACTCCTTTACAAAGGCATCAAAGAATACTTCCATATTCTCTAAAGATGGAATCGCAAATGGCTGCTTTAGGGAAACATGCTGTGGCAGTCTTGCCATTTCAAATCCCATCTTTCCATACTTATGTGCTTCCAGCATCAACCGTCTACCATAATTCTCTGCGTCGTTATCTGCAATTAAAACTATCGTCGCTTTCATTTTGAATACCTCCCAAATCCCGATTGTTACTTGATGATTTTTAAGGGAACTATTAGTTGTTATATTTTTTTATTAAAATCCCTGCTAACCCTTGAAAACACTAAGCTTATTGCAGGTGAGCTTTCCCTTAAAGTTTCCCTTGTGTTATATCTTCCCACAGGGCATTACAAACCCAGATAAACGAAGCTTCGCATCGTGGGAAAAAATGAGGGAAACAAAATCATATAAAACAGTATAACACAAAATATACGGAAATTGGTAAACTGATTGAAATGCTTTTAAAAATAAATGAAAAGAGGACAGATAAAATAAATATGATTTACGCAACATACAATATCCACCATAACAGCATTGTTGTATATACATATGCAGACTGCTTTTTATGGGCAGACTGCAATAAAGCAGAAGAAGGATTGAAAACTACTCCCTGCTCTGAATGTGCCTTAAATGCTTTGGCAATAGATGAGCCACTTGAATATGTCCGATTATATCTTGAGAGAAATATGCAGATGCCTCATCATTCACAAGGTTTCCCTTTTCTCACTTTTCATTCATACTACATATTTCTAAAAGATTGCCTTCCGGGTCAGCCACGTAGAAATTTCGAACACCAAAATCAAATGTCATTGGTGCTCCACAAGGAAATTGAACATCTAATTTGGAAAGACGTTCATATTCTAAATCCACATCTTTATAAGACGGCAACCATAATGCAATCTCAAATGTCTGATTTAAACCTTTGGGTGGAACATACTCTTGGGCGATTGCTTTTACGAATTCCTCTCTACTATACATAAATAAAGTGGTTTTTCCGCTTGCGGTTTCAAATTCGGCAAAGCTTCCACCATCCCAGTCAGTGGTAAACCCAAGTATATCCCTATAATATCGTACCATTTTATTAATGTCGCCAACTAACAAACAAGCCCCCACTCTAACTTCTTTTCCATTCATAGAAACATCCTCCTCATTCCATAACAGACATTAGCAGTCATTTATTAAAAATAGTTATTGTAAGAAAATATTATGTAGTAAACGGTTTACAAGTTCGCACAAAAGATAATTGATGTAGAGGTTGATAGACAGTTTTTTTCTAACAACCCCTTGTTTATGCTTTTATTCTACAAAATGGAAGTTATTTACTTCTTATACGGTAATCCAATATCTTTTCATCTTACATCCATCAACATCTATGATTTTCTCATAAACCCCACCATTGGCAATTATTACATTTTCACTTGCTGCATTCTCAATATTACAAGTGATAAGAAGTTTTTCTATTCCCATTGACTTTGCATTTTGTATATTCAGCCGAAGCATTTCTTTTGCATAACCTTTGCCGCGTTCAGAAGGACGCACCGAATACCCACAATGCCCTCCCCACGTTCCGAGAATAGGATGATTTATATGATGACGCAAATCTATCACACCTACAACTTTATCATCTCTCTTGCGTACAGCTAAGTATATATGAGAAGGAACAGTTGTTCCTGCATCATCACATGTTTCTTCACTTTTTCTAAGTTCACATATTTTTATCCACTCTTCAGAGGACTTACTTACATCAAGTGATATACAGCCTGCAAATTGATCTTCATTTTCAGCGTCACATTCTAAAATTTCCTGGCGAAATTTCCATATTTCATCCGCATACATCTTTTGAGGTTCTATTAATAAAATTTGATCCATTCTGATATCTTTCCTTAAATCCCGATTTATCGCTGGCTCTATTATACAGCTTTAACTTGCTAAATGGAATAGGCTTTCTGAAAGATTTTCGGGCGGCGAGTCCACAAAGGGGTAGCTGGCAGAGCCGGCGCAGGGGAAGGGTAGCTTCCCCTGTGATGATTGGAGCAGGAGCGCACGGTTTTAAAGATTGTTATGAAGAAAACTCCGGCATATAAGGATTCATCGTTGAGTAGGATGAAGCGGAGATAAGGAAATGCCGTTGCGGGAAATTTAGCGGTTCCTGCAACGGCTGTCTTTTAATATCATATTCTGTTTTCGGAAATAGCGCATGGCTAGGTTTCCATAAGCAACGAAGTGATTTGACCATATCCTTGCTGCTGTGCCAGTCTTTTAATTCCATCCAACGCTTCCTCTTTGGAGTAGTTGTGTGCTGCCAGAAAATCATTATCCTTTTCGCTTACATATTGATAGAATAATATTGCGGCAAGAACCTCCTCTTTTTTGGTATAGTCAATGCTTTCCAACAGTATATTTTCCGCTTCGTTTATGAGACCGGCGTCAACCATTTTTTCAAATTCCTCTAATGCTTTACCAGAAACCTCATATTTATTTTCTTCCGGCAGTTCGACAGACTTATATTGTTTTCCTAACATTAGAGAAAAAAGCACCCTTACCATCTCTTTGATGATACGCATGATGTAGTCTTTTTCGTCATTAAAATCCATAGTTTGCCCTCCCGCGAAGCCATTTCAGTCTTTCAATTTGTCAGACTTTCTCTGAGAAAGATACGCAAGTTTTCTAAGTAAAAAGTATGATATTATCGAAAGAACAATGAAAAAACAAACTGTTATGCCGATTGCTTGTGGAGTAGTCGCATTTTTCTTTAATATCAAGAAAAACAGGATACTGAATATTCCTACACACATTAAGCTGACAATTAAGTCTTTCTTTGGAGCGTTTTTCGTCATTGCTCCATTCCATGCTCCGTTTTTTACAATGCCAAAAATATAAATCAGTCCTCCGGCAAACAAAATTACTGTTTCCCCGATAATGAGGGAAAGATTTCCTGTCATAAGCATCTGCACTACAATCGTTATGGCACATACCAGAAACATAATGCCAAACGAAAGATTTCCAACTTTAGCGGCTCGCTGCTTTTCGAACTCATTGTAGTCGGCAACTTTTAATAATGTTTCTTTTAATTCGTTATCCATATTCTCGCTTTTCCTTTCTCCATTTAGAATTTCTTTGATTTCCACATCGTAGAATTCAGAAATCTCTACCAGAATACTAAGGTCGGGCAGATTTGTCCCTGTTTCCCATCTGGAAACGGTTCTTCCTGAAACCCCTAAAATCTCTGCTAACCGCTCCTGTGTAATTTCTTTCTCATTACGGAGCTGTTTTAAGAAAGCTCCTATCTCTTTTGGATTCACAAGTTTTCCTCCTTTCGCATACAGACTACCTTTTTCTGGCGCTGAAGAACACGACACAAAGCGAGAAATGCCATTAATTTCGCACTGGACATCGGTGTCTGTCGCTATTTTTACGGCTTTTAGCCACGGATTAGTCTTTTACCAGTTCAATTACATCTGCAATTTCGCAGTCCAATCCTGCCATTCTCCCCATGCTGGGACTTGCTGTTCCCAATTATAGCACCCATCTTGTAAAACCACAAATATTTGTTGACGGTATCGCCAGTTCCGTCTGGATTGTGCTTTTCCTTTCCTCTTTTGATTACCTTTAATTAGCCATGACCTGGTTTCATCCTAACTTTTTATAAAGTGTCTGGTTGTTACAAATTACACAATGTGATATAATATCGCCAGATATTATACTAGTCCGAATGGGTATAATAGACTGTATGACTTATTTTTTACGCCCGCGAAAGCGGGCAGATGGGAGTTGGAGGGAATGGACAATAAAGAATTGATACGTCAGGCACTGGAAGCGAGGGAGCGTGCATATGTTCCTTATTCAAAGTACAAGGTGGGCGCCGCGCTTTTGACAAAAGAAGGAAAGGTGTACCAGGGATGCAATATCGAAAATGCGGCATATACCCCGACCAACTGTGCGGAGCGGACAGCCTTTTTTAAGGCAGTAAGCGAGGGCGAGCGGTCGTTTGAGGCGATTGCGATTGTCGGCGGCTATGAGGGCGCACCGGCTGATTTTGCCTATCCGTGCGGCGTGTGCAGGCAGGTCATGATGGAATTTTGCAATCCGGAGACATTCCGCGTCATCACGGCAGTATCGGAGGACAATTACCTGGAAAAAACACTCGGGGAAATGCTGCCGCATGGCTTCGGACCGGAAAACTTATCGTGAGGGAAAAGAATTCATGGAAATGCTGATTTTGCTAATACTACTGTTTGCTGTATTTTTGTATGTGATGATTCGCGGTGCAGCTGAGGAGAGAAATCGTAAAAAAATATACCGCAGCCAGCTAAAGGAATTGTATGGAACATTCCGAAAGAACGATTACGGCACGGCGGAAATGGACAGGATATCAAGATATTACCGCCACAGGCAGCAGAAGGATGATATAGACGATATCACATGGAATGACCTTGGCATGGATGCCGTATTTTCCCGGGCAGACTTTACGCAGTCCTCGTCGGGCGAGGAGTATCTGTACGACATGCTGCGGCATCCACAGATGGAGGATGGGAAGTCTGCTGCAATGGAAAGGCATATCTGTTATATGATGGAACATGAAAAAGACAGGCTGGACACGATGATGCACCTGAATGCGCTGGGGTACACAGGGCAGTATTCCCTTTCTGATTACATGGACTATCTTGGCGAATTAGGCGTGCGCAGCAATAAAGTGCATTATGGCTGCATAATTCTGCTGCTGGCATCCATCGCGCTTGTTTTCGTGCGGACATCACTTGGCGTTCCGCTGGTCATCGCGGCAGCCTGCGTGAATATTGTGATATATATGAAAGAAAAGGGTGTGGCTGCGCCGTATGTGACAACCTTCTCTTATATCATGCGCATGATCCGCTGCGCGGACGACATGATAAAGCTGGATTACGGCACGGAAATGCAGGGGTATGTCACAGGCTTAAAAGAAAAGAGAGCCAAGTTCAGGGATTTTGAGAAAAACTCCGGCATGGTGCTCAAGATGAACAGTTCGACAGGAAGTATCGGGGAGATTCTTTTTGACTATATCAAAATGCTCACACATATTGATATCATCCGTTTTAACAAGATGCTGAACATTGTCCAGAAGAACAGACAGGAAATCAGTGAGCTTGTGGAAGATATCGGCTATATTGATGCGGTGATATCCATAGGATATTTCAGGGCAGCGCTGCCATATTACTGTGTGCCGCAGTTAACATCCGGCAGATGCGGACAGTTTGTGATAACGGAGGGATTTCACCCCTGTATTGACAATCCGGTGGCAAACAGCTTTTCCCAGAACAGGGGGATGATTATCACCGGATCCAATGCGTCGGGAAAATCAACGTTTCTCAAGATGACTGCGGTGAATGCGATACTGGCGCAGACAATCCATACCTGTGCGGCAAAAGCATATGTGGGAAATTACTACCGGATTTATTCTTCCATGGCGCTCAGGGATAACCTGGACAATGGCGAGAGCTATTATATTGTGGAAATCAAGGCGTTGAAGCGCATTATGGATGCTGCGGCTGCGGACAGCCAGAATCCGCTTTTGTGTTTTGTGGACGAAGTGCTGCGGGGAACCAATACTGTGGAACGAATTGCGGCATCTGCCCAGATTCTGGAAAAACTGTCAGAGACAGGGATTTATTGTTTTGCGGCGACACACGACATTGAGCTGACCCATCTGCTTGCGCGGTGCTATGATAACTGCCATTTTGAGGAGGAGGTAAAGGATGGGGACGTGCTGTTCTCATACAGGCTTCTCGGGGGAAGGGCGCACACCAGAAATGCGATTAAGCTGTTGGAAATCATAGGGTTTTCAAAGGACATTATTCAGAAGGCAGATGACATGGCAGGGGAATTCCTGCGAAATGGGGAATGGAAAGGATAATGGTATGTTTGTTAAAATATTTACGGACGGAGCGGCAAGGGGCAATCCGGAGGGGCCAGGCGGATATGGATGTGTCCTCCAGTATGTGGACACCAAGGGACAGCTCCATGAGCGGGAATTCTCGGCAGGATACAAGAAGACAACCAATAACAGGATGGAGCTGATGGCAGTAATCGTAGGGCTTGAAGCCCTGACAAAACCGTGTGACGTGGAGATTATCTCAGATTCCAAGTATGTCACGGATGCATTTAACCAGCACTGGATAGAGGGGTGGTTAAAAAGAAACTGGCGCACCAGCACGAAGCAGGAGGTCAAGAATATTGACTTATGGAAGCGGCTCCTGCGTGCGAAGGAGCCGCATGCCGTGACGTTTACCTGGGTCAAGGGGCATGCCGGACATCCCGAAAATGAGCGGTGCGATACACTTGCGACAACTGCGGCGGACTGTCCCGACAAAAATAAACTGCTCGACGATGTTGTGGGGGAATGAGCCGGATGTGATCTCACAGAACCTGACAGAATTAAAGAATAACAACTATTAACCAGTGTTGTCCCTATTGCCTGACTGGCTGAACTGTTCCGTTTATTTTGGAAAAAAGCGAAATAAAGCTTGCATTCAAAGGCTGTTTGTGGTAAGTTATTAATGTTGCGAACAAAGAGATGGTCCTCTGGTACGAGTCATGATGGAAATAAATGATGCAGAAGTATTAAGAACGTCGATAGAATAAGGAGGCATATAAAATGAACGAAATTATTAAGGAAATCGAGCAGGAACAGTTAAAGGCAAACGTTGACAGCTTCAGGGTTGGCGATACAGTAAGGGTACATGGTAAGATTAAAGAGGGTAACCGCGAGAGAATCCAGATTTTTGAAGGTACTGTATTAAAGATTCAGGGCGGCAGCAACAGGCAGACTTTTACAGTAAGAAAGATTTCAAACGGTGTCGGTGTTGAGAGGACATGGCCGATGCACTCACCAAACGTAGAGAAAGTAGAGGTTGTAAGATCCGGTAAGGTTAGACGTGCCAAGCTGAACTATTTAAGAAATCGTGTTGGTAAGAAGGCAAAGGTAAAAGAGCTGGTGAAATAATTGGTTCATGTGACGGGGCTTGGAGACAAGCCTCGTTTTGTTATGCGCAGCCCCATGCAAAATGTGAAAAACCATATGCGGAAGTTTTTCACATAGAAGTATGCCGCTAAGGCGGCGCATGGGGACGCGGTGAGTGGGAGAGAAGGTCATTTTCCTGCTCGATTATGGAATATTTTATATTATGATTCAAGGCTTGAAATAGTGTTCTATATTGAGTATAATAATTAAGGTACATAAAATGCTTTCTTAGAAGGATAAAATAAATGGCTAGAAGAAAGGGACTGACATTTTACCAGAAAAAGAAAAAATTAAATATCAATTTAGTCAAGGAAATTCTAAGCTGGATTTTTTGGATATTTGTCTCGGTGCTGCTTGCGGTGGTAACCGTTTTCTGCGTCGGGATGAAGACAAGTGTGATTGGGTCTTCCATGGAACCGAGTCTCTATAATGGGCAGGAAATCTTTTTAAACCGCCTGGTATACAAGGTGGCATCCCCGAGGGCGGGAGATGTAGTGGTGTTTCTTCCGAATGGAAATGAGAAATCACATTATTACGTGAAACGCGTAGTGGGCGTTCCGGGAGATAAGCTGTACATAAAAAGTGGTATGCTGTATGTGAACGGAGAGGTTGTCGAGGAGTATTTTAATGACAGGATAGCGGAACCCGGCATACTCGAAAACGAGGTTACGCTTGGAGAGGATGAGTACTTTGTGATAGGTGATAACTGTAACAGCAGTGAGGACAGCCGCTCGGCAAACGTGGGCACAGTCAGAAAAGGTTATATTATAGGAAAAGCATGGATGAAACTGGCGGCAGGCGACAGTGATTTAGGGTTAATAGAATAAAGGAAGGGCATGAAAAATTATGGCAGATTATCAATGGTATCCTGGTCATATGACAAAGGCAAAACGGATGATGCAGGAGAATATCAAACTCATTGATTTGGTGATTGAGCTGGTGGATGCCAGGGTGCCGCTTGGCAGCAGGAATCCGGATATAGACGAGCTGGGAAAAAACAAATCAAGGATTATTCTTCTGAATAAATCCGATTTGGCGGATACAAGAAAAAATAAGCTGTGGATGCAGTATTTTGCGGACAGGGGCTTTCATGTGCTGGAGATTAATTCCAAGACAGGTTCCGGCATCAAGTCCATTCAGGGGGTTGTGCAGGAGGCGTGCAGGGAAAAAATCGAGCGTGACAGAAAAAGGGGAATTTTAAACAGGCCAGTGCGTGCCATGGTCGTCGGAATTCCCAATGTTGGAAAATCCACGTTTATCAATTCGTTTGCAGGAAGGGCATGTGCCAAGACCGGGAACAAACCCGGTGTGACAAAGGGAAAACAGTGGATTCGGCTAAACAAAGGACTGGAGCTTCTTGATACGCCGGGCATCCTCTGGCCGAAGTTTGAAGACCAGACAGTGGGGCTTCATCTTGCCATGATTGGATCGATGAATGACGAGATTGTGCACCTGGATGAGCTGGCATATGATTTGATTTGTTTTTTGCAGAGGGAATACCCGGGGCTTTTGGAAAAAAGGTACGACATAGAGATACCAGACGGACAGGATGCCTATGACACGATAAAGGCAGTCTGCGTCAGCAAAAAATGTTATTTAAAGGGTGAGGAATTAGATATCATGAAAGCATCCTCGATGGTGGTGGATGATTTCAGAAACGGAAGAATCGGAAAAATTACATTGGAGATACCAGAAGAATGATGGAAACAGAAGTACAGGAAACAGGAAATAATAAAATAAAAAGTATATTGAAAGAAATATTGAGCATCAGCATTTATCTGCTGCTCGTGTTTTGCGCCGCATATCTGATTGTTACATATGTGGGGCAGCGGACACAGGTGAGCGGAAGCAGCATGGAAACAACCCTGAGTGACGGGGATCATCTGATAGTGGATAAGATATCTTACCGGTTTAATGATCCGGAGCGGTTTGACATTATTGTATTTCCCTTCCAATATGATATGGACACCTACTATATCAAGCGGATTATCGGAATGCCGGGCGAGACAGTGCAGATTGACGAGTCCGGGAACATTTATATAGACGGTGAGATACTGGAGGAAAGCTATGGGCGTGAGGTAATCCAGAACGCAGGAAGGGCGTGTGACCCGATACGGCTGGGGGCAGACGAATATTTTGTGATGGGGGACAACCGAAACAACAGTTCTGACAGCCGGGATCCATCCGTTGGAAATATCCACCGCAATGACATTATAGGCAGGGCATTTATCCGTATTTGGCCATCAAGTAAATTTGGGATATTAAAACATCAGTAATTTTGATTGATGCGGCATACGTAAGATACGGCTACAGAAAGGACATGAAGATTCATTGGAAAAGAAAATAGGAGAAATCAAAAATGAATTACAGGCAGCAGGCGAAAGTGGGCTGCCTGTTTTTGTAGAAACATATAGGAAGGATGAACGGAGCGGCGTGCAGGCGCTCGTCGCAAAGGCAAGGAAACAAATAGATGCGTTCGCAAAAGAAAGGCAGCGCATCGAGCTTATGAAAAGATATGAGAAAGAATACGCGTCTGCCGGGTTTATCTGCGGCATTGACGAGGTCGGACGCGGCCCCCTGGCAGGACCTGTTGTGGCGGGAGCAGTCATCCTTCCGCAGGATTGTAAGATTCTTTATCTCAATGATTCCAAACAGCTGAGTGAAAAGAAACGCGAGGAGCTTTATGCGGTGATTATGCAGGAAGCAGTGGCGGTTGGAATTGGATATGCGTCACATGAACGGATTGATGAAATCAATATTCTTCAGGCAACCTATGAGGCGATGCGCGCGGCAGTTAACAGCCTGGCTGTACAGCCCGATATTTTATTAAATGATGCAGTGACAATACCTGGCATCACAGTCAGGCAGGTTCCGATTATCAAGGGGGATGCCAAGAGCGTGTCAATTGCCGCTGCGAGCATTGTGGCAAAAGTGACAAGGGACAGACTGATGGTGGAGTATGACAAAACCTATCCGGAATATCACTTTGCGGATAACAAGGGATATGGTTCAGCAGCACATATAGAGGCATTAAGGAAATTTGGACCCACACCGATACACAGGAAAAGCTTTATCAAAAATTTTGTGGATGAAAACCTGTTTGAATAACTTGGAGGGAATGGTATGGACAGCTTTTTATCAGGATTTTCCAATAACTATGACGGAACACAGATAGGGCAGGGATATGCGGGGAATGTCAATTCGGCGGGAAATGCGGGGTCTGGCAGTCCGCAGGGCGTCGATGTCACGCAGCTTGTGCCAGGAGATACATTTCAGGGAGAAATTACTTCAGTGAACGGCGAGGATGTCCAGATACAGCTGGCAAATGGGCAGTATATGGTGGCGAAGCTGGAACGGGATGTCCAGGTGGCAATCGGACAGGTTCTGAACTTACAAGTGCAGTCCAACAAGGATAACAGGGTTGTTCTGAAGCCGGTACAGGATGGCAGAATGCAGATGCTGCGGGTCGGCGAGATGGCACTCAGAGCAGCACATATGGCTGTCAATGACAAAAACCTGGCACTTGTCTCAAAGCTGATTGAAAACGGAATGTCGATTGACAAAAATACACTGATGCTGTTTAACCGTCTGACACTGCAAAATCCAAATGCAGGCATGGCAGAATTAATCCGGCTTACAAAGCTTCAGCTTCCGGTGAACGACACCAATATCGCGCAGATTCGGAATTACCAGAATATGGAACACAGGCTGCTTGACGGCATTAAGGAGGCTTCGGAGGAGATACTGAAGTTCTATGAGGCACTGGCAGGAAAGGCGCAGGGACAGGGAAATCAGGGCGCTTCTGTAAATAATGCCATGCCGGACGCTGGTCAGGGGGCGGCTGCACCCGGAAATGCCGCACTTGAGGATGGCGGGAAGTTCATGGAACAGATGCTTGTCCTGCTTGCAGGAGAAGAAGGGCAGAACAGCGAAGCAAAGCAGACGGTAAACGGCAATAACAATATGGGAAACCAGCAGGAGAACCAAAATGTACAAAATGACAGCACTTTGCAGGCGGATGAAGAAAATTTGCAAGAAAAAGATATCAGAAACCAGACAGCGGATAATGGCGGTGTAAAAAATAACGCACCGGAACACATATTGCAGGGAAACCACAACGGCAGGGAAGTTTCCGGTAAGGATACAGGACAGCTTCCAAAAGCAGGTGCGCCCATGGCGGATGAGCAGCAAAAGGGTGT
The DNA here is from genome assembly GCA_002490665.1 of Lachnospiraceae bacterium UBA7205. Taxonomy (GTDB): domain Bacteria; phylum Bacillota; class Clostridia; order Lachnospirales; family Lachnospiraceae; genus COE1. The sequence continues at coordinate 21,435 of DKUL01000023.1, read as the reverse complement.
ACAGGCGGACGGTAAGCAGCCTGATGCCATATTGAGCCAGTTAAAGGGAGAAAAGACCACTTTGCTTCCTGCCAAAATGATTTCGCTTATCAGGGATGGGAAGCTGGATATAAAGGACATGAAGCAGTTGCTGCTCGACAGTGAAATCGGCAGACAGCTGACGACAGAGCAGAAAGCGGTAATATTCCGCTCGGAACCGTTTCAGTCCATGCTGAAAAACGGTCTGCAAAAACAGTGGACGCTGACACCGCAGGATTTGATGCAGGAAGGCAAGGTGGAAGAATTTTACCAGAGACTTGCGAAGGAGAGCAGCCAGCTGGCACGGATGATGAACGAGGCAATGCAGGCAGGCGGGCAGACAGGAAATGCATCACAGGCGCGCGCGATGGGCAGCATCAATGAAAATGTCGAGTTTATGAACCAGATGAACCAGATGTTCAGCTACGTACAGCTCCCATTGAAACTTGGCAATTCACAGGCGCATGGGGATTTATATGTCTATACAAACAAGAAAAATCTGGCTCGCAGGGACGGCATGCTCACGGCATTCCTGCATCTGGACATGGATTACCTGGGGGCGCTGGATGTGAGTATCTCCCTGCAAACCGAGAAAAACCAGGTTACGACCAAGTTTTATCTTGATGAGGATTCCATTAAACTGGTGGGAGAGCATATGGATGAATTGTCACAGCGGCTTCAGAAAAAAGGTTACCAGTGCAAGAACATGGTACTGGAAAAGGATGAGGACAAAACGGTTCTGGAACATATCGAGGAGCAGGTGGCAGGCGGCAGTGCAGTGCTGAGCTACCAGACCTTTGACACAAGGGCGTAGATAATCAGTAAATTTGAAGGATTTCACTGTTGTGCGGGCATTCCGGCAAAAGCAAGAGGTGTATGGAGATGGCGGAGGAAAAAAGTAAAAAGGTAAAACAGGCAGTCGCGCTGGAATATGATCCGGCGGACAGTGCCCCGAGGGTTATTGCGATGGGGCGCGGCGCGCTTGCAGAAAAGATTATAGAGCAGGCAAAGCAGGCGGATGTCCCTGTCCACAAGGATGATAAGCTTGCAGGCACGCTGTCAAAATTGCAGATAGGCGACATGATACCGCCGGAGCTTTACGAGGTAGTAGCTGAGATCCTTATGTTTGTGGACAGCATGGACAAAATCAAGGCGAAAGTCAGTGCTTATCAGAACAGCAAAAAAATGTGAATACGGAGTTTGGCATGAATACCAGAAAAAAAGGCGAAGAATATGAGCGGATTGCCGCAGAATACCTGAAGGATAATGGTGTGGTGATACTGGAATGCAATTACAGGAACCGTAAGGGCGAGATTGACATGGTTGGAAGAGACGGAGAATACACAGTGTTTTTTGAGGTGAAATACCGAAAGGATAGTGCCGTAGGATATCCGGTTGAGGCTGTCAATTATGGCAAGCAGAGAACCATATGCAAGGTGGCGGATTACTATAGGATGATACATCATATAGGAGAGTTTTCGCCAGTGCGCTATGATGTGGTTGCAATCTGCGGCGCAGAAATTTCATGGTATAAAAATGCGTTTGAACATATTTATTAGAGTGGGTTTTTAAAGCGTGGGGATTGGACATGATAGAAAAGATTATCCGATATGGAAACAGCGGGACTTGCAGGCTGAATTATGACAAAGAGAACAAGGAGATGGCGTATTTTACGTTTTCCGGTCTGGAACGCATGGGAATCGCGGAACACTTTTTTACGACAAGATACGGCGGGGTGAGCAGTGATTACCTGTATTCCCTTAATTTCAGCTATTCTCAGGGAGACAGGGCAGAAAATGTGGATGAAAACTTTAAAAGGGCTGCCGCACACTTTCATATGACAGGTGATGACATTGTCTGCTCCCAGCAGACACATACGACAAATGTGCGGAAAGTAACGGCTGACGACAAGGGAAAAGGCGTGACCCGCGAGCGGGACTATACAGATGTAGATGGGCTGGTAACAAACGAAAGGGGCATAATCCTTGGCACATTTTATGCCGACTGTGTGCCGCTTTTTATGGTGGATACCGCAAACAGGGCAATCGGACTTTCACACTCCGGCTGGCGTGGTACAGTCGGAAAAATGGGAAAGGTCACTTTGGACAAAATGCGGCAGGAATACGGCACACAACCGGAGAATGTAGTTGTTGCCATAGCGCCGTCAATCTGCCAGAACTGTTACGAAGTCAGTGAGGACGTGGCGCTTGCCTTTCGGAAGGCTTTCACAAAGGATGACGCAAAGGCGGAGGAGTACCTCGTGCGCCACACGTCAGACTTTACACAGCAGGACATAGATGACTGCCTTCTGTACCAAAAGGAGAACGGAAAATATCAGCTAAACCTGTGGTACGCAAATTTCAGGGTATTCCGGGATGCGGGAGTGCCCGACGAAAACATAGAAATCACCGACATATGCACCTGCTGCAACCCAGACGTGCTATTCAGCCATAGAGCCAGCAGGGGAAAACGGGGGAATCTTGGGGCATTTTTGATGCTGAAATAAAAATCTATAAGCTGCAGTTAAGAATTCAGAAATATTACAGAGGTAGTATCTCTGAATTTTTTTTCGCCGAAATGACAACAATTTTCGCCATTGCATATTTTTTTTATGCAATTTGTGGTATGATTGATACAGAATCGTTCTATACTGGCGGTCGAAAAGA
>DKUL01000023.1:0-18497 GCA_002490665.1 Lachnospiraceae bacterium UBA7205 | reverse complement strand
AGGAAATATGCCGCTTCGCGGCTGCGGCTGGCGCTATACTCACGGCAGATTTCATCTGTCGTGAGTATAAATAGTTTGTTAATGTGTCTGAAAAGGAGCAAAAAACAAGAGATGTGTACAGAAAACCATATAAAACCATATCTGCACCATGCAAAATATTACGAGACCGACCAGATGGGAATCGTACACCATTCCAACTACATCCGGTGGATGGAGGAGGCACGGATGGATGCCATGAGCCAGTTTGGAATATCGTATTGTGATATGGAGAAAGACGGCATCATCAGTCCGGTTGTCTCTGTAAACTGCCAGTATAAAAGTATGGTGCATTTTGATGATACGGTGAAGATCCAGATAAAGGTGACAAAATATAACGGAGTCCGGCTTGATTTGACGTATGAGATGACAGACATCGACACAGGCACACTCCGCACCATGGGAACAAGCACACACTGCTTTCTGGGCAGGGAAGGGCAGGTCATTTCACTGAAGCATGATTATCCTGAGATTGATGCACGGTTCAGGAAAATGATTTAATGAATTCGGAAACGGATATAACAGAAAGGAATGATGATCACATGAGAGAGATAACAGAACAACAGATTCTGGCGCTGGCGCCAAATGCAGCGGCGGCATCCAATGGCAAAAAGATATCCCAAAAGGGCGGTTTTGTCAAGCTTGAACGCTCCGGGGATGACACCCTTTACATGGGGGAATGCACCGGAAGCGGAAAGAATAATTATATTACATCAGCAGATTACATAGACGAAAACAATCCGGTATTCCGCTGCTCCTGTCCCAGCAGGCAGTTTCCATGTAAACATAGTCTCGGACTGATGTATGAGATGATGGCAAAAAAAGAATTTGGCATCTGTGAAATTCCGGAAGACATCCAGAAAAAGCGTGAAAAGAAACAGGCGAGGGACAACAAGGCAAACGAGTCGGCAAAACCGGAAAGCGAGATGACCGAGGAGGAGAAGATAAAGGCGGAAAAGAAAAAAGCATCCGCTGCAAGGACTGCGAAAAATGCAAGGATGAAAAAATTAAAGTCACAGCTTGAAGGGCTGGACTTGGTGGAAAAGGTGGTCAGCGACCTGATGTCAGCCGGTCTTGGGACACTTGGAGGCGCCTCGCTCCAGACATACCAGCAGCTTGCAAAGCAGATGGGGGACTATTATCTGCCAGGACCGCAGAGACTCTGCAACCAGCTTTTAATCGAGATAACTGCATTTCAAAAAGACCAGGATGAGGCACATTATGATGCGGCAATCAGTGTTCTTGAGAAATTGTGGACACTGATTAAAAAATCGCGCCAGTATATCAGCGAAAAACTGGAGAAGGATGATATGGCGCTTGACGATACGGTACTGTATGAGGAGCTTGGTGGTATCTGGAAGCTTTCCGAGCTGGAGGAGCTTGGGAAGAGCAAAAAAGATGCGAGCCTGATGCAGCTGGCATTCTGGGTCATATATGATGAGGCGCGCAAGGAGTATATTGACACAGGCTGCTGGGCAGATTTGGACACGGGGGAAGTCTTCATGAACTACAACTACCGTCCCCTGAAATCCTTAAAATATGTCAAACAGGAGGACAGTATTTTTGGCGTTGCAAAGGTGCCGAGCGCGGTGTTTTATCCCGGCGACGGAAATGTCAGGGTCAGGTGGGACAGCGCACAGGTACGCGGATATGAAAAGGGAGACTATGAAGCGGTATTTGAACATGCCATAGCCTCGGTGAAGCAGGAGGCAAAGGCAGTCAAAAATTATTTGAAAAATGCAATGACTCAGCCCATGATGATAAAACTGATAGCGTTTCATCAGATTGGGAAAACAGGGGAACATTATGTACTTGCCGATAAAAACGACGACACAGTCCTTCTGGGGAATATGCCTGGCATGGAGGATACAACAATACGTCTCTCCATGCTTCCTGACAGCACACTGCTTGAAAACCAGGTACTTTTGGGGGCATTTTACTATGACAGGGGCAGCCGCAGACTGAAAGTGCAGCCACTTAGTATTGTCACACATGATGCAGTAGTACGCTTACTATATTAGTTGTATTGGAGGGGTAAGATATGGACACAGAACCGATTTATGAGCTGCGAGACCGCCTGCGTGCGGCAGGCATTGCAGGAACAAACCTTTTGTCAGAGGATTTCAGGTTAAAACGTGCATTTGAGGCATTTAAGCCACTGGAGACAGCTTCGCCTGTCTTTGCCAAGATAGGACAGCTGGCGCAGCAGCTTCTGTCACCGGACTGCCAGAATCCGCAGGGAGCGCTCCTCGACACAATGACACTGGTGGATGCCGTTATCTGTACGCTTGGCGCAGTGGACATACAGGGAGAAATAGAGCCGGCAGAAACAACGATAACCGTACAGGATGCCGGCAGTATGATAGTCAATGCGCCTTATTCCACATTGAAGGAATTGCTGGAAGCGCTCACGACATCCGGAAGCGGGCATTACGGCTATGTATGTGATACGCGTCAAAACCATCCTGAACTGTTCCGCGATTACCGTGTAAGGTACACACTGGTGCAGGCGCTGGGCGCATCCTATGCGGAGCTTGCAGACAATGTGGCAGACTGGCTCATAGAGGATAATGACAGGACGATTCTGCCGCTTTTGTATAAGGATTTTGACCCGGCTGGCAAAAAGGATATGGCGCGGCGCGTAAAGGTCATTGATGCGCTTGCAGGCGCCGATGCCAATGATTTTTATATCAGGATGCTTGAAAAGGCACAGAAAGATGTGCGTATGGAGTTAATTAACGCGCTCCGCCATGAGCCGGGGAATGTCTCCCTGCTGATGGATATGTCAAAGACAGAGAAGGGCAAAAATAAAGATAAGGTATTTGAGCTGCTTGCCGAGAGAGAAGATGCCTGTGTACATGAATATTTTAGGGAGCTGGCGAAGAAAAAGCCCGAAACGGTCTTAAAGCATCTGCGGGATACAACGGCAGACTGGGCATCGGAGCTGGTGGCAGATATCTGCGGCAGGGTGATAGAACAGTTTGATAAGGCTGACAGTCCTGCCGATACGGAAAAGCAGGATCTATCTGACATAATCCAAAACGTCGTCCGGTCGATTTACGGAAAAGGAGGGGCAGATATCTGCGAATGTTATCGTGGTCTGCTTGCGAGAAAGGACAAAATCAACCACTTATTGAAAGAGACATGGAAAAAACCAAAATCTGACTATGAATATGATGTCTTGAAACGCGGGGTATTACATCCGCAAAGATATCTGTATGATGCGAAAGCGCCGGATATAGAAGCTGCCCTGGGCAAGGTACTCCACCACTCCCTGATTGTGAATCCGGATACGGACTTGCAGACGCTTGCAGCGGAATTGTATCAGGGAAAATCTGCAAAGGATACGAATATTATGTTTCTGCCGGCTGCCATAACCGTCAAATTTTTAAGTGATGAGGACTGCGTCAAATGGCTGGAGGAACAGGTGACAGACAAAAAGATACTGCTGCCTAAATTTTCGTCGGAGCGCATGAAAGCAGTCACTGAGGCGGCGGCATATGTCGTTTGGGACAAAAAAGAGCGTGGATATGTGCTGTGGGGTTCCAATGCAGATATCCTTTATCCGGAAACAAAGATAGTAGAAAGACCGTTAAAGCTGTCACACGCGGCAGGGATTATGGAATGGATGAAAAAACACGCGTCCGAGCGGATAGACGACATCCTTGCACAGTGGATGGCACAGGATGACAAAGAACTGTGTAAGAAATATGGAGAATATTTTTACAAGAAAACATTATTAATTCCGAGTAACTGGCGCGCGTATACAAGTTATATGGAAAAGTGCGACTGGCAGATATGTAAAAATTTAGGCGTGAACTACGTAAAAAAGAAGCCAGGCGTATCATTGTGGGAGCTGTACAACTGGCTGACCACATTGCCGGGCGACAAGGCGGCAGTGATGGAGGAGACAAAGACACTTTGCGAGATGGTCAGAAAAGGGGAATTAAAGGCTGACAGACTAAAAGTTGACGAACTGGAAAACCAGATGGAAGACTGGAGCAGACGGGACTAAAAATTACGAAAAAAGGAAAGAGGAAAAAGGAAGACATGAGCGAAGAATTGTTAAGGCTGCCAGCAGAGCAGTTATTTCAGAAAGAAATTGACGCATTAATTGCAGCGGAGAAAAATCCGGTTCCGACAGGGTGGAGGATGTCGCCACAGTCCGTGAAAACCTATATCTGCGGCGGAAAGGTCGGAAAGACCGTGATTACACCCAAATACATAGGGCATGAGCGGCTGGTGGAAATCGCGATATCCACGCTTGTGACAGACAGGGCGCTTTTGCTGATCGGCGAACCGGGAACGGCAAAGAGCTGGCTTTCCGAGCATCTGACCGCTGCCATCAACGGTGACTCTACCAAGGTTATACAGGGAACAGCGGGAACCACCGAGGAACAGATTAAGTATTCATGGAATTACGCAATGCTGATTGCGCAGGGGCCATCGCACGAGGCGATGCTCAAAAGTCCGGTATTCAATGCGATGGAGACAGGAACCATCGCGCGTGTCGAGGAGATTTCGCGCTGTGCTTCCGAGGTGCAGGACGCGCTGATTTCCATTTTGTCAGAAAAGAGAATTTCCGTGCCGGAGCTTGCAGTGGAGGTCGCGGCGAAAAAAGGATTTTCCGTGATTGCGACAGCGAACACAAGGGACAAGGGTGTCAATGAGATGTCAGCCGCGCTAAAGCGCCGTTTTAATATCGTGGTGCTTCCCGCGCCGGCAAATCTCGACTCCGAGATGGAGATTGTCCGGACAAGGGTGACACAGCTGTCAGAAAATCTCGACCTGAATGCAAAGCAGCCTGCCGACGACGTGGTGGAGAAAGTATGTACGATTTTCCGGGAGCTTCGCTGCGGGGAGACGCTGGACCGTACACAGAAGGTAAAAGGAACGTCAGGCGTCCTTTCCACGGCAGAGGCAATCTCACTGCTATGCAATAGCATGGCGCTTGCCGGGAGCTTCGGCAGTGGTACAATCACAAACGAGGATTTGGCGGCAGCTTTACAGGGAGCGGTCATCAAGGATGAGGATAAGGATCAGGTGGCATGGAAGGAGTACCTCGAAAATGTCATGAAAAAACGCGGCTCGGAGTGGCTGGGACTGTACAAGGCATGTAAGGAACTAACAGTATAGATGGTGAGGAGAGATAGATGAATCATCCAAATTTTTTCGGAATACGGCATTTGTCGCCTGCCGGGGCATATTATCTGCGGGGATTCCTCGACGAAAAAAGGCCTGCGCTTGTGCTGGTTGAGGGACCAAGTGATTTCGACGACATGCTTTCCGATATGGTGCGGGAAGAGACAAAGCCCCCGATTGCAGTGCTTGCCTATACAAAGGAAGCGCCTGTCCGGACAGTTCTTTACCCATTTGCAGAGTATTCGCCGGAGTACCAGGCAATACAGTGGTGCCACGAGCACCAGGTGGAATGCCGTTTTATTGATATGCCCTCAACTGCATTCCTTGCGGAGCACGACTGCGAGGATCAGGATGCAGACGGGGAGGAGAGCAGAATCAATGCAAAGGGAAATGTGTACGAACAGCTGGACGAAAAAAGCGGTGAGGACGGACATGACACATTCTGGGAACGTGTCATGGAGCAGGCAGGCAGCATCGACGCATACCACCTGGGGGCAAACAGCTTTGGGGCAAATATCAGAAGCCTGACGGAGGGGACAGACAGTGACTGGCAGGAGACAGCGCTCCGGGAAGCCTATATGCGCCAGCAGATAAAAAATGCCGTGGACGCTGGCACTGCGCCGGAAGACATTGTTGTGGTAACAGGTTCGTATCACGTCGAGGGACTGAAAAGCTGGCAGGAACAGGATGCGGATTTGTCGAAAATGCCAAAGGTAGAGACGAGTCATACTTTGATGCCGTATTCATATTATCGTCTTTCCACAAGGGCAGGGTACGGTGCCGGCAACAAAGCACCGGCATACTATGCGCTATTGTGGGAGGGGCTTAACAAAGGGGAACCAATGTATGCCGCATACAGTTATCTGATCAGGCTGGCGGCATACCAGCGGGGGAAAGGTAATCCAGTCTCATCAGCGTCCGTGATAGAGGCTGTTCGGCTTGCTGGTGCGCTCGCAAAGCTTCGGGGTGGAAATATTGCGTCGCTTAGGGATTTGCGCGATGCGGCGCAGACATGTATCGGCGAGGGCAGTGTGTCAAGCATCATCCTTGCGACTGCCGATACAGAAATCGGCACTGCAATCGGTGCACTTCCTGACGGGGTGAGCCGTACCAGTATCCAGGAGGATTTTTACCGCAAGCTAAAGGAGTTAAAGCTAGAGAAATACCGTGACATCACTGCGCAGGATATGATGCTGGATCTGCGGGAAAACAGGCGTGTCAGCTCAGAAAAGTCAGCTTTTATTGATTTGCACCGTTCTTTTTTCATGCACCAGTTAAGAGTGCTTAATGTCAGCTTTGCCCAGCAGCAGACGGTCAGCCAGGACAACGCGACATGGTCGGAACATTGGGTTGCGCGCTGGACACCGGAGGCAGAGATTGAACTGGTCGAATCCGCGCTAAAGGGAGACACCATTGACGGCGCGGCGTCATTTGCCATGAAAGAGCGCGTGGAAAATGCCGCCAGGATGGGAGAGATTGCGCAGGTCATTGAGGATGCCTGCTGCTGCGGCATGGAGAAAGCCGTCGGCTATGCGACTGCCGCGCTGCAAAAAATGGCAGTTGATGCCGCTTCTGTGGAGGATTTGGCAAAAACGGCACAGCGCCTTTCCGTTGTTGTCCAGTATGGCAATATCAGACGCGTTGATGCGAAACCACTCGAGCCGATTTTAAGGCAGTTATTTTACAGGGCGTGCCTGATACTGGAATCTGCCTGTGTGTGTGATGATACGGCAAGCAAGGCAGTCATCACCGCGATGGAGCAGTTAAACAGTGTGGAGCTGGCGCACGATTTTCTTGACCATGAGGAATGGATGAAAGTGCTTGGCAGCATCTCCGGGCGGGACGATTTGAACACGAAACTGTCAGGCTTTGCAGCGGCAATTTTGCTGGAACGCGGCAGCATGACCTCCCAGCAGCTGCGTACAGAAGTATCAAGGAGACTGTCAAAGGGCGTTCCGGCAGATTTGGGGGCAGGCTGGTTTGAAGGGCTTGCCATGAAAAACAGGTATGCGCTGATTGCCAGGCTGTCTCTCTGGGAAAGCTTAAACGACTACCTTCTGACACTGGATGACGAGGAGTTCAAGCGGGCGCTTGTATTCCTGCGGCGTGCCTTTGCCGATTTTTCCGCAGTGGAAAAAGACCAGATTGCGGAGAATCTGGGAGAAATACTGGGACTGAACGGACAGGAGGTCAGCGAGGTGGTAAATGCCGTTCTTGACGAGAGCGCCCAGCAGATGATTGAGGGACTGGATGACTTTGATTTTGATATTTAACCATGGAGGCATACTATGGAAGTAAAGGAACAAATTGGCAGATGGCGCCTGATACTGGGACAGGAGAGTGACAAACGTCTGTCGGGGATGTCAGACCTGACACTGACGCAGGAGCAGGATCTGATGGACCAGGCGCTGGCATCTATTTATAACCGGACAGAGCTTGGCGGATTCGGCGGGCAGCAGGGTGCCGGCAGGGGACCGTCAAACCCGCAGATTAGCTGCTGGCTAGGTGATGTGCGGACATTGTTTGACAAGGAACTGGTCACGGTTATCCAAAATGATGCGGTGACACGCTGCGGATTGAAGCAGTTGTTGTTCGAGCCGGAGCTGTTGGAAAATATGGAGCCGGATATCGGCCTTGCATCCACAATACTGATGCTGAAAGACCAGATACCGAAGCGCTCCAAGGAAAGTGTGCGTGAATTTATTAAAAAAATTGTGGAGGAAATCAACAAACTCCTTGAGCAGGATATCCGGCGTGCCGTGACCGCCGCGGTCAACAAAAGAAAACATTCACCGATTCCGTCAGCATCGGCAATGGATTTCAAAATGACAATAAACCGTAATTTAAAGCACTACAATCCGGAGCTGAAAACAATTGTACCGGAACATTTTTATTTCTTTGACCGGACGAGTACCACGGCAGCCAACAAGTGGACCATTATACTCGACGTTGACCAGAGCGGTTCCATGGGGGAATCCGTTATTTATTCGTCCATTATCAGCTGCATCCTGGCAAGTATGGCAAGCATCAAAACAAGAATTGTCGCATTTGACACGAATATCGTTGACCTTACGGAGAAAAGCGATGACCCTGTGGATTTGCTGTTTGGGTTTCAGCTGGGGGGAGGTACGGACATCAATAAATCGGTTGCATACTGTGAGCAGTTTATTGAAAATCCGTCCAAGACACTGTTTTTCCTGATTTCGGATTTGGAGGAAGGGGGAAACAGGGCGGCGCTGCTGCGGCGCATCAGCGACATGAAAGAATCCGGCGTGACAGTTATCAGCCTGCTTGCGATTGCCGATGGCGGAAAGCCGTACTATGATACACAGATGGCACAAAAGCTTGCCGGGTTCGGTGTTCCATGCTTTGCATGCAACCCGCAGCTTCTGCCCACGCTTCTTGAGAAAGCACTGAAGGGTCAGGATTTATCCGGATTTGAGAAAATGAAGTTTTAAGTTTATGCATATAGCAGAGCCGTCGGGGGCGACAGGGAGGAAGAATATGGCTTTACAAGGTGAGACATCGGAACAAATCAGGGAAAGGATACGGGAGCCAAAGCATTATAAAGTAATTATGCACAATGATGATTTTACGACGATGGAGTTTGTGGTTGACATCCTGATGGGCATTTTTCATAAGGACGAGGCAGAGGCTGAGCGGCTGATGATGCTGGTACACGAGGCAGGAAAGGCGGCAGTCGGCTCTTATCCATATGATATTGCGGTCTCAAAGGTACAGTCAGCCGCGGCAAGGGCAAAATCGGAAGGATTTCCGTTCCGAATGACAATTGAAGAAAAATAGGAATAACATAGGAGTAAGAAAATAAGGGTAAAAGGTTATGCAGGTATCAAGAGAAGTTGCAGAAATCATCAACACCGTATTCGGGATGGCAAAAAGCAGGCATTATGAGTTTGTGACGCCGGAACTGGTTTTATATGTGATATGCGGCAACAAAAAGTTTACAGAGGCATTTGAGGACTGCGGCGGGGACATCAGGACACTGTCAGCGCAGCTGGAAGAATATATCAACGAGTATATGGAATCCGTAGAGGAGGAATGCAGTCCTGAACTTTCCGCAGGGGCGGGAAGTATGCTGTCCTATGCATGGCACTCGGCACAGAGCAGTGGAAAGGCAGTCGTGGGGCTGACACATATCATCCATGCAATGTATGAGCTGGAAGAAAGCTATGCCGTATACTATATGCAGCTGCAGGGGATTGAGCATGCAGAGCTGTTACAGCAGATGACAATACTGTATGAGGAAACGACTGCGGACAGGCGGCTGGAAACCGGAAAGCAGACAAGGGGCGACTATATGGATGCGGAGACGGAATCTGAACATGCCGGGACAGATGCCTCCGCGTCACAGGTATGGCGGCAGTTTGCAGTCTGCCTGAATGAGGAATTCGAACATGTGAATCCGCTGATTGGCAGGGAGGATGAGCTGGAACGCACCATGCAGATACTCTGCCGGAAAGAGAAAAACAATCCGCTGCATATTGGGGAGCCGGGTGTCGGGAAGACGGCAATCACGTACGGACTCGCGCGGCTGATTGAGCAGGGCAGTGTCCCAGAGCCGCTAAAGGGTGCAAAAATCTTTTCACTTGACCTCGGCAGCCTGCTTGCAGGGACACAGTTTCGCGGCGATTTTGAGAAACGGTTCAAACGGGTTATGGACAGCATCAGTCAAGAGGAGAATCCGATTGTCTATATAGATGAAATCCATAATATTGTCGGCGCAGGCGCCGTCAATGGCGGTGCGTTTGACATTTCAAACATGTTAAAGCCGTACCTGGCGGCAGGAAATATCCGGTTTATCGGAGCCACCACGTACGAGGAATACAAAAAGCACTTTGAGAAAAACAAGAGTCTGGTAAGGCGGTTTCAGAATATTGACATCAAGGAACCGGAGATTGAAGATGCAGTCCGCATTCTGGACGGATTAAAAAAAGGTTACGAGAAGTTTCACGGAGTGGTCTATGGAAAGGGAGTGACCGCGTATGCCGTGAACATGAGTGCGAAATATGTCAATGAGCGTTATCTGCCGGATAAGGCAATTGACCTGCTTGACGAGGCAGGGGCATACCGCCGCATGCATCCGCTGACCCAGAAAACACAGTCTGTAAATAAGGATCTGATTGACGAGATTTTGTCAAAAACCTGTCAGATACCCAAACAGGTAGTCGAACATGATGAAATAGAATCGCTTGCAACACTGGAAAAGAGGCTGCTCAACCGTATCTACGGTCAAAACGAGGCAGTTTCACAGGTAGTCAATGCCGTGAAATTTTCCAGGGCAGGGCTTCTGGAAGAAGGAAAACCATTGGCAAGCCTGCTTTTCGTAGGCCCCACGGGCGTCGGAAAGACAGAGATAGCAAGAAGTCTTGCCGACGAGCTGGGCATTAAACTGATTCGGTTTGATATGAGCGAGTACGAAGAAAAACATGCGGTTGCAAAGTTAATCGGCGCACCGGCAGGATATGTCGGTTATGAGGAAGGGGGGCTTCTGACCGAACAGATTCGCAAGAATCCCCACGCAGTGCTGCTTTTCGACGAAATAGAAAAGGCACATCCTGATATTTACAACATCCTTCTGCAAGTCATGGATTATGCCACACTCACCGACAATCAGGGAAGAAAGGCAGATTTCCGGAACATAATCATCATCATGACCTCCAATGCGGGTGCAGGCAAAATCGGAAAACACGGCATCGGCTTTATGGGGCAGGACATCAAGGCGGAGGTGATTATGGAGGAGGTAAAACGAACTTTCCAGCCGGAGTTTCGCAACAGGCTCAACCGCATTGTCGTGTTCCATAGCATGGACGAGACGATGGCAGGGCAGATTACGGAGAAAAAACTTATGGAGCTCCAAAAAATGCTGCGAATAAAAAAAGTGGAATTATCTGTCAGTGCAGAAGCAAAAATGCTTTTGAAAAGAAAAGGAATCACGACGGAGTTTGGTGCAAGGGAAATTGACCGTGTGATTCAGGGCGAAGTAAAACCGCTTCTGGTCGATGAAATATTGTTTGGAAAGCTAAAAAAAGGCGGAAAGTGCAGTCTGGATGACGATGACGGCAGCTTCTTGCTCAGGTTTCAGGAGGAAACGCCCCGGAAAAAGGAAACAAAGGACAAAGCAGACAAGGGGTAACAGGAAGCCCGAGGTTAGGCTGCCATAATAAGAGAGGTAAGAAGAAATGCCTGTTTTTCGTTTAGATAAGGACAAAGTAGAATTCCCACACCCGACACTTGCAAGGCAGGACGGATTATTGGCAGTCGGCGGGGATTTATCCGTTGCGAGGCTGCTGCTTGCGTACAGCCATGGGATTTTTCCATGGTACAATCCGGGGGAGGAAATCCTCTGGTGGTGCCCGAGGGAACGTTTTGTTATTTTTCCAGGTGAAATCCATATTTCCCATTCCATGAAAAAATATATGAAAAAACATATGTTTCGGGTGGCGATAAACAGGGATTTTGCAGATACCATGCACCGGTGCCGGATGAAAAGGGAATTTGACGAAGGCACATGGATATCCGACGAGATGGAGGAGGCATATCTTCGGCTGCATAAGGAAGGATATGCGGTCAGTGTGGAAGTCTATGAGGACGAGTCGCTTGCAGGCGGATTATATGGCGTTTCCATCGGCAGATGTTTTTTTGGTGAGAGTATGTTTTCGGACAAAGAAAACGGCTCCAAGACTGCGCTGATTGCATTTGCGCAGTTCCTGGAGCAGCAGGAGTTTCTGTTTATCGACTGCCAGTTCCACACGGAACACCTGGAGCGCATGGGCGGCAGATATATTTCGTGGGAGGCGTATGACAGGATGCTTCAGGAAGGATTAAGGGATCGTTCCAGCTCCTGAAAGTCAATCCATAAGTCATCATAGATATTGACCTTGACTTTATCCGCAAAGGTATAGGAATTTGGAAAAGGACTTTCATGGAAGAAATAGGTGAATATTTCTTTCCGGAGAGGGTCAACAATCCAGTATTCCCGCACGCCTGCCTTGGCATACAGGCTAAGCTTGCGCACATAGTCATGTGTGTGATTGCTTGGTGAAATAATCTCCACAATCCAGTCCGGTGCGCCCGAACAACCCCTGTCCGTAAGCTTGTCAGGGTCACAGATGACACTGATATCCGGCTCCACGATTGTTTTTTCGTCATTGAACAGCTTGACGGCAAACGGACCCGGATAAATCTTGCAAGGACCGTCCTTGGAGTCGACATAGTTTCCAATATTTTTTATAAAAAAGCTGACAAGTTCCTGATGTATACGGCTTGGTGATGCCATATCGTAGAATTTACCGTCAATCAGCTCTGCCCGCACATTGTCAGGGAGGTTGTAATAGTCTTTCTCGGTGTAAAAATGTTCAATTCTTTCTGCTTCCATAAAAGCTCCTTTCTTTGGCTTGATTAGTATGTTTAGTATAACATAATATGGTGTCTGGTGTAAAATTCGATTTATGATTTTTTCATACATTTTATAAATACTTTGGTGGCAGTTTGTTTTTTGAAATGGTAGAATAAGGGTAACATATTAACGAGGACAGGCGTATTCTTAAAATATTATGAGTAGACGCAGAGAAAACAGGAGGAAAAAGATGGATTTTTTTGACAAGACAACAAAAGCAGTGAGGGAAATCGGAAATGCGACACGGGAGCAGACAGAGCTTGCAAACCTCAAGATTCAGAAAGCAGCGATTGAGAAGAAGCTTGAGAGCCAGTATGCGGAAATCGGCAGGAGATATGTCAGTTATATAGCAGATTCTTTCCGGACAACACCGTTTGACGTATCGGACATCCTCGATGCCATCAACCCCGATTTGGAAAAGATTGCGGAGATTACAGGACAGGTGGAACAGAAAGAACAGCAGTTCAGGCAACATTCCATTGAGAAGGACAGAAAAAAGGCGGTTGAGCAGTTTGAGAATGAGAAACGCAAGCTCGACAAGGCGAAGGACTTGGACATCATTTCCGACTTGGAATACGAGGAAAAGCTGGAAAAGGCACGCAAAAAGTTTGACAATTTCGAGATCCTGAAAAAGATTCAGATGCAGTTTGAGATGGACATCATTACCAGGGAGGAGTACGAGGAAAAGGTTCGGAATATTTTGCAGTAGCGTTAGAAACTGATAGACTTTGCTTTCCGGTTATGCTATACTAAAAACGATATAACGGTTGTCATACGCACCATGCACTTCTAAAGCGGTATGCTTCGTCTGCGTGGGGCTGTGCGTAATCAGGGTGCAAGACCTATCGGTTAAGCACCCTTTTTATGCGCAGCCCCATGCAGAGGAAGTATGCCGCAGAAGCGGCGCATGGGGCGCGCGGCGAGTAGGGAAAGTCTTCCCTACTCGATTGCGCATGGGCATCCAAATGAAATATGTCAGCAGGGCTGACGGACGCCCAGCGCGAATGAATATCATTTGAGCTGAAGAAAGCGGCATGGAGGATTGAAATGGAAGAACAGCAGCACAAAAGGCGCGTGCGCTATAAGGGAACACATCCAAAAGCATATGCGGAAAAATACAAAGAGCACAATCCCGAAAAATACGCTGAAACCATTGAAAAGGTTATCCGCAAAGGGAGCACGCCGGCAGGAATGCATCTGTCCATTATGGTGAAAGAAATACTGGATTTTTTACAGATAAAGCCAGGAATGAACGGACTGGATGCAACCCTTGGCTACGGTGGGCACACACGCAAAATGTTAGAGCAGCTGCAGGGCAGCGGGCACATCTGCGCGCTTGACGTGGATCCCATCGAGATTGTAAGGACAAAAGAACGCCTGGAGAAGGCAGGCTTTGGTGCAGACATCCTGACCATTATACAGGAGAATTTTGCAAATATAGACCGCATAGCAGCCGAGCAGGGGCCATTTGACTTCATCCTTGCTGATTTAGGGGTATCCTCCATGCAGATTGACAATCCGGCCAGAGGCTTTTCGTATAAGGTGGAGGGACCGCTTGATTTGCGTTTGAATCCTGAAAAGGGCATTTCGGCAGCAGAACGTCTAAGGGAACTGACACAGGAGGAGCTGGAGGGAATGCTCGTAGAAAATTCAGACGAGCCCTATGCGGTAGAAATAGCAGCGGAGGTCACAAAGACGCTGCGGTGCAGGAAGCCAATACAGACAACCACACAGCTGCGGGAAGTCATCGAGAAGGCATTGTCTTTTCTTCCGGACAATAATGAGAAGAAGGATATCATCAAAAAGTCCAGCCAGCGCACATTTCAGGCACTGCGTATAGATGTAAACAGTGAGTTTGAAGTACTCGAAGCGTTTCTTGACAAACTGCCTGGTGCATTGGCGCCCAATGGCAGGGTTGCAGTACTGACCTTCCACTCCGGTGAGGACAGGATGGTCAAAAAAGCCTTTAAGCAGGGAAAAAAGCAGGGCGTATTCCGTGAGATTTCCGAGGAAGTGATACGACCATCGGCAGAGGAATGCAGGCAGAACGGAAGGGCGCGCTCCACCAAGATGCGCTGGGCAGTCAAAAACGGTTAAGAATTGTTATACTGATATGCCGCTTTGCAGCTGCGGCTGGCGCAATAACCGTCAATCTTTAGGGGAGGAATTTACAATGGGATATATTGAAGAAACAGAGGAATTAAAACTGGACTTTCATAAGATAAAAAGCATGTCGGAACAGGATGTGATACCTGTTGCCGTCCAAAATGCAGATACTGACGAAGTAATTCTCGTGGCATATACCAATGAACAGGCAATGCTTGAGTCAATCAGACTACACAGGCTGGTGTTATGGAGCACCTCGCGAAATGAACTGTGGCATAAAGGAAAAACATCAGGAAATGAATTCGAACTGACGGATATTTTTGTTAACTGCGAACAAAATTCACTTGTATATAAAGTCAGACCCCTGAATGGAAATATCTGCCACACATCTTATAATGGTGTGGCAAACAATTGTTTTTACCGGAAGCTTGACATGGAAAATATGAAGCTGATAAATCTGAATGAGATATAAAATCTGCCTGCCTGTTTTTATGCAGGCAGGCAGTGCACCAGTTTTGATATAATTCTCATTCCATTATTTCTGATTCCGTTTTTCAATGACACCTGACCCGAAATCAGTCGTTTCACATGTCATACCTTCCTCCTCAAATCCGGAGACCGTAGCTTTAAGGCTGATTTCAGCTGAACGGTTGCCGGAATCGACAAGGCCAAGCTGTGACAGTGTGAAATTGCTCGCCTCGTCATAATGAATAAACATATATTCAGCCAGATAATTATCACCGCGTAAAATACCGGATTGAATCCCATCAGAATTCACCAGTTCCTTGGAAATTTCATTTTCCAACTCCTGAAGGTCGGCGTCAGTGTACTCCAAACCTTCCAAAGACAGGAAGTAGTAATCCGTAGAGTAGTGAACGGTATCGTTATTTGCAATCATGTAGTATGAAGACTCATCAGCAGAATCAATACAGGTTGTCATGGTACAGCCCAAATATGGATAAGCGCCTGCTGTCAGTGCTTCCAGAAATTCATGGTTGGAAGCCATGCTGAATCCCTTTAAATCAGGATTGCGCGAATCGAAAGTGCAAGTCAGTTCTTTGTCAACTGCATTGTCGAGTCCCTCCAATAACCAGCCAGGCATGTCAGCAAATGCTTCTGGCCCTTCTGCAGCCGCTGCAAGCATTGCTTCCTCGATTGCCTTGGAAGCATCTTTGGTCTTGATGGTAACACTGACATCTAAGGAATCCGTTTTTTCAACGGACACCTCGACATCCTTTGTAAGCTCATGAACTTTTTGGTAGACCGCGTTCATGCCTTCCGTATTGCCTGATTTCACTGAATCCAAAAGACATTCCAGACCGACAGCCGAAGCAGAGTTGCTTTCCATTTTCTTAAAAAAGGCCTCCGAGTCAGCAGACTTGTAAGCGTCGACAACTGCCAGTATCTTTTCATCAGTCTCCTTTAACGCATCGCAGCCAGTCATAAGTCCCATCAGGAAAACAGACATTAATACAGCTGTCAAAAATTTTCGTTTGGTTTTCATTTGTTATCCCCCTTCATTTTTTATCATGTCACTTTTGTAAGCATATGATTATAAAGCAACATAAGAAAAATTTTAAAGAAAAAAAGGAAGAAAGTCAATACATGAATAGTGCTTTACACATATTGCACAATTTGTTATGATTAAAATTGTAATAAAAATATGACGTTTCAGAGTGAAAAAGTTTATACGTGTGGGAGAAATCATGATAGCAGTACAGTGCAAGAACTTTTCTGCATTGCAGATATGCTTGTCCGGACAGTGTTTTCGAATGGAAGCATGTGGTGAGGACAGGTACTGTCTGGTTGCAGCCGGAAAATATCTTCAGATAGTGCAAAATAATGACAATATCTTGTTTGAATGTACACAGGAGGAGTACGATACGATATGGAAAAACTATTTTGACATGGAGACAGACTATGCGAAAATTATTAACGGCATTGATGCGGATGATACGTACCTGGCATCTGCTGCGGCGTACGGAAAGGGAATCAGAATTTTGAACCAGGATTTATGGGAAATGATAGTATCATTTATTATTTCCCAGCAGAATAATATCAAGAGAATCCGTAAATGTATCAGGCTGTTATGTGAAAGGTATGGTGAGAAAAAAATTTCTGCAGACGGAATCGCGTATTTTGATTTCCCGACTCCACAGTCGCTTGCCTGCGCCAGAATTGAAGATTTGTATGCGTGCAATTTGGGCTATCGAAGCAGATATGTCCATGAAACTGCAAACAGCATACTGCACAAAGACATAGACTTAGAAGCAGTCAGGAAGATGGATTATAAGACAGCGAAAGCAGAATTGCTAAAATTGTGTGGCATCGGGACAAAGGTTGCGGATTGTATCTGTCTGTTCGCACTTCATAAGACAGATGCATTTCCAAAGGATACGCACATCAATAAAGTTCTGGCAGTGAAGTATCCAGATGGATTCCCATTCGAGAAATATGGTGGAAACAGCGGAATATTGCAACAATATATCTTTTATTATGATTTAAATGGGATGGGGTAGAGTAAAAGTGGTATTCTTATGGAAAGAAAATATTTTTTGGATAATTTAAGATGGATGGCTATCCTGCTGCTGTTTCCATTCCATGCCTCGCAAATCTGGAGTGGGGGTGAATACGGCGGATTTTATATTTGGTCACATACAAATACCGTGTGCTATTTGTTCTCCACTGCGGTATATCCATGGTATATGACCCTTTTATTTGTTATTGCAGGCATAAGTTGTAAGTACTCCCTCCAGGTAAGGACAAGCAGACAGTTTCTGGTGGAACGAATAAAAAAATTACTTGTTCCGTTTTTATTTGGGCTTTTTGTGCTTGTTCCTATAATGACTTATGTGGCAGAAGTGTTTTTCAACGGATACACAGGTACTTATTTGCAGCAGTATGTCTTGTTTTTTACAAAGGAAACTGATTTAACGGGATACCATGGTGGTTTTACGCCCGCACACCTCTGGTTTTTGCTTTATTTGTTTGTTATTTCATTGGCAGCGGTTCTGATCATTTTTTTGAAACAAAAATATTTGCCAGGGTTTAAAGTTCGCAGGATGCCATATTGCTTCATTATTTTTTTGTTTGTTCCAGAATGGATATGCCAGTATGTTTTGAATATAAGCGGGAAAAGTTTGGGGCAGTTTTTGATATTATTTCTGTTCGGATATTTTATTTTTTCGGAAGAGAATATATTGCAAAAATTACAGCGCCATAAGCTTGCAAGCCTTGTTTTATTTTTAATATCAGGCAGCCTATACACTTATTTATACTGCTTGGAAAACATACGAAACATATTGATGGATGGGCTTTATATATTTTACGGATGGATGGGAATTATTACCATGATTGGCATAGGACGCTCAGTGCTGAATTTTCACAGTCGTCTCAGCGATTATCTGACCCATGCGTCTTTTACCATTTACATTATTCATATGCCGGTTTTGGTTGTGGCAGGATTTTTTGTATTGAAATTGCCAATTGGTGTTGCCGGACAGTTTTCGTTGATTGTATTGATTTCATTTGCCACTACATTTTTAATATATGAAATTGTAAAAAGGATTCCTGTCTTACGGTTTTTTCTTGGGGTAGTGGAGCGGAAATTGTGAAAAGCTTTTTGCTTGAGTGAGATATACCCGCGACAAAAAAATTGCCTTTTTGAAAATAATTAAAAATAATTGAAAAAGGTGCTTGACAAAAAACAACAAATTGTGATAATCTATAAAAGCTGTCGCGATTGATAAACAAACGACAGAAAATAAAAGCTAAGAACCTTGACAAATAAACAGTA
>DKUL01000079.1:33966-51957 GCA_002490665.1 Lachnospiraceae bacterium UBA7205 | reverse complement strand
TTCTAAATTTGCTCATTTATAGTAATACAAATACAATAATGGTGCATATTGCGGCAAATGCATCACAGCCAAGCATTATCTTCTTTTTGTCAAATCGGTCTGTCAATGCCCCGGCAAATATACTCATTAGTACATATGGTACATAAGAGCATATGGTAAGCGCTGCTGTGCTCAGAGATGACCCCATCTTTTCATATAGCCACAAGGTCAGTGCAAATCCCGTAATACTGCTGCCAAGCTGTGATATGCTTTGAGTGCTCCAAAGAATCAAAAAATCTTTCAATTCAAATAATTCATTCTTTTTTATTAATTTCATTGCTTTGCTCCTTTTGCTTTATTTATTCTTAAAACAGAAGCAAAGTCTGAGGATTTCCGCATAAGCGATTCCTCCATGCAGTCTCCTCAGGCTCTGCATGGAGCTGCTGCAATGCAAAGTACCATTCTATCTCCTTTCATGCTTTTTCATTATTACTCCAAATATTACAATAGCATCGTTCATCACTGCCGCTAACATATATCTCATGTTTCGATATGTCTTCATACCCTGGCAAAGTCCCAATTGCGTTTCTTATAATGTACTTTCCCAGTAAGTTATTTTGTTGCAAGGGACATCCATGAACAGTTCGTTTTCCAGGCTGTATTCAGCCCGATAGAAGACGCAAAAAGCAGCGGGATGTTTCTTCTGACCGCTCCTCCACTACCATATGAACATTGTCTCCGGCACCTTTTCCAAGCTGCCTGCGGATATCCTTGAGCATGCCTATAATGTAGCAGATATCTCCCTTGTCGTCTTTCACGCCCATGTTGACTATGCTTCCATCATACGCAATGCCGTCAAAAGTCGCATGCACTTTGACACGTCCCTTGCCAAATTCCTCGCGGATATTCCACGGAAAAATCACATAGGCTCCTCCTTTTTCCGGAATTTCATATATTACAGCATCATATTCATACTTTTTTCCCACAGCGCACCTCCATCCGCATTTGACCATGCACACAGCATCTTTATTATATCCGATTTATCCCCACATTCTTACTGTTCCGAAATATTTTAGATCCAAAATAAAGCCAATGGCAAAATAACAATTTTGTTATCCACCCAACGTGCATGGTTCTATCAAAATGCTTTTTATATCACCAAAGAAAAATTCGATAACCATTCAATCCGCATATAATCCTGAGTTTATCAAACAATACGCTTTACGACAATTCTCCGGAAATCTTTTTTCTTTCTCAATGCCATTTTCAGAAATGTCAAACGCATCTACTTTATTTAAAATCGCTGTTTTTTGTGTCGTATTTTTCTTTGCATAATTTCTTGGTAGCGTTTTGACACCAAAATAATTTTCCCCTTAACCACCCTTATTACATGGTGACAGCACCATGTATAAATAGCATCAACAAGGAAAATATCAATTCGTTGTTCTCTACCACTCTAATCAACAACTTAAACTTAGCTGCATAACATTTACTGCTCATCATCCGTTGGTGTCCAATCATCGGCAGGTCGATGCTGCGGCATGGTAAGATACCAATTCACGCCAAAGCAGTCCGTGACCTCCGCCGCGCATGGGCTCCATGGTAATTCACATATATCCAGTTTCACTGTTCCGCCATCCTTTAAAATCGCAAATGCACGTTCAAGTTCATCGCGCGTTTCGAAGGTGTAGCCGAGCTGAACAGGATTATTTGTCGCACCTTTTTCTTCTTTCTCTTCAACAACTGAACAAAAACTATCACCATCCTTTAGCAACTCCGAATGATAATATGTATTGTCAGCATTTAGCACGTGATAGCCAATTTCCAATCCGAAAGCAGAACAATACATCTCAACAGCTTTGGGACTGTTTTTGACATATATTCCAACCCCTAACAAATTCATGTTCATTTCCTCCTTCAAAACAATTTCGATTTGTTCATTTAATTATATCATTTTTCCCTACCGTAAAGGAATGGCAGGAACGTCCTCTGGAGGAGATTTTGCCGTGGTATTCATGGACGCCATCCACTACCATGTCCGTAATGAGGAACGCATTGTAAAGCGGGCTGTCTGCATAGCCCTTGGAATCGACATGAACGGAAAAAAGGACGTTTTGGGTATGTATGTGGGAGAAAATGAGAGCGCCAAGTTCTGGCTCTCCATTATGAACGGCCTTAAGAACCGAAGTGTGGAAGATATCCTGAACGCCTGTGCGGGATAAAGGGCGGAGCCCGAAATCCGGCATTCGCCCTTCGAAACTATTCACTTATCTTATATCAGTTTTTTGAGTTTACCCAAAACTTGAAACAATCTCAAGAACGCATGACAGGCATAATTCTATTCGTGTAAATTCATGGTAATCTTAATTGTTTCCGCATCTTTTTCCTGTTCTGCATGATCAAGTTTTTCGTAATCTGCCAAATCCTTATGAATTCTCTTTTTATCATCCCAGCTTTTTCCATTATCAGGCGTTCCCGGTGTATAATAATTCAGATAATAAAATCTGCACCATCTTATATGCTCTAATCTCATCAACTCATCTTCGCTTCTTTTACCACTTAAAGCTGACAATACTTCACCCAAATCAGCCGCAGAAATATTAGATGATTTCAGAAATCCGGAAAGCAAATCCCACCCCTTTTTATTACCATACTGATTTGCGTAATGTTCATTTAATGCTATCGCTTTCCTGATTAATTTTTTTCGTCTAATATTATCATCTGTGAACACTTGTATCTTTCTGCCAAACGGAATTAAATTTCCATTGGAAAGATAGGAAGCCAAATCCCCTTCATCAGGTGAATAATAATACAATGGTGTCTCCCCCGACTTTACAACAACCGTCTGCAAAAGTTCAGCTTCCAAATCATCTGCAATAATTATGATATCCGCTTTTGTCACAATATTCCAAATATCCGGATTTCCCTTATCATAAAAAAACAACTCATCATTATTCATCAACACAAGCTCACTATGCCTACACTGAAACAATTCATTATCTGTGATGACATGATATGTAACCTTCTGCGCAAGGGAAAACAGATTAAGCTGCAATCCAACACAGACAATGTCGCCTGCCAAAGTGCCATCTCCCCAAACCACAATATCACAGGTTTCCATATCCCTGTTCCATAGAGCAATTTCTTTCCAAAGCAATCGTGCAATTGCCATATTGACATTAAAAAAAGTCACATTTTCAACTGTTTTTTGCAGACCAATCTCCAAATCTTTTATCCCGATATAAATGTTCTTTCCTATCAGCTCTTCCCTGTGCTCTTCATAAAACCGCAGACTCTTTTTATCCGTAGAAAACATAATGATATGATCGTTGGCATATCCTCTAAACTTTTCTCCGGGATAAACAGCGCTTACACCTTTTTCAAAAGAAATATGACATTCTTCATCCGAGTACACTGCAACCTTATCCATTTTCCCCAATAAAGCAATCCTGCATTTCAGCGACTCCCATACGCTTTGTAATGCGCAGAGTATCGTTGTGGCAGTTACCAGCGGAGCCGTCCATCTGGCAAATTCAATAGAAATATTATATGCATCTGAAACAGGATTCGTAAAATATAACGCAAATGCCGCATACAGAGCGTTTGAAAACATTTCACCGGAAAAAATATATCCAATGGTTCCTACCATTAACGGCACCATAGCCAGTATCGGAAGCAGTTTTTTTATCATTGTTCTTTTATCTCCATTTCTCTACATCCTTACATCCATAAATAATCATTACAATGCGTCTATCAG
Organism: Lachnospiraceae bacterium UBA7205; assembly: GCA_002490665.1. Taxonomy (GTDB): domain Bacteria; phylum Bacillota; class Clostridia; order Lachnospirales; family Lachnospiraceae; genus COE1. Next base: position 48,221 of record DKUL01000079.1, on the reverse strand, counting down.
TGTTTTTATCGTGATACCCTCTTTTGTCTTCCAGTATGACGGTCCATTCAGCGTTTCCAGCTTTGCCTCGATATTATTCTTCTTTCGATAAATATTTACTGCATCAACCCCTGCCTGGGAAGATGCCTTGTAAAACCCAATTTTCTCACCTTTGGAATTGTAATACGGCTGATGATTGTCATCCAGCAGCAGCATATAACACTCTTTATCCTGCTGATCGTACTCGGCCACTGCATAATGACATACTCCGTCATACATCATAACAAATTCCGTTCCGTTCTGAATCTTCCCGGCATTATAGAGATCCGTAAAACTCACAATACGCCTTCGAATGTTCGACTTAGGAGTTCTTCCAAATTTCTTCTCATCAAGCGATAAGAAGATTTCATCAAAAATACTCTGATAGTGCGAATATACGACGCATGTTAGTTTTGAATCCTCAAAATAATCGGTGCTTTTTTCAACATCGTCAAATATTTCATCCAAAGCTTCCGAATATCTGTCATATATTTCATTACACAACGAAGTATTCACCAATGCCATCGGTGAGCCATGAACCGGTTCTCTCAGGTTATTGGCATACTGTTCAAGAAGGTATCTTCCATCTTTATTTAGCTGTGGATGATCAATGCACTTCGCAATTACATAATCATAAAGTTCCTGATAAGTGATTTGCGTATAACTCTTATCATAGGGCTTTTGTTTCGGATCAGGTGTAATAAACAGACAGATAACCTTCTGTCCGCTTTTACGATGTTCCTCCACATAATCCCTGTAGTCCTTTGTCTGACCTATATCTGTCCCATTCATATTTTCTCTGGCTTTGACCTTGTTTTCAATTACAAGAATCAGTTCTTCACTCTCGCCGTATACATCTATAGATCGTTTTTTCCTATCTGCGGTAAAGAATGTCTTTTCTGTCTCAAAATGAATGGTATCCAGATTCATATTGAATACTGCCTTAAGGGACAAATCTTTTGTCTCACTCTTAATCATATAAAGTGAAAGAAGTCTTACTAACGGATAATGCCCAAGGTACAGACTTGAATTCGGATCAAGCAGCCAGCTCATAAACGAACTGTGCCAGTGCTCCGTATGTGTCTGCCCAACAATTGTAAATACATTTGTCTTTTCCTGAAAATTCTTAAGTTGTTGGAACTGCCTGCTCGCAATCAGTTCCTCCGCTTGTTCTATATTCAAATCAATCTCTCATTTCTTTATTCATCAAAAAGTTCGCCTATACCTTTTTTTTCACTTTTGCCGCTGCTGTGAACAGACTTCTCAGGCGCTTTCGTTATCTTGAATCCATCTGAGTTTCCCTCGCACAGAATGAGCATCTTTTTAAGCTGCCCCACACCTTGTTCCCGATTATATCTTGTACTTACATAATATTTACTTCCGGAAACGGAATGTTCCTTTTTTGATATGAAATAGTTCAGTTTATTAGGTGGCAAATTTCCATTTTCCACATCATCCTTCCGTGCAACAGAAGTAATGCTGTCATTATCTGCCATATCAGAAATTCTGTCGGGAAATTTCTCTGCAATCAGATCAAATACATCATGCATCATGTCTGCCATTTTATTCGCGTTATGCGCAATACCCCATAATACATACTCAAATTCTCCAACTTGTGCTTTTTCTTCATTCTGCGCATTTATCATATTTGTCTTACCGTTTCTTTGTTTGTGCTCGTATCCTTCCAATCTGAATACAGATATTTCTTCTTCACAGGCCTCTATCATTTTGTATATTTCAGCAATTTTAGATTCAAAACTATAACTGGCTCCAACAACATACACTGTTTCTGATACGGTAAATTCTTTGCACATTCTGAAATAGGGAGGCTTTGAATCCCGCGTACCCGAGTATAACACATCATCCTTCTTTGCAACAGATGTACATTTTTGAGCAATATCAGATACTTTATTTGGATGTTTATCTGTAAGTGCCTTGAATGTATCGTATATTAGATTAGCTTGTTCACGGCGGCCAGCGCGATACTCAACGTCAAAAATATAATAAAGATAACCATCCGAAAAAATGGATTTCTGCTCATTCGAAATTCTAATAGTGCCTGTTCTGCCTGCTGTTCTTGATACATTGAAAGAAACAGTATATGATTCATCTACACCCATCAGCTTTTCAGGAGTATCCAATTCCTTGCCACTGGTAGATATTCCCTCTATCAGCTTTGCCGCCGCTGATATAGTCAGATCCCCAATATCACAAAGAAGATATCCATCTTCTGTTATATGATTCTTATTTTGCTCCCAAATTTTCTTGGGCGTATAGTTTTCACTATATCTGACTTTACTGCCTCTTAAAACTGTATATTTACCCTCCTCATTACGATAAAAGGCATCATATAAACCAGCTTTTCCCTTAATATGGAAAATAGATCCATCCGATACAATTTTAATGATTTCATTTGTCTCTTCTTTCCCCTGACCATCATCTATCTCTTCTGCATCTGTTTCATCATCACCCTCATCTATCTCACCATCACCAATATCATCTTCATTAGCTCCGTCCTCCTCACTATCATCACCAAGTTCATCTATTTCAGCAGAATTACTTGAAGTACTTCCTATAGCCCTCAGCTCTTCTTCCATCTCATCTACAAGACTTAAGATATCATTTCTAGCATCTGTGGCAAATCTGATAGCTTTACACTCTGTATCAACAGATTCGCATATTTTATCGCAAGCATCTATTTCCTCTTCAGTTCCATCATTCAAAACATCAGCATAATATGTATCTGCATCCATACCTTCTTCATGCCATATATCCACTGTCACAATCGATTTGATATGCTTAAGCAGTATTATAGTACCAAGTTCTTTTGCTATCGTATTCTTTATCATAGAGCTTTCGCTTCTGAAAAAAAATGCAATCTTACAGTTCTTATTTCTTAAAGCATCTCTGGCAGATTTTTTCCATGTGTGTTCATCTGCCGGCATATTAGCCGTATCGATCCACAAGTTATGTCCCCTGCTTGTCAGTTGCTTAAACACATTCATAACAATCTGCGAATCATAATCATCATGTGAATAACTAATAAACGCATAGGGTTTGTCCATGTCACATTTCATGTTCTTTATTTCTTTTTTCTTGAGATACTCTAATCCTGTCAATTCCTGAGCCATATTATCCTCCTTAATTGATTCTATAAATTCTAAGACCATCAAACATCTTAAGCATAGCTAACATACATTCCATAGGCTCGCTATCCTTGTCCTGTGTTGCCTTATCCAGTCTCTCGTAATTCTGTTCTGTCGCCTCATCTGATACATCAAATCCAGAAAAATCCGGTATCATATCCCAGTGCTTACGTTCAAAATCACGCCTGTCTTTTTCAGGATTACCGTATGTCCATCCCATATCGTAATGCTCCTGAAGCCATCTTTGATGCTCCGCTTTACCTATTTTAACAAGCTCGTCGTCAGTAAACTTTTCCACCTGCTCGAAATCGACAGATTTATCGGTATAAAAGCACCCGATCATGTTCATGTATTTTGCAAACGCCTTTGCCTGATTGATATTAGAAAGCTTATATTCCAGCGAAAGCGACTTAAATCCGTCGGCAAATTTCTCTATGACTTTGCTGTCGCTCAAAAACTGCTCTTCCTGCCCGGAAAGTCTCGCTCTTTTCCACCCCGCATTCCCCCAACGTCCATTTAATATGATTGCGAAGTTGTAAAGATTGATAAAATTACTATTTGATAAGTAACTGCGGTTACCAGCATGGATATGTACTGATAGACCCGTTTCTACGTTCAACCTTATTAAGCTTAAATCAACAATTCGTTCAATATCTTCCTGAAATCCCGAAGCGCCATTTTCCCTTAAATACATACCGGAATAAGCTTTTAATACTGGAGCCTTTTCTTTCTTTGGATTTTGAAGCCATTCAATATATTCATCCTTAAAACGATTGATTTTACCCATTTCATTTTCATCAAACAGATAAACGGCTTTCACATTATTATCTGAAAAATCAAAAGTACATCCCATGGGGTGCAATTCTTTCTTTGAGTTACGTCCGTAAGCAGTCCTGTCCCAGCATTGCAATTCGTCACAGAGCATAAGCATATATGCCAGCGGATGCAGATTTACCTTGAACGGTTTGTTTCCCTCGCCCTTATAATGAGCTATACAAAACTTATACAGGCTGTTGTGCATAAGAATTGCAGTAAGTACATCCAAATGCTCGATTTGCATCTTTATTTCCATTTCCTCAAACAGCTTCTTAAAAAGAACCGTCGCACTGAAATATGCATGATCCATGAAATGGTTAAACTTATCAGGCTGCGTTGGCTTCTCTGTCAGATACTCAAGCATCCTGTCCTCTGAAAAGCCGTAAACATCCCCCATTTTTCTGGTAAGTACATAAGCAAATATTTCATTCGTTGAGTTAAAATTCTTTTCCGGAATAACTTCTGTCAACTCCGCCTTAACCTTGTCATTTAAGGCAACAAAACTGTCTAAGTCGCGATATGCCACAAAAGGTCTCAATTCTCTTTTGTCACCTTCTACTTCAAAATAGGAACAAACCTGCTCAAAAGGAAGTTCAAAAGGATATCCTATATCATGGAACAACGAGCTAAGCCCCCAATATTGTAAATAATGATAAGCAGCCTCGTTTTCGTCCTGAATATTGTAAAATTTCTTATATTCATCTCTGTACAGAGTGTTTGATTCATAAATAGCCAACCCCAACACAAACACATAGACAGAATGAACGTAATGGTCTCTATGCTTCATGAGCAGACCGCTGCCATTCGCCTCATATTCAGAAAGCAGCTCTATCATTCTCCTTGTTTTCTCATAATCTCCTACAAACATCTCAAGGTAGCAAAAGTATACATCAAATGCATCTTCTTTTTTTCCCGATTTCAGGAAACGGTCTACTGCATTTTCAAGACATAGTCTATCTATATCTTTTTCCATATTAAAAGGAATCTGTCCGGTTTTGAGACTGGTGCCATCAAAATCAAGTTTCTCACACTCCATTGATACTGCCTTGCTTTTGTCAAAACGAAGTCCCTCGCAGCACTCTCTGATAAAAGAAAGAGCTGCCCCTTCAAGGGAATTTGGTTCGTAATATCTCTTCCTGATGGTTTTATTGTTCAACATTGTATAAGCCATGTTTTATCCTCCAAATGATCAGTAAACTCCTTTTAATTGATACATACTTTCTTTCAAACATATCGTTTTTAAATTATTTTCAGGCTTCTTTCATAAATCAGCCTAACCTTCCATATAGCACAAAATAACAATTTAATTCTACACGGATATATGAAAAAAATCAATCGGATTTTGTGGGATTTAGTCTTAAAATGCATAAGAAAAGGGGGGATTTAATGTGTTCTGGGATACAGATTATTGAAGAAAACAGGGCAGCTTAAAGCTGCCCCTGACACTTGTAATCAACTGATTATTGCTCCTCGTTTGAGCTTTTTTCTCCGCTTTCTTTCATAACTGGCGTATCATTACTAAGCATATCACCACACGAAATCGTAATATCTTCATACCCAAATTTATTATATGCGATATCGTCTCTCCGATTGCTGAATATACATAGATGTGACTTGTTTTCATTGTTATATGGAAGATATCTGCTTCCCAGTTTCAAATCGCCAGTTGCTTCCACATTCTGATATTCCAAACGGCTGAAATCATAATACCCTTTCTCACAAAGTTCCCTCATAATTTCCTGGACCTGACCGTTTTGGAGATTTCCAATCACAACATCATCCCAAACTTCATCCGTCCGCTGTTGGGTACAAGGATTTGAGGGATTAAAATGATCAAATATGTCACCTGACCCTTGGTTCGTATATTTACTGATTCCGACAACATTAATCAATACACCGTTTGCCTCGCGCTTCATATCTCTCGCCACTCCGACAAACCGACGTTTTTCTCCATTGAAGCTGATAATCTTTTCTGTAATCGGTGTCGCCCTCAAAACAGAAACAATCGCGCCACTTGGCATCATAACTCTTAAACTACTCATATAAATCCTCCTATCTTCTGAAACTGTTGGTTTTACCGGCTGCATGGCTGACTCATCAAAATACATGTCACTCAACATAATCGCATCGTCCTCCTGTCTCCTGAAACTGTTGATTTTGCCTGTTTCAGGACTGCAATATTTTGTTTACATGATTATCATAGCATGTGTAATTGTGCAATATTGCTTAATAGATATGATTTTTTATATTCTGTAGTTTTGCGTCCCTTCTTTCAAACGATTTATGACTCTCTGCCTTGATTCGTCCGGTTGGACAACAATGCAGTCCGTGCAGTACTGCGTTGCCCATAGTTCCACACCCCCGGGCGCTGACTCGAACGATACCTTCAGCCATTTTATCCCCTGATCGTCATAATATGCTTTGTCGTGTCCCAGGAAATCCTGAATCAGTTTCTCTGGCGCCCTCGATATTTTTACGTTTTTACCAAACACGTCCATAATCATATTGACCACATAATTTTTTCCGGTATCCCTGCATAACAGGACAAAATGCTCTTTTTTTCCTGCGTACATGACAGGATGCTCCATGCGGTACTGTACCGGATTAAACGATTCCCTGACAGACATTATTTCCTTGTTTTTCTTATCAGCCTTCATTTCCTGGATGTCCCGTATCCTGTCCACTCTGTAATTGACAATGCTGCCATATTTCTCATTATATGCCAGCATATAATAATAACCGTTGCCCCACATCAGCGTCAGGGGTTCCACCTCTTTGGGATAACCCGGTCTTGTTACAAGCTTCTTCTCCTCGTTATAATAACAGTATTCTATCCGTGCACGATTTTGGTTTTCAATAATTTCACCTAAATACTCAATATTCATCAAAAGCAGGGAGTCTTCATCCCTGTTTTCCCTTGCACTGTCATGATACTGCCTGCCCCTGTATGTACATGGTCTTAGATGAATCAGCTTTTCCACGATCCCGCAGACATCCTCATCACTGAAATAGCTGTGTGTCTCTATGACATCGATCAGTGTTCTAATCTCCGATGTCGAAAATTCCCCTTCATAATAGTAGAATTTTTTATATCCTTTTGCCTGCTCATAGTCATATTCCGTATAGCCGTCCTTTGTCTTCATCACACAGTGAACCTCAAAGTCAAGAATCTGTCTTTTTCCAAAAAAATCGTAAACAAGCGCATCCAAGGTTCTTTTCACCGTATCTGCACTGATGACCTTTGCGTCTTCCTCGTCAGCGAGCCCTGCAAACTCCTGATTCACTTTCCTGCAAATATCACTTGCTGACATTGGCTGTTCATCACTTGTATATTTTTTAAGGACATTCAATATCAGCAATAAATTCCATCTTGCATTTTCCGGCTTCTTTTTTTTGTCATTTTCACTCATATCCATTTCCCCGCTTCCCTATATCGTTTTTCCGCTGGCTGCTTCCAAATTCCTTGGAAATACACGAAAAAGCGGATATCATATTGCGCATAGCAACATAGATATCCGCATTACCGCTTCCACAATAACATTTACTACGAACACAGACAGCTTTCGCAGCATATATCTTTTCTGCGTCCGTGTGCATAAAAAACCGATATGGTTTTCAATTTATTCATAAAAGCGCACCTGATCTGCCGGTACTCCCGCCATTTGCAAAAGTTTTTGAAGGTTTTTCCGCTTTACGTTCGTATTATTGCCGGTGTTAATATACACAGTCATGCCATCGAGCTGTATCGTCTTATGGGAACCTGTATATCTGTTCGCATCGTATGTAATTCCTGCTTCCCACTCGCCAACCAGACTTGGATAACGTTCCAGAATACGCCGGATGACTTGCACATAAGCGTCCGCTGCGTTTTTCTCATTGATGGCCTCCCCAAAAATAACCACTGCCGCGCTGCTGTCAAAAGACTCACATTCTTTTTCTACGGTCGGCATTATGTCAGCCTCCCTATTCTGCAACACTTGCTTTTCTGTTGTCTGATGGTTTTGCATGGCACTTGGCCGTGGTTTATTTGGTTGTAATGGTTTTGCACTCTCTATCAGCTCTTTAAGCTGCCACCCATTATTTACAGAATATACTTCCTTCCCTGATGTGTTATAAAAACAGATTTTATTTGAATCCGGAACGATATAAATATCTCCAAAACTCCAAAAGTAATCTGTCTGATAGGTGGACGGATGCGAAAATTTGTACTTTTCACCATCAAAGGATAACCGAATTGTGTCGAAAGACCCAACTGCATATGCACTGCTGCCATCAAAATAATAGTAGTAACGACTGCCACCATCCGGGGCTTTAAGGAAATTTTTTAAATGCTCCTGTCTCATATTTTCTAAATTTTCTGAAATTTTTTTGCAAGCAAGATTAATTTGTCCTCCGCCACCTTCATTGAATTTTTCCCAAACAGTATCATTTTGCATATTGAATGAGAAAACAAATTTGTCATTCATTAACGGCCGATGATAACGATCCGCAAACGCAAAGCAATCTATTATACTCCTTTTCTGTGTTCTGATGTCAATATTTAAAATATAAGAAACCGTGTTGGAACCCTTACATCTTACATAACCTGCTATAATCCGTCCTGCATTTGCATAGAGAAATCTGCATGACATACCAACGTTAGATGGATTGGGAAAAAACGGTAATTCTTCGCCATATTTATGCACGTACATATCACGCAGCCCACGGTCAAATACCGTGTCCCCTTTATCCATGCTCCAAATTGTCCGAACTTCTTTTGTCAACATATCTACGCAAAGGATTGCGGAATGCGTTCCCTTTGTATCTGAATAAAATACCTTTGAATCATAGATATAAATACACTCTGGTTTCTTCTTTTGAAACTTATGTGTATATTTTTTTTCACCGTCAAATCCATACAACGTCACTGACTGTTCATTATATAAAAAATATCCATGACAATTGACGGCAAGGAAGCAATAGTCCTCCTTATTCTCCATCTTAATCGCATGTGCTGTCTGTTTGGCAGGATTAAATTGAACAACTGTTTTTCCATAATTACATAAATAATAAATATCATTCTTATATTCAGAAAACGTAGTATACCCTTTCATCGTTTCAACAAAGGAGCAGGATTCTCCCTTCCACCATTCAGGATATATATAATACTCACTATGAAAACCAAAAAACTCTTCTCGTTCTACAAAATTTTCATTCATTTTCTCATCTCCAATTCATTATATCACAAAAATCAGGATATCATTTTATAACGCAGACTGCGATATACAGATACCCTGATTCCATATTTTCATTTATTCTGATTCTCTAAGAACAGCCAGGAGCAGTAATTCACTCTGAACAAATTTTCTGTTTATTAATTGAAATAACATCTTCTCCACGCCTTTCTCTTTTGTAAAATATCACAGGTTTATTCGTTAAAATCGTATAAAAATATACCAAAACAATTACGGATATTATAGCATATGCAACAAATCGCGTCAAGCGCTCCGCTTTGCCTGCATTTTCTAAAATGCTTAAAATCCTATCTGTTTTACTCCCCTTCCGCCCTGTATCTCGTTTGCCATGCGTGCCCTGCTAATCGCTTTTCTGATATCCTCTGCATGAATAAACCTGACATCTGTCTTCGTAAGCTTCCCTTTTCCCTTCTGCTCCAGCACGCGCTTGGACATTTCCAAAAGACTTCCTTCCAAAAGGCTTCTTGCTTCCCTTCCGTTGCCAAAATTATTATCCATTCTACGGCTTTCAAAGTATTGCCACAAGTCATGTTCGGCGCCCTCTTCTATTTGATAATGCTCATTTTGGGCAAGTTTCCCAAAAATTCCTACCATTTCGTCCGCCTGATACGACTCGAAATAAAATGTCGAATTGATACGACTCTTGATTCCCGGATTTGCGTCAAGGAACGGCTTCATGCGGTTATTGCGTTCACCGACATTTTGTCCGCCATAACCTGCAAAGATGACCAGCTTGTCCGTTGCGTGATTTTCCAGCTCGATGACCAGCTGCGCAATTGCTTCATTGCTGAAGGAATCCGTCTCGCCCCTCATGTCGACAATGGAGTATGCCTCGTCAATGACAATGATGTCATTGTTATCAAACAGGCTTTTGACCTTAGGTGCGGAATGTCCTACATACATTCCCTTTAATTCGGCGCCATTAATGCAGGAAAACCGATTGTATGGCAGCAGCTTCTCTTCCATCATGATTTCTCCCATAAGCTTTGCCACGGTGGTTTTTGCCGTACCTGGAGCTCCCAGCATCAGATGCACGTTGTGGTACTGCGCGCCCCTTATTCCCATGCTTTCTCTGATTTTGTTGAATTTCATGACATTTACGACATCCATTACCTGCTGTTTTATCGTGTCCATGCCAATCAGCTCCTGCTCAAGCTGCTCCCTTGCGGATTTTGCATATTTTTCTGATTTGCCCTTCTTTCCGCCATAGCTTGTTACGAAACGATCGATAAAAGCAAAATCCGCATTGGTCAGCTCGAGTCCTTCTACTGTGTCCTTATCCTTGATTGCATACTGTAATACTTTTTCTATCATATTACAGATGTTACTGTTCTCCATTGCCATAATGATATTGATTATCGGCTCATATTTAAATCCTTTTTTCACTTTCATACCATACCTGTTAAACCACGACCATAAAATGTTTGCAAAATAATGCTTCTTTTCTGACTCTTTTTTCAGACATACCGTTGCCTCGTCGGCAGAGAAAGCCAATAATATCTGGTTTTTTAAAGGATAGGCTTCTATATACTGTTCCGTTTCACTTTCATATTCTTCATCTTCAATCGGTTCGAAATATGTCCGCCGTTGTACATTGATAATGTAAACTTTATCATTTTTAGAAAAAAATTTTAGTCCATCCATATAAGTATCTGTGTTATCCATTCCAAATCCAACATGCATATTAGATGATAATGATTCTTTCATATTGATACATACTGCCTCTCTTCTGCATTGAAACCAATATGGTTCGTGCCTCAAATGTTTCCCCTCGGCACCAATCATGTAATTTCCGGAAGTAAATGGAGAAAACGGATCCCTGTTTTTATTGAATTCAGTCATCAGCTCTACCACGCTTATCACCGGAACGCGATATGCTGTCTCCTGCCAGCATTCTTCCTCCCAATTATCCTCATCCTCTGGTAATTCGATATACTCCGTTTTTTCGTCTTCCTCCGTGTCCGATACCTCCTTCACTTCTCCTAAATCTTCTTCCTTTTCAATCAGATGATGTTTTCGGGCAAAGCATGCTGCCATATAACTGACTGCCATATATCCCTGCTCCTCATTTTCAGCATTAATGATAATATATTTCGGTTCTTTTTTCTTTGTAATCAGCTGTTCAAGCTCTTTCATATGCACAGCGCCATTTTTAATATCTGATTGTAGTGCATCAATTCCGATGTTTCCTGGCACGTCGATATATTCTACCTGTTCTGATACTGCATTTCTCAGATATTTTTGCTTTAACTCTGGTTTTAATAAAGATAATTTTTTTGCCATAACATTACCTCCTCTAAAAGCTTTCCATATCTTGTTTTCTTTTTCCTTAAAAATACAATATCATACAAATCTGCGCAAAATTGCGCAATATTTACCAAGAGGGCGATAACAGTGATTACATACTCAAAACTCATTCAGACCGGAATATTCATTGTTGCCCTTATAAACTTGTATCATGCAATCTTTAAGGGGAAAGAAATAGCCGCCACTACCACCAATAGTGACGGCTGACTGCTTTTAGCAGAAGTCGATTCAAGTATCTTTGCCACAGTTTTATTTATCCGCCATCCCAAGCCCCGCCTTCTTATTGTACGCGTGCTTTTCCGGCTCCTCATAGGCATCCCAGAACGATGCGCCGAGATTTAATTTTTCATCCACAAAGTCCATATTGTTCAGTGCCGTGGTTACGATGGAAACCGCCTTTTTGATATGGAGTCCCTCGAAGAAATTGAGCACCTCCACCGGAAAACGCCCCCGGAGCACCACCGCGTCCGGGCAGAGCGCCGTGTAATCTATCAGGTCACGCGGATGCGGCTTTATCAGCACCCGGTACCCCTTGCAGTACTTCTCAATCACGTCAAGGCAGACCCTCTTGCGCGCCTCCACGTCAACCGGGTGCGGCTCCGTCAGAAAACAGGCAAATTCCTCCCCCTCACAGGAAGGCTTCAGCTGCTCCATCAGACTGTCCGCATCGTCAACGAACGCCTTTATCACCAGCTTTTTCTGCTCCGGTGTCAGCGCCTTTTCAAGCGGCTTGCGCGGCTCCTCCACAAAACGCGGGCAGTCTGTTGGCACGACGCTTCTGTCATTGATTTCCATATCAATGCAGTACTTGCCCCATCCATTCATGATAAATATCAGGTTATGGCGCGAAAACCACGTCTTTAACCGGAAGTGCCCCTGGTTGGCGACGTAGGCATCATCCAGGTTCTTCAGGCAGTCCAGCCCATCCTCAACCGCATGGTAATAAATATGCCTGTAGTTCAGGTAATACCCTACCGGGTCACTGTCACAGAACACATAGATATCCCCATATGCCGCAAAGTCAATCACCCGCATATAGGGAATCTCGCATTTTGCTAACTTCTTCGTAAAAATCATGCGGTTCACCATATGCTTTAGAATACTGCTGTAATTTTTCCTGTATTTTGCAAGCTCAGGGAAAAAATCCTCCCGCTTCTCATCCAGCGCAATCACCGTGTCAAAAATTGCCGTCTTTGTAAGCCTGTCCCCCAGGTTTTCAAAATCCGTGGAGATGGCGCTCAGCGCGATATCCGCCTTTTGATATGCCCCGGCAGGCATGTTTCTTGCCAGCTTCATTTCCTTTAAAATAGCTACATATACGTGGTAAAACGTATGGCAGACATACAGCCTGCTCTTTGTTTTCTTTTCCCGTTTCTTCATGTTGAAATCCTATTCCTCCGCTTGGCGCGATACACACGGCAGCATTCATCTGTCGTGCGCATGCATCCTGGTGTACGCGTACCCCTCCCTTGGCGCAATCAGCGGTGCCGGGCTTAAGGGTCCTTGCGTTTCCGGCTCCACTTTTCCCGCCAGCAGTCCCTCGCAGAAGCGGTGGAGGCGGTCTGCCGCTTCCTGCGGGTTCCACTCGCCCGCCATCGTCCGGTATGCGTTTGTCCCAAGTCGTTTCCGCAGTCCGCTGTCCTTGCACAGCATCAGCACCTGCTCCCGGAACTCCCTGAAATTCCCATTTTTGTAGACCAGCCCGTTCTGTCCATGCTTTATCAGAAACGGAACCGCCCCGATGCCATGTCCGGCGACAACCGCGCAGGCGCTGTTCATCGACTCGTTGAGCACTGCCCCCCATCCTTCCAGGTAATTGCTTGTGAACAGAAAAATGTCCGATTCCTCCATAAAACGGCGCACATTCTGGGGCGGCTGGAATCCATGGAACGTAACCTGGCGCTCCAGACCGGAGCTTGTCACGGACGCCTTGAGCTGTTCTTCCAGCTCCCCGCCGCCTACCATGTGCAGATGAAACGAAATCCCCTGCTGCTTCAGATATTTTGCCACCTTTATGGCATACTCCGGATGCTTGAGCTTCAGAAACCGGCCTGCCCACAGAATCCGCACCTCCGGCGTGCCATTCTGGTCATAGTGCAGCTTGCGGAAAAACAGGGTATCAAGGTTATAGGTATTGACTGCCGGAAAATACCCCCACACAAATTTCTTGTCCGGATATGCGTGTACGAGCGCAAAATCCGAGGCGACATAGGCGCCATGGCAGAGCAGGTACACCGGTGCATCCGCATAGCGTGTATGGTCTTCATATTTTTTCTTCCTGCCGCGCGGCGAAACAGACTTCCACTGCCCCTCGCGGTAAAGCCGCTCGCTGGCACGGATGACAATTTTTCCCGCATTCAGCCTTGGCTTGATGTAGCCCTCATCCTCCACCCCGCCAAACACCACGATATCGCTGTCCATGATGAGGCGGGCACAACGCTCACATTCCTCGTAGTACAATTTAAGATATGGAATCGAGCGGACTTCATTTCCCCATCCCATCCTTACCCTGTCCTCCTCCATCGGGGAGGTCTGTATAAACGCAAAGTCCGCGCCGAGCTTCTGGTACAGCGCATTTGCCATGGGTATCTGGTGATGATTGATATAATTTGATACGATTGTTAATTTCATAATCAATGGCTCCTACAAAAAACGGCAGCATCCACATTACAGGTAACAGTTCAGCCTTCGGCTTCCTGTTACAAGCATCAAGCCATGCAAAACCACTTCGTGG
>DKUL01000079.1:7841-33726 GCA_002490665.1 Lachnospiraceae bacterium UBA7205 | reverse complement strand
TTGATGCATCTCAGCCACTACGCTGTTTCACGGACTTTGCAGCAAGTGCAAAGTCCTGGGATGAACTGTTACCATTACAGTACATCCGTCATTGCGAACAGCAAATACTTTTGCCGTTTACAATCGCACGGTAAATGTCCAAAAGTCTCCTGTAATTCGTGTCCGGGTCATGCGTCCGAAGCGCATGCGCTTTCGCGTTGGACGACAGGAGCACTGCAAGCTTATCATCCTCAAAAATACGCAGTATCGAATCCTTCAGCCTTTTGGGCTTATCCTTGGGATAGAGGATTCCGTCCCGCCCGTCATCGACCAGATTGTGCACGCCGCCCACGTCGGCAGACACAACCGGAACCCCCAGAAGCATTGCCTCACCGACAGAATTTGGTGAATTCTCAATGGCGGACGGGCATAAAAATACATGCGTTTTTAAAAAGCGCGCACACATTCTGTCCGACTGCAGGCGCCCGACAAACTTCACATGATCCTGCAGCTTATGCTTCTTAATCTGGCTTAAGAGGAATTTGCCATACCCTGATATTTTAATCTTATCCTTGATGCTGTCATTTGCAGTAATCACATCCCCAGCCACATAAACGACCGTCTCCTCAAACTCCTCAAGGATTTCGGGAAGGATATCAATGACGTAATGCAGTCCCTTAATCGGATAGTTTCCCTGGCTCAGAAACAGGGAATACCGCTCAATCCGGTCGATGCTCCACGTGTCATGGTAAAAGTCGGAGCGCAGCGTCTCATTCATAAAATGGTACTTTGCACCCGGGGCATACTTCTTTGTCATCTCCCTGTCAAAGTCCGTCCTCCCGGTGACATGCCCCACCAGGGACAGCGCCTCCTTCTCATATTCGCCGCGCTTTGCAAATTTCGCCTGCTGGTCGAACAATCCGTCCTTTTTCAAAATATCGCGGAACGTCTTTTTCTTCTGCACCGAGTATGGCAGGTCAGCCATATACACTTCCGCAATGGCGCTGCACAGACCCTGTATGCCAATCAGTGTCCGTTCCGGGTGCCCAAATGCCCGGACACAGGCGAGCGTATGCGGATATTCCGTGCCGAAGATATGGACAAGATCCGGCTCAAAATCCCTGATTATGGCGTCCAGGCTCTCCTCAAGCCCCGCATCATAATGCTCCGGATGAACCGTATCCTCCCTGAAAATATAATATTCTATCCCCTGCGCCTTATTCTTCACAAACAGCGAAGTGTCCCCCTTTACCATATTCAGGTTCTCCGATGCCGGAAAGCAGATGGCAAGCGTAATGTCATTACTCTCCTGATTGGCCATGAGCTTGCTGGCAAGGCCGGAAAGCCACCCTTCCTTCACAACGATTTTCTGCCCCAGGCTCTTTGCGATAAACGGAAGCATAATATTACATAACCACAAAACTCTCATAGCAATCCCCCATTCTTACCAGGACCCGCGTGTCCCCCTGATTTTTTGTATATGAATGTCTTTATCCGATTGTACATGGCGGACAGATGCCTGCTGTCTGCCATGGCGCTCCGAAGCGGCGCCAGTGTCAGCAGCATAATCAGTCTGTATTTGTCCGCCTTCCTCCTGCCCATGTACCGGACAACAATCTCACGGTGCTGACGGGCAGAACGTTTCCTGTTTTCCCTCGTCTCCGAATAACCGCCGCCCTCATATGCCGCAATAACTACAGGAATGTAATATATATGTGCTTTTCTTTCATAATAGCACCACAGAAAATGCTCATAATCAGCCCGCACATTATATTCCGGCCGATATCCCCTCGTGTCAAACAATGAACGGTGGTAAATGCAGGTCTGATGGCAGGGCACATTTCTATAACATGTGAAATCATTTATCTCAGGCGCCGCATAAATAACGCTCTGAAGCGCTTTGTGATAGAGGTTTCCATAGATAACATCCGGATTTTTATCGTTTTCCCGACGCCATTTTATCTCACTTGTTATTTTATCCAGGACAGTCTCATCATAAAAGCTGTCACCTGTATTTAAAAACAGGTAATATTCTCCCCGCGCCAGCCCTACCGCCTGGTTCATCGCATCATAGATGCCCGTGTCCTTCCCTGTGTGCACACGAATCCTTTTGTCATCGCAGACTTCCATAAGCCTTTCCACCGAACCGTCCGACGAACCGCCGTCCTTGACAATGACCTCATAATCACCATATGTCTGATTTAATATGCTTTCTATTGTATCACAAAGCCTTTGCCCGGAATTCAGGCAGACTACGATAATACTATATAAAATATGCTGCTGCATACGCTTTGCCCCTTTTCAGTATTACTTATATGTGTATCGCTGTGATTCAAAAAGCCAGCTTTTGTATGGCAAAAGCCCCACTCCGTCCTTATGCGCCATGAGCAGGAACACCAGAAAATAAATGATACACACGCCAAAGACAATCCATGCCACACGCCTACGAATCCGTCCGTCCTCAATATGCCTTATCACAAGCGGAATCAGGAACAGCTGTGAAACTCCGAAATAATAAGCGATGCGCGTCACAACCGGAAGAAACGAAAAGGCTGTACTTGCCACAAACGCCAGCAGATTGAGCTGGCCATAAAACCGAAGCTCCCGATACCAGACCTTTTCCCGGATCCCTGCCCCTGTATATGTGACAAACCACAGGTACAGGCAAAGTACGGCAAGGATGCGTAATGTACTGGCTGAAATGCCGCTGCCCTCAAGATACACTGTATTTCTATAGGAAGGATACACCACCAGCGCAAGCCTTAAGATAACACCTTTCCCCAAATAGCATGCCGCACTTGCCAGCAATCCCGCAATAATGTGCCAGCCCTTCCACGCGAATGTACAAATCCAGTACACCGGAATGACCAGAAGAACGGATTTATGAAACAGCGCTGCCGCAAATATCCAGAAAACAAAACGGATATAGTCTTTCTCCAGCACATATTTCATGGCGTAAAGCGCGATTGCCAGTGCCAGGTAATACCTGACGGTGTTATATGTCTGAAAGTAAAGCCCAAAAGTCATAAACAGAAAAAAGGTCTGTGAAAAATCCACACTCTGTCGCACAAACGCCTTCAGGAAAAAATATAATGTCACAAAGGCAAACACAGCGAAAACCAGCTCGTAATACTCTCCGCCGGTCATCCAGTACAGCAGGCGGACAAGCCCGTTAAAGCCTGCCTCCGTCACCACGTAGCCACCCACATAAGCCTCATGGGCAGTCTGTGTATACTGCCTGTAGTCATTGCCAATATCAAAACGGAGTGCCGCCGCCAGAAACAGTACCACAAAGATTCCTGTGATAAACAGCCTGTTGCGGAAGCTTTTCCTTGTCCGCTGCCCGCCAGTCCACAGGACATCTTCGACGGAAGGCTGCCGTATCTGCCATGCCATCATGCAGGTCACTGCCGCGAGAAACAAATAGAACAAGATGGAACCAAATCTGCCCACCGCATCAGCCTCCTTTTCACAGCCCTTTCACCGAGCTGATTCCCTTTCGCATCAGCGCCAGCGCATTCTTCCTGGAAATCTCCACACACATCACACTGGCATGTGCCATGATGAAACGCACTGCCATCAGATATGCGAGCCTGCCATAGAGAAAATGGTACAGCACACCCCTGTCCATAAAAAACTTGTCTGTATATCCATGAAACCAGGTGGATTCCCGCTCCTGCTCCGCACCGATTTCGACAGGAACCGCATAGACGGACAGTCCGTAGCGCAGGCAGTCCTTCAGAAACAGGCTGTCCTCGCCATTGCTGTACTTAGCGCCCCCTCCAAACAGCAGGGAAAAAGTGACATGCGCCGCGTGAAGCTTCTCGCGCCGCACCGCAAAGGAGTATGTGGGATAGCGCCCCGCATTCCAGATGTGCACGCGGTGGTATTTTCTGGTGCAGTAAGTAGCCCTCGCCTCCCCCACACGCACATTGAAAAGAAGAAAATCCGCCTCGGGATGCGCCGCAAACGCATCGAGAATGCGCTGCTCATAGCCTGTATCATAAACAATGTCCTCATCGGAAAACAACACGATATCCCCTTCTGCCCGCAAAAGCGCATTGTTTCTGCTCAGCCCGACACCCTTTTCCTGGAACGAATAACACTGTATCCGTTTTCCATGGTGCACATGCTCCTCGTACCCGAAATGGTCTGTCTGGTTTATCACCACTGCATCGCTCTCCAGATGCATCCGCTCTGCCAGTGCCGCGCCCTCCTGATTGACGGCAGACACCAAAACCTGCAGTCTCATGCCAACACCCTCCCTTTACTTCCAGCCATAATATATCTTTGACCAGCTCCTGTCCACCTTTATCAATACCGCCGCCACAATCTCTCCCCCCTGCAGCGCCGCGTAATTTATCTCATCCGTTATTTTTTCCCGGTATGGCTTTCCGAACGGAATAACAACTATTATCGCAGTTCCGCGAATGCACTCCCCGGCACAATTCGTGTCAAGTATTTCCATTTTTTCCGTCCCCGCCAGATTGCGCACCCCGGTCTCCTGCAAAAATGCCTCCGCTTCCTTTCCGTCCGAAGCATCCATCAGCACCAGGCTGCCATATTTTTCAGTCAGCGTCTTTACGTTTTCTTCCAGCATCCGCCGTTGTCTTCCCATAAAAATATCATCTGTTCTTTTCCTGCCATCCGCCCTGAATGTCATGCCGCACACCGGCACACCCAGCATTTTCATAACATCACACTTGGTATAAAATACGGATCCCACACTCACCCCGAGCGCAGTCACAAAAATGCCAATGCCCACAAAAATTATTGCACCCAGAAAAGCAGCACGCCATCCAAAATACGGTATCTTCTCCTGTACAATTTCCAGATCCTCTATCTTGTCAATTGCGGAAAACGCGTCCTCAAAGTTTCCATATTCCTCCAGTGCCGTCCCGATGGCATTTTTGACTGCCTCGACCGTTTCCGGCTCCTGCCCGCGCACGGTGATGGTCAGGAAGCGCACATCCGATAAAATGTCAGCCGTTACCATGCTTTTCACCTGGTTCTCGTCGTATCCGTTTCCCAGCAGCTCCATCATCCTGTCCATAATCGGCTTTGTGGAAATGACATCGTTCCACGTAAAATCATTGTACCAGTCCCTTGCCTCATAACGCCCCTCGGCAAACGCAATATAATATTCCGTCTCGGACACATAAACTGGCTCACGCGCCGCCGCAAGCGCCATAAGCAAATGAAGACCGCTGCCCAGAACGGCACCGGCCACTGCCAGCAGAAACAATGTCGGCAGTCTTGTCAGATATGTTGCAAGCACTGCCTTGCTGTCAATGCCCTGCTGCATCCATTTCTCCACTTCCACTTTTTTTTCTTTATCCATGGCTCCCCTTTTCATCCTCTTTCGACTTGATTGCGGTTGTCTGATTTTCATCCACACCCTCCGTACTTTCAGCCTGGAACAGGATTTTCAGTGTCAGAAGCATCAGCTTGAGGTCAAGCCATACACTGTAATTCTCAATATAAAACAAGTCAAGCTTTAATTTGTCATAGGGCGTCGTATTGTACTTTCCATAGACCTGCGCATATCCCGCAAGCCCCGCCTTCACCTTTGTCCGGAACGTAAACTCCGGCATCTCCTCCTGATACTGCCTGATAATCTCGGGGCGTTCCGGTCTTGGTCCTATGAATGACATTTCTCCGTTCAATATGTTAAAAAGCTGCGGCAGCTCGTCAATACGCACCTTCCTGATAAACCTGCCAATCGGCGTGATGCGGCTGTCATTTTTGGCGGCAAGCCTTGCAACGCCATCCTTCTCCGCATCCGTCCGCATACTACGAAATTTCAATATCTGAAATTCACGCATGTCACGCGTGCAGCGAACCTGTTTATACAATACCGGTCCTCCGTCGTAAAGCTTTATCGCAATCGCCGTAACCAGCATAAAAGGCGCCGTAACCACCATAAGAACCAGCGCACATGCCAAGTCTATCAGCCGCTTGACGCATCGCTGCTCAATGGTCATCGCATATTCCCTTGTAAGCAGAATCGGCGTATCAAACAAGTGAAGCTGGTCAGAGCCTTTTATCATGATATCCGGAATCTTCGGCATCATGTAGATGCGGATTCCCCTGCTGTAGCAGAATTTCATCAGCTTGTTTCTCAGCGCCGTGTCAATATCCCACAGGACAACCCCGTCATAGCAGGTCAGGATTTCCTTTTCCAGTGCCTGCTGTCCCGCACTTTCAAACATGCACTTGGTGATATTGTACTTATCCCTGCGCGTCTCAAACTTTTTGAGGATATCCTCTGTCGGTCTGTCCCCGCTGATGAACAAAAGGGTTTTGGGTGGAAAGAAACGCTGGTACAGCTTGTGGCTGACAAATGTCCAGCCCGCCGACACGACAATCTGTCCAAGCATCATCAGCAGAAGCGGATATGCCGTGACAAGCTTCAGCGACAGGAGTGATATCTGAAAATAGGATACAATGTTCGTACAAATGAGGGAAATCACCTGTGAGAAAAACACATCCATCGGCTTTAGATAGCCCACCCTGAGTCCGCCGTAAGTCGCCGTAAAAAACAAAAGCAGTATAAAATAAACAGCTGCCAAAAGCCAGAAGCCCTTTCTGTGAAAGCTCCTCCACATACTGCTCTGCATGATATCATTATATACCTTATGCCAGACATAGATGTACAGAACCGTCTGAAAGACAAGTCCTATCAGCGACATCTGTAATATTATCGTTCTTTTTGCTGCCTCTATGCGTCCCACCGTCCAGCCTCCATTACTCTATAATGCAAAAATCACAGCCGCCGAAAAAGCGCCCGAAAAGCCCAGAAGAACATACAGTACACGCTGCCCGCGGCGGAAAGCCCCTCCTGCCTGCGGTACAGGTTCCAGATTCTTTTGATTGCAGTCAGTTTATTTGACGACAATGTGTTTGCACTTCTTCTATATTTCACCAGATTCATGTCCAGCCCATATCCCACACCATGTCTTTTTAGAATCTGCCACCACGTCGCCGTGTCCTCGCTGGCAATACATGGCATCCGTATGTCCGCATCTGGTATTACCAATCTGTCTATCAGCACAGTGGATGTGAAGATTGTCGTATTTTTCAGTGCCTGTCTGTAGGTAATGCTTGCTGGCACATGCACGACTTTCCCAAGGCCTGCGCCTGTTTCATCCGCAAACTCATACCCCGTAAACACAAACCCTGCCCTGGTGTCCTCTTTCTGCTGAATATTATTCAGGTAAGCAAGCTCTGCTTCAAGCTTATCCGGCATCCATATATCATCCGCATCCAAAAAGCATATGTACTGCCCACAAGCCTCCTCCAAGCCACGGTTGCGCGCCCGCGCGGCGCCGCCATTTTCTTTCTGTGTGACAAGTCTTATCCGCCCGTCTTTCCTTATCTGCTCCCTTATCAGCTCCGCACTGTTGTCTGCAGAACAGTCATCCACCAGCAAAAGCTCCCACTTCCGGTAAGTCTGTGCCTGCACATGGCGGATTGTCTCACTGATAAACGCCCCGGCGTTGTAAACCGGAACCACGATACTCACAAGCCCACGCTCTATATTCCTATCCTTTTCCGACATGCTTAAAATTCTTCCTTAACAAGATATTTTGGTCTGTCCTTCACTTCCATGTACATCTTGCTCATATACTGCCCCATAATGCCAAGACATAACAGCTGCACCCCGCCAATCAGGGAAATGATGCACATCATGGACGGCCATCCCGCAACAGGATCCCCATACAGCAGCGCCCTGACAAAGATGAATATCATAAACACAAATGCGACAAAGCAGAACAAAATACCAAATACGGATGCGATGGACAGCGGCGCTGTCGAGAAAGCCATAATTCCGTCCAGCGAATACAAAAACAGCTTCCAGAAAGACCACTTCGTTTCCCCCGCGGCACGCTGCACATTCTCATACTCAATCCACTTGGTTTTATAACCGACCCATCCAAAAATCCCTTTGGAAAAACGGTTGTATTCTTTCATTGCCAGAATGGAATCCGTCACCTGTCTTGTCATCAGCCGGTAGTCCCTCGCCCCATCAACAATCTCCGTCTTTGATATTTTGCGCATCAACCCATAAAACCTTCTGGCAAAGAAGGAGCGTATGGGCGGTTCCCCTTTTCTGTCAACACGCCTTGTAGCCACAGAGTCGTATCCCTGCTCAATATATCCATACATTTCCGGTAAAATGGATGGGGGATCCTGCAAATCCGCATCCATCAGCACCGTAAAGTCACCCACTGCCTTTTCAAGCCCTGCAATAATCGCCGACTCTTTTCCAAAATTGCGTGAAAAGGAAACCAGATGTACTCTCTCATCACGCTCCCTGAGTGCCTTTACCGCATTGACTGTGCCATCCCTTGAACCATCATCCACAAAGATGAACTCAAATTCCACGTCCCTGTCATGAAAATAAGCTTCCTGTTTCACCGCTTCCGCATAAAAAAGCGGCACGCTCTCCTCCTCATTATAGCAAGGCACAATAATGCTCAATGTCTTTGCATATGTTTTCAAACAAATGTCCTCCAAATTTGTTACTGCTCAAAATTCCTCATTTTTGATATAATCGACAAATCGGGCGATAACCTCTTTATTTGTCGGCCGAATCGTACCACCTCTGTAGGTCTCCCCGAAAAAATCCCTTAAGGTTTCAGGTTTTCCCTGCAGCCATGCCGTTTCTATTGCATTGCGTATTGCACGTTCAACCTGTTTATCTGATGTATCAAAACACTTTGCCACCACCGGATATAAGTGTTTTGTAATTGCAGCCAGCGCTGTGGGATCCCTGTATGCTACCCAGACAGCTTCGCGCAGATAGCGGTATCCCCTCTGTCTTGCCTGAAACCCGAGATTAACCATTTGGCGTGTAGTCTGTGTAAAAACCCTTACCCGCAAACTTTCTTCATCCATGTTAATCATCTCAAATTTCCATTTCTACAACCTGGCTTCCTTCACATTTTCCCTGAACCAGTCATAGGCAAGCTGTACGCCCTCCTCAAGTTCCACCTTGTGGTTCCACCCGAGATTGTGAAGCTTTGTCACATCCGTAAGTTTTCTCGGCGTGCCGTCGGGCATATCCTCGTTCCATACGACCTCGCCCTGATACCCGACCACACGCTGAACCGTGTCTGCCAGCTCCTTAATTGTTACTTCCTTTCCTGTCCCGATGTTCACATGCTGTTCCCCGCTATAATGTTCAAGCAGAAATACACAGGCATCCGCCATGTCATCCACATACAGAAACTCGCGCAGCGGTGTTCCCGTGCCCCACAGCTCCACACTCGGCAGATTATTTACTTTTGCATCATGGAACTTCCGAATCATTGCCGGCATGACGTGGGAGCCTGATAAGTCATAATTATCATATGGTCCATACAGGTTCGTCGGCATACAGCTGATAAAATCATCGCCGTACTGTCTCTTAAAAAACCTGCACATCTCAAGACCGGATATTTTTGCAATGGCATACGCCTCGTTTGTCTCCTCAAGAGGCCCCGTGAGCAGCGCATCCTCGGGAATCGGCTGCGGCGCCATCCTCGGATAGATACAGGTGCTTCCCAGAAACAGCAGCTTTTTGACATGGTAGTCATGACAGCACTTAATCACATTGCACTGTATCTGAAGGTTTTCGTAGGCAAAATCCGCAGGTGTCGTATTGTTTGCATTGATGCCGCCAACCTTCGCGGCTGCAAGCACTACCACGTCCGGCTGCTCTGCCTCGAAAAAATCCCTGACCGCCTGCTGGTTCATCAGGTCAAGCTCGCTGTGTGTCCTGCCAATCACATTTTCATATCCCTTTGCCTTCAGGTTTCTTACAATGGCAGAACCCACAAGCCCCCTGTGCCCCGCTACATAAATTTTATCTGATTTATTCATCGTTTCCTCCGTCCAGACCTCTTTTCGTTCTGTATTCCTCACATGACATTCCTGTGATTGCACGCAGATCGGCATCCATCATCATTGACACAAGCCCCTTAAAATCAACCCTGCGCCTCCATCCGAGCTCCTTCTCTGCCTTGGCGGCATTTCCCCACAAAAACTCCACCTCAGCCGGGCGGTAAAACTCCGGATTCACATCGACAAGCAGCTTTCCTGTCTCGGAATCATATCCCTTCTCATTCACGCCGGAACCCTCCCAGCGGATTCTGATGCCAAGCTCCGAAAAGGCTGCCTCCACGAACTGCCGCACGGTGTGCGTCTCATTTGTCGCAAGCACATAATCCCCGGGAGCCTTCTGCTGCAGCATCAGCCACATTCCCTCGACATAGTCTCCTGCAAATCCCCAGTCCCTTTTTGCATTCATGTTGCCAAGCGACAGCTTGTCCTGCTTTCCTGCCATGATGTTCGCGATGGCGAGCGTAATCTTCCTAGTCACAAAATTCTCACCGCGCCTTGGCGACTCGTGGTTAAACAAAATACCGTTACATGCAAACATATTGTATGATTCCCTGTAATTCACAGTAATCCAGTAGGAATACAGTTTTGCCACCCCATAAGGGCTCTTCGGGTAGAATGGTGTCGTCTCGCTCTGTGGTGCCGTCTCCGGAAGACCGCCGAACAGCTCTGATGTGGATGCCTGGTAATATCTGCAATTCCCGCCATTCACCCTGATTGCCTCCAGCAGCTTGAGTGTGCTGACCCCGGTCGCGTCCGCCGTATACTCAGGCACCTCAAAAGAGACGCCGACGTGTGACTGCGCTGCAAGATTATACACCTCTGTCGGTCTGATTTCCCCTATGATGCGCATCAGATTTGAAGAATCCGTCGTATCAGCAAAGTGCAAAAAGAATTTCACCTTATGATACTCTGATTTGATTAGATGGTCAATACGCATTGTGTTTGAGATGCTGTGCCGTCTGATTAATCCGTGAACCTCATACCCTTTTTCCAGCAGAAATTCTGCCAGGTAAGAGCCATCCTGTCCCGTGATACCCGTAATGAGTGCGACATTATTCATTTTAATAACCATGCTCCTTTCTCAGTCTGCGAATTTGTGCCCCAAGCACAATATTTGCAATACGAACTTTGTTCGTCATGTGAAAAACCAAAAAATACCAAAATCCTACACTTTCTTTCTTAGTATACCTTTAACATGCAAATCTTACAAGCTTTTTATATATTCTGCAATCGCCTTTTCCCAGTCGGCAAACATATAATCGGTTGTCAGTCTGAGCATATAATTTTCAAGTACCGAATATGCCGGTCTGGGCGCCACGATGCCCGTTGTATTTTTGTCGTACTGCTCGGTTGTCACCGTCTCAACCACGGTAGACCTTCCCGCAAGCCTGTATATCTCCCTTGTAAAATCAGCCCAGTTCGTCATTCCCTCGCAGGTGCCATGGAACAGGCCGAAATTGTCCGTCGGAAGCAGATACGCGATTGCCTTCGCAAGCTCGTCCGCACTCGTCGGGGAGCCAAACTGGTCGCCGACAACCGTAACCTTGTCATGGTTTTCCGACAGTCCAAGCATTGTCCGGACAAAATTCTTCCCGTCACCGTAAAGCCACGCCGTCCGGATAATAAAATGCTCCCTGCAAAATTCCTTCACAAAGTTTTCGCCCGCCAGCTTTGTCTTTCCATAGACCGCCTTGGGATTCGGCGCGCAAAATTCCGTGTACGGTTCCGATGCCTGTCCGTCAAACACGTAATCCGTGGAAATATGCATCAGCTTCGCATGGCACCTTTCCGCGGCAATCGCCAGGTTCCTTGGACCGACTGCATTGATTCGGTACGCATTGTCAATATCTGTCTCGCACCCATTCACATTCGTGTGCGCAGCACAGTTTATAATCGCATATGGCATGATTTCCGATACAAATTGATTCACCGCATCAACATCCGTGATGTCCAGTTCCCCGACATCCGTATTGACACACACATACTCCGCATGATTCGCATAAATTTTGTTGAGTGCACGCCCAAGCTGTCCATTACTTCCTGTAATCACTATTTTTTTCATTTTACTTTTCCTTCCATACTATCTTATTTTTACTCACCAGCCGTGAGTCTATACGTCCAACAATATATTTGTAACAGTTCAGCCTTCGGCTTCCTGTTACAGGCATCAAGCCATGCAAAACCCTGTTCTCTACATACAATCAGCCCGAATATGCTTCGGGCTGACAATCCTCTCTACTCGCCTAAGCCATCCTCGATAACCTTCACGATATGGGACAAGGCTTCCTTTTCATCTGAACCATCACAAAATAGTTCAATTTCATCACCGCATTTAATACATGCGCCAAGCACGCTGAGTACACTCTTTGCATTTGCCGTATTTCCGCGAAATGAAAACGTAATGAGCGAGCCAAACTGCATCGCTTCCTTACACAATATTCCCGCCGGACGCAGATGCAGCCCTGTTGGGTTTTTAATCACTACCTTCTGGCTAACCATATCCCATACCTCCGTATCCCAGAATTTTATCACTGTTTTACTCGTGCACAACGTGCTGTGCACCGTGTGCTGTGGCATCTACAGTTACAGCATCACATTCTGTATCAGCTCCGCAAGCTCCCTTGCCTCTTTCTCTATCAGCTTCTGATCCTTTCCTTCAATCATCACGCGCACAAGCGGCTCCGTTCCCGAAGGTCTGATTAAAACCCTGCCCTCGTCCGCAAACTTTGCGCTCACATGCGCAATCGCCTCTGCAATCTCTGTGTATTCCATGTAACTGTCCTTTTTGTGGTTGGGCACCTTCGCCCCCACAAGCGCCTGCGGAAGCACTGACATAATAGTCGCAAGCTCCGACAGGGGCTTTTTGGTCTCAACCATGACCTGCAAAAGATGGAGCGCGCTGAGCAGTCCGTCGCCTGTCGTATTTTCATCCAGGAAAATGATGTGCCCGGACTGTTCGCCTCCAAGGTTCGCGCCAATCTCAATCATTCTCTCCAAAACATACCGGTCGCCAACCTTGGTCTGCTCGATATGGATTCCCTTTTCCTTGCCCATCAGGAAGAATCCAAGGTTGCTCATCACTGTCGCGACAATCGTATTGTCCTTCAGCGTGCCCTTCGCCTTCATATGGTTTCCAATGATTGCCATAATCTCGTCGCCGTCCACCTGTTTTCCGTTTTCATCCACGGCAAGCAGCC
The DNA here is from genome assembly GCA_002490665.1 of Lachnospiraceae bacterium UBA7205. GTDB lineage: Bacteria > Bacillota > Clostridia > Lachnospirales > Lachnospiraceae > COE1. The sequence continues at coordinate 20,662 of DKUL01000079.1, read as the reverse complement.
TGTCGGCGTCACCGTCAAAGGCAAGCCCTATATCTGCCTTCTCATATACCACCCTTGCCTGGAGCTCGCCCATGTGCGTCGACCCGCAGTTCGCATTAATGTTCGTTCCGTCCGGATTATTGTGTATTGCCACAATTTCAGCGCCAAGTTCCTTGAGCGCCTCGACAGATGTATAATAGGACGCGCCCTCCGCACAGTCCACCACAATCTTCATTCCCTGCAAATCAACAGGGACGGCATGAACTGCATGGTTGATATACTCCTCCCTTGCATCCGTCCGGTACTTAATTTTTCCCACGCTCGGTCCTGTCGGAAACTGGACATCCTTCATGCCCTTGCGAATCAGCTCCTCTATCTCATCCTCAAGTGAGTCCGGCAGCTTAAACCCGTTGCCGTCAAAAAATTTGATTCCGTTAAATTCTACCGGATTGTGTGATGCCGAAATCACGACGCCCGCATCCACCCTGTATCTTTTGGTCAGATAGGCAATTGCCGGCGTCGGGATAACCCCCACATACACAACATTCGCGCCGACCGAGCAGGCACCCGCCATCAGGGCATTTGCCAGCATATCCCCTGAAATACGCGTGTCACATCCCACCATGATTGTCGGCTTGTGCGCATTTTCCTTTGACAGCACATAAGCGCCTGCCTGCCCCAGCTGCATTGCAAGCAGCGGCGTAAGCTCATCATTCGCCACTCCCCTAACTCCGTCCGTACCAAACAGTCTAGCCATAATTCTTATCCTCCAAACATATTATTTCTAATTCATTTTTTATTCGGTCTCTTCCTCAATTTCCCCCAGTTCGACTGTCATCTTGTAAGCTTCCGCAAGGGTCACATTATCAGGAAGGTTAAACGTAATGTCGCCCTGGTAACTTCCGGCAGCCCATTGCTGCAGTCCGAGATTGTTCCATATCAGGCTCATGTCAATCACACCGATAATCTCCTCCGCATTCACGACATCCACCGCTGCCTGCGTTCCCGATATCCGAATTACATAACTGTCTTTGTCCTCAAGCTCCTTTAAAGTAAGCCGGAATCCTTCCGGTTTATTTCCTGCCGCAAAGTTCCTTGCCGGTATCTCAAGCTCCTTGGTCACAAGCTTCTCAATTCCGATTGTGACACTGACATTGCCGTTATAGCTGCTGTCAGCAAACTGCACATTGCTCGGCAGGTACTTTTTAATGTTGACAATACTGGTCGTGCTCTCCGTCAGCTCCTCCGCGCTCAGTGCCGGGTCTGCGACACTGATTCTGGATACACCGTCCAGGACACTGCTTCTGCCGGCTATCATTACCGTCTCCGGCACACTGACAACCTCACGGCTCACAATATATCCGTCTGCCGGCTCACCCTGAATCGTAAACTCAAGCGGAACTTCCTTCGTTGCAAGGATTGACACGGCAACATTGACAGTAGAAATATTCATCTTGATGGAGTTACTCTTTATCTCCTTGCCATCCGCATCATATATCTTGAGGTCAACACTCGTACTGATATCGGAAGACCCGCCCTCAATATTTGCAACGGCCTCAACATGGTCAATCTGCATAATCAGTGACTCCGGTCCTGAAAAGCGCACAACGTTCGGGCTTGCAAGCGCCCTGTCAACCACGTAGCCGTCTGCCGGTTCGCCCGAGACAGAGGCAAGAATTGATTTCTGGATGCTCTTCCGGTTCTCTATCAAAAGCTTCACATTGTCGATATTGGTCTTAAAATCCAGCTCAGAATTGTTCCTTGCGCTTGACACCTCAATCCCGACCGTGTTCATAAAGGTGAGCTTTGACATGTCAGCCACCGCACGGAGGTCGTCCCGCGCAATATTTGCAAGCACGGAGCGCTTGCCTGTCACAACGACATTGACATAATTCGTACCCTCGAGGATTTCAAAGACCTTGCCCTCGCTCGTAACCATTTCCTCGTTAATAATTTCCACCGGGATATTGCTAAAAGGCTTTTTTTCCACCGGATCCGTGATACTGTTCACAACAAACCACAGACCGCAGGACACGACAACAGCAAGAAGCTTCAGTCCAAAATTATGTGTGAGAATCCCCGCCACTTTTTTCAATATATTATTTTTCATCCTTAGCCCTACCTTTCCAGAGCCTGCGCTTCTTATTCTCCTCCACTTCCTTATTCTGTATCATGCCCAGCTTCTCGCGAAGTCCGTTCGCGTCAAGGTTGCGGTACAAGTGTCCCTCATAGGTCACGCTCACGTTTCCAGTCTCCTCGGAAACAATAATCGTCAGTGCATCCGTCACTTCCGATATGCCCACACCCGCGCGATGCCTTGTTCCCAGCTCCTTGCTGATTTCCATGTTGTCAGACAACGGCAGATAACAGGTCGCCGACACAACCCTGTTTCCACGTATGATGACCGCCCCATCGTGAAGCGGCGTATTATGTTCAAAGATATTAATCAGAAGCTGGCTGGATATCAGCCCATCCACCTCAATACCTGTTCTTTCGTACTCAGTCAGCAATACATTCTGCTCAATCACCATAAGCGCCCCTGTTTTCACCTTGCCCATCTCAAAGCTTGCCTTCACCAGGTCATTCACGGTCTTGTCAGAAAAGCGCTCATCCGCCGGCTTTTCGAATGAGACAAAATTGGAAATAAAATTCTTGCGCCCCAGCTCCTCAAGCGCATGCCGCAGTTCCGGCTGCAGGATAACAATCACCGCCGTGACCGCCAGACCCAGCACATTTTTCACAATCCACATGATTGTGTTCATTTCAAACAAAATCGCCAGCAAAATAAACACCAGTATGATGATGATTCCCTTCATCAGAAGCCAGACTTTTGTGTGTTTTGCCCATGCCATGATATGATACAGCAAAAAGGATATAATGATAACCTCCACTATATCCTCCCACTCTACGTTCAGACTATGCAATGACCAGTTCACAAAATATGAACCAAAGCGTTCAAGAAACCTTTCCATTTCTATCAATCCCTCTTCTGCTGCCTAACTGCTTTTTCCGGTACCCTGATTGTTTTCACCCTTTTCTGCGGGGCAGCCACCGTATTTTTCGGAACGGCTTTCACATAATAATAATATTCATCATCCTCAAACTGAACAAACTCCGTCCGGGAATAATCGACATTAAATACAAAAAACTCAAGTACCTTCACAAGCAAAACCGACACGACGCTTCCAACAATGACGCCTACGATGGAGAGCTTCGTATTATACATCAAATCGCCAAACAATAAAATCAATACATCGAGAAGCGCTCCCGTAATCATCGCAATTGTCCACGAATAATCGACACTGAGCCTTCTTATAAAATATACCACGACAACCGTGGCGACAAACGCCACAATTGTGATAAACATTGCCTTATTTCCCAGCAGCCCGTCAACCACATAGCGGAATTTTTCCAGCGTCTCATCATCCTCAAAGGTGTTCAGCATGGACGCACTGTTCGTCATGTAACTCACCGTGTAATATGCAACGGCGCCACTCGCAACCGATACTGCCGAGACAGGCGTTCCGACAAGCCCCATTGCAATCGGCATGACATATGGTATCTTCAAAATGAAGCAGAGCGGCGTCAGCAATACCGCAATGGTGTCGCGCGGTGAAAACCGGAAGTAAAGGATAAACAGCAGCAGAAATACAACAAGCGCCACCCCCATGCACTCCAGGGAAAATTTGTACAGGTGCCCGAGCGTCACCGCTGCTGCCACAAACACGATAAAATTCATCGGCAAGAACGAGCACATCAGCGAGAGCACCATCACGACTACAAACCGCTTCAGCTCACCCATATAGCCGATGCTGCTGTTTATCATAACCAACGTCAACAGCGCCAGCAGAAACTTCATAACCGGCGTGATATATAATTCGTACTTACTATAAAACTTTTTTAACTGTTCTCTGTAAACCAAAAGGGTCGTCATGATCAAATCTCCTTGTAATCCCTGTTTTTTACTTCCCTGTCATACAAGTAGGAAAGTTTTTTGAGATTGTTGTAATAATTCTTCAGGCTCCTTCTCGCCTTTGTATACCGATACGTGTAAACGCCATAGGATACCATCGCATATGACGCTATAAAAATCAGGTAATCAACAATCGCCGTCTTTGCAAATCCGAACAGGTCCATCTTATAGATATCCGCCATAAAGACCTCAAAATCATACAGGATATACATCGCAAAGATAATTACAAACGCAATCGTGCCGCTGATGATGGACTTAATCACCTGCAATCCAATATAATCACCACGGAAGTAACTGCCGATTGCCACGTTTTTCTTTCCCTCATCAGCCTCATAGCACGCCATTTTGGTCATCAGTTTGATTCTTTCTTCATTCAACATAAAATTATTCCTTAAGCAATCCTGAAAAGTCTATTCCCTGTCAAGAAAACGCATCTTGTTTCCCGTGGACTGTACCTTCTTGGGCTCCACCAGAACAGCCTTTGGCTTGTTGATCGCACTTGACAGCGTGTTTGTCATCTCCCGCTTACATTTTTCGCAGTACTTTCCGGAACGAATCATTTCACCGCAGTTCTCACACGGAATTTTCACTGGTGAATCCTCCGTAAACTCAAGGCGTTCTTCCCTTATCCACTGCTGAATCTGGCCCACTTCCACCTCGCACTGCTCCGCTACTTCCTTGATGTCCGCCATCTTGTTTTCACGGATATACTTCTTTACCTGCTGGAATTTTTCCTCAAGCTTCTCCTTGCATGCCGGGCAAATCGGCATCCCTCCAATGTGGTTAAAAATCTTTCCGCATTTTCTGCAATTTCTTACGTTCATTGAAATCCCTCCGTTTACATATTTTTTGCTTCCTTGCGACTATGTACCATACGTGATGGCGGTTTACAGCCCCTCCCCGATACAGAGCGTGACAAAGTAAACCGACCCGACGCCATGCCTCTTTAATTCCAGCGCCACGGCGTCCAGCGTACTACCCGTTGTATAGATGTCATCAACAAGAATCGTTTTATTTAATTTTACAACATCTGCGCTAATATTGAAAGCTTTTTTCAAATTATTTTGTCTTTCCTGTGCAGTAAGCTGTTTTTGTGGCAGTGTCCTCCTGACTCTCCTCACCAGATTATCATACATTGGTATTCCCGTAAGCCGTGACAGCTCCGCCGCGACAAGCTGTGCCTGGTTGTACCCCCTGCTTCTGAGCCTTGACGCGTGAATCGGCACCGGCACTATGGAGTCCGCCTTCATCAGCCGGATTTCGTCCCCGAGCCTTTCCCAGATGTCCCTTGCATAGAATTTTGCATACTCACATCTTCCGCCATACTTAAAGCGGTAAATGCTCTTGCGCATGCTCTGGTAGTCATACAGCGCGTAACCATGCTCAAAGACATGGCTCCGCCCCGCACAGTCCCCACAGTACATTCTTGCGTCATCCCCGAGCTGCTTTCCGCACCTTGCGCACCGCGGTTCCACAATATACCGCGGCTTCATCCTGCACCCGGCGCAAACATCCCCCTCGGCAGCCGGCACAATCCCATCACATACCGGACACCTTGCAGGAAACAGGAGGTTTAGCAGCGCACTGCCCACCCGGCGTCCTCGTCCATTATCTCGCATATTCTTTCCCTTAATCCCGTATACCTTTTCTGCTCATTCTCATTTGCTATCATCTGCTCCACCGTGTCCCTGCTCCCAAGTATGGTCACACAGCTCTTTGCCCGCGTGACCCCCGTGTACAGCAGGTTCCTGTTCAGCAGCATCCTGGGTCCTGACAGCAGCGGCATAATCACTGCCGGATACTCGCTGCCCTGGGATTTGTGTATGGTAATCGCATACGCCAGCTCAATCTCATCAAGCCCGTTCAAAGGATATGTAACCCTTCTCATGTCGTCATACTCCACCACAACGGTCTTTGCGGTCTCGTTAATTTCTTTTATTATGCCCACATCACCGTTAAATACACCCTGCCCGCTGTCAACCGCAATGCCATACTTGCTCACAATCTCCCACTCAAGCTGATAATTGTTCTTAATCTGCATCACCTTGTCTCCCAGCCTGAATATATTGTCGCCGTGGGCAAGCTCCAGCTTTTCGGCTGACGGCGGGTTGAGGTATTGCTGTAAGATACCGTTTAGCGTCTCAACGCCAAGCGCTCCCTTTCTCATCGGGGTAAGCACCTGGATGTCAAACATTCCGGCATGCACATACTTTGGCAGCTTTCCGGTTATCAGCTGTATCATGTGTTTATAAATGACATTAACGTTATCCCGCTCCAGAAAGAAAAAATCCCTGCTCTTGTTGTCAAGCTTTATCTGTTTTCCCTCATTGATTCTGTGGGCATTTACAACAATGTCGCTCTCACCTGCCTGCCTGAATATTTTCGACAAAACGACAGATGCAATGCAGCCGCTTTCCATCAAATCCTTCAGCACCTGCCCGGGGCCGACGGACGGAAGCTGGTTCCTGTCCCCGACCATGACAAGCCTTGTTCCCGGGGCGACCGCCTTTAAGAGCGCATGAAACAGGTGAATGTCCACCATCGACATCTCATCAATAATCACGACATCCGCCTCAAGCGGATTCAGCTCATTCTTTTCAAAATGTACCGAGGATGCCTGCCTGTCATCCGACATGTCCCCGTTTAGCTCAAGAAGCCTGTGAATCGTCTTTGCCTCAAATCCTGTCGCCTCCGTCATACGCTTCGCCGCCCTCCCCGTCGGCGCTGCCAGGAAAATGTCCATGCCTTCCTGCTCAAAGTAACGTATGATCATGTTAATTGTCGTTGTCTTGCCTGTTCCCGGTCCTCCTGACAGGATAAAGATGCCGTTCTGCACTGCCTCCATCACGGCTTTTCGCTGCAATCCGTCCAGCTCCATCTGACTGCTGTCCTCAATCTTTTTTATCTTTTTCTCAAGGCGCTCCATCTCAACCCTTGTAAAACGCTCCGCGCCGTCAAAAGCCTGCCGAAGCTCATACAGCATCCTGGCACAGTTTAGTTCCGCATAGTAATAGCTCATGCCATAGATACACGTCATCTTCTGCGTGTCATCCAGCTTCCTTTCCTTGATAACCAGCTTCTTGTCAATCGCGAGGTTTGCAATCTGCGGCTCTATCTGTTCCGGCGTCAGCCCGAGCATTTCAGCAGCCTTATCCAAAAGCATTTCCTCCGGCAGAAACACATGCCCCTCTGCCCCTGCCTGCAAAAGCGTGTACAGGATTCCACTCCGAATCCGGTAATCCGAGTCCGTATGGATGCCGATGCGCGAGGCAATCTCGTCCGCTATGCGGAACCCCACGCCTGACACATCCTCGGCAAGCCTGTATGGATTCTCCTGCATGACCTTGTACAGTCCCATGCCATACTGTTTATAGATTTTGAGCGCCAGTGCATTCGAAATGCCATACTTCTGTAAAAAGAGCATTGCCTCCCTTACATCCTTTTTCTCCTCCACCTGCTCCGCAATTTCCCGCGCCTTGCGCTCACTGATGCCCTTTATCTCGGAAAGCCTGTGGGGTTCCTCCTCGATAATCCGAAATGTGTCATCCCCGAACCGCCGGACAATACGTGCAGCCAGCGCCGCGCCCACGCCCTTGATTGCGCCGGAACCAAGATAGCGCTCCACTGCGACCTTGTCCTCCGGTGCGACGACAACAAAGCGTTCCACCTTGAACTGTGTCCCATAAACTGCATGTTCTATATAAGAACCCTCAGCCTCGATGCTTTCCCCCTCGTCCAGATTCGCAAAGATTCCTGTGCAGGTTATTTCCATATCCTCCACCTTGAGATTAATTACCCCATAGCCGTTCTGGGGGTTTTTATATATAATATGCTCGACAAAGCCCTTTAGTTTATCCAAGATTTGCCTCCTTAAAAAAGATGAGCGCCAGCGCGCTCATAATGGTCTGCGTTGTCGCAATTTCCTATAAAAAAACCGACCTGTTTATCCAAACAAGGTCGGTTGTATGTTACTCCTCCAAAACTTCCTCCGGCTTTACCACGCCAATGCCGTAATTCCGCTTCATCTGTTCATAAAGGGTATTTGCCAGCCCCAGTCCGCTGCCTTCCGTCACCTTGCCACATAACTCCTGCACCGCAAAATCCTTGAAATAATCTACCATCTTTGACGCATACCCATTTTCATCATCATCCGAGAAAACCTTTGTCGTCTCAAGCATGGAATTAAACACCTGCTCCATAAAATATGCCTCAAATTCCTTGCAGGCGTCCATGAGCTCCTTTTCATCCACCGATTCACCGCTATTTTCAAGCTTGCTCTGAAGTGATGACGCCTTATTGCCTGAAGCCTGCTTTGTCAAATAATCCGCATATGCAGAACTTACTCCGCCAATATCCATTTTTCTTCTCTCCTTCTATGCAGCCATTCGCCTCACCTATAACAGTTCAGCCTTCGGCTTCCTGTTACGAGCATCAAGCCATGCAAAACCACTTCGTGGTGGCTTGATGCATCTCAGCCACTACACATTCTTACGGACTTTGCAGCGCAGTGCAAAGTCCTGGGCTGAACAGTTACCCTCGCCTACCTCTTCAGCTGGTTTGCCTGCTGAAGCATCTCATCCGAGGTTGTGATAACCTTACTGTTCATCTCATATGCACGCTGTGCGACGATAAGGTTTACCATCTCGTCCGCAATCTGTACATTCGAGCCTTCCAAATAGCCCTGAATCAGCTTTGTCTTTGTCAGGTTCTCATTTTCAGCCTCATTCATTTCCTCACCGCTCGCATCCGTAACCGCATACAGGCTGTCTCCCTCTTTGCTTAAGCCTGCCGGATTGTTGAACTGCCAGAGACCGATTGTGATGTCAAGGCTCTGCGGGATATTCCTGTCGTCAGGATAATACAGGGTGCCGTCCTTTCCAACCGTTATCTTGCTGGTAACAATATCGTCGTCCTCGAGGACAATCGGCTCACCCTCCGAGTCCAGTACAGGAAGTCCGTCTGTCGTCTCCAGCGTGATTCCCTCACTGCCGACTGCAAACACAAAGTTGCCGTTTCTTGTATAATATGTATTTCCGTCCGCTCCCCGGATTCCAAAGAAACCTCTTCCGTTCAGCGCAAAGTTCGCCTCCCCGGGTGTCTCGAGCAGACTTCCATCCGTAAAGATGGACGTGATGGACGAGTTCCTCACACCGAGCCCGACTTCCGCGCCAATCGGCTTGTTTGCCCCATTTGCCGTGGTCGTCCTTGTCTGTATCGTCTGATATAAAAGTGATTTAAACTCCATAACCTCTGCCTTGTAACCCGTCGTGTTCACGTTCGCGAGATTATTGGAAATATTGTCTACATTTAACTGCTGCGCAATCATTCCTGTTGCGCCTGTCCATAATGACCGTACCATTTATCTTCCCCTCCTACATGAAATCCCTTATCGCTGCCCTGCTGTTAACCGGAAACCCTGTTGAGCGTCATTGACTTCTCAAGCGACTCATCAAAGGTTGTCAGCATTTTCTGGTTTGCCTCATACTGTCTTGAAATCGTAATCATGTTTACCATCTCCTTGACAACGGATGCATTTGACATTTCAAGATAGCCCTGGCGTATTTTGAAATTTTCAGCATCGTGTGACACCGCACCTTCCTTGGCGTCCCACATTGTCTCTCCATAATGGGTCAGATAATTGGTATCCTCAAATTCTGTTATTTTCAGGCTCGCCACAAGATCCCCATCCTGGAAGATATCCCCGGATTCATTGAATACGGTGCTGCCTGCCGTAGTCGACAGCTGTATCCTTCCATTCTCGCCAAGGACATAATCGCCGTCCTTCGTCACCAGGTAACCGTCCTTTGTGAGTGTGAAGCTGCCTGCTCTTGTATATTTTGTAGAGGTCACGCCTGACTTGCTGGTAAACTCAATGTTAAAGAAACCGTCGCCGCCAATGGCAATATCGTACGTATTCCCCGTATCACGAAGCGAGCCCTGGGAGAAATCGGTATAGGTCTCCCCTATCTTTACGCCAAGGCTCATCTTTCCGAGACGTTTTGGTGTGTTTGGATTTTCCGTGACATCCTTAATCTTCACCGCCATTACTTCCGAATAGGCCTGGCTTGTAGAACCTTCCTTTTTAAATCCGGTCGTATCTGCATTCGCAAGATTATTTGACATGATATCCATCCTGTACTGCTCATTTAACATACCAGTATAAGCTGTATATAAACCTCTAAGCATATGTTCCTCCTAATCTGATGCCCTGGAATCAGCATTATCAGGAGTAATCCTTACGGATTGTCAGTCGTCTCTTCCCCCTGCAAGGAACTCGACATACTTGCCTGTTCCTATGGCAACCGCAGTCATCGGATCCTCCGCGGTCATGGTATTGATACCGGTTCTTGACTCAATCAAGTCCTCCAGTCCGCGAAGCAGACTGCCGCCCCCTGTAAGGACAATGCCCCTGTCCGCAATGTCAGCGGCAAGTTCCGGCGGAGTCTTCTCCAAAACACTGTGTATCGTATCAATAATCTGGGAAGTTGTCTCACGAAGCGCTTCCTCGGTCTCCTCCGAAGAAACCCGGATGGTCTTGGGAAGCCCTGTCACCAGGTTGCGCCCCCTTACATCCATGTAATCAACTTCTGCCCTCTTAAATGCTGAACCAATTTTAATTTTAATGTCTTCTGCCGTTCTCTCCCCAATCAAAAGATTATGTTTCTTTCTCATGTACCTGACGATTGCCTCGTCAAAGTCATCTCCAGCAACCTTGATAGATGCACTCACAACGGTTCCGCCAAGTGATATCACCGCGATGTCCGAAGTGCCTCCCCCGATGTCCACAATCATATTTCCACAGGGCTTTGCAATGTCAATTCCAGCTCCGATTGCAGCCGCAATCGGTTCCTCAATAATCTTGACATCCCTTGCACCTGCCTGATACGTAGCGTCCTCGACTGCCTTTTTTTCCACTTCTGTCACGCCGCTTGGCACACACACGGCAATAACAGGTTTCCGGAATGTCTTCCTTCCGAGTGCTTTCTGGATAAAGTGCTTCATCATCTGCTCTGTCACTTTATAATCAGAAATAACGCCCTGCCTTAACGGTCTCACTGCCACAATGTTGCCCGGCGTCCTTCCAAGCATAAGGCGTGCATCCTCTCCAATGGCTTTAATTTTATTCGTATCCCTGTCAAAGGCAACAACGGAAGGCTCTTTCAGAACAACTCCCTTGCCTCTGATATAAACGAGTATACTTGCGGTTCCAAGGTCAATTCCAATATCTGTGTATTGCATGGCTGTATGCCCCTTTCTTCATTCATAATCTGAAACATGTCCTAACTGGTAAAATCAGGTTATCTATCTCTGCTTAATCAATCGCGTTATATGCTACCTTAGTATTCCCATTACAGTTTTATCTATTATGGTATACTGCAACTAAGCCATTATAACCTAATTTAACCATTTTTCAAAGGGGTTTAATACTTTTTTTACAATAAAAACTTCTGAAACCTCAAAAAATGCCATTCAAGTTACTTTACAACAACTATATCGGCCGTTTTTTCACAATACTTTAGTTATTTTCAAAATATTATGTAAATTCATTATATTATCTGACAATTCATTTGTCAATAGCAGACTGTGCACCCTCTGACCAGACACGGTTTGTTTGTCACTGCTCACTCCGTTCCAGCAGCGTCTGTTATGAATCAGACTCCGCATCCGACGCGGAATAGCTGCCAAAGCTTCCCGATGCAGCCGATGCCATTGTACACCTTCCGTCAAAGGATGCACCCTCATCAATCACAATGGAGCCTGCGACAATGTTTCCGGCAATCTTACCAGTTGACAAAAGCTCAAGCTTTCCCTGTACCGTGATATCGCCGTCTACCCTTCCTGATATGATGACGCTCTGCGCCGTAATATTTCCTTTCACCTGACCTTCGGAACTCAGAATGAGCTTCTTTTCACAGGAACAGTTCCCATTGATGACACCGTCTATCCGTATGGTCTCGGCCGATGTCAAGTCCCCGTCGAACGTTGTCCCCTGCCCAATCAGCGTGCTGACCTTCTCGCGTCCCTCGTCTGCATATGATGAATTTTTTCCTTTTCCTAACATGATTTTATCCTCCATTTCTAACCTTTTGCTTCCAGTACCAACAGCGGGTCAATTGCCTGGTCATCATAGATAACCTGGTAATCCATCTGCGTCTCCTCCCTGTTAATTACAATCAGTGTATCACGAATCTGAACCTGTTCACCGACTTCCACTTTTACCTCGGCTTCCTGCATACACATATAGCGCGATTTATAGCCGTTTCCATGTTCCACTTCTATTATAAGCGGATATGTGTCGTCCGATTCGATTAAAGTCACCGTCCCATCGCCGGCAGCGATAATCCGGTCTTCCAGCTGTGTACTAATCGAAAAGTACGGGTGATCCTCGGAATATTGTTCTTTTAATATCCCGACTCCTGTGTAAGGGTTTTGGCTAGGAATCGAAGTGTCCCTCTGTGTTTCCTGCACTTGCGTTTCCTGCGTTTTGGCATCTGCCAGTCCTGCCTCCTTCAGCGTATCGTTTTCCTTCGCCAGGGCGGCATTTTGTGCGTTCAGGGATTCCTTTTCACTTTCCAGCTGCTTCACTTGCTGTTCACTTGCAACCAGCTTCCGCCGCAGGTCGGACTCTGTCTTATAGTGTGTCCCCGACCGGAACATGATCCATGCCAGGGCGACACAAATCAGGAGCATCAGGACGATCAGCAGACGTAAAGTCAAAATCGAGACATAAAAATACCTGCTTTCTTTTCCCGTGTTGGAGACAAGCAGAAGCGAAAAGGATTCCTTGCGCCTGTGTCTTTGCTGTTTCATAAAAGAATCTCCATTCTGCAATCTATACTGGCGTTCGAAAAGACTGACCGCTCAGTAT
>DKUL01000079.1:0-7553 GCA_002490665.1 Lachnospiraceae bacterium UBA7205 | reverse complement strand
GAAATATGCCGCTTCGCGGCTGCGTCTGGCGCAATACTCACGGCAGATTTCATCTGTCGTGAGTATAAAATAAATAGTGGCTTTTTAAAGATTTTATCACAAAATAGGAAAAAGTCAAATTAAAACCCCCCGATACGCAAAATCAGGGGGCAGTATGACAATTCCGGTATGGCAAAAGAGGATGTTTTTGTTATTTATTTGCCCGCTCAAGCATTTTCTTTACATAAATTCCCGTATAGGAACCCGGACATACGGCAATCTCTTCGGGCGTTCCCTCCGCAATGACGGTTCCGCCGCCATCCCCGCCTTCTGGCCCGATATCAATAATATAATCGGCAGTCTTAATGACATCAAGGTTATGCTCTATCACAACGACCGTGTTTCCGCCCTCGGCAAGGCGCTGCAAAATCTCCACGAGCTTGTGCACATCCGCAAAATGAAGTCCCGTCGTCGGCTCGTCCAGAATATAAATTGTCTTTCCAGTGCTTCTGCGGCTGAGCTCCGTGGCAAGCTTAATGCGCTGTGCCTCGCCTCCTGACAGTGTCGTGGACGGCTGTCCCAGCCTGATATAGGAAAGCCCCACGTCATACAGTGTCTCTATCTTTCTCCTGATGGAGGGCACGGCATCGAAGAATGTCATTGCCTCCTCGACAGTCATGTCAAGCACGTCGTAGATGCTTTTCCCTTTGTACTTGACATCCAGTGTCTCCCTGTTGTAGCGTTTTCCCTGGCACACCTCGCAGGGGACATATACATCCGGGAGAAAGTGCATCTCTATCTTGATGATTCCATCCCCGCCGCACGCCTCACAGCGCCCGCCCTTCACATTGAAGCTGAAGCGTCCTTTGCTGTAGCCTTTCGCCTTTGCATCGACTGTCGATGCAAACAAGTCCCTGATTTGGTCAAATACACCCGTGTATGTTGCCGGATTCGACCGCGGTGTCCTGCCAATTGGCGACTGGTCGATGGCAATAATCTTGTCAAGCTGCTCCGCACCTTCTATTTTCTTGAACTTCCCGGGTATCGTGCGCGCCCTGTTGAGTTTTTTCGCCAGATACTTGTACAAAATCTCATTGACAAGGGATGATTTGCCTGAGCCGGACACGCCAGTCACACAGGTAAAGATGCCCAGCGGAATCTTGACATTGACCTCCTTGAGGTTATTTTCCGCAGCCCCCTTCACGGTCAGCCAGCCGCTCGGCTTCCTTCTCGTCTCCGGCACTGGAATCCGCAGCCTGCCGCTTAAATACTGTCCCGTAATGGATTCCGGCACCTGCATGATCTCCTGTGCCGTTCCCTGTGCAATCACCTCGCCCCCATGCTCGCCTGCGCCCGGACCGATGTCAATCACATGGTCTGCCGCAAGCATGGTATCCTCATCGTGCTCCACGACAAGAAGCGTATTGCCCAAATCCTGTAAATTCCGCAGTGCGGCAAGCAGCTTGTCGTTGTCCCGCTGGTGCAGCCCGATACTCGGCTCATCCAGAATATAGCATACGCCGACAAGCCCTGAACCAATCTGCGTCGCCAGCCGGATGCGCTGCGCCTCGCCCCCCGACAGGGAAGCCGTCCCCCTTGACAGGCACAGATACTCAAGCCCGACGCTGGACAGGAAGCCCACCCTTGCCTTTATTTCCTTTAAAATACGTTTTCCGATGAGCTGCTGCTGTCTGGTAAGCTCCATCGTGTCCAGGAACTCATAAAGGTTTTTGATGGACATAGAAGTAATCTCATAAATATTCTTGTCGCACACGGTAACCGCAAGCGAGGTTTTCTTTAGCCGCCTGCCCCCGCACTCCTTACAGGGCGTGATGCGCATAAAGGTTTCATACTCCTGCTTGATTCCCTCCGACGCCGTCTCCCTGTACCTGCGCTCCACATTTTTAATCAGTCCTTCAAACGCAACCGGATATGTTCCCTCACCGCGCTGCCCCTTATAGTGCACCGTGACCTCTTTTCCCCTTGTGCCGTTGACAATGACATCCTGTGCCACATCCGACAGCTCCTCAAACGGCGTGTCAAGAGAAAAGTGGTACTCCTTGCAAAGCGCCTGCAAAATGGCGTTGGTAAAGCTGCTCTTGTCCGCGCAGGACTGCCACCCCATAACCGTGATTGCACCCTGATTAATACTGAGGCTCCTGTCCGGAATAATCAGGTCGATGTCAAACTCCATCTTATAACCCAGTCCGAAGCACTCGGGACAGGCGCCAAACGGATTGTTGAATGAAAAACTCCTCGGCTCCACCTCGTCAATGCTGATATTACAGTCCGGGCAGGCAAAGCTGTCGGAAAAGTTCATCATCTCGCCGTCAATGACATCCACCATCAAAAGCCCGTCGGAAAGTGCCATGACATTTTCGATGGAGTCTGTCAGTCTCCGCTCGATGCCGTCCTTAATCGCAATTCTGTCCACGACGACTTCGATATTGTGCTTGATATTTTTCTCAAGCTTGATGTCCTCGGACAAATCATACAGGCTGCCGTCAATGCGCACGCGCACGTAACCGCCCTTCTTTGCGCGGTCAAGCACTTTGGCATGCTCGCCCTTTCTGCCGCGCACGACAGGCGCCAGGAGCTGCAGCCTGGTTCCCTGCGGCAGCTCCATAATCTGGTCTACCATCTGGTCAATGGTCTGGCGCTTGATTTCCCTGCCGCAGTTCGGGCAGTGCGGGATTCCAATCCGTGCATATAACAATCGGAAATAGTCATAGATTTCCGTCACCGTCCCGACTGTCGAACGCGGATTCCTGTTCGTTGATTTCTGGTCAATCGAGATTGCCGGCGACAGCCCGTCAATGCGCTCCACATTCGGTTTCTCCATCTGTCCCAAGAACTGCCTTGCATAGGAGGACAATGATTCCATATAACGCCGCTGTCCTTCCGCATATATCGTGTCAAAGGCAAGGGAGGACTTTCCTGAGCCGGACAGGCCAGTCAGCACGACAAATTTATTCCTGGGAATATCGAGATCTATATTTTTCAAATTATGTTCATTTGCCCCGCGAATCTTGATGACCTCGCCTTTTGGAAGCATTTTCAGTTGTTCCTTATCCATACCTGTACCGTACCTTTCTATATAAAATGTAATGCCATCAGAGCCCTTGCGTCAAATCCTGCAGCTGTTTCTTAAGCTCCATCATCTTGTCGCGAAGCTCCATCGCTGCCTCAAAGTTGAGGTCGGCTGCCGCCTTGCGCATATTTTTCTCAACCGTGGCGATCAGCTTCTTGAGTTCCTTCTCATTCATGGATTCCGGATCCTTGGCAAATGCCTGCTCCTCCTTCGCCACCGCTTTTGATATGCTGATTAAATCCCTTACCGCCTTCTTGATTGTCTGCGGCGTAATGCCGTGTTCGTCATTATATTTCTGCTGAATTGCACGCCTCCTCGCTGTCTCGTCAAGCGTCATCTGCATGGAGTCGGTAATCGTGTCCGCGTACATGACGACATGCCCCTCCGCATTTCTTGCGGCGCGCCCTACCGTCTGTATCAGGGATGTCGCCGAGCGCAGAAATCCCTCCTTGTCCGCGTCAAGAATCGCCACAAGCGATATCTCGGGAATGTCAAGCCCTTCCCTTAACAGATTGATTCCCACGAGCACGTCAAAGACGTCCAGACGCATGTCCCGGATAATCTCCGCGCGCTCCAGCGTATCAATGTCCGAATGAAGATACTTCACACGCACACCCACCTCGGACATATATTTGGTCAGATCCTCTGCCATGCGCTTTGTCAGTGTTGTCACCAGGATTTTATTATGCTTTGCGGTTTCCGCATTTATGCGCGCTATCAGGTCGTCAATCTGCCCCTCCACCGGATGTATCTCAATCTCCGGGTCAAGCAGGCCTGTAGGTCTGATAATCTGCTCCGCGCGCAGCAATTCGTGCTCCCGCTCATACTCGTTCGGCGTTGCCGACACAAAGAGCATCTGGTCAATCTTTCCCTCAAACTCATCAAATTTCAGCGGTCTGTTGTCGAGCGCCGAAGGCAGGCGGAAACCATACTCCACCAGCGTATTTTTCCGCGAGCGGTCGCCTGCATACATGCCCCTTATCTGCGGAATTGTCATATGGGACTCATCGATGATAATCAGAAAATCATCGGTAAAAAAGTCCATCAGACAGTATGGCGGCTCCCCCTCCTTCGTCCCATTAAGATGCCTCGAATAATTTTCAATCCCGGAACAGAAGCCGGTTTCCCGCAGCATTTCAATGTCAAAATTGGTGCGCTCCGAAATCCGCTGTGCCTCAAGCAGCTTGTCCTCACTCTTAAAATAGCGGACCCTCTCCTTCATCTCCGCCTCAATCACCTCGCATGCCTTGGCAATCCGTTCTGGCGCAACAACATAATGCGATGCCGGAAAAATTGTCGTGTGCCCAAGCGTGGCAGTGACCTTGTTCGTAACCGGGTCAATCTCGGCGATGCGGTCAATCTCGTCCCCAAAAAACTCCACACGTATCAGGCATTCCCCGCCCTGCGCCGGATGAATGTCCACAACATCACCGTGCACACGGAACCGTCCCCTGTCCAAATCCACATCATTTCGTTCGTACTGCATATCAATCAGCGCATGAATCACCTCGTCCCTGTCCTTTTCCATGCCCGGACGCAGGGAGAGCATCATTCCCTGGTACTCATCCGGACTTCCCAGACCATAGATACAGGAAACACTCGCCACCACCACGACATCCCGCCGCTCAGTCAGCGACGCCGTGGCAGACAGGCGCAGCTTGTCTATCTCATCATTCACGGCGGAATCCTTTGCGATATACGTATCGGAGGACGGAATATAGGCTTCCGGCTGGTAATAATCATAGTAGGACACAAAATACTCCACCGCATTCTCAGGGAAAAATTCCTTGAACTCGCCGTAAAGCTGTCCCGCCAGGGTCTTGTTATGGGCTATGACAAGGGTGGGCTTATTCAGCGCCGCTATGATATTTGCCATGGTAAAGGTCTTGCCAGAACCCGTGACCCCGAGAAGCGTCTGGAACTGGTTGCCCTCCTGAAACCCCCTGACAAGCTCCGCGATTGCCTCCGGCTGGTCGCCGGTGGGCTGGTATTCCGAATGTAACTTGAACTGTTCCATATAATCCTCCATTCCTGCCATATAAAATCGTTCGCTGCACATGATTCCATCACAAAAATGCGTATGTATATTCGCAAACATATATTCTTTTCTAGTATACCACAAAAAATAAAAAAGTATAGAGGGTTTCTATACTTTTTTGTAAAAACGGATAAATTTCATCCTCCGCTTTTCTGCCTGTCGATTCGCTCGAAGTTATGTATCCAGTCTGCCTTGAAAAAGTACAGCAGGAACACGACGCAGCTTGTCCCCCAGGTCAGCGGGTATGCGGTGAACACGACCTCAATGTAAGGGTAAAAATGCAGCATCAGCGTGATATATGCCACCCGCAGCACACACCAGAACCCCAGCATGGTGAACATCGGAACCGTGGCTTTCCCCGCCCCGCGCATTATTCCCGCAATACAGTGTGCCAGCGCCAGCATGCAGTAAAAAAGTGCCTCGACGCGTGCCTGCCGCACGCCAAATGCAATCACATCCGGAGAGTCGCTGAATATCCCGATGAATACCGGCGCGCACATCCAGAAGACCACCCCGATTAACTCCGCCATGGAAACTGAACACAGAATGCCAAAACGCACCCCTTTTTTCACCCGGTCGTATTTCTTTGCCCCCAGGTTCTGCCCCACAAAGGTGGACAGCGCCTGTGCAAAACACGTAATCGGCAGGAACGCGAACCCTTCTATTTTCGCGTAGGAACCGCAGCCTGCCATCGCGGACGGGCCAAACGTATTGATATTGGTCTGCACGACCAGATTTGCCATGGCAATTACGGAATTCTGCACGCCTGACGGCAGACCGAATCGGATAATGTTTTTCAGGCTCTCCCAGTGGAACCTGACTTCCTTCAGCCGGAGCCGGTATTCCGCCTTGCACCGGATCAGCTGTATCAGACAGAGCAGCACGCTGATTCCCTGCGATATGGTGGTCGCAATCGCCGCCGCACCCACGCCAAAATGGAAACCGCCCACCAGCACCAAATCCAGCACCACATTGACCACGGAGGATATAATCAGATAATAGAGCGGATGCCTGCTGTCCCCCACCGCCTGTAGAATGCCGACAAAAATATTGTACATTACTGTGAAAACAGCCCCGCAGAAATAAAACCGGAAATACTCCACTGACTGGGGCAGTACATTTTCCGGAGTTCGCATCCACCGAAGGATCGTCGGCGTAAAGCATACCCCCAGAACGGTCAGCAGAATGCCCGCCGCAAGACCAAAAGCAACATCCGTATGGATGGAAAGCCGCATTGCCCTGTAATCCTTCGCGCCGTACTCCTTGGCTATCATGACGCCGGCACCCATGGCAACGCCGCCGAAAAACCCGACCATCATAAATATCAGGCTTCCCGAGGAGCTGACTGCCGCAAGTGCCTCATCCCCCAAATATTTCCCCACAATCAGCGAATCAAACGTGTTATAGAGCTGCTGGAACACCTGTCCCAGAAAAATCGGCAACGCAAAAAATAATATTTTCTTCCATATTGCCCCCTCCGTCAGGTTATTTTTTTCCTGTCCAGCTGAATTTTCTCCTTCTTTCCTCATTTCTAACCATCCTCCAAGGTTTCACCAAAAATTGCATGATACAAAAAGGACGCCGCTGCCGACACCCTTCATGATTCTCTGTTATTCTTTTATTTCATCGATATCCGTGAGGTTTACCCCTGCCACATTCAAGAAACTTTTCAGATATAAATACTCCTTCTTTAAACTGCCATATGTTTCTGTTGCGTTTTCTTTCCGCGCGATTAACATATGTCTTTGGATTTTGATAAAGTCCTCCATCGCCTTTTTATCTCCAAATCTGTATTCGGCATTATGTACCACCTCCCAGCCATAAAACGATACTGATTTATTATTAGTATAACACAAAAGGCAAAAAAGTACAGCGGGTTTTATACCTTTTTGCATGGCTTGATGCATCTCAGCCACTACGCTGTTTCACGGACTTTTCAGCAAGTGCAAAGTCCTGGGCTGAACTGTTACGGATTTTTACATGTTGCTTATTGTTAATTTGTCCTGCCTCCCATATAATAGGATTATGCAGGGAGACACTGGCTGATAGGAGGATATGGCGATGAGACGCAGATTTAACACAACAGGTTCATGCAGTCCGGACAGGCATTATATGGTACGGCTCAATGACCGGCTCAAAAAGATAAAGGACGATTATGTTGATTATGGCAGTTATTTTGTCATCAACAGGGGACGCCAGTATGGGAAGACGACGACGTTAAAGGCTTTAAAAAAATATTTATCGAAAGAATATACTGTTATATCACTGGATTTTCAGGAGCTTGGTTCTGCGGAGTTTGCAGACCAGTCAAGGTTTGCATGTGCTTTTGCTAAAGTATTTATGCGCTCAGCCAGAACCAGCCAGTTAAGCGATACCATGGAACTGCTTAAGCCACTGGCGGGATTTGCCGAAAGAACGGACAGCAGCCTAAACGATTTATTTGAC
>DKUL01000081.1 GCA_002490665.1 Lachnospiraceae bacterium UBA7205 | reverse complement strand
AAGACACAGAAATAGCCGCCCCAGTCTGACAAACTAAGCGGCTATTTTTGTTTAGCATGTGTTGGGCTAACCGTCTATCGGTAACTCCTGTTGGGCATCTGTTAGCGCAGATGTCCTTCTTTATGTTCAATATACCACAATCTTCAAAGTGCCGCAAGTATTTTTTACCGGTTATCCGATTTGTTCCCCTTTTTCTTTTCTCTTGATTTGTAAACATTAAACTGGTTCTTGCACTTCTGGCTGCAAAATTCATTCCCCTTCCTGCTTGCAACAAAGGCTTTTTTACAGTGCTTGCACATACGCATATCACTGTCCTTATCCGTGAGCATGAATGAAAAGTACATCTGCACCATGACGAGCAGGGAATGGAAATCCCATATGATAACGGGCGAATCCTTTTCAAGCGCGATCCGGTAAGTCGGGGCTATGCCGCCGAAAGCAGAAATGCCCTGACGGTACAGGCTGTGTGTCTGTTTGTCAATTGTATCATAATCCATGTAATAAAGGAAGCTTGTCATAAAGGTAAACGCCCAGTCAGTAAATTCCTTTACAAGCCAATCGTATCTTTCCGCATACTTCTTCTGCAAGCTCATTGTCACAGCCTGCGGTGTATTCCCCATAGCCATCGTGATCGCAATGCCCTCATGGTCAGTCACAATCCACCCCGATTCCACCCCGTTTTTTTGAAATCCGGATTGTCGAAAGGATATAAATAGGTGAGATAATCCTCTGTAGGGAGGGATTCTTCCATTATAAAATGGTTTTTAGGAAGATACACTGATTCATAAGTAATGAAATCTGCTGTTGTCAGAAGGGCGGTCATAAAGCCGAGAAAACCATATTTTTTGATAAAGCCAAGCACGGCTTCCTTCAATTCTTCTTCCGGTACTTTACGAATGGCAGAAAGCCCGACCTTTATGGCATCAATGACGAGTTGCTCCGCTTCCTGCATGGGGTAGTACATTTCCGGTTTTGCGCCTTTGGAAACCGTTATATAGAGGTTACTCATTGCCTGTCTGATATTCATAGCTACTGTACCGAATCCACGGCGCACTGGTATGTTTAAATAAATTCTTTATAAATAATCTGCTCCAATCCATCAATCCTGCCACATCATCTGATGTAATATTTCCTATATTATAAACAGTTACTTGTTTTCGGTCAAGCTGTCTGGTGTCCTTTTTCTTCCGCACTCCATTTTCCAAGAAATATTTTTCGTCAAGTGTCATCAGCAGGTTATTTTCTTGCCTGTATGTGAGTATGCCGCTGTAAAGTTTCCGTATTTTTTTTCAGCGCAGTTTCCCTGATACCCCTGATATTTCGGTCTGACTGCCCGATGCTCTCCGCATACTCTGTTGTGGAATAGTCATGCAGGAACAGATAATAGAGCATATTTTTGAGGTGTGGCTTTAATTCTTTTAATATTTTCGATAAGTCCGCATCCGAGACAAGCTCATGTATTGTTTCGGGATGGTCAAATATGAAATCAAGAAAATCGCCTGCAAGCAGAAGCCTTCTTAAAATCGTGTCATAGGAAGGCTTGTCGGAAATATAAAATTCATCTGCGCCCCATTCCAGAGGGATGGTGGAACGTCCTGTCTCGTGGTTTCTTTCTTTCCGCTCTTTGTTAGCGTCCAGCCTGTCCCACCACCTGATGACTTCCTTAAAATCTTCCTCTGTCCTTGCGCTTTCCTCAATACGCCGGATCACAAGGGTGTGGGCTTCATGGTGGAGCAT
The DNA here is from genome assembly GCA_002490665.1 of Lachnospiraceae bacterium UBA7205. Lineage (GTDB taxonomy): Bacteria > Bacillota > Clostridia > Lachnospirales > Lachnospiraceae > COE1. Next base: position 25,055 of record DKUL01000081.1, on the reverse strand, counting down.
ATCTCCGTCCGCTTCCGTTATGAAATTCTGCTCCCTGAATGCTGGGAGTTCAGCGTATTTTGGCATTTATGGTCAGTCCTTTGCAAAAAAATAAAATTTTGTAGCTGTTTTTTGAAAACACTTCTGTTTTTATAGCCGTTTTTCTCCTATTAGTGAAAGGAGTAATTCTTTTCAATCAAAAATCAGTTACACAAAAGGAGGGCAGGCTATGGGGTGTGGATAAAACAGAAATCCGGTTACTATGTGTGGAAGTCTGAGAATTTAACAGTTCCACGAACAATTATAAGTGAAATGTGCGTGATGCGTAAGAAAGGATTGCATGATGGAGGCAGTAAAATTGAATAACGATATAGTAAAGTCCAGCCCTTCTGCGGCTGGCTTTTTACAGCAGGATTGGCGGGACGCTTTTCAAAGTCAGGGTATATACAGGTTCGGGGCACGCCGACACGCCTGACGAAAAAATATCCCATCTGATCTGCCACGGTAAACGCACGATTTTATGTCTATCCGCCAAAGAAAAAATCTGATATATTATATTTAGTAACTGACAATTCCCGCACAATCATGTACAATTATTTCTATACTTCTTGAAAGGAAATGATTGGTATGTCAGCTATGGAAAATAATTTTTCACTGGTCGGATGTATGGAGGAGGTTCCGGATCCAAGAGCCCCATATAACCAAAAGCACAAGCTTCTTGACATTATCGTGATTGCAGTCACGGTAATCCTCTGCGGCATGGATACCTGGAACGAGATAGAAGACTGGGCAAAATCTAAAAGGGAGTGGCTTGGGTCATTTCTGGAACTGCCTGGCGGGATACCCTCCCATGATACAATAAACAGGGTATTTCAGATGATAGACCCCGAAAAGTTCCATGATGCCTTTTTTCGGTGGACGGGAGGCGTTGCCGGGAAAATAGGGGGCGTTGTCACCACTGATGAGAAAACCGTCCGCAGGAGTAGGGATGATGCAAAAGGGAACCGTCCGGCACATGTGGTGAGCGCATGGGTCTGTGAGGCGTCCCTTGTGCTGGGGCAGCTGAAGGTGGATGAGAAAACAAACGAGATCAAGGCCATTCCGGAACTGCTGGACATTCTGTGCCTGAAAGGCTGTGTGGTGACGATAGATGCCATGGGAACCCAGAAGGAGATAGCGGAAAAAATCATAGATAAGGAAGTGGACTATATCCTGCAGATGAAAGGGAACCAGGAGCGCCTTATGGAGGACATCGTCCCGTTTTTTGAAAAGGATGTATTCCCCTGCAGGAAGAACGAGCTTGCAGAAGAAGGGCGGCACTACAAAGATATATGCTTTGACCATGGAAGGCAGGAAACAAGGGAATATTATCTAGAAAACGAAATCGGCTGGCTTAAAGCAGACCATTCGGAATGGAAAGGGCTGAGCGGGATAGGGGCATGTGTATCAACCGTGATAGAAAAAGGAGCTGCAACGCAAAGCATTTCTTACTCCATATACAGCCGAGCGGGATGGGAGCTGAGGAATATAGAAAGTCCAAAAGGGCGCACTGGGGAGTAGAGAACAGCCTGCATTGGGTGCTGGACATAGGATTCCGAGAAGATGAGAGCAGGATAAGGGGCGGGAATGCGGCAGAAAATGTAAATGTGCTGCGCCATATAGGCACCAACCTTCTGAAGCAGGAAAAAAGCTGTAAGATGGGAATTACAAGCAAAAGAAAGAAATGTGGGTATGACCCAGATTATCTTTATAAAGTGCTTGGAGGGCTGAATACAGGTCTTGATTGAGAAACAGAAGAAAAATTTGTTTACAGATTATTTATAAAGCATGCGTTCACCGTGTCGGTGGAGTGTTTTTTTGTTGTGTTTTGCCCCATTTCGTGCTATTATTAAGTTTAACTAAAAGTTAAACAAGTGTAAGTGCATATTGGAGGGCTCGATATGCTGCTAAATAATATTGAATTGGATATAAAGACGAAATGTATGGAGAAACAAACTACTCAAACAAAAATTGCTGAAGAGATAGGGACATCAAAATCATATTTCAGCAGAATCGTAAATGGCAAGGATAAGATTGTAAATAAGATGTTTATTCAGGCCATGGAAGCTCTTGGGTACGACATAAAAATCATATATGAAAAACGTATAAAAGAGTGAGAGTATTGCGGTTCCACAGCACCAACACAGATAGGAGATTCGAAAAGTGAAACTAACTGTTTACAAAGGCTTTGATAAGGATTTTCTGGAGCATTTAGATGAAACTCCGCTTATAGAGGATTCTATAGTAGCAAAGAAAGAAGTCCTTAGATTTGATAAAAAGACAAGGAAGAAGCTTGATATGGCACTCCTTTCTCTTGAAGACGGAGATAATGCCTGGATTACTTATGAAGAGTACTCTCTGATCAAGAAGAGAATTGATGATGCAATAGAAGAGGACGGTCTCAAGCTGACTATTTTCCGGAATAATCTCTACCCGGATTACTATCCGCTGGAATTTGAGATGGATGAAGACCTTGTGAAAGAAATAATAGACACTCTGAATGGAGACCGTAGTGCAGAACAAAGCGATGAATGCCAAAGTTTTATCGCAATTTATAATGCGCTGGTTGATGCAGATGGGGTTCTTTATGCGGGTTTTTATAATTACGAATATGATGGTGCGGAAAATATAACCGTAAATGATTTTTATCCGCAGAAATTCGAAATTGAAGATAACCAGGAGAAGAGCGATTATGATCTTTTTCTGAATGAGGATGTCGATACATATCTTCGTGATTTGGTTCGGATTGTTAATTCCAGACCGGGTGTGATTAGTTTGAAATCTACAAATGGTGAGACAGCACAGCGAGTGCAGAGATCATTACAGGCATACTGTCTCCAGAATGGTATAAGACTGATTAATTTTAACGAAAAGCTTCCCGAGGATGTGGAATTTGAAAATGAATTGATATCTATTGCTAAGAATGATATCAGAATAGAAGGATTTGAAAACTTCAGAACTATTAAGTTCTATAAGAATCCTGATATTAACAAGGAAGTTGTAGATTTATCGCAGGCACATATTATTCAGGAGATTATTCATCAGGCAGAGAATTCTTATGATGAAAGTACTGGATTCAGAGATATATTTATCACGGCATCAACTGGAGCTGGTAAATCTGTGATGTTTCAAATACCGGCAGTATATTTGGCAAAAAAATATCAGAAACTTACAGTCATAATAGAACCGGTTAAGGCCTTAATGCAAGACCAAAAGGAGAAACTGCATAAGTCCGGGTATACGAGAGTGGAAGTATTTAATTCTGACTTGATAACTCAAGTTGAGAAGGAAGCTGTACTTCAAAGAATAAAAAGCGGAGAAGTTGATCTCTTGTATCTTAGCCCTGAAACATTGCTGTCGTATTCGATCGAGACTATAGTAGGTGATCGTGAAATTGGATTGGTAATCGTTGATGAAGCACATATTGTGACTACCTGGGGAGTAGGTTTTAGACCGGATTACTGGTATCTTGGTAGCTATTTAAACAAGCTTAGAAACAGAATCAACGTCACAACTAAAAAGGCGATGCAGCAGAAGGTATATCATTTTCCTATATGTGCCTTTACAGCTACAGCTATTAACGGAGGTGTAGATGACTCTGTAAGCGATACAATTATTAGTCTGTATATGGAAAATCCCATTAAATACTTGGGCTATGTTCGTAGAGATGATATTGGGTTTGAAATAGCGCATCCAGGAAGTGGAGAGAAACTTCCAAAGGATCAGTATGAGGCAGAAAAATGCAAATCACTGGATGAAAGAATTAATAGATGGCTTTCCAATGGGGAGAAGACTATTGTGTATTTCCCTTATGCTTTATTGGCATACGACGCTTCAAGGGGCATGCGGGGATTTGCTGGAATTACAACGGATAAAAGGATTGGAATCTATATAGGCAGAAACATTGATGAGCAAAGTGATGAGGCTTTTAATGAAACAAAGCGGCAAACTTTCGAAGGATTCAGAATGGGTACTACACCGATAATGCTTGCTACAAAAGCTTTTGGTATGGGTGTGGATGTCAATGATGTAAAGAATGTATATCACTATGCGGTTAGTGGAAACCTTTCAGATTATGTTCAGGAAATCGGACGAGCGGCTCGTAAATCTTCAATGAAAGGCAATGCAATAACAGACTTTTATTATAATGACATGACATTCATGAAAGTGCTTTTTGGGATGTCACAAATAAAACAGTATCAGATAAAAAAGGTTCTTGAAGGAATTTACGATACATATAAGAGCAAAAAAGGAGACAGGAGCTTCCTGATTTCGCCGGAATCGTTTACTTATATTTTTAACGGTAAAACCGAAGGCGAGTGTATTAATAAGCTCAAGACATGCCTTTTGATGTTGGAAAAGGATTTTTACGATAAATATAATTTCAAGGTTCTGATTTCGCGTCCTCAGAGCATTTTTACAAAAGCATTTATTTGTGTTAATAGAGAATCTGAGAAAGAGGTGCTATATTCTGAATTTGGCAGGCATATGAAATTTGTGTCCAGAGGGAGGTTTCAGGAAAAGCAGCCGGAGGGAAGTCTGTTAAGTGATGGCGGAGATATCTACACACTTGATTTAAAGAGCGTTTGGGAAACATATTATCCAAACATTTCATTCCCGCAATTTAAATATTGGTATTTCAATGCAAATTTTACATCTAAAGATAAAGTAGAAATAATGCCATCGATAAGAAGCAAAATAGCTCCAAGGCAGAGGATTACAATTGAGGCAAGGGGTGAATTGCTATTATCTGAAATACGTGAAACAATTCTTTCTGACTTCGAATACATTGCTAACTGTTTGTACACAGAGTTCAGAAAGCAATACTTTACAATAGAAGACTTTGCAAAGATTATCAGAGAAAAATATGGTATGGCGAAGGCAAGAATAATTGCCAATTCATTATTTGATCTTGTTGACCCTGATGGACGATGCGTAAAGCATAGAGGCGGAGATTCTTCCGGAAAGACATTCTATACGTTGGCAAATGGGAATTTCAAGGAATTTATGCGCAGACCGATCATCAGATCAAATGTAATGCACTATATTTCAAGAGAGGAAGGGAGTTCCTCTTATGAAGGATACTTGAGCCTTACGTCTGATAGTAATTCAAACACTGCTTTGAAATTGTTGTCGATATTTGATTATATTACATATGAGGTTGCAGGCGGTGAGGAACCCGAAATATTTATCCGACTTAACGATCCCAATAAAGTCAGAAGCATCGTCATGGGGAATATGTTCTATTCCAACAACTATGTAACAAAGGCTAAGCAGAAGCATGACAGAGATGTATCAGTACTTCTCAGATTTTTTAATGAACTTAAAACTGACGAGGAAAGATGGAATTATATCGAAGAGTACTTTCTAGGATATGATGTGCTCGTGGGAATGGAACCGGTTGCACCAAAGACTGTAAAAATGAGCAGATCAGTGGATAAGGAACATTCATATCCAACTAATATGTATAAAGATTGGCAGGATCTCGAATCGTTCTATGATGAGAGTGATCATCCTGTTTTACAGAAACTTAAAGAACTTGAACTTCCCATCCCGGAATATTTGGAAACAACAATAAAAAAATCAGATGAAGGAAGAGATATATTAATGTCATGGCCATCAAAGGATACATTGATATGTCAGCAGGATACTTCGAATGGTACGTTGGAGTATTTCCGCCGAAAAGGATGGCATGCATATCGAATCTACGAGATTGATTATGATAACATCAAGAAGGAGCTGAGTTGATATGGCACAGATGTATCCTGTAAAGGAAGATTTATCAGAAGTACCTTATTCAGAGATAAGAGTGTATGACCTGCTGGCATCTTTGGGTGAAAACTTTACGATATTTCATTCTGTTCAATGGGTAAAACGGGGGAACAAATGGAAGTCTGCATGGAAGGAAAATGACTTTCTGATTCTTAACAGAAACCTTGGCGCATTGGTGCTGGAAGTTAAAGGCGGTGATATAAAATGTCAAGGAGGAGTCTTTCATCAGATAAATACTGAAACAGGTGAAATAAGCGTTCTAGATCCGAATAAAAAGAAGGATCCTCTGTCACAAGCTATAGATGGTATTTATCATTACAGAAAATTGATAGACAATATTGCTCCGGACTTGAGCGATAGATTTCCAATCGAAGCTGCTGCGTGGTTTTCTACTTGTACTATAAAAGACAAGATAGATCAATTTCCATTGAAATATAGAGAAGTATCTGGAGCTGTGTTTGGAGACGAGGATTTTTCGGCTGGGAAGCAGGCAATTTATAATGTTTTTGATTTCTACTCAAACAGAAACAAGGTCAATATAACTGACGAAGAATATGAAAGAATCATTGATTCTATAGCAACGGATTTTGAACTCATTACAGCCCCAGGTGTTCGTAAAGGAGAACTTGATAGAGCTTTCCTGAAATTGACAAATGAACAAACCGGATTGCTGGATTATATTTCTGAGCAAAAAAATGCGACAATACAAGGAGTTGCAGGAACCGGCAAAACTCTTATTGCAAAGGAAGCAGCTCGCAGATTCGGTGCAGATGGACGGCAAGTATTGTTTCTGTGTTTTAACAGGTTTTTGTTTGCATACTTGCAGAAAACATTTCCATATCCCAATGTAACTTACTACAATATACATACATTCATTTCAAAATACAGGCCTGGAGCGGATACCTCATCATCGGCAAAACGCGCATCTGAGCTTCAAAACATAGATTGGAATGATTTAGAGTATGATGATGTGATAATTGATGAAGCGCAGGACTTCTTAAATGAGGAAGTGATCTATTTCAAGGATTATACGGAACTCAAGGAAGGACATTTCTTCGTTTTTTATGACAAGAATCAGATTCTGACTACAAAGGAAGTGCCTGAATGGATAAGGAATTCAGACTGTAAACTTCTTCTCACAAAGAACTGCCGGAATACATATGAGATCGCTATGACATCGTACAATGTTATTGATATAACTCTTGATAAAAAGGTAATGATGATCAATGGCGAACAGACGAGCATCAGCTTTTTTAAAGGATCGCATATTTCGGGAATGACGAAATTGCTCAAACAGCTGACGGATGACAAGCACGGTTATGAATATTCTGATATTGTCATACTTTCCCTGAAAAGTGAAAAAGACTCTATTATGAATGGGGTAATAAAAATCTCAGGTATTTCGATTACACGAGAAAAGACCAATTCTTCGGTGATGTTTACAACGGCAAGCAAATTCAAAGGGTTGGAGAGCCGGGTTATTATAATAGTAGATATCGATGAAAATAGCTTCACAGATGAGGAAAGAAAACGATTGTTTTATGTGGCTTGTTCAAGAGCAACTCAGAGGCTGGCATTGATTATTAACGGAGATGATTCTAAGATTAAGGCCATAGCAGATGCAATTAACAGCAAGAGTCACTTTGCAGCTAAGGGTCGGGTGGCCATGAAAACTCAATCAAAGATTTTGGAACTTGAATAGAAATGTGCAAATAGAGACTTCTGGATATTAGCTCTGAGAGTCTTTTTTGCGTAACACTATATGTAAAAATTGAGGAAAAATATATGAAAAGTATAATTATTTATTATTCCAATAGTGGCACAACTAAAAAGCTGGCGGAACGTATTCAGAATGTCTTTGGTGGAGATTTAGTTGTAGTAGAACCGTATGGAGTATATTTCCATGCGTTAAAGCGAGTTAGTGAGGAACGCAAAAATCAAATCATTGCGGCATATACAATGCCTTCCGTTGATTTGAATGAAATAGATGTTGTATTTGTTGGTTTTCCGCTCTGGTATTCAGAAGCACCTGAATTTCTCATGGACTGTCTCAAGCGTTATGATTTCATGGGGAAGAAGATCATTCCTTTTTCCACATCTGGTGCAAGCCATATAAAAAATTCCTTAAAATCATTGCAGAGTTCTGTAGGAGATTCTGAAATTATATGTCCATTAAATCAAGGATTGATTCTGAAAGATAATTTTGATAAATGGGTGGACAATGTAAAAGGCATTATGTCAGTCATTGCTACAAACAAGTAATGTGATGCTGCTGGCGTTAGGTTTGGTTCTAATGTGCAAATGGAGCGTATTATGATAAAAAGATATGGGAATGTGCGAAAGCATAAAAATAAAAGTACCAGTAGATTGCTGAAAAATAAAAAGGGTGTATTGCAGTAAGGGTTAAAACCTCGTTGCGATACACCCTTTCTAAATGTCGAATTTAGAGGGTTTGTTGATTTTTATCGGGTTTCCTGTCGGCGTTTTCCTGCTGTGCCGGATTGCAGTCAAGGTATAGGTTGAGGTTATCCTGATTCCGTGTAAGGGCGGTAATGTCTTTTTCGGCGGATTGGCAGGTTTTCCTTTTTAGAATGGAGCGCATGGTAGTCGCTGCGAAGGTTTTCAACGTCAAGGTTTCTGGTGTCGATGTCAAAACGTTTCAGCACATTTTCAGCGCCATCATGGAGCAGTAGCTTTGTTTTGTGCCGGCGTAGGTATCTGTCCTTATTATTTGATTTCTGGTAGCGGATATGGTAGATGCGGTTTTTGATTTGGTCAGAGTAACAGTTTCTATTGATTTTAAAGAGAAAAGTTTACAAACACACTTGACAATCTTTCTCTGAAGCGATGCAAGGGGACGCAGTGAGCAGATAACAGGAAGCCGAAGGCTGAACTGTTATGTGAGCAGGGGAAAGATTGCCAAAAACAATAGACAGAAATTGCAAAAAAGGATAAAATGGAAGTATCAATATCATAAAAGGGGTGTAACGGACATGCATTTAGAGATTGGTGCGGGAATCGTATGGATGCTGATATCTATGATGGGTATTGTAATACCGCTGATAGGCATTTTTGTGCTTATTGGAAAGGAACAGAACAGGTCGTCAACCAACCTGATGATTGCCAATATCGGCTGCCTCATCATGAACGGAGCCTATTTCCTGCTGCTTCGGACGAGCAGACCAGACGAGGCAACGCTGGCGTTAAAGATGGAGTACCTGGGCAATTTCCTGTTTTACTTTTTCTTTATCAAATTTATATTGTCCTATATGCAGATTGACACGAAACACAAATGGGTCAGACGATTTACATATTTGTGGATGCTGTTTGAGCTGGCAGTCATAACGGTTGTGTGGGATGACTCCAGACGCGAGGAAATGTTTGGACACCATAATCTTGAGGAAGATTCAAAATTTGGCTACCATTTTTTCGATATGCAGGGTGGGATTGTATACAAGGTACGGTATGGTTTCCTGCTTGCTTTTTTGCTGGTACTGATTGTATATATGATTATACGGAGGCTGCAGCTAAGGCGGCAGGGCGGGAATGAGAAACATAACCTTTCGCACCTGATTGTTGCCAAGTTTGTCATTATTGTTCCGCTTATTATGGAAATCGTGTTCAAGTTCAGCTTTGAGTTCGTGCCGGTTTTTTCCTCCATTGCGGTACTGCTTATCATCCTGAGCGTTGTGGAGGGGGACATTTTCAACGTGCTCGATATTGGGCGCGGATGGGTAATAGAGAACTATAATGCTGTATTCATGATTGTCGACAATGCATATGGATTCCTTGATGCCAACAAGTTTGCAAAAGAACAATTTACAGAACTTTCGGAAATCCACAAGGGAGAGCGGATTCCTGAAAAGTTAGAGCGGCTGTTTCGGACGGAGGATTTACAGATTGTAATCGGTGAGAAGCATTATGAGAAATTTATTAAGGAGCTTGTAATCAAGGGTAAGGTAAGGGGCTACTGCCTGATTATGCTGAACATGACAAAAAGCTATAATATGATGCAGGAGCTGAAGGAGGCGAAGCTTCGTGCGGAGGAGGCAAATGAGTCAAAATCCAACTTCCTCTCCAACATGTCCCATGAAATCAGGACGCCCATGAATGCCATTGTGGGAATGACTGAGATACTGCTTAGGAGCGACCTGTCTGCCCAGGACAGGGGTTATCTGATGAACATTAAAAATTCGGGGGCGTCGCTGCTTACAATTATCAATGACATCCTTGATTTTTCAAAAATAGAATCCGGAAAACTTGAAATTATTGCGGAGGAATATGAACCAATGTCCATGCTCAGCGACCTGAGTATGATATTTTTAAACAGGATTGCGGATAAGCCGGTGGAGTTGATTTTTGACATTGACAGGGATTTGCCGCATATAATGTATGGCGACTCCCTGCGTATCCGCCAGGTAATTATCAACATTGCAAACAATGCAATCAAGTTTACCGAGTCGGGCTTTGTCAGGCTGACGATTAAAATGACGCAGATGCAGGAAGCGGATATGGTCAATCTGGATATCGCAGTTGAGGATTCCGGCCAGGGCATCAAGCCGGATGATTTGGATAAACTTTTTGGCTCGTTCCAGCAGGTGGATACGAAGAAAAACAGAAACAAGGAAGGAACAGGACTTGGCCTGGCGATTTCAAAGCAGCTGGTGGAAAATATGGGTGGACAGATTAATGTGGAGAGCGAGTACGGAAAGGGAAGCAGGTTTTATTTCAACATTCCGCAAAAAGTCATCGGGTCACAGAAGGCGGCAATTGTCAAGGAGGATGCGGTGATTCATGAGCCGATGGTCGTGAGCGGGCATATGAATGACAAGCGCAGCCTGGAACAGCTTAAAAAACTGGCAGAAGGCTATGGGCTAAGGTATGTGGACTGCTATGAGGCAAGGGAACGCAATGACAAGGTAGACTTTTTCTTTGTGGATGAAGCTGTCTATCAGGGACTGAAGGACTGCATAGAACAGCATTTTGTCTCAAGGGGCACCGAGCTTTGCGTGCTGCAGAATCCGATGCGGGAAGCTGTGTGGGATGAGCAGGTGACAGTTGTCAACAAACCGCTCTACACATTGAATTTCTGTCAGGTGATTAACCATGAGACAACTGCGGTCTTTGCCGAGACAGACAATGTAATGAACTTTACGGCGCCTGACGCACAGATACTGATTGTGGATGACAACGAGATGAACCTGAAAGTTGCAAAGGGCCTGCTGCAGCCGTTACAGATGAATATTGACACGGCAAATTCAGGAAAGAGGGCAATCGAGATGGTACAGGAGAAAAAATACCACATTGTCTTTATGGACCATATGATGCCTGTCATGGACGGTGTCGAGACGACACAGAATATCAGGCAGCTTGATGACCCATATTTCCAGCAGATGCCCATCATTGCCCTGACGGCGAATGCCGTGACGGGGGCAAGGGAAACGTTTCAGAAAGCAGGGATGAATGACTTCGTACCCAAACCGATTGAACTGAAAGACATCTGCAGCAAGATTCGCGCATGGCTGCCAAAGGAATTGATACATAAGACATCGGCATCAGCCCCTGTAAAGGAACAGGCATTGGTGCAAGAGGAGCTTCCGGTCATTGAAGGACTGAATGTTGCAGAGGGTATTAAAAATTCTGGAAGTAAGGAATTGTTTATCAGCCTGCTCGGCGATTTTTATAAATTAATCGACCTGAAGGCGACAAAAATTGAAAAATGTCTTGCAGACGGAATGATTCGCGATTATACTATAGAGGTACATGCACTGAAGAATACGGCGCGCATGATTGGCGCATTGGAGCTGTCTGAATTGTTTTACAGGATGGAGCAGTGTGGTAATGCAGAGGATGTGGAGACGATTACCAGGGAGACGCCATCTGTTCTGGAGCTGTACAGAAGCTACAAACCGATACTGGAGCCGTATGGAAAAGCGAATGAGCAGGACAAGAGGGAAGTCCCCAAGACAGAGATTGTTGCGGCACTTGACAAACTGAATGCCGCCATGGACAGTTTTGACCTGGATGGAGCGGACGCAGCGCTTGCAGAACTTGAGGAATACCGGCTTCCCGAGGAGCTTGGCTCATATATGGAGGAATTGCGGGCTTATGTTGCAGACGTCGCGATGGAGGACGTCATGAACACAGGGAAAAAGATGATAGAAGTGCTGGAACAAATTTAGCGTAGGCGAAAGGGAGAAAAATATTATGCAAAATATATTAATCGTGTCGGAGGTTCAAAGCTATCTGCTTGTTTCGCTCCAGGAGAGACTTGAGGAAGTGGACTGCAAGGTAATCAACACGCATGCAAATCCGGATTCGCTCAACCAGATAAAGGAAAGCATTGATTTGATATTTATCTTTGCGGATGAAGAACTGCTCAAACTGAACCAGGGGCTTACATATCTCAAGGATAAGGCAGTAGAGGAAGATGTCCCTATTTTCGTGACAGGTGACGCACAGGAGATAGCAGAGGTCATGAAGGCAATCCCGATGCACCTGATACAGAAGGAATTCCCACGTCCGGTCAATGTCAATGAGGTGTCCGAGGCGATTGACTCTTATCTAAAGACATTTGGAAAACAGAATAAAAAGAAAATTCTTGTGGTTGACGATTCCGGCGCGATGCTCAGGAATGTCAAGGGATGGCTGGAAGACAAATACCAGGTAATTCTGGCAAACTCCGGAGCTATGGCAATTAAGTATCTCTCAACAAACAGGCCGGATTTGGTGCTTCTTGACTATGAAATGCCAATTGTCGATGGAAAGCAGGTGCTTGAGATGATTCGGAGTGAGACGGAATTTGCCGATATTCCTGTCATTTTCCTCACAAGCAAGGGCGACAAGGAAAGCGTGATGCAGGTAATGGCATTGAAACCGGACGGCTATCTGTTAAAGACAATGCCGCCCGAGGATATTAAGCAGTCTGTCCACGCCTTCTTTGAGAGGAAAAAGGCACTTCGCAGCTGATATGGTGCTCATAAGACAATATGATAAATGTTTTCAGAAACGGCGTAACCTGCGGGCTATGCCGTTTCCGTATATCGGAATGTGTTTGTGGGAAAGGAAACAGGTGTCTGACCGGACGATACAGCATATAATAAAAAACATCAAAGATGTATGTTCACATCCTTGATGTTTTTCTTTTATGCACACGGGCGTCCAGGTGAAATATGTCAGCAGGCTGACGGACGTTCTGTTTGGTTATAATTATGCATTCGCCAGCGCGGAAAACTCCGCGAGCAGCTTTGGAAGCTGTTCTGCCATCGTCTCATCACTAAACTGGCAGGTTCCGACTTTTTTGTGACCGCCGCCGCCATATTTGAGCATCAGGCTGCCGACATCCACATTGGAGGTCTTGTTGAGGACGCTATAGCCACATGCAGCGCTGCATCCGGCGCCTCCGCGTCCGCTTACAATCCATGCGGAAATGTTCTGTTCAGGGTACATGCTGTATATCAGGAAACGGTTTCCGGAATAAATCGGGTCAACACCCCTGAGGTCGGAGATAATCAGGTTGCCATCAACGCGTGTATACTTCTTGACCATTTCCATAAATTTTTCATTCTGTTCAAAGTAGACTTCAATACGTTCCTGGACGTCGGGGAGGGCAAGGATCTCCTCCGTGGACATGGTGCGGCATGCGTCGATTAATTTTTCCATCAGCTGATAGTTGGAGATGGTGAAATTTCTCCATCGTCCAAGACCGGTACGGGGATCCATCAGGAAACCGACAAGAATCCACCCCTTGGGATTCTGGATTTCATCTATGGTGAGATTGCCGGAATCGACCTTGTCAACGGCAATCATCATGTCGTCGAACTGTGGGAAACGCTCCCTGCCACCGTAATATTCATAGATAATACGTGCACAGGACGGTGTAATACGGCTTTCGCCCTTATACTTGCCCTCCAGCTGAAGCCGTTCGTGCTCGCTGGAATGGTGGTCAAACCAGAGCCCGCAGCCTTCTACGAAAGGGACGTTGGCAAGGCAGTCATCCTCCGTCACTTCCACCAGCCCATCCTGTAAATCCTTTGGGTGTGCAAATTTCCAATGATCGATAATTCCTGCTTCCTTTAAGAGGGCGCCACAGGCAAGACCGTCAAAGTCAGAACGTGTTATTAATCTCATGTTATCCTCCTTATATATTAGCTATTTAGGAACTGTGGGAAAATAATCGACGCATCTTGATTTGTCTATTCCTCCGGGAGCAAGCTGTATTGCTTATGTAACAGTTCCTTACTGAAAAGGGCAATAAATCACCTTATTATTTAATATTATAGTGGATAGTTGTGAATTTTTCAACTATTTTACAAAATACTCCGTGATTCCTGTGGGAGTACGCAATATGACTGCTTTTATTTTAGTGTTGCCATGCGTGTAAAAATAAATTATAATGCAAGGAGTGGACAACGCGAACGGAGGAGTACTATGGAATATGAACATGTCGCACATACATTTGGGCCAGTTTATGACGCGCGTTCCCGAATTTTGATACTGGGGTCGATGCCGTCGGTAAAATCCAGGGAACAGCAGTTTTACTATGGGCATCCGCAAAATCGTTTTTGGAAGGTCCTGTCGGCTGTGCTCGGCGAGGAAGTGCCCGGGACAGTTGAGGAAAAGAAAGCATTCTTGCTGAAAAATAAAGTTGCATTGTGGGATGTTGTGGCGTCTTGCGATATTATAGGGTCGTTTGACAGCAGCATCAGAAATGTCAAGGCAAACGATATGGATGTCATAATAAACAAGGCAGATATCCAGACAATATTTGTGAATGGCGGGAAGGCATATGAACTTTTTGTCAAGTATTGCGGGCAGTATGTTGGGAAAGACAAGCCAGGACTTGTGAAGCTTCCCTCGACAAGCCCTGCAAATGCAGCGTGGTCTTACGACAGGCTGCGGGATGCCTGGAAAAGTGCGATAGGTGCAGTTCTATAGGAATAGTCGGTATTTCTGGTACCAGTATGGTTATTTTGGAGGCGTTAAGATGGAGTATGAATTGGATGTGATGAGGTCGTTTGACAGCTACCGCCGTGAAAAAAGGGCGTTTATTTCCGGTATTGAGGATGCGGAGCAGAAAGCGTGCCAGGAAAAGGTACTGGTGGCAAGGTCGCTCCTGTACCAGGAAGCGGCAGCCATGGTATCACATTATTCAAAATATAAGTCAATAACAAATCAGGATTGTGAAGTTGCGGATTTCAAGAATAAGATGGAACAAATTGACAGCATGGATGTCAGGGAGGAATTTATCAGGGAATGTGAGATGAACCAGAAGATGCCGCATAGGAACCAGACACAGTTTACGGATCTCCAGGAGGCGATGCTGTGTGTAATCTGCGCAGGGCTTGAAGATGTTTCCTTTAATAAGTGGAAAGGGAATCTGGTGGAAGCCATGCGCCAGGTGCAGTCCCTGGACCAGGTCAGCCGGCTGCCGCGCTTTTCAAATGCCTGCGGAAAGGTACTGGACAGCCTTGACATTGATTTTTCTGATATCGAGGAGGAGCTGCGGTTAATATTCGAGCCGGAGTGTATTTACAATACGCTGATACTGATGGTCACCGCTGTCAAGCTGTATTCCGAGATTGTGCAGGGTATTTATGACAACCGGAAAAAGGATATGAAAGTACAGCATCATCGGGCCACCGGAAAGACAAATAAAAAACATGGCGGACTGTAAAGTCGGGGGAAAAGTGATGCAAAAGCAACAGCAGCAAAAAAAGTACCATACAAAGAGCAAGGATGCAATCCGGACATATTTAAATACACACAGGGAACACAGCTTCAGTGCCTATGATATCAATGAATATATGCAGGAACAGGGGATACAGGTGAACCTGACCACGATTTACCGGAATCTCGACAAGCTTATGGAGAGCGGGGAAATCATGAAGTACAAGACCGCCGGGGATGAGTTCTGCCGCTACCAGTGCACGAGACCGCATGCACAGTGCCATGAGCATATCCATATGCAGTGCAGGGAGTGCGGGAAGGTGCTTCATCTGGAATGCGGCTTTATGGAGGATATTGTAAAACATCTGTATGAACATCATAAGTTTACACTGGAATGCTCTGGTTCGGTGCTGATGGGCGTTTGCGCGGCGTGCAGGAAAAGTACGGATTCGGAATAGGGAGGAGAATGATTATGGAACTGTGGGATATCTATGATGCACAAAAAAGACGCACCGGACGTACCATGAAAAAAAATGACTGGTGCCTGAAGGAGGGCGAATACCACCTGACAGTACTCGGGATAGTGGCACATTCAGATGGAAGGTTTTTGATAACAAAGAGAGTACGGACGAAGGCATGGGCGCCCGGATGGTGGGAGGTATCGGGCGGCGCGGCACAGGCAGGAGAAGACTCCGGGGATGCCGTGCTCAGGGAAATCCGTGAGGAGACCGGACTGGATGTGGCGGACTGGGAAGGAGGGTATCTTTTCAGCTACAAGCGTGAAAATCCCGGAGAGGGGGATAATTACTTTGTGGATATCTATCGTTTCACGGCTGACTTTGATGAGAGGGACATCCACTTGCAGGAGGAGGAGACAGATGGGTATATGCTTGCCTCACTCGATGAAATCAAGGCATTTGCAGCCCAGGGAATTTTTCTTCACTATGACAGTATCCAAAAAGCGTTTGAGATGTAGCTGGTTCTTCTGATGGACATACAAAATATTCTACAAATATTTTCGATATATATTTGACTTGTTTTTGTACATGCCATGGGGTTATAATGATAATGAAAACACTTACATAAAGCCGCCTTTAGGAAACGGAGATATTGGATTATGAAGAAAGTAGCACTATTTTCAGATGGATGGAAGCGATTAATCACCTATGCATGGGTAGACGGAATGATGAAGTTCATATCAAAGAGTGACGAGGAAATCTGTCTGTACCAATACAACTGCCATGGAAACTGGAGCCGCGACGAAAAGCACAATCATGGGGAATATAATATTTATACACTGCCGGACTTGTCGGAGTTTGCTGGCATTAT
Source organism: Lachnospiraceae bacterium UBA7205 (assembly GCA_002490665.1). GTDB lineage: Bacteria > Bacillota > Clostridia > Lachnospirales > Lachnospiraceae > COE1. Next base: position 8,267 of record DKUL01000081.1, on the reverse strand, counting down.
TATGGACTGCACAAATATTTCTGACAGGCATTATTTTGACTGGCTGGTGGAAATGATACGAAAGAGTAACAAGCCGACTGTGAGTATCGGGAGCGACATAGAGGGGTTTTATTATGCCGGAATTGACAACAAGAAACCGGTTGCGGACCTCATGGACCATCTGTATTACAAACATCATTGCAGGAAATATATCTTTGCAGGCGGACCCGAAGAAAACTACGAGAATTCACTGAGGGTACTGTCATATAATGAGAGCCTTGACCGCCTCGGGCTTGCGCGGGAAGAGAACCCGGTGTGGTATGGCGATTACGATTTTTCTACAGGCGCGAAATATTTCGAACAGTTCATAAAGGGCTTTAAGGGCAGGATGATCGAATTTCCTGATGTTTTTGTCTGTGCGAACGACAATATTGCAGCAGGATTCTGTTACAAGGCACAGCAGAGCGGATACCAGATTCCCGGGGATTTTAAAATAACAGGATTTGACAATCTTGATAAGGCGCTTTATTTCGAGCCGCAGATAACGACAGTCGGGCACATGCGGGAAAATATCGGCAACAAAACGATGGAAATTCTGGCAGATGTCTGGGCAGGAAAGGACGTTCCCAGAAATCATTTTATGCCGTCGAAATGCATTTTTTCCGAGAGCTGCGGGTGTCCGAACAGCGGACTGCTTGATTACAGGAAGTACGCGAGAAACCAGGTGATTGCCGGGGTGGATAAACTGGACAAGGAGGAGCTGCTCATAAAGCTCGAGAGCGATATTGTAAAATGCACTACATACGACGAAGTGTTCCGGCAGATTGCGGAATATTTCATGAGCCTTGCGTGTGATGGTTTTACCATTGTGGTTGATAAAAGGCTTTATGAGGGAGTGGACGAAAGTGAATTTGTAACCGATGGCTATGACCGGGATAGGCTGGTGGTGGCTTATGCGACAGAGGGCAGGAGGGTTTTGCGCATCAGGGAGCTGTCCGAGCTTCAGAGGCATTATGAAAAGACGGGAGCCAGGAGCTCTTATATGTTTACACCGATTCATTTCCGGGAAAAGGCAGTCGGATACAGCATTCTTAAGAACGGAAGATTTCTGTATGACAACCCTTATTTTTATGATGTGCACAGCACGATTACGAAAACCTTGGAGAACCTCTATAAAAAACTGCAGCTTGAGGTTGCGAACAAGAAAATGCGTGAGATATATAACAGGGATCAGCTCACGGGTCTGTACAACCGCATTGCCTATGCGGAAATGATAGACCCGGAGTATCACAGGCACTGCGAGAGCGGCAGGAAATGCGTGATTAACTTTGTGGATGCAGACAATTTTAAGCAGGTCAATGATACATATGGGCATGAGAAGGGTGATATGATTTTAATGGAAATTGCGCGTGTGCTCACCGATAAGTGTCCCAGTGAAGGTTATGTCTACCGTTATGGCGGGGATGAGTTTATTGCCTTTTTTCCCATTGACAGCGAGTCTGAGGCAGAGGCATACCGCAGCGAAGTGATTGCCCGGCTGAACCAGAGTGAAATCAGTGTCAGCATTGGGACGGCAATTACAGATCCGTTGTCAGGCAGGGCGTTTGACGATTACATGAAAATTGCGGATGACGAGATGTACAAGGTAAAGGTTGCAAAAAAAGAGAAAGGCGGAATAAGAAAAATATGAAAAAAGTATGGGGCAGAATGTTTGGACTGATACTTGGTATCGCACTGTTTTTTGGGACGCCGGCGCTGGCAGCAGAGGCAGCCGAATACACGGTGACGGCAGCGGATGCGGTTTTGTATACGAATGAGAATACTGTCATATTGTCTGATGCGGATGATGGTGCGGTGGTGCTTTCCGACGTGGCGGCGGATTTGCCCATACAGGTCACGGGGATTACAAGCAACGGATATTTTCAGATTAATCTGGACGGTCAGACCTTTTATATCCATGGGATTGGTCTGAGCGCAGCAAGTACGGACAGCCGGATATATGATACGATTATGGCACAAAAAGCGGTTTTTCCAGAGGGAATGCCATGGACGAATGACAATTATTATGGCTGGAAGGGTGGAACCTATACAGGTGGTTTCGGCTGTGCCGGATTTGCATTTGCAGTGAGTGATGCGGCATTTGGCAATACGAGGGCACAGATTCACAAGGATTACGGCAACATAAGGGTCGGGGATATTCTCAGGGTGGATAATGACACGCACTCGGTCATTGTCCTTGAAGTGAAGGAAAATACAGTGATTGTGGCAGAAGGAAACTATAATGGAGCAATACACTGGGGGCGTGAGATACCCAGACCACAGCTTGTCGATTCACACAGCTATATTATGACCAGGTATTAGGGCATCATCAAAAAGGAGGACAATGGCAATGGAAAAGATAACGAGTTTTACAATTGACCACAATAAATTGCAGCCGGGGGTGTATGTTTCGAGAAAGGATCGTGTGGGCGATGGCACGATAACAACATTTGACCTTAGAATGACTTCGCCGAACGAGGAACCGGTCATGAACACTGCTGAGGTACACACCATTGAGCATCTGGCGGCAACCTTTTTAAGGAACCACAGGGAATACGGGGAGAAGACCATTTACTTTGGACCAATGGGCTGCCGTACTGGTTTCTACCTGCTGCTTGCAGGGGATTATGAGTCGAAAGAAATCGTGCCGCTGATGATAGAGCTGTATGAATTTATCAGGGATTACAAGGATGAGGTTCCGGGAGCCAGTCCGAAGGACTGCGGAAATTATCTTGACATGAACCTTGGCATGGCAAACTATCTCGCGAAAAGATATCTGGATGATGTGCTGTACCATATTGATGACACAAGGCTGATATATCCCGAGTGAGCGCCATGAGTCTTTATCCTTTATGAATCTGCCGCATATAGTATAATAAAGCTTTTAGGTGATACCAATGGACAATACTTTTTTGGCTCAGATTACAAACGGCACGATAGAAAATGTCGAGATAAGGCGGGACGGCTCGTTCGTGCTTGTTTCCAGCGCGGAGTGCCCCGGCTGTGGCAGGGGGCAGCAGACAATACGGCTGAACGTCGGAAATAACACGGCAATACTGGATGAAAACAACAACCGGATTCCCATAACAGACCTTCGAACCGGTATGACAGTCAATGCGGCATTTTCGAATGCAATGACAAGAAGTATACCGCCGCAGTCACTGGCATATGTCATACAGGTAGTGGGAAGACCCGGCGGTGACAACGTGACAGTCGGGCGTATTGTCAATGTGGATAGGCGGAACAGAAGCTTTACGACGGTAAGCGATGGAAATTTTGCCTCGACAATGCGTTTTAATCTGGCAGATGACGCACAGATATTCAATGCATTCGGCAGACCGATGGACTTTTCCAATCTTGTCCCGGGGCTGCGGGTAAGGGTACGCCATGCGGCATTTATGACGATGAGCATACCGCCGCAGACCACGGCGTTTGAGGTCCGGGTTATCCGGTAAATGATTAAGGGTGCCTTTGTCCTTTCGTTAGGGAAACAATGAACGGAAGGATAAGGGCATTTTTATTTTGCAGAATACCCGACTATCATATGGTACTATAAAAATAGTACAAAAAGCTTGAAATAAATGGAGCTCTTTGCTATACTATATTTATAGTACAATAAAGGAGGAAACCGTTATGACAGAGGCAGAGCTGGAAATTATGGAAACATTGTGGGTAAGGGGGGAACCGATTTGTCTGGGTGAGCTTCTGGATGTCTTTAATGCAAGGACAAATAAGGGATGGAAAAAGCAGACGCTGAACACCTTTTTATTCAAGATGCAGCAAAAAAATCTGGTGCGGGCCGTGGAGGGCGCACGATTTAAAAAGTATCTTCCGGCGGTTACCAGGGAGGCGTATCTTGAGGAGGTGTCAAAGGCATTTCTGGACAGAAATTATGGTGGCTCCTTTGCAAAAATGCTTACGACATTGAATGGCGGGGCAAAACCGGACGAAAAAGAAATTGCGGCATTGCGTCAGGTGCTGAGGAGGTGGGAGGAAGAATGAGGCTGTATGTACATATGATGCTGTGCGGAAGCATCTTTACACTGGTATATATTGTTTTTAACAGAATCCTGCCATATGAGCTGCCGTTAAAATGGCGGCAGCGGCTGATTCGCATAAACACTGCCTTGTACCTGCTGCCTGTTCCGTGGCTGGCAGCGGAGGGAAAAGAGCTGGTTTGCTGGCTGCTGGAAAAGACGGGTGTGGTATTTTCGATAAAAAAGACAGGCGACGTTTTTGACGCGGCAAGCGTATGGGGCAGCTTTATTGTCCTGGATGAAGATGGTAAAATTGTGCGGATAACGGGATATCAGGGACTTCTGCCGGTTCTGCTTCTGGTACTTGTGGTATGCTGTACGTTGCTTGCAGGATGGCTGATTCTTTATATGCAGACAAGCAGGCGATACAGGAGGAGCATGGTGCTGCTGGATGCGGAACAATATGAAAGGAAGAAAAATACCGGAAGAAAGATTATGGTGGGTGTTTCCCCATGCGTTTCGTCACCTGTGACGGTAGGGCTTGCAAAACCAGTGATTTTATTTCCTGTCGATTATCATCAATATGAAGGTTCGATGGAAGCAATATTTTTGCATGAACAAAACCATGTGCTATGCGCGGATATTGTGGCGCGCTTCTTTTGTTTTGCGGTGCTGGTGGTGTACTTTTGGAATCCGCTTGCCTGCTTCCTGTTTCGGGAAAACGTCGCAGTCAGCGAGATGCTGGGTGACGAGGTGGCAGTAAGCGGCAGGACAAGGAGGCAGAAAGCAGACTACATCAGATGCATTATGGAGGCATCCCAAAGGACGGAGACGCGAAAGACGATGGTTCTGTCATTGGGGAAATCAAAAAGTTTATTGAGGAAAAGGATGGAACGGATTATGGAAACAAACAAGAGAAGAGTCTGGAAAAAAAGGGCTGTAGTCGTTATCGTGGCGGTCTGTGCACTGGCAGGAAGCATTCCGGCACTGGCATATCAGAAACCGCGCAATTATGTACAGAGTGGTATGGATGACTGGAGTGAAAAGGATGTTCTGGTATTTTCCCAGACGGGTGAAGAAAATCCCATGGAGGGAAAATGTATGGACTTTCGTTATGGGGATGCTGTCTTTGTGGGCGGGGATGGAAATACGGATTACAGCATAAACGATTATCAAGCCGGTCAGCAGCAAAATGTCTGTGCGCATAGCTATACTTCGGGGACAATCGCAGAGCATGAAAGGCATGCTGACGGGAGCTGCACGGTGGTTACCTATGAGGCGCAGAAATGTGCAAAGTGCGGAAGTGCAGTAAGGGGTGACGAGATTGCGGCATTCACGTATAAATCCTGTCCGCATACAAACTCTGGCGGAACAGAACCGGACAACTATGTGTCGGATGAAACCAATACACCAGCATCTGAAAAGGCAGTGGTGAACGTGAATGCATTGAGGGTGCGGTCGGCAGCAGACCCGGATGCGGCAGTCAGCGGACTGTTAAAAAAGGGCGAGATAGTGGAAATCATTGCGCAGGAGGGGGATTTTTACAAAGTAATCATTAAGCAGGAGGATGAGGAACCCATGGAGGGTTATGTGAGAATGGAATATCTGGAAAGATAGTTTTTTGTTTATAATTTAAGTGCTTTCTTGGAATATTTGTGATATACTAATATGAAGATAATTCGTTAAGGAGCAGGATGCCATGATATATTTATCCCATTTTGCGTTTCCTGACAGGGAGCGGGAGTATGATTTTACAATGAGCCAGAAGCGCACCTGTTACGACACGGTTTATCCGTTTTTAGTACTTTCGGCGCATCAGCTGAAAATGCTTGATTTTGAACCTGTTACGATTCTGTATGGCGGGAACGGCTCTGGTAAGACAACTGCGTTGAATGTGATTGCGGAGAAACTTGGGCTGGCGCGCGACACGCTGTACAACCGTTCCAATTTTTTCGGGGATTACACAAAACTGTGCTCGTTTGAGACGATCGGGAAAATTCCAAAGGACAGCAGGATAATCACGAGTGATGACGTGTTTGACTTTATGCTCAATCTGCGCTGTATCAACGAAGGAATAGACCAGAGGCGGAAGGAGCTGTTTGAGGAGTACCAGGAAGCAAAGCATGCGAAATTCCAGATGCATTCGCTGGAAGATTATGACCGGCTGAAAAAGGTAAACGCGGCGCGGCGCAATACACAGTCAGGGTATGTGCGCAGCAGCTTACAGGACAATGTCAGGGAGCACTCCAACGGCGAGAGCGCATTTCTCTATTTTGCGGACAAGATAAAAGAGAATGGGCTGTATCTGCTTGACGAGCCGGAGAACAGCCTGTCACCGGAAAAACAGCAGGAGCTGCTGCGCTTTCTGGAGGATTCAGTCCGTTTTTTCAAGTGCCAGTTTGTGATTGCGACGCACTCACCCTTTCTGCTTTCCATGAGAGGGGCAAAGATTTATGACCTGGACGAGGAAACAGCAGACGTAAAGCGCTGGACAGAACTGGCAAACGTGCGGGCATACTATGCGTTTTTTAAGAAGTATGAGCGTGAATTTGAGGAATGAGAAAAAAGGAGGAGGATAAAAGATGAGAATTGCAGTAACATATGGGGATGGAGAGGTTTTTCAGCACTTCGGACACACACAGCAGTTTAAGTTCTATGATGTGGAAAACGGCACAATACAGAACGAACAGGTTGTGGACACGCAGGGAAGCGGACACGGGGCGCTCGCGGGTTTTCTGACAGGGCATGGTGTCAATACGCTGCTCTGTGGCGGAATCGGCGGCGGGGCACAGAGTGCGCTTGCATCGGCCGGCATACAGCTTTATGGCGGCATTTCAGGGGATGCGGACGAGGCGGTCAGGGCATTTCTTGCAGGGACACTTGCATATGACCCGGATGTACACTGCGACCATCATGAACATGCGCATGGACATGACTGCGGGGAGCATTCCTGCGGCAGCAGTGACCATGACTGTGGCGGTCATGGGGATGGATGCAGCGAGTAGGCACAGTGAAGAAAGAAAAGGATATCAGACAATGGAATTGACAACATATTTTAAGAGTGTGATTGATGAGGACAGATGCGCCGTTGTCATCTGCAATCTGGCACATGAGATTATCTATATGAATCCGGCTGCCATTGCCCGCTATGGGAATAGGGGCGGTGCGGCGCTTGTGGGACAAAGCCTGCTGAACTGTCATAATCAAAAGTCTGTGGAGATGATAAAAAAAGTCGTCCTGTGGTTTGGAGAAAGTACGGCTCACAACAGAATTTATACGTTCTATAACGAAAAAGAAAATAAGGACGTTTACATGGTCGCACTGCGGGACACGGACGGGGCGCTAGTCGGATATTACGAAAAACATGAGTACAGGAACAGGGAGACAGCGAGGATGTATGATTTTTCGGCAGAGTGAGGGCAGCAGGAATGATTGTCAGAAAACATTTTCGTTTCACGGGCAGGGTGCAGGGCGTCGGATTCCGTTATCGGGCGAAACACGCCGCAAACGGCATGGGAATCACGGGCTGGGCAAAAAATGAGTATGACGGCTCGGTTGAGATGGAGGCACAGGGGACGGAGGAAGCCATCAACAGGATGCTTGTGATGATTAACCGGAGCGATTATATTGTGATTGATTCCATTGAGACAAAAGAAGTACCGCTTCTGGAGGATGAACGGTCGTTTTATGTGCGGTAGTGGTTGAAAAATAATGATGCTGGTACATCAGACCTGCCGAAAAAGGACAGGAAAACAGGATAACGAACAGAATAGGAGATGGAGAAATGGTAAGACATATAATATTGTGGCAGTTAAAGGACGAACTGTCTGAGAGTGACAGGGCGGAGATAAAGGCTGGAATAAAGGCAGGGCTTGAATCGCTCAGGGGAAAGATACCCGAACTGATTGATATTAAAGTGGAGGTCAATCCGCTGCCATCTTCCAATGCGGATGTGATGCTTGATTCATCTTTTGCAGACGAGGAGGCGCTGAAGGGATATGCAGTTCATCCGGAACACGTAGCTGTGGCGGACGGAAAGGTACGTCCGTTTACAAAGACAAGGGTCTGCATGGATTTTGCAGTATGACTTGTGCCTGAAAAATGCTGAAAACCGTAACCGTTCGGCATTTGGTTTCCTGTAAAAAAATTTAAAGAAAAATAAAAAAAGTACTTGATTTTTTGTAAAAGCTGTTATATACTGTAATAGCTGTCAGCAATGCAGATAATTAAAAGCAGGCATATAACAGCCATGGCTCGTTGGTCAAGCGGTTA
>DKUL01000025.1:1201-2699 GCA_002490665.1 Lachnospiraceae bacterium UBA7205 | reverse complement strand
ATTTGTCGAAAGGCTCAGGAAGACTGATCTTCCATGTCCAGTTTGCAAATAATTGTACTTTTGCCATAATTCATTCATCCTTCTTTCTGTTGTTTTGTTAAATCCATGAAACCTGCAGACTGTCATCTGAGATTTTTCCTTTGAGTTCGTTTTCCTCCAGTAAGGAGACCAGTTCCTTCCAGTAAGTCTTTCCCGGAAAGGAGTCGAGGGTTGCCTTCAGGACTTTCTTTTTCTGGCAGCTTACGACAATATCCCCGTTTTCCCTGATGGTGAGCATGGAGTGACCGTTGGCATTTAGGTCGGTAATCAGTTCCTCCAGCACCTTCTGCCCGATCAGCTCGTACCATACCCTGACATCCACGACGGACGGTTCAGGGGTTGCTTCCCCGTCTGCGTCTGGCTGCGGTTTGGTGCCTGTCCCGGTTTCTGTATCCGTAAAACTGCCGATTACCATTGGCTCCACATGGATGCGCCCAAAGCGGTCAAAGGAAATGTCCGCATGGGTGTAGGTATCCATGTTCTCTACCAGGATACGGATCGTCCCGCCTTTTAGGATGTCCTGCAGGGAAGGGGTGTCCTTCCATTGCCAGACAGCCAGTGGGTAAGCGGATTTCAGTTTTTCTGTGATCCGGAGTGCGATATGGAGTAGCATAGTCTCGTACTCTCTGCTGTCAGAGGCGGGAAATGCTGGCTTTGCGGGAGGAACGGGTTCCTTTGGGTGTTCCTGTACTGGAAATAAAAGTGGTATTTCTTCCGAAGACTCCATCATCTGCCCGATTTTTTGCTTCAGGGCAGAACAGAAGGCGCGGCATTTTTTGAACAGCTTTCCTGACTGGCGGAACAAAAGGATTCCGATTGTCACGACAGCCCACAGGATGAAGGCAAGCGCCATCAGCTTCTGGGAGCGTTCCTTTTGGAAAAAGACTGCCAGCAACAGCAGGGAGACGATCAGGATTTTGATGCTTTTGGTAAATATGGGTTTTCTCATTTGGTTTTTTCAGTCCTTTCTTTGTAAACTAAAAAAGAGGAATTACAGCCGGAGCATTATCTCTCCGATGCAATTCCTCTTATGCCACCAGCGATACGAAAGCATCAGTTGAACGGCAGTCCATTCTCGCCACAGTCTTCTACATTCATAAAGCCGTCGTCTGCGCTGGCAGGTGCACTGCCTCCTGTGCTGTTGGCATTGCTGCCTTCCGTGCGTTTCCCTGTCGGGACATAGTTCCATTCGTACACGGTGATCTTGGGGATCATGCCCTTTGAGCCGTCTGCCTTGCGGGTGTATTCCACAAGGTCGAGGTCGCCCGTGATAAAGAGCAGGCTGCCTTTCTTAACCCCTGCCTTGCTGAGTCGTTCAGCCGCTTTCCCGAACAGGATGCACTGATAAAAATTGGCGTGTTCCTGCTCACCGTAGCCTTTGTTGACCGCCACATTGAACTGAATATATTCAGTTCCGTTGGAGCTGGTCTGAATCTCAAGGTCGGCGGTGACTCTGCCT
>DKUL01000025.1:0-936 GCA_002490665.1 Lachnospiraceae bacterium UBA7205 | reverse complement strand
CTCCTTTCTCTGATGAAAAAATTTTTTGGTCGCATCAAAAAAAGTGCCAAAAGACTGCCACTTATCGGCATGGTTCTTCTGACACTTAATTCAATCATAAACAGCGTGTGCATCTATGCGTTCTGCATATCCTGATAGGAAGCACAAAAATCAATTACAGGAACATTTTAGCACAATATATAGCGTATGTCAAATAATTAAACACAATATTTTGTATAGAATACATGCTGCTTATAAAATAAATAAAGTTTGTTACCAGAGAGTTCCGTTGTCTCTGAGATTATGAAGCAGTTCAATTTTCCTGTTAAACAGGAGCTCCCGCATTTGTTCTGCGTTTCTTGTGTCATCATATAACTGGGTTACATCTGTCTGCTTTTTGGGACCGCCGGTTTTTCTGTCAAAAACCATTTCTGTATAGCAGTTGTGCGTCCAGAAGTTCCTTCTCAGGCAGATGGCTTTTAAGGTTTCATATTCCTCGTCTGAAATGATTTCTATGTCATTTATTTTTTCCTGCTCCTGTACCATTCGGATTACCTTGCTGATACTGAAGGTTTCGACATCCATTAACCCATAATAGAAGCTTTTCCCGCTTAAAGCGGCATAAATTCCCTCAAGTTCCCGCTCTATAAACTGATAATGCTCCATAACTGTGCTGTGGGCTATTCTGAATTGCTGTAAATCCATAGTGCTGTATATCATCCTTTGCAATTTGATTGAATATCCCAATTATAACACAGGCATTTATTCGTTAAAATGGATTATTTTATCTCCTCCACGCCAAGCAGGTTGTCTGTCAGTGCCGCTTTGGCTAAGAGCGGGTTCTGCCCGGAGGGGATACTGTCTGAAGTCTTGAAATAGAGCCGATAGGAAATGCCGGAGCGGATATTATAATCCTTCCCGATTCGTAGCAGGTGCTCATTGCCGTCCTGATCGGTA
>DKUL01000077.1 GCA_002490665.1 Lachnospiraceae bacterium UBA7205 | reverse complement strand
CTTCGTGCCGATGAGGAACAGTATACGGTATCCGTACAGAAAGATACTCTTGCGAAGCTGATTGTAGTCAGTGAGATTAACGGCGTGGAGCTGGACGAACTGATACATACCGTTTTGGAAAAAGGGATTGAGGAACATGGGTTTTATGAATAATGAAGGGAAAGGCATTAACAGGCTTTCCACTGAAAAGTAACAGGAAACAGGCTGCAAGATACGTTTTTTGTATTTTGCAGCTATATTTAACGGAGGTTTACCATGAGAAAATACGACTTAATTTCCGCGCTTGCCGAGGAAACCGCAAAAGAAGTGGTGCGGAATGACGGAAACTGGAAAAAGTACCTGAACACAGCGTCAGGGCTTTACAAATACCCGTTCAAAGACCAGCTTCTCATCTATGCCCAAAGACCGGATGCGACAGCCTGCGCTTCCATAGAAGTGTGGAATGAAAAAATGCACTGCTGGGTAAACAAGGGCGCAAAGGGCATCGCACTGATTGATGAGAAAGGCAGTCCGAACAGCGGGTTGCGGTATGTCTTTGACATATCGGACGTGCATAAGGCAAGGCGTATCGGGCGTTTCCCGCAGCTTTGGGAGATGAAGGAAGAACATCAGGAAGTGGTGCTTGACCGATTAGAACAGATTTACGGGGATACCGACAAGGATGCCGGATTTGTGGACAGAATCAGGGAGATTGCATCACGCATAGCGGAGGACTGTTATAAGGAGCTTGCTTCGGATATGGAATATCTGAAAGAGGGAAGTTTCTTGGAGGAGCTTGATGGGCTGAATATCAGTCTGCGCATCAGGGAAACGCTTTCGGACAGCATCGCCTACACTGTCCTTAGAGGGTGCGGCGTAGACGAAGCGGAGCTGTCAGGGCAGATTGAGTTCCCGTATATCCACGAATTTAACACTATGGAAACACTGTCGCACATTGGAAACAGCATATCCGACTTGTCAAAGCCCGTCCTTATGGAAATCGGGAAAGCAATCCGGGCATATGACAGGGAGAACGAAAGAAATGCAGAACTTAAAAATTTAGGTGAAAAAGGACTTGCAAATCCCACTGACACACGCTATAATGCTTTAAAGCGTGAAAGTGAAAGGCAGGACGGACAATCTATCACACAGACCGGAAACGCCGGGGAAAGGGAGGATAATGATGAATCTGACATACGAAAAGAACGGGGATTACATGATACCGATGCTGCGGATGGACGAGCAGCCGGAGGGGACGCTGACCAAATACGGGCTGATGCGGAAGAATTACTTACAGGAACACAAGAAGGGAGTTTACACAGGACTTCTTCTCAAAGGAAAGCTGAAAGAACACCTTCTGACCATTCAGGAACAGGCAGAGCAGAGAATGGAGCTGCTGACGGCGCATATGGCGGAAGCAGAGGGCGTGACGGAGGAACTGAAAGCAGCCGATCAGATGAAATGGGTGAGAATGATGAACAGTATCAGGCACTCGGCGGAGGAAATCGTTCTGAAGGAGCTGGTATACAGTCTGTAGACAATGACAATATAACTGAAAATAAGGAACTGTACAAGCCGGATAATGGAGCTGACAAAGCTGACACATTATCCGGTTTTTCTTTGTCTGGCGAGGAAATCATTAACAGGCATTGGGCAGAGATTGAAAAGGGGATTTTGCAGTTTGATGAATTTATGGTGCATAAATGCCCGGATATTGCCGGGGTAATGCTTTTTGAGCCGGATAAGGATAAACAGACGGAATACATCAAAAACAGTTACCGGCATGGGGAAAACACAGAGTTTTATGTGGGGAAAGAAAGAGCCGGATACAGGGCGGACGAAAGCGGTATGACGCTTTGGAACGGAACATATGCACATCGGAAAGCAGAAGCAGTTATTACATGGGAAGCTGTGAGGGACAGTATCGCCTTTTACATGGAAAAGGGCGAATATCTGAAAGAGGGGCAGATACCGCAGTGGGAAGAACCAAAGGAAACGGAAGTTTACCGGCAGCTTAGTCTGTTTCCCTCGGTGGAGGAACAGATCGGCACGATAGAGGCAGCGCAGGCAGGAGAGAAATATATAATGCCTGCCGCTTTTTCTCTGCCCAGAGAACAGCTTGAAGCCATTCTGTGCACAGGGGGCGGACGGAATAACAGCAGAAGCCGCATTTATGCCAAATACCAGCAGGGGAAAACGCCGGAGGAAATGGCGGAGTTCCTCAAAAATGAATACCAGACTACCGGAAAAGGATTTGATTTCGGTAATAATCCTGTTTCCGTATGGTTTAACGAAACGGGCATGAGCATCGGTTACGGTATGTCCGCAAAGGAAAACCCTGTTGCAGTGATGGGCTGGCAGGAAGTGGAGGGCATTGTCCGTTCTATGGTGGAGAACGGCGCTTACATGGGTGCAAATGAGGTGTTCCTTGTGGATGCGGTGGAACGCCAGAGGGTGTCAAATGACCTGTTCAATTTATTCCGGGACGGTATCGGGGAAATTCCGGAGAACATACCGATTAAAAGCTACAACCACCCGGAGAGCATGACAAACCTCTGCGAGCTTTTATCCACACAGGAGGGGAGGGATGTCATCGCCGAGGAACTTTCCAGAGCAAAAGAACAGATTGAAGCAGGGGAAAAGCGTATTAGGTGGCGCTATGTAAAAAGCCCGGAGCATCTGCTCTCGGAGATTGCGGATTTAAGCACAGCAAAAAAGGAATTTCCGGTACAGGATAATGTGGAAGTCCTGCATGAAGATTTTATTACGCAGGACGAGATAGATGCGCGCCTGACAGGCGGGAGCAGTTTTCAGCATGGACAGTTCCGCATCTATGAATATTTCATGGAGGGGCATGACAAAAAAGAGAATATTGACTTCCTTAAAAACGAGTATGGTACAGGCGGCAATTCCCCGGCTTTAATCGGTTCAGACCGGAGTGATGACTGGCATGATGCAAAAGGTATCAGACTGGGGAAAGGCAGGATAGGCGAGCCATATGCAAAGGTGCTTTTGAAATGGAACGTGGTGGAAAAGCGCATTAGTGAGCTTGTAAAAGCGGACAAGTATCTTACGCCAAAGGGAAAGGAAGCCTATAAACAGTACAAAAAAGAGCAGGCAGAGGAAGCCATGCGCAGAGAACAGGAAAAGCTGGAGCATGGCATCAGGATTGAGTGCAGGGAAGCGATAGAAAAGGCAATCGCGGAAAAATTTGACGGTCATACGCTTTCGGGCGATGCCGCAGAGGGCGTTATCAGGCAGTATGGGAAGGAACGTGTAGGGATTGTCCTTGCCAATACGATTATGCACTTATCCGATGATGGTCGGCTTTCCTCTGATAATAAGGAATGGGCAAAAACGCTTGTACCCGATGCGGACTGGCAGACGAAGGATTATGCTGTCACTTCCCACCCTGCTGTGCTGGACGGCTTTACCAGTCAGGCAAGGCGTTACATAGAGCTGGACAGGACGGAGATAACAGAAGAAACGGAAAAAGAAACTTCTGGACAAAATGTCCAAAGGTCAAATCTGGAAAATAAAACAGACGATAGCGACAGGGCGCTTATGGAAAGGCTTGCGGAAATGTCCGCTGTGGTAAAAATCTGCGGTGCGCTGTCCATGAAAGATGTGGTCGGCTGGAATGAAGATACGGGAGAGATTGCCATATGGAATGATGACAGGCGGTTAGATGGGAAGGCAGTCTATGATGCCTTATTTTTGGAAGCTGCCGATTATGTCCTCATGCAGTCAGTCAGCGGAAATGCGGACAAAGCGGTGGAGATGGATATACTGCTGAAGGAAGCACAAAAGTTTGCGACACGTTATGACGAGCCAAAACAGCAGAGGGAAGAAAGCGCTGCTGCGGAAGCTCCCAAAACAGAGCCGGGGGAAGAAACTTCTGGACAAAATGTCCAAAGGTCGGAAGGTCTTACGGAAAAACCGGAGAATATCGAGCCATTACCGGAAAGCGTTACGGAGAAAACAGAGCTGTCAGAATCAGAAGATATTTCAGAACCGGAAAATAATCCATTTATCGGTCAGGTCGTGGCAGACGTGGAGGCGCTGACAGAAGAAACAGAGAAAGCACCGGAAACAGCGCCGAAAAAAGAACCAAGGATTGACAGGTCGGGCGCGGTTAATTACCATATTTCATTCAATGAAGCGGATACTGTCGGGAAAGGCTTTGCGCCGAAAGAGAAATTCCGTCAGAACGTGGAAGCCATACGCACCCTTGAAAAGATTGAGGCTGAACACCGCACCGCAACGCCGGAAGAACAGGAGATTTTAGCAAAATATGTGGGGTGGGGCGGTCTTGCCGATGCCTTTGACGAAACAAAGGCGAACTGGGCGAATGAATATCAGGAATTAAAAAAACCTGTTATCCCCGGAGGAATACACGTCGGCAAGGGAAAGCACCCTGAATGCCCATTATACAAGCCCCGTCATCATTCAGGCAATTTATGACGCAGTGGGAAAAATGGGTTTTACCAAAGGAAATGTATTAGATCCCGCTGCGGGAATCGGCAATTTCTACGGCTGTCTGCCAAAGGAGATGCAGGGGAGCAGGCTGTACGGCGCAGAGCTTGACGGGATTACCGGACGGATTGCAAAACAGCTCTATCCCCATGCGGACATTCAAATCACAGGTTTTGAAAACACCGGCTATCCCAATGATTTTTTTGATATTGCGGTCGGAAACGTGCCATTCGGACAGTACAAGGTGGCTGACAAAGCCTATGACAGACACAATTTCCTTATCCATGACTATTTTTTTGCAAAAACACTGGATAAGGTCAGACCGGGCGGCGTGGTTGCATTTGTCACCTCAAAGGGGACTATGGACAAGAAAAGCCCCGAAGTAAGAAAATACCTTGCGCAGCGGGCAGAACTTTTAGGCGCGGTCAGACTTCCGAACACAGCCTTTAAGGTAAATGCGGGGACGGAAGTCACATCGGATATTTTATTCCTGAAAAAACGTGACAGGGTGCTGGACATTGAACCGGACTGGATATACCTGACGGAAAAAGACGGCATTCCAATGAACCAGTATTTTGCAGACCACCCGGAGATGGTGCTTGGAAAAATGGAAATGGTTTCGGGGGCGCATGGCATGGAAAGCGCCTGCCTTCCGGACAGCTCCCTCCCGCTGTCGGCGCAGCTTAAAAATGCGCTTTCCCATGTGGAGGGCAGCATCGAGCAGGCGGATTTCAATGAGATTGATGACGTGCAGCCGGAAGGGATTATCCCTGCCGATCCCGACGTGAAAAATTACAGCTATACCATAGTAGATGAAAAGGTGTACTACCGGGAAAACTCCATTATGAAGCCTGTTGATGTACCGGAAAAGGCGGAGCAGCGCATTAAGGGCATGGCGGCAATCCGGGACTGCACGCAGGAGCTGATAGACTTCCAGTTAAATGAATATTCGGAGGAGATGATTAAAAACAAGCAGACGGAACTGAATGGGCTGTATGATGATTTTTCCAAGAAATTCGGTCTTATCAGTTCACAGACCAATAAGAGGGCGTTCAGTCAGGATTCAAGCTACTGTCTGTTATGCTCCCTTGAAAAACTGGACGATGAGGGGAATTTCATCGGCAAGGCGGATATGTTCTCAAAACGCACCATAAAAAAACAGGAAGCCGTCACAAGCGTGGACACAGCGAGCGAGGCGCTTGCAGTGTCGCTTGCCGAAAAAGCGGGGGTAGACCTGCCCTATATGTCACAGCTTGCAGATAAAAGCGCGGAGGAAATCACAAAAGAGCTTGCGGGGGTTATCTTCCAAAATCCCGTTACGGAAAAATGGGAAACGGCAGACGAATATTTGAGCGGCAACGTGCGGGAGAAGCTGGCGGTGGCAAAAACATTTGCGGAAAAACGCCCGGAATATGCCATAAATGTAACTTCTCTGGAAGGAGTGCAGCCAAAGGAGCTTGACGCTTCGGAGATTGAGGTGCGCATCGGCGCGACATGGATTGACACAAAATATATCGAGGACTTCATGCGTGAAACCTTTGAAACGCCTGAATACCTGTTTGACCGCAATTTAATGGGTGTACAGTATTCCGACGTGACTGGGCAGTGGAATGTAAAGGGAAAAAATGCAGACAAGGGAAATTCGCTTGTCAGCATGACTTACGGGACGGGCAGGGCGAACGCCTATAAAATTTTAGAGGATTCGCTGAACCTTCGCGACACCCGTATTTTTGATGTCATCATCGAAGATGATAAAGAAAAAAGAGTCCTCAATAAAAAGGAAACCATGCTTGCAAGCCAGAAGCAGGAGGCAATACGGGAAGCCTTTAAGGACTGGGTATTCCGCGAACCGGAACGCAGACAGGCGCTGTGCGCAAAATACAATGAGCTGTTCAATTCCGGCAGACCGAGGGAGTATGACGGCTCGCACCTGAAATTCCCCGGCATGACACCCGATATCGAACTAAGACCGCACCAGCTCAACGCAGTGGCGCACCAGCTTTACGGTGACAACACGCTTCTTGCACACTGCGTGGGTGCGGGAAAGACCTTTGAAATGATTGCTGCGGCAATGGAGAGCAGGCGGCTTGGATTATGCCAAAAGAGTCTGTTTGTCGTGCCGAACCATTTGACGGAACAGTGGGCGAGTGACTTCCTGCGCCTTTATCCGGGGGCAAATATTTTAGCGGCTACAAAAAAGGATTTTGAGCCTGCAAACCGGAAAAAATTCTGTTCGAGAATCGCAACAGGGGATTATGATGCGGTGATTATCGGGCATACACAGTTTGAAAAAATCCCGCTTTCCACAGAAAGACAGGCAGCGATGATTGAAAGGCAGATAGCGGAGATTGAAATGGCAGTCGAATCCCTCAAGGCGGAAAAAGGCGAGCGCTACACCATTAAACAGATGGAAAAGACAAAGAAATCGCTGAATGCGAGGCTGAGCCGCTTAAACGACGCAAGCCGGAAAGACAATGTTGTGACCTTCGAGCAGTTAGGCGTGGACAGGCTGTTTGTGGATGAGAGCCACAACTATAAAAACCTCTTTTTATACACGAAAATGCGGAATGTGGCGGGCATTGCACAGACGGAAGCGCAGAAGTCCTCGGATATGTTTGCCAAGTG
>DKUL01000060.1 GCA_002490665.1 Lachnospiraceae bacterium UBA7205 | reverse complement strand
ATTTGTCGAGATGTTTGGCGATCCAGAAACAAATCCTCAAGAGTGGAAGAAGACAACATTGGGTGATGAATGCTACTATATCAAAGATGGTCCACATAAATCATTACCTGACATTGGAGAAGAAAGTGGTGGATATCCTTTTATTTCTGTGCGAAACATAGTTAATGGATACATTGATTTTTCAACAGCAAAATACATTTCTGAAAAAGATTACCAGAACGCTATTAAAAAGTGTCATCCAGAAAAAGGGGATATACTTTATAGCAAAGGAGGTACTACAGGAATAGCGAAACTAGTTGATGTGGATACTAAATTTGCAAATTGGGTCCATTTGGCAGTGCTTAAATTTGATAAATCTGTTCTAAATGGCATTTTTCTTGAAAACATGCTCAATTGTGATTATTGTTATGAGCAATCACAAAGGCTTACAAAAGGAATTGCTAATCGTGATTTAGTGTTAAGTGCGATGGCGCAGATAAAGATGTATAGACCCTCAATTGAATTGCAGAACCAGTTTGCCGCCTTCGTCCGCCAGACAGACAAATTGAAAGTTATGATAGCAAATTAACAAGAAAAAATTCTCTAAAAAGGTACAGAAGGGAGGATTCAGCATGACCAACTTTGACTATTTAAAAAATGACCCGAAATTCAACACTTTTTCAGATGTCGCTATTTCAGCAGAGAAAATTATTTGTATTGACCCCGCGACAAGCGTCATTAACTGCCGCCGTGCGATGGAATTTGCTGTCAAATGGATGTATTCCGTGGATAAGTCTCTTGTCATGCCATATCAGGATAACTTGAATAGTCTGTTGCACACGGAAGAATTTCGGGATATTGTGGATGATGTGCTTTGGAAACGTCTGGATTTTATTCGGCGGATGGGGAATATTGCGGCTCATACAGGAAAGAAGATTACATTTGATCAGGCAGCGCTTTGCCTGCAAGACTTATTTTTATTCTTGGATTTTGTTGCCTATTGCTATATGGATGTTTATGAGGAACATTTATTTGACAGTACTCTGTTGGAAAAAGAGGAGAAAAATTATGTAGTTTCAGAATTTGCGGAGATAAACCTGAAAGAACTCATAGCAGAGAACAAGGCGTTAAAGGAAGCACTCACTGCCAGACGTGAAGTGCAGGCACCAGAATATGTCACAAAGCCACTTGAACTATCAGAATACAGTACGAGAAAAATATATATTGATTCTATGCTTGATGATGCGGGGTGGACGGAAGGAAAAGACTGGGTGTGTGAATTGGCAGTACAAGGGATGCCGAACTCTTCAGGGATTGGTAAAGTGGATTATGTATTATTTGATGATGCGTATAAACCGCTTGCAATTATCGAAGCAAAAAAAGCATGTGTGGATGTTTCAAAAGGTAGGCAGCAGGCAGCTTTGTATGCAGATTTACTGGAGAAGAAGTATGGACGCAGACCTGTTATATTTTTAACAAATGGATTTGAGACAAGAATTATTGACGGACAGTATCCTGAAAGAATATGTGCCACCATTTATTCTAAGCGGGATTTGGAAAAGTGGTTTAATTTGCGGACGATGCGAAAAAGCCTAAAAAATGTTGCCATAGACAAAAAAGTAGCAGGAAGATATTATCAGGAGGAAGCGATTAAGGCGGTGTGTAGTTCCCTTGATGATAAAAATAGGAGAAAAGCGCTTCTTGTCATGGCTACTGGTTCGGGAAAAACAAGAACCGTGATTGGTCTGTGTCGTGTTTTGCTGGAACATGGCTGGGTAAAGAATATATTATTTCTTGCCGATAGAAATGCACTTGTGACACAGGCGAAAAGAAGCTTTGTGAATATGATTCCTGATTTATCATGTGGCAATATGTGTGAAAAAAATAGGGATTATAATGCCCATTGTATTTTTTCCACCTATCAGACGATGTACAACCTGATTGATGATACAAGGGACGAGGAAGGAAGAATTTTTTCCTGCGGTCATTTTGATCTTGTAATCTGCGATGAGGCACACAGGTCGATTTATAATAAATACCATGATATATTTACGTACTTTGATGCACCGCTGGTGGGACTTACGGCAACGCCTAAGGATGAAATCGACAAAAACACATACTCGATATTTGAATTGGAAGATGGTGTCCCTACATATGGATATGAGCTTGCGCAGGCAGTTCGGGATGGTTATCTTGTCGATTTTCAATCTGTGGAAACTACCCTCAAATTTATAGAGCAGGGAATTGTTTATGATGAGCTTTCTGACGAAGAGAAAAAAATATATGAGGAAACGTTTGGGGATGAAAATGACGAAATTCCTGAAAACATTGGTGCTTCCGCACTCAATACGTGGATTTTCAATGAGGATACCATAAGGAAAGTATTGGACATTCTTATGACGGAAGGCATTCGGATTGATTATGGGCAGCATATCGGAAAGACTATTATTTTTGCAAAAAATCATCTTCATGCAGAAAAAATTCTTCAGGTGTTTCATAAGGTATATCCACATCTGCCAAATGATTATGCGAAAGTAGTCGATAATTATATTCAATATGTGCAGAGTGAAATCGATGAGTTTTCTGACCCTGCAAAACTGCCAAGAATTGCAATTTCCGTAGATATGTTGGATACTGGTGTTGACATTCCAGAAGTACTGAATCTTGTGTTTTTCAAAAAGGTGATGAGTAAGGCAAAATTCTGGCAGATGATTGGTCGTGGGACAAGGCTCTGTCCAGAGTTGCTGGATGGCGCAGACAAGGATAAGTTTTATATCTTTGATTTTTGCGGCAATTTTGCATTTTTTCGCATGAATCAGGGAAAACCGACTGCGAATATGATTGCATTGCAGAGCGCCATTTTCAATCTGGAATTTCAGATAGCATTTAAACTTCAATCAATTGAGTGCCAGACAAAACGACTCAAGGCGTATCGCGACAAGCTGGTGGAAATTATGGTGGGTAAGGTACAGGAATTGAACAGGGAGAATTTTGCAGTCCGCCAGCACATACGATATGTGGACACCTATTCCATTAAGTCAGGTTATGACGTGATTGACTATGAAGATACATTGAAAGTACAGACGGAGCTCGCTCCGCTGGTACTGCCTGACAGTGAAGATGTCAGTGCATCCAGATTCGATGCGTTGATGTATGGGTTAGAGCTTGCGTATCTTGATGGTAAAAAATATACAAAAGCAAGAAGCGACCTATTAAAACGTGTCAGGGGAATAGCTGGTGTGGCGAACATTCCTGAGATTCGGACAAAGGCAGAACTCATACAGAAACTGCTCCATACAGATTATCTGGAAAATGCCGGAATTGAGGATTTTGAACAGATAAGAATAGAGCTTAGAAACTTGATGAAATATATTCCGAAGACATCAGTCCGGTATGATACGAATTTTGCGGATGACATATTAAATATGGAGTGGAAGGATGCGGAACTTGAAAACGATGAACTGGCGAATTATAAAGCAAAAGCGGAATATTATGTGCGGGAGCATCAGGATAATGCTGTCATCGTAAAACTGAAAACAAATCAGCCACTTACAAAGTCCGATATCAGAAGCCTTGAGGAAATATTATGGGGTGAGCTTGGCACAAGGGAGGATTATAGAAGAGAGTATGGGGAGAAACCGCTGGGAGAATTTGTGCGTGAAATTGTCGGTCTCGACATGAATACGGCTAAGGAGGCTTTTTCAATGTATCTTGACAACGCAAATCTTGATAACAGGCAGATTTATTTTGTTAATCAGATTGTGGAGTATATTGTACACAATGGCATGATGAAAGATATGTCTGTATTACAGGAATCTCCGTTTACGGATTATGGAAGTGTAGTAGATATTTTTACGGATATGACTGTGTGGTTAGGAATACGAAAAGTAATTGAGGGGATTAATGCAAATGCAGCAGCATAGTAAAGGATTGGAGATGGGGCGAATTGCAATGCAATCAATTTATAACCGCAGAAGCATCCGAAAATTTCAGGGAAAAAGTGTTCCCAAGGATGTATTGGAAGAACTATTAAACGCAGGCAGAGTCGCACCGTCTGCCAAGAACAGGCAGCCGTGGAAGTATATTGTTTTTGGCGGCACGCAGAAGCAGGAGCTACTGGATGTGATGCAGACCGGATTGGTGCGGGAGGAGCAGGGAATAACGAATCTGCCGAAGTCGCGATATGGAATTCCTGATGCGAAAAATACCTTGAAGATTATGCAGCAGGCACCGATTATCATTGTAATCTTGAATACGAATGCAAAATCTCCATTCTTGCCTGTAGACAATGATGAACGCATTATGGAAATTTGTGACACACTTTCTATCGGAGCCGCGGTTGAAAATATGTTACTTGCAGCAGAGGAACTGGGGCTGGGCACGCTATGGATTGCCAATACCTGTTTTGCGTATAAGGAATTGGTTTCATATCTGCGGACAGAACATCAGCTTGTCGGGGCAGTCGCGGTAGGCTATCCGGACGAGACACCGCCGCAGCGGTCGAGAAAGCAGCTGGAAGAGATTGTGGAGTACAGATGGTAGTGTATAAGGAGGGGTACAATAGAATGCAGGAAAATATTACAGCCATAAAATACTATGATATCGGCTTAAATCTGTTTTGCAGGCAGTTTCCAGACCCGGAAAAGGTGATTCAGGATGCGGCGCTGCAGGGCGTGTGCTGTATTTTGACAGGCACAGACCCAAAAGAAAACCAGAAGATTGATAAATTTGTAAAAAGCCACACTGCATATGGAACGGCAGGAATTCATCCGCACAATGCAGACAGGGCATCCCAGCAGGATTTTGCCGCAATAGAAAAGATGATTGCTGAAAATGAGAAAATGGTTGCAGTCGGCGAGTGCGGACTGGATTACGACAGGATGTTCTCGACAAAGGAAAACCAGATCCGGTGTCTGGAAAAACATATCGTGCTTGCAGAGAAACTGGACAAGCCATTGTTTCTGCATGAGCGCAGTGCAGCAGCAGATTTCGCAAAAAGGTTTCAGAGACATCCTGAAATCTGTAAAAAATCCGTTGTCCACTGTTTTACTGGAAATAAGGCGACACTGGATAAATATCTGTCCATGGGATTTTCCATCGGCATAACCGGCTGGATTTGTGACGACCGTCGTGCAAAGGAGCTGCGGGAGGCGGTGCGTATGATTCCATTGGACCGGATATTGATAGAGACAGATGCACCATATCTGACACCGAGGAATGTTCCGGGACTTGACCGGACGAACACGCCCGGGAATATTGTCCATGTTGCGAGGGAACTTGCAAAGTACATGAAAGTTCCTGAAGAAACGCTGGTGGAAAACGCAGTGAAAAATACGAAAAAAATATTTCATATTTAAAAGGAAATGAATTAATATGAAGGAATAACTTCATAATCTTTTGTCACAAATACAGCTTCCACATCATCGAGACTGCGGATATATTCCAGCCCTTTCTCAAGCCCGAGTAGATAGCAGTAGGTGCTGAGTGCATCGCCTTCCACAGACGAATCAGATAGAATTGTGACACCGAGAAGGTCGTTCTGGACAGGATAGCCTGTTGCCGCATCAAAGATATGATGATAGACTGTCCTGTCTTTTTCGTCGTCATTCATGATAAAAAAACGCTCGTAACAGCCCGATGAGACAATGGAAGCATCGCTTTTCTGAACGGTGCTGATAACCTCGTTCGGGGCACCAAACGGTTTTTGGATGCCTACCTGAAAGGGCGAACCATCCGGCTTGGAGCCGATAAGAAGGATATTGCCGCCAAGGCTGATGATGCCGCTTTCTATATTTTCTGACAACAGGTATTTTTTCAGCTGGTCTGCAATGTAGCCTTTTGCAATAAAACCAAGGTCCATGGCGCAGTGGCTGTCCTTTAGCATGACGAAATAGCCGGAACTGTCCGAAAGCTTGTCATGGGAGCCGAGTTCAGTTCCGTCCGCATCCATCAGGATGACATTTTTATAATTCACATGCTCTAAAAGTCTGGAGAGTGTCTGCTCCGACGGTATATAATATTTATAGTCTGCGATGCCAACTGCCTTTTCCATCTGTCCGGAAATGTCCCATTCCTCGGATATGGGGCGAAGTGTGAGGTCAAGTATGCCCTGGCTGTGCTCGCAGTAATACAATGCAGACTGAATAAGTGCCGCAGTATCATAGGAGACTGCAACTGCATTTCCATCGGCATGGTTAATGTTCCAGACCTCGGAGCCTTCAAGCGTTGCGCTGAAAAGGGACTCATATTTTTCACAGAGCGCAAGGCATTCGTCGAGGACATCTTCTTTCCGGCTGTCGTAGATTGTGATGGTTACAACGGTGTCGAAAGCAAAACCTGTCCGTGACACAGGGGAAGTGGAACTGCCGCGTGAGCATCCGGTTATAATGGCGGATAGCAGAAGCAGCAGGCAAATAAACATTTTTTTCATGAAAGTTACCTCAAACACAAAGCTTTATGGATTATATTTTATCACACTCCGTTCCAATAACAACCAATATCTAAAAAATTCAGAAAATAATTGAAATTGTTTCCGAAATATTATATAATAAACTTCGTAAATTAATTATGTAAATTCAAACGGCTGTTATAGCGTGAAAAGTACTTCTAGCCACTCGCAGCAGAGGCTGCTTCGCGGAGAAGTACTAAGTTTCACGCGGAAAAATGCCAAAGTACGGCATTTTTCACACACAAATTTGTGCTTGCGGCTCAAAGTTAGCAGGCTGTGGAAAGGGCATGGTTATTAATATGAAATTACATGACGACTATTATGAGGAGGAACACAGCTCCGGTTCCAAGATGGTTTATGTATATATGGCACTGATTATGTCGGTTGTTATCCTCGGGGTAACGGCGCTTGTTTTCTGGGCGAACCAGTCAAAATCAAGGTCGGATGGCAGTGGCTATGCGGCGGCGCTGGCGCAGAAGGAGGCAAAGGCGGCAGAGACCAATAAGCAGATAGAGGCAAACGCATCAGAGAACGTGATAGCGGAGAGTAAGCTGACATCGGACGACCTTGACATCTGGTCACTTCCGGACACTGGCAGGGATAAAAATAAAAACCAGCCGAATAAAAATAACGGCACGGTGACCAATCAGACAACTGGGGAGACAGTTATTGACGGTTCCGCAGACAAATCGGACAGTACTGACAAATCCCAGACTGCCGACGAGCTGTCAAATGGGAAGACTTCGGTTTATGACATGACAAACAAGGAAGACATCAATGGGGATAAGAAAACGGACAGTGATGAGGAGAAGGACAAAGAAGCGGACGATGAGGATGAGGACAAAAGCATTCAGGTAAAGCATGCGGATGGGACAAAAGAATGGGTGGATATCAACAAAGATATCCCGAAACATAAATACGATTATTCCAATTTGACATATCAGAAGCCATTTATGAATTACAAGGAAGACGGAAAGGTAGTCTCGAAATGTGGTGTGGATATCTCGGCAAACCAGGGCGATGTGGATTTCGGTAAGCTCAAAAATGCGGGCTGTGATTTTGTCATGATAAAGGTTGGCGCCAGGGGCTACAGCAGCGGAAACATTGTGATGGACATGAATTATCAGGACAATCTCAAGGCTGCGAAGAAAGCAGGGCTGGATATCGGCGTGTATTTCTGCTCACAGGCAGTAAACAAGGCAGAGGCAAGGGAGGAAGCGGACGAGCTTCTTGATGCCATATCCGGTTACAGCATAAAATATCCGGTCGTGTTTGCCATGGAAATTGTGGATAATGATATGGCACGTATCGAAGCGCTTGAGATGACAGACAGGACACAGATTGCAAGGGCGTTTATGGACAGGATTGAGGATGCCGGATATAAGCCCATGATTTACGGCGATAAGGAATGGCTGCTCACCATGGTGGACATGGAGGAGCTACAGGATTATGACGTGTGGTTTGCGCAGGACAGTGATAAACCGGAGTATCCTTATGCGTTTGGCATGTGGCAGTATGATTCGGATGCCAGTATCAAGGGAATATCGGGTGATGCTGCAATGATAATGAGCTTTAAGGACTATGCAAAGTAAATGAATAATGGAAAAAACAAAACCAGCAGACAGGGCAGTTACGCCCTATTCGGCTGGTTTTGTTTTGACTGCGGAATAGTTAATGATTTTATCTGATATTTTAAGGCGTGAGTATATATCCGCATAAGTGGAGGGAGAAACCCCTTCTATATAATTGGGGGTATACTTTTTTTGCAGCCCCCTTTTTTTCAGAATGTCAATTGCCTTGTTATAGGCAATTGCCGCATCAATTTCACTGTGGTAGTGGCCTATGACATAGTAGCCGGGGACATTGATGCGTGCGCGGTATCTGTGCTTTCCCCTGAAAATGACTTCGGAGACGCCCTGATAACGGTTTACTATCTGAAGGTTTTCATGGCGGAAATCGGTGTCGTCGCCATTCAGGAAAAGGTAGTCCTTGCCAGCAACGGCAAAGCTTCTTATGCCGTAGCGGTTTAGGATATTGACCTGCATGCCATAGTCGGCGACAAAGAGATGACCGTCGCGTTTCATGATTTTGTGTGAGGAATAATAAAATAAATCGTCAATATCAAATTTTAGGGCGTCATTTGGTGACAAATAATAGTAAAAAAATTTGGTGCGGGCGTAGATGGGTGTGCCGAAGTATATGCCGTTATCACGGAAATTGATGAGGATAACCCATTTTTCAAAAGGAAGCGGAGAAGTGTCACGATATTGGTTGATGCTGGCACGGTCGCGGTTCAGCAGCCTGTCGGCCTCAAGATATGCGGCATTTGCCGTGCGCATGGTATCAAAACCGCCCAGGCTGATGTGCTTTTTCCTGTATGTTATGGAAGCGCGGTAGTAAACCGTGCCGTCTTTCTTTTTCGCCGCAAATACACCTTTCATCGCCATTGGTCTCCTCGTTTGTCCGTGGTATGAATCATGACATCCAATGAAAGTATTGTATGTGTATATCTGTTATTTGTCAAGGTTCATAGCGTGAAAAGTACTTCTAGCCACTCGCAGCAGAGGCTTCTTCGCGGAGAAGTACTAAGTATCACGCCGAAAAATGCCAAAGTACGGCATTTTTCAGAACGATTTGCGATTTCGCAGAGCGGAATCATGGAAGTTACCATTTTTCTTCGAAAGTTTCAGCCCAGTCGTCTAATTTGTTTTCGTACTGTTTTTCCAATTCAGTCATGCGCTGTTCTGTCTCACCGGAATAGCCATCATCGTACATATTGCCTGAAAAGGCATTGATAAATTCCGGGCTTAGGTGGATTTTCCACTGACCGTTCTCCTGATATGCCAAAACAGTGACATCAAAAGAGACAATATCCTCATCCTCTAAGCCATCAATTATGGAAATTAAGGTTTCTTTGCTGGAAGCCAGTTCTGACATGTCTGTCATCAATTGCGCAAGACCAAATCCGGTGCCGTCCAGCACATCTTCCATAATTTTGACTTCGTAGCGTTCCAGGGCTTTGCCGATGTCGGCATTCGTGATGTGCAAATCAATTTCTGCCGTGTCATGAGTTTCTCTTACATCCTCAATTTCCCAGGTCAGGTTCTGGGTTATTTTTTGCGACAGCTGATATGCGGACAGGTATCTTTTGCCGCGTCTGGGCTGGTACGACAAAAGCTCGTTGAACGTGCGGTATTCGACCTCCACGCCGCCAAGGAGATTATAATATGTTTCCACATAATTATCCGTATACTGGTTGAATGCGGTAACATCCAGATTTTTCAGGCTCCCCATTGTCAGCTCGACGGCTTCCTGTGGGGAGGATGGGACTGCCGCCATCTCTTTTTTTCCACAGCCGTTGAGAAAACAAGCTGCAAAAATAATAAAAAATTTTTTTGTTAATGTTGTCATATGAAAAACCCCTTTCCACTGTGTGCTTATTTATGTAAATTCAGTATAGGGCAGGGGCAGGATTCATACAAGCGGCAGGGCATAAATCGACGGTTGGATAGCAAAAAACGGACAAAAAAAATAGCGTTACGAAGCAATGGGTATTATCGCAGAGAACGAAAACCATCCGTTTTCACATTGCAGGACATGAATTCCGTTATTTTTCCGGATGACAGTATCAACATTCACCAGTCCGATACCGTGATGCAGAGGATCCTGCTTGCTGGTAACGACAGAGTTGTTTTTTATCAATACTTGCCTGTCCACAGGATTGCGGACGGACAAAATCAGCTGGCTGTCCTCCAGAATCATTTTCAATTGTATTATTTTGTCGAAATGTTTCTTGTCAGGCAGCTTTTCACATGCCTCGATGGCATTGTCAATTATGTTTGCAAGGAGTGTCACCAAGTCTTCCTCGTCCATGGTCAGTGCGGATAAATCGTTGACCATAAAGGACATTGTGATGTTCCTGTCACTTGCAGACTGGTATTTCTGGTTCAGGATGACATTTACGACATTGTGGCGGGTGTCAATGTGGTTCATATTTGTCCAGAGTGTGCCTGTCAGTCCTGATATATATTCCTTTGCCGCGTGCAATTGTCCACTGTCGAGGAGACCCTGTATGCAGTTTAGCTGGTTCTTGTAATCGTGGAGCCTCTGCCGCTGTAAGTCATAATTTTTCTGCATGGTGTGGTACATGTCCATCTGATTCTGTGTGCGTTCGCTGCGCAGGCGAAGCATTTGCAGTTCCTTTTCTTTTTCCAGCGTGCGTATCATAAAATAGAAGATAAAGATATTCATCATGGCGAAACCAAGGACGATAGTCAGTCTTGCATAGCGGTCAGTGTCATATCCGTTCCAGAAAATCATATTGATGGCTGTAATGACTGTGATACCGATAAATGGGAATATCACAAATTTTTTCCAGTCATACACAGATAATTCGCGGACACGTTCTTTATATTTATGACATAACAGCAGCATGGGGCATAAAAGAACCAGAATTGTGACTGTATCCGTCAGTCTTTTTGCAAAATAGAAGGCGTCTTTTCCCATCCGGTTGGAAAACAGGGAAACAACAGACAAATAGCACGTTGCTGTAAGCCAGAAAATGACACAGAAGGTCACGGACAAAATCAGGTTTTTTCTAATGCCTGTCTGAAAATAAAACTGTGCTATCAGGGCGATTATCACAATCAGGCGTACCGGCTGCCATATATATGCGGGAATTCCTGCTGTGGAAAGGATGGTAAACCCGACCATAAAGGCAGGAATTTTTGTATAACGTATCCAGTGCAAGCGCCATGTCCGTTCTGGCAGGATTGCTGCATAGAATGCCTGACAGCTGATGGCAAGCAAAAGGGATAAAATAATATTTTTCAGCATGATATCAAAAAGCTCCTTTGAATGTGACAAATTTTGCCCTTACAGCCTGATACCGCAGTTTCGGTATGGGCAGTTTTTCTCCGGTGTCAAGAAGGACAGTATAGTTGCTGATTTTGCGGATGTGCTTCATGTTTACAAGATAACTTTTGTGAATGCGCAGGAAGGAATAGGCGGACAAAGTCTGCTCGACCGTGTCCAGTTTTTCGTAAATCGGGTAAGAGACAATACCGGTTTCGCCAGCAGAACTACTCATGTAAGAAAAAATGCATTTGTGCCTGCTGCTTTCAACATAGAGAATATTGTCGGTATATAATGTCCGCTCCCCATCAGAAAAGGCAAATACGACCTGTTTTTTCTGCATTTTCTGCAATATTGCATTCATGCATTCCGAAACTGCGGTTTCCAGCTTGTCTTTCAGGATATAGCGTATTGCGTTGACTTTGTAGCCTTCCAGGGCATAGTCGATAAAAGCGGTCACAAACACGATAAACGTGTCGCTGTGAAATGTCCGGATTTGTTCGGCTGTCTGGATTCCGTCTATCTGATCCATGTTGATATCAAGAAAGACCACATCATATTTGACGTTGTTTTCTTGCACGGATAAAAATTCACTGCCGGATGAAAAGGTCTGTATCGCGTATTCCGGATGATGTTCGTGAAGGTATTGTTCCAAGAGACATTTTATTTTTTCCCTGTAAAATTGTTCATCGTCGCACACCGCAATCTGAAGCATTTATATTCCCTCCGCGTTTTGTCGTCCATAACAGCATATCGCAGATGGTGTCGGATTGTCAAAACATATGTCGAAATCTTTTATGAATTTTTTTCGGGACAAGCGAATAGACTAGAATGTGAAAGGATTTTTAATGGAAGAGATACAAACAGAAAGGAAAAAACAACAGATTATGTATTCAAAAAGCTATATCCTTTTATTTATTGCAAATGTCGCCTGCGCGATATTGCTCATATGCTCAAGGCAGTATGAGGTGCAGGCGCAGAAAGTCTCAAAGCAGGAGACGGTGCATGTAATAACGGAACAAGTGGCGCTTGAAAGGTTTGAATCACTAGAACGTATTATTTCATATCAGACAATGAAGCAGCGGTTCTGCATTGATGTGTCGGACGAGGACTTGGACACGCTTATGAGAATCGTGCAGGCAGAGGCAGGCGGCGAGGACAGAAAAGGAAAGCTGCTTGTGGCTAACGTAGTAATCAACCGTGTCAAAAATAAAAGATTCCCCAATACTGTCACAGAAGTAGTATATCAGAAAGCGCAGAATGTAACACAGTTTTCGCCAGTGTCAAACGGCACCATCGACCATGTGGAAATATCGGAGGAGACAAGGGACGTGGTATACAGTGCCCTGAAAGGGGAGGACGTGTCGGATGGCGCGCTGTTTTTTATGGCGAGGAAATACGCCGATTCAGAAAATGCCCAGTGGTTTGACTCCCATCTTACGTTTTTGTTCACTTATGGGGGGCATGATTTTTATAAGAGATAAAGATTGCAGTTGCAAAAAGACTATGGTATACTTTACAATTGATAATGATTATGATATATACAAAATGATTTAAGAGGAGAAGTGAAATGGACATATTTTACAGAAGCACAAGAAGCAAGGGCGAGGCGGTGCGTGCGTCACAGGCAATTTTAAAGGGGCTGGCGGATGACGGTGGTTTGTTTGTCCCGGAGTCATTGCCAAGGCTTGACAAAAGCCTTGAGGAGCTGTCCGGGATGACCTATCAGGAGACGGCATATGAGGTTATGAAACTGTTTCTCACGGACTTTACGGAAGCGGAATTAAAGGATTGTATCAACAAGGCATATGACAGTAAGTTTGACACGGAAGTGATAGCGCCCCTTGTGGAAGCGGACGGTGCGTATTATCTCGAGCTTTTCCATGGCGCAACCATCGCGTTTAAGGATATGGCACTATCCATTCTGCCGCATCTTCTGATTACATCGGCAAAGAAAAATCATGTAAAAAACGATATCGTCATTCTCACGGCGACAAGCGGTGACACGGGAAAAGCAGCCCTTGCAGGATTTGCGGGCGTCGCAGGGACAAAGATTATCGTGTTTTATCCGAAGAACGGCGTCAGCCCGATTCAGGAGAAGCAGATGGTTACCCAGAAAGGGGACAATACATTTGTGGTCGGCATCACAGGAAACTTTGACGACGCACAGACCGGAGTCAAGCAGCTCTTTGGCGATAAGGAGCTTGCGGACATCATGGACAAGGCGGGGTTCCAGTTCTCCTCCGCAAATTCCATCAATATCGGAAGGCTTGTGCCGCAGGTGGTTTACTATGTATATTCCTATGCACAGCTTTTAAAGGAAGGAAAAGTGGGGAAGGACGAGCAGATAAACGTCGTTGTTCCGACCGGAAATTTCGGAAACATCCTTGCCGCATACTTTGCAAAGAATATGGGTGTTCCCATTGCGAAGCTTATCTGTGCATCCAATGAGAACAAGGTGCTGTATGATTTCTTTGAGACAGGCGTTTATGACAGGAACAGGGAGTTTGTGTTGACAAGCTCGCCTTCCATGGACATCCTGATTTCAAGTAACCTTGAGCGCCTGATTTACCTTACGGCAGGCGCGGATGCGGACAAAAATGCCGCGTTTATGAAGTCCCTGTCCGAGACAGGCAGATATGAAATCACTGAAGAGATGAAAGCGAATATGAGCGACTTTTATGGCAATTACGCGTCTGAGCAGGAGACAGCGGCGACCATCAGGTCTTTATATGAAAAGACAGGATATGTCCTTGATACCCATACGGCAGTGGCAGCCACAGTGTGCAACAAATACAAAAAAGAGACAGGTGACAATCATAAGGTGGTGATTGCGTCGACGGCCAGTCCGTTCAAATTTACCAGAAGCGTCATGAACGCAATTGATGCGAAGTATGACGCAATGGGGGATTTCGCGCTTGTCGACGAGCTTTCAAGGATTGCGAATGTCAAGGTTCCGGCGGCGATTGAGGAGATTCGCACAGCGCCGGTGCTCCATGACACCATATGCGACAAGGAGGATATGAAGTCTGTTGTCATGAATTTTCTTGGAATATAGGAATGATCGTAATGTGACGGAAACTCTTAGTCTGTGAAATACAGACAGGAGTTTCTGTGTTTCATGAGAAAAAATGTTTTCTTTGCTTAGTTTGGATTAGGAGGATGTGGATGAGTTTTGGAATGATATTGGATTTGCTTATTGTTGCATGTGGTGTTTATATTGTTTTCTGGGCGGTTCAGATGAAGTCCTCCAACAAGATTCCGGAAATGCTTGTTGGAAAAGGGTTCCCGACAGACCGGGCGAAGGATCCGGAGGGATTTATAAAGCATACGTTTCCCTTTACATTTCTGACCGGGGTGATACTCCTGGCAGCAGGGCTTTTGGGGGCACTTGGAATCTTTCAGCTGTATCCTGCTGCGGACATGGCACTGCGGGTTGTGACAGTGGCGGTGATTGTCGGATATGGAATACTGCTTATGAATGCACAGAAAAAATATCTGGTTGGAATAACGAAATAAAGGGTATGAGGTGATACATATGGGAAATGCGGTAAAACAGAGAATTGGGGCATTACAGAAACTGCTGGCGCAGGAAAATATAGATTTCTATATTGTGCCGACAGCCGATTACCATAGCTCGGAGTATGTCAGCGATTATTTTAAAATGAGGGCGTTCCTGTCAGGGTTCACCGGTTCGGCAGGCACACTTGTTGTGGGTAATGAGGAAGCCGGACTATGGACGGATGGCAGATATTTTGTACAGGCGGAGAAAGAGCTGGAAGGGTCGGGCATCGTACTGTACCGGATGGAGGAGGAAGGCGTCCCCACAATAAAAGAGTACCTTGAAAAGCACGTCACGGAGGGTCAGACGATCGGATTTGACGGCAGGGTAGTGAGCGCGTCATTTGGGAAGGAGCTCGAGGAGGAGCTCGCGGATAAAAACGTGAAGTTTGTCTATGACAGGGATGTCGCAGCACAGCTCTGGAAAGACAGACCGGCGATGCCCATGAGCAGACTGTGGATTGTGCCGGAAGAAAGCTGCGGGATGCGTGTGGAGGAAAAGCTTTCCAAGGTAAGGGAAAAGATGACGGAGGAAGGCGTGGAGCATCTTCTGATAGCAAAGCTCGACGATATCATGTGGCTCTATAATGTCCGTGCAAATGATGTGGAGCACAATCCGGTGGCGCTTTCGTATACCTTTCTTTCCATGGATGCGGCTGTCCTGTTTATTCAGGATGCGGCGCTGACCGAGGAAACAAAGGCACACTTGGAAAAAAGCGGCGTGTCATGTCAAAAATATACGGATATTTCAGATTATCTGAAGAACTGTGCGATAAAGGGAAAGGTATGGTGTTCCGGCGCAGACAGTAACTACATGCTCTATAAGCTGGTGCAGAGCCGCGCAGAGCTTGTTGACAAAGAAAATCCGACAGAGCTTCTAAAGGCAGTCAAAAATCCGGTCGAGCTGGAAAACATCAGGAGATGTTACCTTGAGGACAGTGTGGTGCTGACAAAATTTTTGTTCTGGATGAAGGAAAATGCCGGAAAGGTTCCGATGGACGAGCTCGGCGTAGCGAAAAAGCTGGATGCAATGCGGGCTGAAATTCCGGGATTCCTGGACTTGTCGTTCGAGACGATAAGCGCTTACAAGGCAAATGCGGCGATGGCGCATTACAGCGCGACACAGGAGCATTCGGACACCATCGGGGCAGACGGCTTTTACCTGGTTGACTCGGGTGGACAGTACGAGGGTGGAACGACGGATGTGACCAGGACGGTTGCGCTCGGCGCGGTGACGGACGAGATGAAGCTGCACTTTACCAAGGTTGCGTGTGCCATGCTGCGGCTGGCAGATACCAAATTTTTGTCCGGCTGTACCGGACGGAACCTTGACATAATCGCCAGGGAACCGCTCTGGGACTGCGCGCTGGACTACAAACACGGCACCGGGCATGGCATAGGATACATCCTGAATGTCCATGAAGGACCGCACAGGCTGAGCTGGCAGTACAAGCCTGAGAAAAAAGAAGCCGTCCTTGAGGAAGGCATGATTGTTTCCGACGAGCCGGGCATGTATGTGCAGGACAGCCACGGCATCCGCACGGAAAATATTGTCGAGATTGTAAAAGAGAGCAAAAACGCGTATGGACAGTTTATGGGATTTCGCCATCTGACATACGTGCCCATTGACCTTGATGCCATAGATATCCAGTACATGGAGCCGTCCGACATCAGAAAACTGAATGCCTACCACAGACAGGTTTTCGAAAAACTTGCGCCGTATTTTGCGGGGAAGGAGCTGGAAAAGCTGAAATATGCCACGCGCGCCGTATGATGGATTGGAAAATTTTGGAACATAAGCGCAAGTTAACAAAAAAGTCTTGTTTTTTAAAGAAGTTTATGCATATTTTATTGACTTTTAGCTAAGGTTTTGAGATAATTTATCTATTGAGGGAAGTATCCCTTATCACTACACTCATAACCGTTATCAGATAGGAAATTATGGTTCGTAACGGTTTGAATAAAATTATAATATATTAAGGAGGATCTTATATGTCAACTAAAGCGTATTATCCCATTTCCGAAATCGGAGCTGGAAAGGTAGGATTTTCTAAGACACGTTCTATCATTGAGGCTGCTTTTTACGGAAATAACGTAGTAAAGGTAAATACTTTGAAGGAAGCGTATGAGTTAGCAAAGAACTCACCGGGTACTATCGTTACGGATATGAAGATTAAGGACGGCGAAACGTTTGGTCTTGAGAAGGACGCAAGAGTGCTTTTATTCAATGACGGCGCTGTAACAGGACGTTATGCAGCAGCACGCCGTATCAAGGGCGAGCCGGGCGTTGATGAGGCAAAACTTGACAAGGTTGTCATGGATGCGGTGTATGAGACGCGCTGGAAGACAATGTATCATGCAGAGTGTTTCGTAGGTCTTGACCCTGAGTTTATGGTAAAGGCACATCTCCTGATTCCCGAAGGAGAGGAGAACCTTCTTTACAACTGGATGATTAACTTCCAGTATATGTCTGATGAGTATGTAAAAATGTACAAGACTTCCAAGCCTGTCGGTGACGGAAATGAGCCGGATATCTATATCTTCTCAGATCCCCAGTGGGCACCGCATGAGGCGCCGGATGTTGACTACAGCTGCCTGAGCGATCCTTTGACACTCTGCTATTTTGATACCAACCAGAACTGTGCAGCCATTCTTGGCATGAAGTATTTCGGAGAGCACAAGAAAGGCACGCTTACAATGGCGTGGGCGCTTGCAAACAGAAACGGCTATGCATCATGCCACGGTGGACAGAAGGAGTATTCGCTTGAAGGCGGAAAGAAATTTGTGGCATCCGTGTATGGATTGTCAGGCTCAGGTAAGTCTACCCTGACACATGCGAAGCATGGTGGAAAGTATGATTCATTTGGCGGCATCAAGGTGCTCCATGATGATGCTTTCATTATCAATACGGATACCTGTGCATCCATCGCACTCGAGCCTACATATTTTGACAAGACAGCGGATTATCCGACAGGATGTCCTGACAATGAGTATCTGTTGTCTGCACAGAACTGTTCTGCGACAATTGACGAGGATGGAAAGATTCAGCTGGTAACAGAGGATATCAGAAATGGTAACGGACGTGCAATCAAGTCAAAACTGTGGTCGCCAAACCGTGTTGACAAGATTGATGCTCCTGTAAATGCAATTTTCTGGATTATGAAGGATCCTACCATTCCGCCTGTAGTGAAGCTCAAAGGTGCAGCACTCGCATCTGTTATGGGTGCGACACTCGCTACAAAGACATCCACGGCAGAGCGTGTTGCGGCAGGTACAGACTTGAACGCACTTAGAATCGTTCCTTATGCAAATCCGTTCCGTACATATCCGCTTGTAAATGACTATGAGAAGTTCAAGAAGCTGGTTGAGGAGAAGGATGTAGCATGCTATATCGTAAATACAGGTGACTTCATGGGAACAAAGGTTAAGCCGGCTGACACACTGGGCATCCTTGAGACAATCGTGGAAGGAAAGGCTAACTTTGAGAAGTGGGGCAACTTTGACGATATCGAGATTATGTATGACTGGTCAGGAAAGACAAGTGATGCATTCAAGCCTGATATGAACAATGCTGAGTATGTTGCAGCGTTGAAGTCAGCTATGCAGAACCGTGTAGACGCTGTTGAAGGCTTCGCAACGAAGAAGGAAGGCTATGATAAGCTTCCGGATGAGGCGCTTGCAGCATTAAAGAAGCTTGTTGAGCAGTGCTAATCACTGGTTGAAAACTTGAGGGCACATAAAAATGTGCCCTTTTTATGCACATGGGCACTCAAAGGAAATATGTCAGCTAGGGCTGACATATGCCCGGCGCACGAGTAGTGGAGAAGGACATTCCCCTACTCGATTGCACATGGTGTCCGGATGAAAAATGTGAGCATAAAATCATTAAAATACAAAAAGACTGGGAGGAATATTATGCCAAGAATGATTATTAGGGAATCCTCAGATTCAAAGAAACCGATTAAATACCTGATTAGTGATTCAGAGGGTATTATCATGGATTACCTGTGGAAAGAGAAGGAAGGAAAGCTTTTCAGGGAAATTATGGAATACCTGAATGTGGAATGTCAGAAACCGTGGAAGAAACAGACAGTCAATACCTTTATCAACAGACTGACCAACAAAGGGCTTGTTGTTTCGGAAAACTGTGGCGGTAATAAAAAGTATTCTCCGGCACTCAATTACACAGAGTACAAGCAGGGAGAGGCAAAGAATTTCCTGGATGTGTTCTATAGCGGCTCCGTATACACATTCCTGTCAACGCTGTCAGGCGGACAGAAGATTGACAGCAATACCGCAGATGAATTGAGAAAGTTTTTAGAGGAAAAGTAAAAATATGCCGCTTTTGGTAACAATGTCGCTATTTGGCAGCCTGGGGACATTGATTTATCTTGTTTTGCTACCGGTTATGAAAAAGTATTTTTCTGTGGCATGGAGACGGAATTATCTGATATGTGTGATACTTGAATATCTGATACCGTTTCCATATTTCAGTATAGAATACAGGGAGATTTTAGAAACTGTATTTTCGTGCTTTATGCCGAAAAAGAATGTAGAGCCGTCGGTATATTTGGATGACACTGTGGAATTTATTCAGGTAACGTTTGGGCATGTAGAAATTCCCAATTCTACGGCTTATTTCTTTGTGGCTGGTGTGATTCTGGTCGGGCTGATATTGTATGGCTTCCAGATGCTTAGGTACCTGATTGTAAAGCATTATATCGGGCATAGTGTAAATGAAGTTGAGGATAAGAAGACAACCAGGGTCATCTATGATTGTGTTTCCAGCTTCAATATGACAAAATATGTGCGGGTGTACCGATGCAAATTTATGGACAGTCCGTTTACGATTGGCATATTTCATCCGATTATCGTGCTGCCGGATATTGAGTGGTCAGAGTCGGATTTGGCGCTTGCCATGAAACATGAGCTGGTACATATCAGACATCGGGACAATCTGGTTAAGATGCTGGTGCTTGGCGCGATTGCGCTGAATTTCTATAATCCGTTTGTTTATTTTATCTTGCTCGAGTGGAATGTTGTCGCGGAGCAGGCATGTGACAGAAAAGTGGTTTTGGATCTGACGAAAGAGGAAGAATATCAGTATGGAATGCTGATTATCAGAATTGCGGAGGAACGAAAAAGCGGTAACGGTTCTCCCATTATGGGTTTCAATTTACAAAATGAAATAATGAAAGAGAGGATGTACCAGATGAAATACGGAGTCAAAAAGGAAAGTCGGGCAAGAAAACTGCTGGGTGCGTGCATTATGGGAGTGGTGTTGTTCTCCTCATCAATGACAGTGCTTGCGTATAGTCCGAAGAATATTATATATCGTGATAGTTTGGCTGATGAGATTATTTTCTGTGAGGAAGGTGTTGCACCATGGGGTGTTGAATATTATGCTTTAGAAGCAAGCGGAACTTCAGAATGGACTTTTATTAGTGATGATGGTGAGATTGTTGAGACTATATCTGAAGATGATATTGATGCAGAAACGTATGCTTTTTGTATCCATACCTATGTGTCTGGTGAGGTGGCCATGCATACAAAGTATGATGACGGCAGCTGCAAGATAGAATATTACAGTGCACAGAGGTGCAGCAAATGTGGAAACTATATAATTGGAGATTTGTTAAGAACTCTTACATCTGTAAAATGTACACATTAATAACAGTCAATTGAATAATATTAAAAAAACGCTTGCTTGCCAGGCGTTTTTTTCACTTTATGGGAAATTGCGGCAGTGTAAATCATTTAGACAAAAACGAAGCTTTTTGCAGATGAGTGCGCTGACACGCATCTTTTTTCTGTGTTATAATTGTTGTGTCATGAAACCATAAATAAAAGAAAATCCAATATTCATAAGATTACATATGGTTTCTGAGTATTAATAAAATCTTAAACATTTACCCAATTGGAACTTAAAAAAATAAGGACTATACTATACTTGTTAAAAACGAACCGGGGAGAGAAAAACAATGTATAACGTACTGGTATGTGATGATGAGAAGGATATTGTGGCGGCATTAAAGATATACCTGACCGCCGAGGGATATCAGGTATATGAAGCTTTCAACGGAAAGGAGGCTTTGGAGGTGCTTTCCAGAGAAGAAATCCATCTGGTGCTTATGGACATCATGATGCCTGTGATGGATGGAATCACGGCGATGGTAAAGCTCCGTGAAAACAGCAATGTGCCTGTTATCATGCTGACGGCAAAGAGCGAGGACACTGACAAGGTGCTCGGGCTCAATATTGGCGCGGACGACTATGTGACGAAGCCATTTAATCCGGTGGAGGTACAGGCACGAGTGAAATCCCAGCTAAGACGTTATATGCAGCTTGGTGGAGGTATTGTTTCGAGGGAAAGCGAACTGCTCTCTGTAGGGGGCATTGAACTGGATGACCGCACGAAGGAGGTGACGCTGGATGGGGAGAAGGTGGCATTGACACCGACAGAGTACGATATTCTAAAGCTCCTTATGGAAAATATCGGAAAAGTATATTCCCCATCACAGATTTATAGCGCCGTGTGGAATGACAGCCCATTTGGGACAGAGAATACAGTGGCTGTCCACATCCGGCACCTGCGGGAAAAGCTGGAATACAATCCGGCGGAGCCGCGATACCTAAAGTCTGTCTGGGGCAGGGGATATAAGCTCGAACAATAAGAGCACAATCAATGAGAATGAAGGGTAGATGTTTCAGATGAAGAGATTAAGAGAATCAGTGATAGCGAAATTGACGGCATGGGTGCTTTGCATCGTGTCTGTAATGGGGAGTGTGGTGCTGGGCATTTTGGTGATAATAGGGGTGAATGAAGACCTGTTTTACAAGACGCGCGACGAGATGCTGAAGAATGTGTATGAGAGTGTGAATGCGCAATTTGCACTACAGGCGGTAAAGAGCAGTGGAAACAGTCTGGAATCCCAAAAGCTCAGGGATCAGGGATTTCAGTATGGCATCATCAAATCGGACAGTCTCAAAGGCGTGAATTTTCATGACAAACTGTCCTATCTGGAGACAAACATGACGGAGGAGGAGCTGAAATCCGTTGATGTCAATCAGTTTTATATCAATCAGATTGTGAGGAATGACAAACATTCCTACATGACGTCATGGTGGGGATATTATGGGGATTATGATGATATCTCCGCGCTGGATGCTTCTGGCAGCAATTTTGCCGAGGAGTACGCGACAGGCTGGCGCCATTTGTATGCGGACAGGATATGCTATGATGTGACGAAAGGAATTCTGTATTATCGCGCCGAGGGCAATTACTATCCCGTGCAGAATGTGTCGCTGCGGTACAATGGCGGCAATGGGCAGGTTGTTTATAATTACAATTATGATTTTGGCGGGAATGTTTACAAATTAAACTTTAAGAGTTTAGGCGAAGGAACCATATGGGAGGAAATGCCAGAGAATTTCGGGGAGACACCACAGGACAAAAATGCAGCGGCTGAACTGGTACAAGAACAAGAGATGCTGGAAAATACCGAGATTCCAGAGGAGACACCACAGGGCAAAAATGCAGCGGGCACTGATATGGGAAAGATTGAGCGGATTCTCGATGGGGCAGACGGCCCGGGCAGCACGGTAAATTTCGCGGAATTAAATGATACGGAATTCAATTATACCAACTGGGGAATGCTGTTGCTCGACAATATCAGGATGATAGACAGCAGTGAGCTTACGCTGATTGAGTCAGGAAATTATTCGGAGGAGTACTTTATCAGCCAGCCAGGTTATTATCTCAATGAGAATTTTACGCTTGTTGTGTCAGAAGAGCTTCAGACAGACAATTACTGGGTTGTATCTGTCGTGCCAGAGTCTGTTCCGGAAAATCTTCCGAACAATAAATATACGGATCAGGCATTACTGGTCAACATGTGCTATGACATTATGGACAGAAATGTCTTTCAGGGGCTCGGATTCAGTCTGGCTGTGATGGTCGTGTCGTTCTGCTTTCTTGTGTACGCTGCGGGACATCGCAGGGGATCGGAGGGAATTGTGCTCACATGGTTTGACCGGATTCCGGTTGATGTGCTGAGCGTGTGCACATGCGTGGCAGAATGCACTATGCTTGGTGTGTTTTTCTATATCATCAGGGAATCAAATATATATGAATCAATCTATGCCTGTATCTGGCTGTTTGGCATTGTGGGAATCGCCATGACGATTTTAGGGATAGAATATGTACTGAGTCTGTGTGTGAGGATAAAGGCAGGAAAATGGTGGAGAAACAGTTTTTGTTACAGGGTATATAGCAGGATTCGCGATATGGTTGTCTGCGTTTTCAGGAATATTGGTCTGCTCTGGAAAATAGTCTTCGTTATCGGTGCGGTTTCTTTTATTGAATTCTGCGTCCTGGTTGGATTTTATGACCGCGGAGGCATTCTGCTGATGTGGCTGCTGGAAAAACTGGTTTTATGCGCGGTCGTATTTTCACTGGCTATCCAGATGTATGAACTGCAAAAGGCAAGCCGTCATATGGCAGAGGGGAACCTTTCCTATAAGATTAATGTGGATAAAATGTTCTGGGAGTGCAGGAAGCATGGCGAAAATCTGAATAAAATAGGGGAAGGCATGGCTAAGGCGGTCGACGAGCGCATGAAGAGCGAGCGATTCAAGACAGAGCTGATAACAAATGTGTCACATGACATCAAAACACCGCTCACCTCCATCATAAACTATGTGGATTTGCTGGGAAAAGAGGAGCTGCACAACGAAAAGGCTTCCGAGTACCTTGAGGTGCTTGACAGGCAGTCGTCGAAGCTAAAGAAGCTGATAGAGGATTTGGTCGAGGCGTCAAAGGCGTCCACCGGGAACCTGTCCGTGAACAGCCAGCAGATGGATGTCAGTGTCTTTGTGACGCAGACAGTGGGAGAATTCGAGGAGAAGCTTTCGCTTGCGGGACTGGAACTGATTGTCAGCAAGACAGAGGATACGGTTTACATCATGGCAGATGGCAGACATCTCTGGCGTGTCATTGATAACCTGATGAGCAATATCTGTAAATATGCACAGACCGGATCCAGGGTGTATGTCAATATGGAAGTCACGGATAAGACGGTGTGCATAACATTTCGGAATATTTCGAGATATCCCTTGAACATCAGTGGAGACGAGCTGATGGAACGCTTTGTGAGGGGTGATAAGTCGCGCAATACGGAGGGACACGGACTTGGGCTGTCCATCGCGCAAAGCCTGATGAAACTGATAGA
This sequence comes from Lachnospiraceae bacterium UBA7205, assembly GCA_002490665.1. Lineage (GTDB taxonomy): Bacteria > Bacillota > Clostridia > Lachnospirales > Lachnospiraceae > COE1. The sequence goes on along the minus strand of DKUL01000060.1, from coordinate 24,160 downwards.
CGGAGATATGTGTATTGTTGTCGATGGAGACTTGTTCAAGGTAGTGCTTACATTCAACCGGTACCTGCCTGATGTGCAGGAGCAAATGAATGTGGAAGAGGAATAAATTTTTAAATTTGATTAAAATTGTGCAGACATTGACAGAAATAGTCGGAATTTGTTATAATAGATTTGGTTTTGCCATTAGATACGAAAATACCGGATTATGGAAAAGGATGTTTGCAATGCGAAAAAGATTTGGCGTGAAAAAAAATATATTGATATGCCTGATGACAGGCATATTGGCTGGCGGCATGGGAGGACATTCCTATGCCGCCGAAGTCGTTGACACACAGGCTTTGGAGGGAAGTACAATATATGCCGCCGAAGCGGCTGTGTCAGGGATTGAACAGATACCAGTGTCGCAAAATGTAAGCTGCACGGTGGAAAAAAATGGAACGGTTACATACAAGGCTGTGCTGAATGGCAGTATGCCCGTCTCCGATGACGGGAAGCTGCACTTGTTTGCATTGGCTCCGTATGAGTATGAACTTTCGGCGGATACAGAGATAATAGCATCTAACGTTTGGGAAGGATTGGAAACGATGCCGGAATTTACTTTTCCTGTAAATTTCAGACAGGAAAACACGAGGCTGTACTCAAAATTTGCCATCGGAATCAAAAGCGGCGGCGTAATGCAGATGATAACGGAGCCGACATATATCACCAACCCGGAAGCGCTCGCATGGAATACGCTGATGCGCTATCCGAGGACCAAGAAGTCCACGCAGGGGGAGGAATTCAACAATGTCTTTCTCGATGGCACGTATGGACCTGAGATTGGCTGGGTATTTAAGACATTGCAGGTATTGAATACAGGGGAATGCGAGGCGCTGACCCATCCGATGTCGAGGGCGGATGCGCGAAAGGCAGACTCCAGCAGGATAAAAAAGCCGATGTACTATATGTTCAACGCTTCGGACGAGGAAGGGGTCAGCGCGCTTGCCGCCAACATGGAATATTATGTGGCAAACTCGAAAGGCGGGGAGAACTGGATTATCGGAAATGAAGTGAATACCCGCACGTGGAATTATATGGCATGGACAGACTGGGATACCTACATCAGGGAATATACACAGGCATTCCGCGTGATGTACAATGCGATTATGAGCACAAATGCAAATGCAAGGGTGTATGTCTGTATTGACCAGATATGGGACAGAAACCTGACGCCTTCCAGCAAAGACTATTACCAGTATATGGACGGAAAGGATTTTCTGGAAAAATTCAACACACTTATCAAACGAAGCGGTAATATAAATTGGGGACTGGCGCAGCACCCATACACGAATCCTATGGGATATGCCAAGTTCTGGGATATGTCGGGGCACAAAAAGGGGGAGGCATATGCCGCCGAGGTCGCATCAGGGCAGGTTGTCACGTTCCAGAATCTGTCAGTGCTGACGGATTTTATGCAGAAGCCGGAAATGCTTGACACGGAAGGGAATGTAAGGCATATCATTCTTAGCGAGATTGGTCTTTCCAATGCGCAGGGAAGCGAAATCCAGGCGGCAGCGATGTGTGCGTCGTATGCGGCGGTGGTGGACAATCCGCTGATTGATGAGATGATGTACCTTCTGGTGTACAGTGATCCGGGAATGGATACGAGACTGGATTCTTTTGCGCAGAAGGTATATGACGAGATGGATGGCGAAAATTCCAAGCTGTACCTGGACTGGGCGAAATCCGTTATCGGAATCAATGACTGGTCTGAGATTATTTGGTAACCGGGGGATTCGATATGGATGATAAGTTGGAGATAAACGTTCAGGATGGAAAAACAAAATTCCTTCTTTTGAAGCATTATAATACGCTTTTGTTTACGGAAGAAAAAAGGCAGCAGATTGCGCGGAATAATCCCAAAACGGAGGTCTGTCTGCACAGCTTCCGGCTGTCTGACATGGTCGGCGTGTTTGAGCCGTTTCTTGACTATATCAGAAATGGACTGAATGGGATTTCGGAGGAAGCGTTTGACCGGATGCTGGATGAATGCGGTGTCTACAGCCTGCATAAATCCGTGTTCACAAGCTTTCTTAAGACTGGCGTGTGCGCGCGCAGCGAGCCGCTCCTGATTGACGAGGTTGCCTTTGAGCAGGACAAGATAGCATCGGCGGTGGTAAACCTTGTATCCCATATTGTAAAGGATGGGCATGTGGTATTTTTACTGAATGATATACAGTATGCCGGCGGTTCATCGTTCCACTTCATACACAACCTGCTCGAGAATGAAAATTGTAACAATATTTCCGTTGTTGCTGCTTACAATGAGGCAAAAGTGCCGCTTCCGCACATTCAGCCGCTCTGGACGAGGTTTTATGGCTATATTTTTGAAAAGCATCTGGTGACGGAGATAAATTGCGGGACATTGGAAAATCAAAGAAGTACTTTGAATGATTTTGTCTTTATCACGGATCGGATTGGCGTATATATTGCAAAAATAAACAATCTCTTATTCTGCCTTGACTTTTCACAGGCAAAATATTATCTGGAAATCATATATAAGATGATAACTGTCGAGGAGATTGAGATAGACTGGAACCATAAGTGTGAGATTGTGATGCTTTACACGCTTGTATCCATCTACACGCAGGATTTTTCGCAGGCGCTGTTATTGTGCGAGAAGCTCAAGGAGCTTAGAAGCCAGACATGTGACCAAAAGCTGGACTGTGCGTATTACTATTTTATGGGTATGGCTCATATGTATAATGGGAAGCTGGACGAGGCGGACAGATACGCAGGAAAGTTTCTTGAGATTGCAGAAGCACGCAGCTCCGATTATGGTATTTTTATTGCAAAGCTTCTGGGCGTTATGGTAAAGATGTCGGGATGGCACAACATTTTTTTCTGCGCGAGTGATATTGCTGTGGATGAGGATGTTATCCGTATGGCGGAGAATTATCATTTTTGGAATCACCTGGCGCATATATATGCCTATGCTTATGACAATGCACCTGCACTTTTTTCGGATGCGGATAAGGTGGAGGAAAGACTGGTATACTTTAACAAGGGCATTTCCATTATGAAAAGGCTCGGAAATGAGTATTTCATGATGGAGGCATACAGAAATAATATAATGATAGCATCCACAAACGGATTTTTTAAGACAGCAAATTATTATTATGATAAATGCCATGAGCTTGTGCGGGGCAGGAATGCCTATGAGGAAGCGATGATATACAATGGGGTCGGTTATATTTCGTCTGCAATGGAACAGTATGACAGGGCGCTTGACTGCTATAATAAGGCACTTACTAGTTTTTTGCAGATGGAAAAGATTGATTTTGTCGGCGAGACGCTCTACAATATGGCGATAAATTGTATTATGGCGCAGGACTATCTCAATGCGTATGAGTATCTTGAATTAGCGTTCCGGATTGTGAAGGAAACGAAGATGAACAGCCTGCGGGTTTGCAATATATCAAAGCTCGCCGGGCTTTTGGCACTGTGCAGCTATTATAATGGAAACCAGCTTAAGTGTGCGATTTATGTTGAGAAGACAAGGCTGTTTTTGGAACATTTAATTGATAAACAGGAAGATGAGGAAGAAGAGACCACAATTATTCATGACTATACGATGTGCAAGGACGACCTCTTTATTTACTATTTCATATATGGGCTGCAGCTTGCCAGCAGGAAGGAGTATGTCGAGGCGTTAAGGAACTTTCAGCTGGCAGAGGGATGCCTTGACGAATCCGCAGGAAACCAGTTTTATATATATGGGCAGTATATGGCGGAATTTGCGAGCCTGTACCGTATTCTTGGCAGGGAGAACGAAGCAGTACAATGCCTGAATGCGGCAATAGGATTTTATGATTTTCAGGGCTGTAAGGGGAAAGTGGCTGAGCTGAAAGCGGAACTGGTAAAAAAATCCTGTCTGATAAAGGGGCGCAGCCTGAATCTGTCACAAGGACTGAGGCACGAGATTGACGAAGTGCTGCGCCATGCGTCTGTGTTTAAGGAAAACCAGGAACAGCAGAAGCGCATGAACTTTTTGTCGGCATGGCAGAAAATGGTTGAGATTGGCGGAAAAAGTAAAAAGGAACTGATTCATCCTTCTGTAAATGCGTTCATACATAACTTCAATATTGACAGGCTGATGTTGGTGAAATACGAGGGAAATGAATCGGTGGAACTATACAATAACACCGGATTTGCATTTGAGAATGAGAGACGCAGCAGGATAGAAGGCTTTTTCCACAGGAACAGGCTTGGCTTCGCGACATCTAAGATGAACAATAATTATAGGGATTACCTGGATATCATATCGCTTTTTGACAAGAAGAAGGTCTGCTCCATCATCGGTCTGCCGTTTTATTATAATGATTCCCTGAAGGCTATTATGGTAGCCTATATTACGATGAAGGACAACTGGCATTCACCGACTAACAGATATTTGCTTGATGAGAGTGATTATGCTGTTTTTGAATTCCTGATCAGGCAGCTGCTCAACTCGATTGACATGCTTGAGGCAAATGAAAAAATTCAGCAGATGAATGACAAATTAAACCACCTGGCAGTGACCGATAAGCTTACCGGTCTGTATAACAGGGAGGGATTTTACGGAAATATTAACGGCATGATTGGGCATAGCAAAGGCAGGGCAAGACCCGTTACGATCATGTATATTGACCTGGATAATTTTAAATTCTATAATGATACATTCGGACATGGAGTGGGTGACATCATTCTGACAGGTATGTCACAAATTTTTTGCAAGGAAACCGGAGAGAATGGCTTTGTGACAAGGTATGGCGGCGACGAGTTTTTGATTACTGTTTACACAGATGATTTGTCGTGCGTTGAGCAGCTTGCAAAGAACATTTACAGCGACATTGAACAGGCAGGAGGCTTTATGGGGACGATATGGGCAAAGCTTGGAAAGCGTGTTGAAATTCCGCAAGAACACCAGATATCCTGTTCCATAGGCATCAGCAGCAGGAAACTGCTAGGCTCGGAGGAGGAGCTTGAAAACATGGTGAAAGAGGCGGATAAAGTGCTCTATGACGTGAAGAAATCAGGGAAAGCCGCATATAAATTCTACGCGGCAGGTTCTTGAAGAATCTATATGTACAGCCACGAAGCGGCATAGTTCCTTATGCGTCTGTGTGCATTACTACATACTGGGCAGTCAGCCTTTTCTGACCGTCAGTATAAAATAGCAAAAATTTACTGTAAAATATTAGTAAAGATGCAACATGATTAGTGGTTGATATTTTGATAGTGATGGGGTATACTATAATTAATCTGAAATGTGCGATAACTCTTGTCATTTTGAACCTACATCACTTTAAACGGGATTCCTACATTGTCTGATTAATGTCATGCCCCCCAGTATGGCCAGGGGAAGACAGCGAGAAAGATTGCGGTTGCCCACCTAGCATTAGCTAGGAGTCAAAATACAAGAGCCGGCGTTTCGGGGAAAACAAATGAGAAAAAGCAGCCTTAGCGGGCTGCTTTTGTAATGGTGCATAAAAGACGCTTAAGGAGGAAGCTGTTATTTTTTATGTGAAGGGGTTTTCCAAAAAGGTTTTGGTCGTCATTTTATGGATAATCATAGCGCTTGGCATTTACAGGTGCAGCGTCAGCCAGACAGAGAATAGGGAGGCTGGTGAGGAGGAGGCGGAGGAATACGGACAGGAGGACAAGGAGGAGGAAGCGGATGATGCAATGCGTCTCCCATTTGACGGAAATGTCAGAATCCTGATTATGAACCAGAGGTACCGCGGAATCTACCACACGGAGCTGCGTATTGCATGCAGTGAGGGAATGCTTGTGGATGACAACGGAACGGTTTCGGAATATGCACCCGGCGCGGAATATGTCCTGAATGGCGATGCGTTCCATGACAGTTCCATGATATGCCTGAAGGGAAAAAATAACGGAAAACTGCAAATCAGGAATCTTGAGCGCAACTGTCCGGCACAGTACAGGGGAACATTGGAATGCCATGCTGCGGGAGACGGAATCGTCGTTGTAAATGAGCTTCCTGTTGAGGAATATTTGTACGGCGTAGTGCCGAGCGAGATGCCGCCGTCCTATCCGGAGGAGGCATTGAAGGCACAGGCGGTCTGTGCAAGGACATATACATATTTTCACAAGCAGAAGTATGCATATCCGGACTGGAAAGCGCATATGGATGACAGTACCGCATTCCAGGTGTATGGGAACTGTGACGAGTCCCCGGATGCGAACAGGGCGGTGGATGCGACAAAGAATCAGGTATTGACATATAAAGATGAAATTGTGGAAACCTTTTATTATTCGACTTCGGGCGGGTATAATGGGGGCGCGGGCGTATGGATGAATACGGTGCCTGGTGAGGACAGCTACCTGACCGAGACAGGAGATGAACGCTATGCATCAAACAGTGAGGAGGGGGAGCTGGCATATAAGCAGTACATTGATAACGGTAACGCAGAGGATGTGGAGTATGGCGAGGCGTGGTACCGCTGGAATTATGACAAGGTGCTGGATGCATCTGCCGCGAAAAAGATGTTTCAGAAACTGTATAGCCTGTCACTTGCACAGCCGCATGCGGTCAGGATTCGTTCCAGGTTTTTATCGTCTGATAAAATAGTGGAGGAGAAGACAGTCCGGGACATCCGGATTTTGGGACGCAGAAAAAGTGGTCTGGTGACAGGCGTTATAATTGACACCGAACATTTCCGGGTGAGTGTCCTGTCGCAGCATGCGATAAGGCAGGCACTGGGTTGTGACGGGGATGTCATTTATAGAAAGGATGACAGTGCCTACACAATGGGCGACCTTCTTCCGAGTGCATATTTTTATATTGAAAAAAGCTATGATAATAATGGAGAAAGCGGGGATAATTTAAAGCAGATAACAATACATGGGGCAGGATTCGGGCATGGATGCGGCATGTCACAGAATGGGGCAAAGGCATTGGCTGAGAAAGGATTAACGGCTGACCGGATTTTGGCATATTATTATAATGGAAGCATAAAGGCTGTCAGTGCGATTGAACAGACAGCCAGATGATTGGGAAGGGGCAGTCCCGGATGTCAATAGTTTCAAGGTTATACAGGCTGCAAAAGGAAATACGCGGAGCGTTTAATGAGGCTGAGGTGGGAACCTACGCCTCTGGCGCCGCGTTCTTTTTATTCCTGTCCGTGATCCCGATGGTCATGATTGTCAGCGGCATTCTGCCGCATAACATCTTTGGCAACAAGGAAATGGTCAATATTTCGCAGGCAGTGATTCCGGAGAAAATATATCTTTTCTTGATGAGCATTGTGGACAGTTACCATGGAAACCAGCTGACACTGCTGTCAATTTCGGCTTTTGTGGTAATCTGGTCGGCTTCCAAGGGCGTTCTGGCGCTGATTAGGGGACTGAACCATATCTACGAGGTGGAGGAGACAAGGGGATATATTCTTTTGCGGCTGAAGGCATCTTTTTACACCATTTTTTTACTGCTTGCAATATTGCTGTCGGCAGGCGTCCTTGTCTTTGGCAACACGCTGGCGAAATGGCTGATTCCCGACAGCGGGACGGCTGCAAGCCTCTGGCGTTTTTTTGGCGGGGTACGCCATATATTTGTCGCAGGAATGATTTCGGTGGTGTTCTGCACCATGTACAGCCTGCTGCCAAACAATGCGCTTCCATGGAAAGAACATTATCCCGGGGCAGTGGTCACTTCGGTGTTCTGGACGCTTTACTCGTTTGGTTTTTCAGTCTATATTGACTATTTTGGCGGATTTTCCATGTATGGCAGCCTGACGAGCATTGTGATTGTGATGATTTGGCTTTACTTTTGCATGTACATTTTTTTCTGCGGTGCACTTGTCAACAAGTGGATTGCAGACGGATATGTAGACGATTATCTTTCAGATGTCTTGTAAATTTTTCCATGGGATGGTATACTGTTATTGTTCATTTCGTTCCGGCAACGAGCAGGATTCAATTTACAATGGATGAAGAAAGGTGATAGGGACATGGCAGCTTTATGGAAAGATGAATACAAGGTTGGGATTGACAAAATTGATGAACAGCACCGTCAGCTGTTTGACAAGATTGAGCATTTGCTGGAAATTGCCAAGAGTGGCGACAGGAAGAGCAACAGACAGGAATGCATGGACACGATTGATTTTCTTGTTGATTACACAAAATTTCATTTTGACTCGGAGCAGGCGCTTCAGAGAGAGAAGAAATATGTGAGCTATGACCAGCATGTCAAAATTCATGAAGACTTTAAAAATACGGTTCAGGTATACAAGGAACTTCTTGGAAAGGATTTTTCCTCCAAAAATTTAAAAAGCTTTATCGGCTGCATGCTTGCATGGCTTGTGAATCATGTCTGTATCTGTGACAGGAAGATATTGAAGAATATACCGCTGCAAAACCTGGAATCGTTTGTTGACACAGAAAGCTTTATCAAAAGTGTTGCACAGAAGCTTCTGACCGAAATGTATGATATTCCGATTTTAAGTGTGAAGAGCTGCATTTACAAGGGTGATGTGGATGGCGCCGTGATTGTCAGGACTATTGCAGAGGGGGAGAACAGACATCTGTTTCTGTATGGAATGTCGGATAAGCTTGTCGGCGTACTGTATAATAAGATTAGCGGAATGCTGCTTCCAAACGTTGATTTCATGGATGACATTGAGCGCTCCGCCCTTATGGAAATTGGAAACATTATATCTACATATGCCATGAGCGCCATAGAGGATAATGCACAAAATGGCGTGCGGTTTCAGAGTGATTTGTATGTCCATGAGTATAATGCCACGGATTACAATATTACCAACAGCATGATTCTCGAAATCATGACAGATTATGGGAAGATGGATATTTTGTATACGAGATTGAAATAGTTATCTGGTAAATGTATTAGAAATTAGGAATTTTATTTTTGGACTTGACATTTTGCGGATGATAACCTATTATAAATTTTAATAATATTACTTATCAAGCAAATGCAATGAAGGTGCAAAGTAGCGTCACATTTTCTGTCAGAGAACGGAGGCCACCGGCTGAAAGCCTCCCCAGTTCAGATGTGATGTTGAATTTCCCACCGGAGCAGCTTTTTTGAAGTTTGGCGGATGCTTCTCATTGAGGGAGACTGGCTGATATGGTAGAAAAAGACGGAGTGACACGTTACGTCTGTTGAGCGTCTGTCGGGTATATGGGCATGGATATACAGGACAGGAACATGGGTGGTACCGCGGTTTATTCGTCCCTTGCAGGAATTTTTCCTGTGGGGGATTTTTTATGCACACGGGCGTCCAGATGAAATATGTCAGCAAGCTGACGGACGCCCGGCGCACGAGTAGTGGAGAAGGACATTCCCCTGCTCGATTGTACATGGGCATCCAAAGGAAATATGTCAGCGAAAGCTGTTATAGAAATTTTGTAAAGTAAAGGAGAACAGGGATGAAAGAGAAGTTGGAGCAGATTAAGGCGGAGGCGATCCGCCAGATTAATGAGAGTGAAGCGCTGGATAAGTTAAATGACGTGCGTGTCAGTTTCTTGGGAAAAAAGGGTGAGCTTACAGCCGTTTTAAAGGGCATGAAGGATGTGGCGCCTGAGGACAGACCGAAGGTAGGGCAGCTTGTCAACGAGGCGCGGGAGGAAATCGAACGGATTCTGGACGAGGCGCGGACAAATATGGAAAGAAAGCTTCGCGAGGCAAAGATGAAAGCGGAAGTGATTGACGTGACACTTCCGGCTCAGAGAAACAAGGTGGGACACCGTCACCCGAACACCATTGCACTTGAGGAGGTCGAGAGAATTTTTACCGGCATGGGGTATGAGGTTGTAGAGGGACCGGAGATAGAAAAGGACTATTATAACTTTGAGGCGCTGAACATTCCGGCTGACCATCCCGCGAAGGATGAGCAGGACACATTTTACATTAACAGCGATATCCTGCTCAGGACACAGACTTCGGGGGTACAGGTTCACGAGATGGAGAAAGGGAAGCTCCCAATCAGAATGATTGCGCCAGGACGCGTATTCCGTTCGGACGAGGTGGACGCGACACACTCTCCTTCCTTTCACCAGATTGAAGGGCTTGTCATCGATAAAAACATTACATTTGCGGACTTAAAGGGAACGCTTGCCGAGTTTGCGCGCGAGTTGTTCGGTGAGGAGACAAAGGTGAAATTCAGGCCGCACCATTTCCCATTTACAGAGCCTTCTGCCGAGATGGATGTATCGTGCTTTAAGTGTGGCGGAAGCGGCTGCCGGTTCTGCAAGGGCGAGGGATGGATAGAAATTTTAGGATGCGGCATGGTGCATCCGAATGTGCTGAAAATGAGCAATATTGACCCGGATGCTTATACAGGTTTTGCATTTGGCGTGGGTCTCGAGCGAATTGCCCTGTTGAAGTATGAGATTGATGACATGAGACTACTGTATGAAAATGATATCAGATTCTTGAAGCAGTTTTAGGAGCTGTTCCGGAACGATTTAAGACAAAAATATCGGACAAAGAAGATTGGAATGGAGGATTACTATGAATACATCATTATCGTGGATTAGGGCATATGTCCCTGAGCTTGCATGTGAGGACAAAGAATACTGTGATGCAATGACACTCTCAGGGACAAAGGTAGAAGGATTTGAACGGCTGGACAAGAACCTTGAAAAGATTGTTGTCGGGCATATTGAAAAGATTGAGCGCCATCCGGACGCCGATAAGCTGATTGTCTGCCAGGTCAATGTCGGAACGGAGACCGTACAGATTGTGACCGGGGCACAGAACCTGAAGGAGGGTGACTATGTTCCCACCGTCCTTGACGGCGGCAGGGTAGCCGGGGGGCATGACGGCGGTCCGCTTCCGGAAAACGGAATAAAAATCAAGGCCGGGAAACTGCGCGGCGTTGAGTCGGCAGGGATGATGTGTGCGATTGAGGAGCTTGGTTCCAGCCGCGATATGTACCCAGAGGCGCCGGAGGATGGCGTCTATGTATTCCAGAAGCCCGTGACACCCGGTGAGGATGCGATAGAGGCACTCGGGCTACATGATACGGTCGTAGAGTATGAGGTGACATCGAACCGTGTGGACTGCTACAGCATCCTGGGAATCGCGCGGGAGGCAGCCGCGACATTTAGAAAACCATTTATACCGCCAGTGGTGGAAGTCAGGGGAAACGGAGAGGATGTAAATGATTTTATTTCGGTGGAGATAAAGGATGCAGACCTCTGCTCACGTTTCTGTGCAAGAGTGTGCAAAAACATCAAGATTGCACCGTCTCCCGAATGGATGCAGAGAAGGCTGGCTTCATGCGGCATCAGACCGATTAACAATCTCGTTGACATCACAAACTATGTCATGATGGAGTATGGACAGCCGATGCACGCATATGACCTTGCCAATGTTGCCGGAAACAAAATTATTGTCAGGCGTGCAAAGGATGGGGACGAATTCCAGACGCTTGACGGGCAGGTACGCAAGCTTGACTCGGAAATGCTCATGATTTGTGATGCGGAAAAAGAAATTGGTCTTGCAGGCATTATGGGCGGTGAGAATTCCAAGATTACCGATGATGTTAAGACAGTACTGTTTGAGGCGGCGACATTTAACGGTGCGAATATCAGGAAGTCGTCCAAGAGGGTAGGGCTTCGGACAGACGCTTCCGGAATTTTTGAGAAAGGGCTGGATCCAAGGAACGCAGAGGCGGCTATCAACAGGGCGTGCCATCTGATAGAGGAACTTGGCTGCGGGGAAGTCGTAGGTGGAATCGTTGACGTAAAGGAACCCTTCAAGGAGCTGAAGCAGATTCGGTTTGAGCCGGAGAGAATCAACCAGTTTCTTGGAACAAACATTGCAAAAGACGAAATGCTTGAGATATTCGGCAGGCTGGAGCTTGCCTATAATGAGCAGACCGGCATGATTACGGCGCCTTCATTCCGGCAGGATATTGGATGTTTTGCGGATATCGCCGAGGAAGTTGCAAGATTTTACGGATATGACAAAATCCCCACGACGCTTCCAAGCGGTGAGGCGACGACAGGCAAGCTTCCATTCAAGCTGAGAATTGAGGAGAAGGCAAGGGACATTGCCGAGTACTGTGGTTTTTCACAGGGCATGTGCTACTCGTTTGAAAGTCCAAAGGTCTTTGACAAGCTTCTGATACCGGCAGACAGCGCCCTTCGGAATACTGTGACAATTTCCAATCCATTAGGGGAGGATTTCTCGATAATGAGAACGATTTCCCTGAACGGAATCCTGACATCGCTTGCCACGAATTACAACCGCAGAAACAAGAATGTGCGCCTGTATGAGCTTGGCAATATTTACATTCCGAAAAGCCTGCCGGTGGTGGATTACCCGGATGAGAGAATGCAGTTCACACTCGGTATGTATGGGGAGGGGGATTTCTTCACCATGAAGGGTGTTGTCGAGGAGTTTCTTGAGAGCATCGGCATGACAAAGAAGATTACCTATGACCCGAATGCGGAAAAAACGTTTCTTCATCCTGGACGTCAGGCACTGATACAGTATAAAGACACGGTTATCGGTTATCTGGGTGAGGTGCATCCTGAGGTTGGCGATAATTATGGAATAGACACCAAGGTTTATGTTGCGGTGCTTGACATGCCGGAGATACTTCCGTTTGCTTCCTTTGACAGAAAGTATGAGGGAATTGCGAAGTATCCTGCCGTGTCACGTGATATCAGCATGGTAGTGCCCAAAAATATACTGGTCGGGGATATTGAGCGCGTGATTGAACAGCGCGGCGGAAAAATTCTGGAAGAGTATCGCCTGTTTGACATATATGAGGGCAGTCAGATTCAGGCGGGATTTAAGTCTGTCGCTTACTCGATTACGTTCCGGGCAAAGGACAGGACGCTTGAGGAGAGTGACGTGTCAGGCGCCATGAAAAAGATTCTGAACGGATTAGAGGGGCTTGGCATTGAACTGCGCGCATAGGCTGCATTTTTGATAAGGATAAATTATGGAACTGTTAAAAAAAGATTTTTATTTTGACCTGCCGCAGGAACTGATTGCACAGGATCCGCTTGCGGACAGGTCGGCTTCAAGGCTTCTGGTGCTGGACAGGGAAACCGGGAAGACAGAGCATAAGGTATTTACGGACATTGTGGACTACCTTCATGAAGGGGACTGCCTTGTGCTGAACAACACAAAGGTCATTCCTGCGCGGCTGATGGGGACGAAGGCTGAGACAGGGGCAGCAATTGAGGTGCTCCTGCTCAAACGTCATGAAGGTGATGTATGGGAAACGCTTGTAAAGCCGGGAAAGAAGGCAAGAGAAGGCGCTGTTATCCGTTTTGGTGACGGGCTATTAACTGGAAAAGTTATCGGTGTTGTAGACGAGGGAAACCGGCTTATACAGTTTCAGTACGACGGAATCTTTGAGGAGGTGCTCGACAGGCTTGGGGAGATGCCGCTGCCGCCTTATATTACACATAAGCTTATGGATAAGAACCGTTATCAGACAGTGTATGCGAAGTATGAAGGCTCTGCGGCGGCACCGACGGCCGGGCTTCATTTTACAAGTGAGCTTCTTGAAAGGGTTCAGGAAAAAGGAGTCCGGATTGCATATGTCACGCTGCATGTCGGACTGGGCACATTTCGTCCGGTGAAGGAAGACAATCTCCTAAACCACCATATGCACTCCGAGTTTTATCAGGTGACACAGGCGGCGGCGGATATCATAAACAGTACAAAACAGTCGGGAGGAAGGGTTGTCTGTGTCGGGACGACAAGCTGCCGCACGATAGAGAGCGCCGCGGATGAGCAGGGGAAAGTTATCGCCGGAAACGACAACACGGAAATATTTATTTACCCCGGTTACCGGTTTAAGGTGCTGGACAACCTGATAACCAACTTCCATCTTCCGGAATCGACCCTGATTATGCTGGTGTCAGCGCTCGCGGGGCGGGAGAATGTACTCAATGCCTATAAAACAGCCGTGCAGGAGCGGTACCGTTTCTTTTCGTTTGGGGATGCGATGTTTATCAAGTAAGCCTTGAGAGACGAAAAAGTAGCTGTGAATTTCTGAGAGTGTTGACTTTTTTTGTATAATTTGTTATTTTGGTATTATAAGAATTTATGAATCTGTACGGTTAATCAGGAGAAAATAATGAGCAATCAGAACAGTGTTGAACTTGAAAACATTAAAAAAGTGAATAGCATAGATATGGGGTTTAACGAGAAGTCTTTTTTGCTTGTTTTTAATGGCGACAAAAATGGCGATAATGGTGAAGCTTACGCAATACCAATAAATTATGCTGAAAAGATTGCTCAGGGATTAAGAGACTGCGGGCTGGAGTATCAGAGAATATACGGCAAAAACATTGGTTTTCAAACTGAAGGACATTTAGAGGAAGAGCTATGAAAGTAATAAAAAAAAACGAGGAGTTATCAGGTAGCAATTTCGACAGATTTCGAACAGCAATGGTTAAGGTGCGTTTTTCCAACGCAAGGTCTGATATTGAGAACAGTAATGCCAGCGCGCAAGAATATAAAATGCTTTCTTTGGATCTTATGGATGAAGTTACCAGGGAAAATGGAGATAATAAAAACAGTGTCAGCAATGTTGTTGAAAAATGGGTCACAAGATTAAAACCTCGATACTGGCAGGAGGATTTAGTGGAATTTTGCCAGTCGAAAGATGATATTGTATTGGCATATGAAATCCGCAAAGATAATGAACAGGCATTTATCATTGTGATGGATGATTCCACAATCGATGAGAATGTTTTACAGTATAATGATTTTGGATTTGAAATATTGAAGAAATATGTGGAAATCAGTGATTTTATGGTGCTTGATGTCATTACGTGCAGTGGCATTGAATATATGTTTGATGAAGTAAATACTATATACAAGCGAGGTTAAGGAAGTGCCGACAGCTCAGGAACATAAGAAGAAATACCAGGACAATAAAGAAGTGTTAAATTCTGTGTTTGATTGCAATAACAAGCTGCATTGTAATTGGATTGTGACAATAAGTTTTTATATTTCATTGCATATAATCGAGGCGAAACTGGCGAAAGAACAAAATCTTCATAGCCGCGACCACAAACAGCGTGACGAAATGATTGAGAACTGTGGATTATTTAGCAGAAATGTGAAAAACAAGTATAAGCAGCTCAAATCGAATTGCTGGTCTGCAAGATATTCTAAAAATGATATGGCTCCAACAATAGCAAACCAGATGAAACGGTTTGCCGAGGAAATAGAAGCGGAAGTGTTTCCAGAGCAAAATAAATAATACTATGATAGTGATGGAAAATACGCACGATATAAGAGGAGTATGATTGGAATGGAAGAACGAAGAAAAAGCAAGAGAACAGATTTAAAGTCGAAACTTTTGGTCAAGCGGCTTGACTCGGGAGCCCAGGAAGAAATCGGTGTGGAGGTCATGAATGTTTCAAAGACCGGAATCGGTTTTTACTGTGATGAACTTCTTGACATGGGTGCTGTATATGAGGCGTACCTGACCATATGGACAAAAGAAGTGATTCATGCGTTTATAGAGATTGTCCGTATCGAAAAGATACCAGATACTTATGACTATGGCGGGCTTTTTATCGGGATGCCGGAGATTGATCTCCAGCGGATTGACGTTTATAATGTAGTAAGCGAGCCTGAAAAGTATACGGAAAATTAATGATGGAGCATCACTGGTCTGACCGGTGATGCTCCATTCATGCAGTGTGGTTATTCAACTGTTATGAGTTCGTATTCACGTGAGCCAAGCCCCAGGGCGGCAGCTGCTTCTATCGTATGCACGCCATTTTTCGATTCGATGCGTTCCAGCAGATGATCCCTGCCTGGGTCATCCGAGGCGTAGACGAGGTCAAGGCATGCCTGGTCAATGGCAACCGGGTCAAGTGATGCCAGTATGCCGATATCAGCCATGCATGGGTCTTCCGCCACGGCACAGCAGTCACAGTCAACAGACATGTTTTTCATGACGTTGATATAGATAATGTTTCCCTTTAGGTACTCGATGACACTTGATGCGGCATCTGCCATGGACTCGAGGAAGGAATCATGGTCGGAACCCCAGAAATTGTCAACGTCGCCGACACCGTGGATGTATGCCTTGCCCATGGATGATGCGATTCCGATGGAGAGCTGCTTGAGAGCCCCGCCGTATCCGCCCATCGGATGCCCCTTAAAGTGAGAGAGCACCAGCATGGAGTCGTAATTGGCGAGTGTTTTACCCACAAAATTCTTCTTGATTTTGTGCCCATTTGGAATCGGAAGCTCGAGATCCGGACCGTCGGCATCCATCAGGTCAACTTCAAAATATTTGCTCCATCCGTGTTCACGCAGGGTTTTCATATGCTTTTCTGTTGTGTTGCGTCCTCCGTCATAGGCAGTATTGCACTCGACAACGGTTCCGCCCACGTAGTCAATGACAGGTTTCCAGAAGTCAGGCTTTAGGAAGTTCTGGTTTCCGACCTCACCGGAATGCAGTTTAATGGCTATCCTGCCTCCAAGCTGTTTGTCGATTAATTTGTATAAGTCTAGTACTTTTTCCGGTGTAATTGTTTTAGAAAAATAAACCTTTGGTTTCATAAATGCCCTCCTGTAATATTTTTTCATGGATATATTGTTTCACAGTGTTTCCGATTTGGAAAAGATATGACATATTTTTATTTTACCGCATAGACAAACTTTTTGCAAACAGCATTTGCATTTGCCGCATAAATTGCAATATAATTTCCGGTGAAACAGCCGCCCGCTTCGGTAGTCAGATACTGTGTCTCGCCGGAACCGATAAATACAGCCGGCGCATTCTCAGCAGTCAGGAAATGGAAGCGGTATTCTTCGCGTGAGCCTGTAAGCTGTAGAATAACTGCATCCCCGTCATATTCAATGATGTGTTCGATGGCGGTCAGCTTTCCGATTTGGCGCCGGATGATAAGGCAGCGTTTTTGGTTTTTCATGGTCATGGCAGTTTCGTAATGATGGCGGTTATTCATGTATATGGAGAGACCCGCTTCACCGCCTTCCGGAATTTCTTCCATGTGCAAAGTCAGCTGCGCAGTGAAGTCAAAGTGTTCCTGGCGCCTGCACAGGAGGGATTTGGGCATGTTGTCAGACAGACCATACTGGTTACCGTGCAGAATCAGCCCATCGGGGGTAAATTCATACAGACTGTGGTCTGGGTTGTAAATCGTGTTCCATGAAGGATGCATGGAAGCAGTATTGAATTCATCTGTCATGCTTTGCCCGGGAATGTAAAAGCTGCTTTGGAATGGCATGTCAAAAGCTGCTTCGGAACAGGGGAGCAGTGAGGTATTGATTTCAGGGTCAACATGCCCATCCTCGTTCCATCCAAATATGGGCCAGCTATTTTTCCAGACGATGGGAACCAGCATGGTTTCGCGCCCGAGATTGTGCCGGAAAGGGTATCCCAGCGGTCTGATTCCAAGACATACTGCCCACCAGTTTCCGTTTTGGTCGGCAACCATGTCGGCGTGCCCTGCTGCCTTAATTGGGAGTTCTGTGCTGCGGTTGGTCAGAATCGGGTTCTGCGGGCAGCTTTCATAGGGACCATATATGGATGTGCTCCTTGCGATGGTTACCATATGGCAGTATTCCGTGCCGCCCTCAGCTATCATAAGATAGTACATTCCGTTTATTTTATACAGATGCGGTCCTTCGGGATTGTTTCCGCCGGAACCATTCCATGAATATATTTTTTCACCGGTTTTGTCACATGTAATCAATATATTTCCGGCAGGGGATACTGATTTTGTAAGCGTCAGTTCTGACACAAAGATACCAGTATCTGTGCCACAGTAATATACTTTTCCGTCATCATCAAAAAAGAGGGATGGGTCAATTCCGCCGAACGGAAGGTGTACTGGTTCAGACCATTCTCCGTAGGGATCTGCGGTGTACACAAAGAAATTGCCGCCTGCCGGACCGCCTACATTTGTGACGATACAAAAGTAGATTCCATCGTGGTAGCGGATGGTTGGCGCATAAATTCCAAGGCAGTTTGGAGCTTCTGTCGATAAAATAAACTGACTGTCCCTGCTGAGGATATGGTTGATTTGTTCCCAGTGGACAAGGTCTGTGCTATGGTAAAGGGGAAGTCCGGGAAAATATTCAAAGCTGCTGGTTACCAGATAAAAGTCGCGTCCGACTCTGCAAATGCTTGGGTCAGGATGGAATCCGGGAAGGATGGGGTTCGTGTATTTCATATGGTTTTGACTCCTTTGATAAATTTTTGTTATATCATTAGTATAAACTGCATTTTAATAGGGAGGTACTATCAAAATTATAGAAAATAAGACGAAAAATTGGATATAAGAGTTAACAATTTCTGAAAAGTATGGTACACTTTATAAGTGTATAACTTTAAAAGATTAAAGCGAAGGAGAATTTCAAATGGCAAACTATTATCAACCAGAAATTGAAACAATGCCAGTAGAGCAGATACAGGCTTTGCAAAGCGAACGATTGACAGAACAGGTAAAATATGTATATGAAAACGTAAAATTTTACCATGACAAAATGGATGAGCTGGGAGTAAAGCCGGAGGATGTGAAAGGCATAGAAGACTTACATAAGCTCCCATTTATTGATAAGAATGATTTGAGGGACCAGTACCCATATGGGCTGCTGGGCGTTCCGTTGTCCGAATGTGTGCGGATTCAGTCGACAAGCGGTACCACGGGGCGCCGTGTCGTGTCGTTTTATACCCAGGAGGACATTGACGTGTGGGAGGAGTGCTGTGCAAGGGCAATTGTGGCGGCAGGCGGCACGAAGGATGACGTGTGCCATGTCTGTTATGGTTACGGACTTTTTACAGGGGGACCGGGGCTGAATGGTGGTTCGCACAAGGTAGGATGCCTGACACTCCCTATGTCTTCCGGAAACACGGAGCGGCAGCTTCAGTTTATGACAGACCTTGGTTCCACCATCCTCTGCTGTACGCCGTCATACGCGGCAAATCTTGGCGAGACAATCAATGAGAGGGGACTTCGGGATCAGATTAAGCTGAAGGCAGGGATATTTGGGGCAGAACCGTGGACAGAGGAAATGAGGAAGAACATTGAAAAGTCATTGGGCATTAAGGCATATGATATTTATGGGCTTACGGAAATTTCAGGCCCGGGTGTTTCCTTCGAGTGTGAGGAGCAGCAGGGAATGCATATCCAGGAGGATCATTTTATTCCGGAAATCATCAATCCTGACACAGGTGAAGTGCTTCCAGAGGGGGAGATTGGAGAGCTTGTATTTACATGTATCACCAAAAAGGCATTCCCGCTTTTGCGCTACCGCACGCGCGATCTCTGCTACCTGACCAGAAAGAAATGTTCATGCGGACGCACCCATATCCGCATGCATAAGCCGATGGGCAGGAGTGATGACATGATGGTAGTAAAGGGCGTCAACGTATGGCCGTCACAGATAGAGGCGGTCTTGCTGAACAAGGGTTATGAGGCGAATTACCAGATTTTCGTAGACCGTATCGGAAACAATGACACCATCGAAGTGCAGGTGGAAAAGACACCGGAAATGGCAGCAGATGCTGGTTTTAACACTGCGGAGCGGGAAAAATCCATTGTGGCAGGATTGAAGTCCATGCTTGGCATCAAGGTGGATGTAAAGATTATAGAGCCAAAGACGATTACAAGAAGCGAGGGCAAGGCAGTCCGCGTGATAGATAAGAGGGATTTATATAACAAGTAAAAGCAGCCGGATGGGGAAGCCCCATCCGGTTAACTTTTTTTCTGCTCGATTCTTTTTTTATTTTTATCTGAGAATACGAAGTAGGACTGGATGGAGGTGGCGACCATTGTACCGTCCGCCTTGTAGACATTTACCTCGTAGACTGCAATTGTGGAGCCGTATTTGATTTCCTTTGCCTCCGCGACCAGCTTCTCCGTGTTGCATGCAGGTGAGAGATAATGAATGCTGCTGTCGACAGTCACGACACTGTTTCCGTGTGTCAGGGCAGCGCTTCCGCCGATTGTGTCAGCAAGGGCAAAGGTGCACCCGCCATGTACGTTGCCAAGGGGATTCAGGATTTCAGGTCTCAAGGGCATTTCTCCCTTGCAGTAGCCTTCCGATAGTTCTGTAATCCGCATGTCAAGCAGCTGGATAAAACCAAGTGTGCCATAAAAGTGATTTTTTATTGCATCGTAATTTTTTTCCTGACCATTCATATATAGTGTCCTTTCTTTTTGGAATATTGCCTGGTTCCAGAGTATTTTTCATACATGCTCTAGGGCATGAGCAAAACAAAAGAAAAACTCCCAAAAGCGGAATCAACCAACGCTTTTTGCGAGTTTTAAGTGGAGTAGACGGGAGTCGAACCCGTGTCCAAAAAACCATCCCATGTACTTCTACAGGCTTAGTTGATTGTTTCGGGACAAGCCCGGTTCCCTTCCGCCTAGGCGAATCAACGCCCCTAAACGGTCAGTAGCTTCATAATACGCCCACATACGCAAAGCTTAATATGTGTCGTTTCCTACATCAATGATGCCTGGCTCCCAATGTGTAGGTGCACTGGGTCAGACAGCAGCCATTAGGCTGCGTATGCTAAATTATCTTCAGCGTTTAATTTTAATTTTGGAATTAACGCATGCCTGCGACCTGCTTCTCCATCTTCAGATTCCCTGTCGAAACCTTTACTACCCCTTGATTAATCAAGGTTAATTTATAATATCAGAAAGCTGGAAAATAGTCAAGTAAAATTTTTAGGTGACTTGCGAAATGTGACTTGCGAAAAAAGTAATGGGAACAGGACGAAAATGTTTGTATTTTGATGTTTTTTTGTGTAAGATATAGTAAAGGACGGTAAAATGTCATGTTTTTTACAGTGCCTAAACGACAAAAATATTCGTGTAGAGGAGGGATAAGTGCCATGAGGAAAATATGCAGACAGCTGTTGAACCTGATGCTGGCGGCGGCAATCATAATCGGAGGCTTCGGGGCTGATTCCCTGATGTCCCAGGCGGCGGACGGCAGGGCAGGCGCCGTTAAATCAGAAAATGTGAAAGCAGGCAGTATGGAGGTGCACTTCATGGATGTCGGTCAGGGTGATGCCACGCTGATTGTGTGTGACGGACATTCCATGCTGATTGATGCCGGTGATTATACCAAAGGTACTGCAATCCAAAATTACCTGAAAAAACAAAAAATCAAGAAACTGGATTACCTTATTTTTACACATCCTGACGCTGACCATATAGGCGGCGCCCCGGTTATTGTCACAAAGTTTGATATTGACAAGGTGTTTTTGTCAAATTTTGAGAAAGACAATAAGACATACCAGAAAATGATTCAGGCGCTTGACAATAAACACCTGAAATATACTACGCCGAAGGTCGGGACACAATATTCCCTCGGGTCGGCAAAGATAACGATTCTGGCTCCAAATGGCAGTTATGATAACCCCAATGACGCCTCAGTGGCACTGACGGTTGAACATGGTAAGAACAGGTTCCTGTTTACAGGTGATGCGGAAGAAGCTGCGGAAAAGGACATACTGGCAAATGGCATTGACATTTCGGCAGACGTATATAAGGCGGGGCACCATGGAAGCCGGACTTCCACTTCACAGGATTTTTTCAAGGCAGTCAGTCCCTCTTATGCAGTTATTAGCTGTGGGGAAGAGAACTCTTATGGGCATCCGCATGCGGAGACACTGAATACATTCCGTATGAACGGGGTGGAGGTATACCGGACGGATGAGCAAGGAACCATTGTGGCGGTTTCTGACGAGAAGAAGATTACGTTTAATGTCCCGGCATCTGATACATGGAAAGCAGGGGAGCCAAACGGAAATGCCTCTGTGTGGGAGGCTCCGGATAAAAATTCCGGAAATCAGGACGCCTCAGTGGTAACAGAACCGGAAAAGAAAGAAGAGCGTTCGGATACAAAGGAGGTCACTTATGTCCTGAATATAAAGACAAAAAAATTTCACAGGCCTTCCTGTAATTCCCTGCCAACTGTGAACAGAAAGGACTCGACGGAAAGCAGGGAGGACATCATGGCACAGGGGTATGTGCCATGCAAGCGATGTAACCCATAAATACAGATTTTTTTGGAATGCAGTCATACCGGCAGTCGAAAAGACTGACCGCTCATGGCGGATTTCATCTGTCGTGAGTATATACAGTTCAGACATGAAGGAGAGGATATTGGAATGAATATTACAATCACGGGAAATCTTGGAAGCGGAAAATCAAGTGTTGCAAAAATATTGAAGGAGAAAGGGTATGAATACTCCTCGACAGGAAATATATTCAGACAGCTCGCCATGGAAAAAGGCATGTCCGTGGAGGCGTTTAACAAGCAGGTAAACGAGGCGGCGAGCCGCGGCGACCATTCCGTGGACAAAATGATTGATGACACGACAACGCGAATCAGCGAGGAGCGCGACAATGTAGTGTTCGACTCGCGCCTTGCGTGGCATTTTGCATCCAAAAGTTTCAAGATTTTTATCATTACGGATATTGATGAGGCAAGCCGCAGGGTGTTCCATGACAGCCTGCGGGCAAACTCGGAGTCATATGAGTCGCAGGATGCATGCAGAAAGGCTCTTATCAACAGGCAGAAGTTAGAGACGGTTCGCTATAAGGAAGTGTACGGCATTGATTACTATGACATGAGCAATTACAATCTCGTCATAGAGAGCACAAATGCGTCGCCGGATGAGATTGTGCAGGAGATACTGGATAAAATGGCAGCGTATCAAAGCGGGGCATTTGAGAAAATGATGGAACTGAATCCCTCGTCCGTCATCGTGCCTGAGGAGGATGTGCCGGATGCGGATGCCGTATCCGTTGTTGAGAAAGAGGGAACCTTTACATTAAGCGCCGGAAAAAGCAGGCTTGATGAGGCGGTTGCAAAGGGGCGGAAATTCGTGGCGGTGAAGGTATCTGGTTCGGAACCCGGCGGAGAGGACAGCTTCATGAATTTCACCAATATGTAGGGAACGTATTTCCGACAATAGGCAATCGAGTAGGGAAACGACCTTTTCCACTGCTCGTGTGCATAAAAAATGGATGTATTACACATCCATTTTTTTAATGCTTTATTTTGTTATTTCCATGAATGCATAGTCCTTTAAAACATTGTTCCAAATCTTGTATGCACGGCTGTTTTCATGCACATAGCTGTCAGAGCTGTATTCCGGGCAAATCGCGTTGTTTGGTCCCATCAGGTGTTCGGAGATATTGATAAATCCCCAGCCATTCTGCATACAGACATCCTGTAGAAGGACATTGGCGGTCTGAATGGATTCATTGCTCAGATATCCGGTGCTGACACCGCTTGTAATACATGGGATGGATATCACATATACCTGTAATCCGGGGGTCTTAGCCGTTATCCTTGCAATCAGTGTCTGCATGTCCGAGACAAACTGGCTTGGCGTGCTGCCTGTCAGGTCGTTCATTCCGTAGCAGATAAACATTTTTGAGACATTTGGAAGCTGTGATATAGAATCTTCAATATACCGAACCTGTCCGTTGTATATTGGCATAATGCCGGCATGCTCTGTCAGGGCATTTTTTGATATGGCTGCTTTGGCAGAGCAGCTCACCCTTGCCAGAAAGTATGTAGAATCGGATGCGATGGACTCGTGCGTCCTGCAGTATTCCTTAAACCCGACAGTGAGGGAGTCCCCCACGAATACAGAATTTGCAAAGAAAGCATTTTCGGAAATCATTCCGCTTGCAACAATTTCGTTAAATTTTTGTTCATCGATATTTCCGTTTGTATAGTTATCCACAAGATATAGATTTAATCGCGCTGTAAGACTGTCTGTAAGATTCTCATTTGCAAGTGCTGCACCCGTTATAGGCTGTATGATGGAGAACGCAGGCATATTTACCAGTTCCTCGGCATATACTGTTGATGGAGTAAGAATCAGCATACATATAAAGAGTGCAAGTACTGAATTGGTATATTTTTTCATGGCAAAGCTCCTTTCATAACGGTTAGAAACTGTTCAAAATAACTATATATCGTAGTATGTTCAGAATGTCAAAGGTAATATCACAACATATAGAACCTCAGCCTTAGCTTATTATATATGCATAAGCGTTTTAATTCAATACTAATATTAAAAAAATATTTCAAATTTATTCCGAAAAAGTGAACTGCCAAAAAATATTATCAGAAATATGCTATTTTTTGACATAAAAA
>DKUL01000024.1 GCA_002490665.1 Lachnospiraceae bacterium UBA7205 | reverse complement strand
TATCAAAAATTAACCTCCCCTTAATGCTTTCCAGCCACATTTGTGTTAATCTAAGGTATGGAGGAAATAAAACGATGAAATTAATTATCACAGACATTAAAGATTTTAACACGTCACTGCGTCTTTCCATCAAAGGCGACTATCAGGTAATCATGCCGCACGGAAATATCCACCACTGCATCGGCTGTTTCGGTTGCTGGGTCAAGACGCCGGGAACATGCGTCATTCATGACGGATATGAAACCACAGGAGCCAAGATGAGCCAATGCTCCGAGCTCATCCTGATTAGCCAGTGCTGTTATGGCAGTGTAAGCCCATTTGTAAAAATGGTTCAGGACCGGGCAATCTCCTACATCCATCCGGACTTCGTGCTCCGAAAAGGCGAAATGCACCATAAACGCAGATATCAGAATGTCATCTCCCTGTCTGCATATTTTTATGGTGACAACATTACGCAGGCGGAAGAACAAACTGCGCGCGCCATCATGGCCGCAAACGCAGACAATTATGACGGACTAATCAAAAATATCTGTTTTTACAAAACAGCAAAAGAACTGGAGAACATAACCTTATGAAAGTAGCACTGATAAACGGGAGTCCCAAAGCAAACCGCAGCGCCAGCGGCACCCTCCTGGCAGACCTGCAAAAATATATCACTGGCACCGACATGGCATCCGGCTCTGAAAAGCCACAAATTGCAGAATACAGTTGCAATCAACCAAACATTTCCGATAAAATAAAAGTGGAACTACAAAACACAGCGGTTCTCGTTATCGCGTGCCCGCTCTATGTGGATGGGATTCCGGCACATCTGCTGTCATGCCTGATGCAGCTGGAATCCGCGGACTGGAAGAATCACAGCATACATGTCCATGGCATTGTAAACTGTGGTTTTTACGAGGGTATCCAGGCAGAGCCCGCACTATGCGTCCTGCAGAACTGGTGCGCAAAAACGGGTCTGATTTGGGGCGGCGGCATTGGTGTCGGCGGCGGTGGTGCCCTTATGCAGATGCCGACCATGGAAAACGGTCACGGTCCAAAAGCACCGGTTGAAAAAGCGCTTCGCGCGATGGCAGACACAATCTGCGCGCACGGAACACAAGAAAACCAGTATGTATCAATTGCCTTTCCAAGATTTCTCTACAGGATGGCGGCACAGATGGGATGGCGCCAGATGGTAAAGGCAAATGGCGGAAAAACAAAGGATTTAGGAAGACAAAACAGAGGATAGTGTGAAATTTTGAGCCGCACAAGGCGGCATGGGGGATAGTGTGAAAAATAAATTTTTCACACGGCAAATTTGTGCTTGCGCCCAAATTTACGGGCAGTGGCAAGAATGGAGGATTAATATGGAAAAAGATGCCAAACTGGATATGCAGAAAGCCCTGGACAGCCGCGACTCCTCCATCAAGGTACAGAACGGAGAAAGTGATTTCAGCCGCTTTTACCATATGAACGTGCCGTTTCAGCTCACGCTGGAATACTGCGACGGCTCCAGACCAGAAGACTACGTAAACATTGTTACACTGTCATTTGAAAAAGCCGTCCTGTACCAGGAAACGCTGTCCAAAAAGAACTATTCCTACACCAAAAATGCCCCGCACTTTCATGATTTCTTTGAATTTGTGATTGTATTGGAAGGAAAAATTATCCAGCGCATAGAGGGAAAAGACTATCTTTACTCGGCAGGCTCCTGCTGTCTTATCAACAGAAACCTGCGCCATATGGAACACTATCAGTCCCAGTGCAGGGTTTTGTATATTGGTCTGTCACCGGATTTCGTGACAGAACTGTTTGCCTATGCACAGAACGCGCTCTTTTCCATTGAAAAAGAGATATACAACAGTGCACTCTACCACTTTATCACTGCGGATTTGAAAAATCTCGGCGAGCGGGCTTACCTTGACTTTATTCCGGCATACCAGAACCATCTGCCTGCCCCCCGCCTGCACGCCATGGCAGAAACCATGGTGCACACACTTTTATTCCCCGACTTTGGCGCTTCGTACCAAATCCGTGGTCTGCTGTGTGCCTTTTTATCCTATCTGTCCTCCCCGGACCATTACCACTGTACCAGCATCCGCCTTGATAAAAATAGTGACTTTCTGCTCTTTGCACGCATTACCCGCCTTTTTGAGGCAAGCGACGGACGCATGACACGAACCGAGCTGGAGCAGATGCTCCACTACAGCGGGGATTACCTGAACCGCATTGTCAACAAGTTTACCGACATGTGCCTCTATGACTACGGCATGACCTTCTGCCTGAAAAAGGCGGCACAATACCTGACGGAGAGCAGCGAATCCATCAGTGCGATAGCTGCCAGGCTGAAATTCACAAACCGCACGCATTTCTATGCCCTTTTTAAGGAAAAATATGGGGTTACCCCAAAAGACTACCGAAACATACATATTCGGAACTACTGAGAAATTACTTATCACAATAATTTCAGACACTTACCAGACAAGGAGATGATGTTTTATGAAAAAAATGCGGAAAAAAATACTGGCAGCACTACTGGCTGCCGTGCTGCTGCTGACCCTGCCACCCATCACGGCGCTCCGCGCCGAAGCCGCACCGAATGCCGCTGACAAAAAAGCCTGCTGGATATCCTTTCTGGACATTGAGGAAACCCTGCAGGATAAAAGTGAGCAGGAATTTACACAAAAGCTTTCCTCCATGTACGATAATGTTGCCAGATACGGCATGAACACCGTAATCGTGCATGTGCGCGCCATGGGGGATGCCATGTACCCCTCCGATTATTATCCGTGGTCCGCATCGCTTTCCACTGACAGAAGCCATCCCGGGTATGACCCATTGCAGATTATGGTAAACCTTGCCCACCAGAAGAACTTACAGTTTGAGGCGTGGATTAACCCTTACCGCCTCTCCCGCGACAACAAGTCGACAGCCAGCTTCAAGGCAACGCCCTTCTATGAGCAGTTCCGCCCTTACACAATCGAGTACAAAGCGCCTGGCGGTCAAACCTGCCTTGCCCTTGACCCGGCACGGAAAGAAACAAAGGATCTGATTACGAACGGCGTCCGGGAAATCGTTCGCAAATATGATGTCGACGGAATACACTTTGACGATTACTTCTACGTACCGGGAATGGCAGACCAATTAGATATTACGTCCAAAAAGGCAAATGTCAATGCCCTAATCCTGCAAGTGTACCAGGCCATAAAATCTGCAAAGCCTGCCTGCACATTTGGCATCAGCCCGGCAGGAAATCCCGACAATGCCCGCGGCCAGGGCGCGGACATCGACACATGGCTCTCCGCGCCGGGATATATTGATTACATCATGCCCCAGATATACTGGACAGATATCTACATGACAGGCAGCGGTGTAAAGCAAATGTTTACCGACAGGTGCAGCGCATGGATAAAAATAAACAAAAGCGGGGTTCCCATCTACGTCGGCCTTGCACTCTACAGGGTCGGAACCAATTCCAAAACCGACCTTGGATGGGCATCCAGCGACACGAACCTCGCCTACCAGTATGTCACTGCAAAACAATTAGGTTACAACGGCTACGCCCTGTTCCGCTACCAATGGCTTGAAAAAACCATTGCCGCAGAAGAACTGAATCACCTGAAAAATTATTAAGGGACTGAAAACAGTCCCTTTTAATTTACACTGACATATCAATAATCGACACACCAATTTTATCCGGTTTTATGATACCGTTGAACACATTCAAGGCATATTCCGAAACCTTTTTCCCGAATTCTGCATTTTCCCCGAACAGTTCATCATAAGCCTGCCTGAACTGTGCCGTCTCCAAATCCGTGTCTGCCGCAAATGACAATTTTGAGTAATCCGCATCAAATGTAATGCCAAGCTTATTGAGCTTCTCCTCATTGTCCTTGCAAAGCTTGTTCAGCTGTTCGAGACTTCCCGTCTCCTCTTTTCCGCTGTAGGTTTTATACACCGATACTGCAAAATACATCAAATCAGTTTTTATGTTTTTCTCGTCATCCGCCGACAAGTTTCCCGACTGGACAACATTGTTATACTGGCTCATCACAGACTGCGTCTGCTGCGCAAGCGTCATAAAACCAGCCAGTGTCACCGACGCCTCATCATAATTTGTAACGTTGGTAATCTTCCGGTTCACCCTGCTGTAATGTGCGTCATCAGCACTGTCCTCTACCTTACGCAGTACCCTGTCCACGCTGCTCATAAAAGACTCATGCCCGACAAGCAGCGCATTGATGTCTTTCTCATCCGCATCTTCCAGGGTATCGCTGTTTAACTTATATTTTCCATTCGTTTTATCAATGCCAATCTTTTTTAATGCCTTGCTATTATCCGTAAACAGCTTTTCAAGCTTGGACATCTGTTTTTGTAAGTCCTTGTCTTCTATGCCGTCTGCCTTCTCGTTCATTTCATTATATGTCTTTAACAGCGACTTGAGTTCTTTCTCCAGCCTGGTCTTTGAGCTCTCTCCCGATGAGTACTTCTTAAGCCATTTTACAGACTTTTTAAAGGAACTCATGCTGTCCTGAAGCTTTTCGACATCCTCATTCACTTCTGTCACTTTCTTCACATGGGTGTTTCTATATGCATAACCGTTCTGCGAAATATTTTTGAGCAAATCTTCGCGTGTAAACTCGATTGTCATACTATATCCCTCCAATCTTTAGGATGTGCGGAAAAATCGTGCACATTATCTCTTATATATGTATATCGGCAGAAATTCTGCAAGTTTACAGTATTTGCAACAAATTTTATCGAAACTATACAGGCATAACAAAAACCATACAACAGACTGTATGGTTTTTGTTTTCTATAATCTCTTTATAGTCTTTTTAAAAGCGCTTCCCTTGCTTCCTCATATCCAGGCTTTCCAAGAAGTGCAAACATATTCTTCTTATAGCTCTCCACGCCCGGCTGGTTGAATGGGTTTACACCAAGCAGATATCCGCTCAGGCCGCATGCAAACTCAAAGAAATAAAACAGCTCGCCGAGATAGAATTCGCTGACCTCGGGCATATTGACCATAAGGTTCGGAACCTGTCCGTCCGTATGCGCAAGCACTGTTCCGTTCATGGCGCTCTTGTTGACAAAGTCCACCGTCTTTCCTGCAAGGTAATTGAGTCCGTCAAGGTCAACTGGCTCTGTACCGATGGTAATCTCCTCCCTTGCCTTCTCAATATTGAGGACTGTCTCAAACATTACCCGCGAGCCATCCTGAATAAACTGTCCCATGGAATGAAGGTCTGTCGTCAGGTCAACGCTTGCCGGGAACAGTCCCTTCTGGTCTTTCCCCTCGGATTCGCCGAAAAGCTGTTTCCACCACTCAGACACATAATGTGCACTCGGCTCATAATTGCAGAGGATTTCGACAGCCTTACCCTTTCTCAGCAGGATGTTTCTGACTGCCGCATACTTCATGGCGTCATTTTCCTCAAAAGGAAGCTCCAGCGCGCGCTTTCTTCCACTCGCCGCGCCCTCCATCAGCTTATCAATGTCCGCACCGCTCACTGCAATTGGAAGCAGGCCAACCGCGGTCAGCACGGAGAAACGGCCGCCCACGTCATCGGGAACCACAAATGTCTCATAACCTTCCTCTGTGGCAAGGTTCTTGAGTGACCCCTTCGCCTTATCCGTAGTCGCGTAAATTCTCTTTGCCGCGCCCTCCTTGCCATACTTTTTCTCCATCATTTCCTTAAATACACGGAATGCAATCGCAGGCTCCGTTGTTGTTCCGGACTTGCTTATCATGTTGATGGAAAAATCCCTGTCGCCGATGACATCCGTCAAATGCCTGATATAAGTTGAGCTGATTGAATTTCCCACAAAATAAATTTCCGGCGTCTTTCTGATGCTCTTGTCCACCATATTATAAAAGCCATGGCGCAGAAACTCAATTGCCGCCCTTGCGCCCAGATAAGAACCACCGATACCGATAACGAGAAGTACCTCACTGTCGCCCTGTATCTTCTTTGCCGCTTCCTTGATTCTTGCAAACTCATCCTTATCATAGTCTACCGGCAGATCAATCCATCCCAGAAAGTCATTCCCTGCCCCCGTCTTGTTCACAAGTACATCCTTTGCGTCAAGTGTCAGCTTTTTCATGTATTCAACTTCATGCTCACTGATAAACTGCGCCGCCTTTGAATAATCAAACGTTACCTTACTCATCTGCATTCTCCTTTACTTTAAACAATTGATACTTATTCCTTCATCATTACCAGCCCGCCCTGTTATATACAAAATTATGCCAATTTATTTATCAGGCGCCCTATGTTTTCTATTCTAGCAAAATTTTCCACATAAATCAATTGTTGCATGAAATTAAATATATTACGCTTTATTTCCTATGATTGTGCGCAGCAGTTCCTCCAGCTCATGTGCCTCCTCCTGTGAAAAAAGAGGTACCTTTTTCTCGGATTCGTCGTCGGCAACAGGTTCTGTGTCCTCTCTTCTCCGCTCCGCCTTGGCGCTTTTCTCCTGCGCCAGCTCCCACAGAAGCTTCTCCTTTTCAACAATGCCATGTTCCAGCCTCTGTGCAACCGTATTTTCCAGATAATCGGTAAGGTTGGTCTTAAGCATTTTTCTGCGGTTGGGCATGTCCACGATGGACATGGCACTCAGGTACAGGTAAATGCCAAACAGACTGATTATATAAAAAGGCAGCAAGTCAACAAATTTGCTTCCCTCGACAATGCCAGTAAACACCCCGAAGCCAGCGACAAAGACCCCCGCCAGCATCAGCTGCCCCGAAAGATGTTTCATAAAATTGATGCTCATTCCCAGCACGCGGATACGGTTAATATACTTGTCCACAAACACAGGAATGTTTGCGACACCGCCGTTTAACTTATAGCAGTTGATAAAACGCTCCTTGCACTGCGTAAGCAGTTTATTTTCCGTGCCGGAAAGCGTGTCCGCCTGCTGTATCATTCTTTGGTAAATCACGCCTATTGCTATCTGATACAGTATTCCAATAGCCATAAGGACAAGTGTCAGTATCAAAATTGTAGTTTCTTTCGTCATGGTCATCTCTCCCTCTCTGAAAATGATATGCATTTTTTCGTTTACTGGATATAAGTATAATCATTTCCAAAGATTCCCACAAGATGTTTTCAGGCAGAATCGTTCGACAAATTCATGCAGTTTCCCTGCCGGTTTTCCCTGATATGCCCCCATTTTCCCAAATCCGACCATTTCCCTGTTCATTTGGACGCCAGTGTGCAATCGAGTAGGGGAATGTCCTTCTCCACTACTCGCGCGCCGGGCGTCCGTCAGCTTGCTGACATTTTTCATCTGGACGCCCGTGTGCATAAAAAAAGAACAGATACCTATTAGATATCTGCTCCCTGTTCTCTTAAAAATTCAACAATGTCGCCAATTGTCTTGACTTTCTTTTCCAGCTCCTCATACGAAACCTCAATGCCATACTCTTCCTCAAGTGCCATGACCAGCTCGACCAGGTCAATCGAATCCGCACCAAGATCATCCTTCAGGGTCAAGTCCTCTGTAAGCTCCACGCCTGTCGTATGCAGCTGCTCCTCAATAATTTCAAATAATCTTTCCATGAAAAACGCTCCTTTTATGACATAATACCAACTATTCAGAAGTATATTATCACTAAAAGTATTTGTCAATATGTTTTCATATATTTTCCAAATCTAATAAATATTGATAAACCTCACGCCTGGAAATCCCCCTGTCCTTCGCCACCTTTTTCATTGCCTCCTTGCGCTCGAGACCCTGTGTTTCATACTGTTTCATATGCTCCTCTATCGGAATCTCCTGCCAGCCCTGTTCCTGTTCCTTCTTAAATGCGGCAAGGCTCTTTCCTTCTACTACAAGCACGTATTCTCCGCGGGGTTCGGCGGTCCCGTATATGGTGCGGGCATCCTCAATCGTGGTAGGCGTTACCTCCTCAAACTTTTTCGTCAGCTCCCTGCAAATTGTCAGCTTTCGATTGCCCAGCGCCTCATACAGGTCATCCAGTGTACGCACCAGATGGTGCGGCGCCTCATATAGCACAATCGTCCGGGATTCTTTTTTGAGGTCTTCCAGAATATCCTTCTTCTCCTTTTTGTCAGACGGCAAAAAGCCCTCAAAACAAAACCGCCTCGTGGAAAGTCCGGACAACGTCAAAGCCGTAATGCACGCTGCCGCCCCCGGAAGCGAGGTCACCACAATGCCGGCATCATGGCACATACGCACAAGCACCTCCCCCGGGTCAGAGATGGCAGGCGTCCCCGCGTCCGTTATCAGTGCCACATTTTTCCCCTGGTTCATCTGTCCAATCAGGGTGACAGCCTTCTCAACCTTATTATACTCATGATAGCTTGTCATCGGTGTATGGATGTCAAAATGATTGAGCAGCCTGATACTGTTTCTCGTATCCTCTGCCGCTATCACGTCAACCATCTGCAGTGTCTCCACCACCCGCGGCGTCATGTCACCCAGGTTTCCTATCGGGGTCGCACACAAATACAATTTTCCTGTCATCCGTCACACCACCAAATCATTAAAATCCATACACATCACAAATTTCATCCGCGTAGACATTCGGTTCCTTGAACACAATCAAGGGCTTTTCCACCGTCATACGCGGCCTGCCGCCCCTGCAGCCCTCGATAAGAACCATATTCGGCTCCTTGTCCACATAGGGATAGACCAGCTGCATGCGCTTCGGTTCCAGTTTATATGCGGTCATCACGGTAATAATCTCAGCCAGCCGAAACGGCCGGTGTACCATAAAAAAGCTGCCGCCCGTCCTTAAAAGCCTGGCGGCGTTTCTGACCACGTCCTCAAGGGTACACAAAATCTCATGCCGCGCTATCGCCTTGGGCGCATCCGGATTGGCAATCCCATGTTTTCCAATCATATAGGGCGGATTGCAGGTCACCACGTCAAAAGAAGCAGCATGGAAAATTTTGTCTGCTTCTCTGATATCCCCCGTCACGATATCAATCTTATCCGTGAGGTTGTTGAGCTGTACACTGCGCCTTGCCATGTCCGCGCTCTCCGCCTGTATCTCGATGGCACTGATATGCGCTGCACGTGTCTTAGCCGCCAGCAGAAGCGGTATGATACCTGTTCCTGTTCCCATGTCCAGGACATCCCCATCCTGCTTTACCCGCACAAAGCCACTGAGCAGCACCGCGTCCATGCCAAAGCAGAACTTCGCAGGACTCTGGATAATCCTGTAGCCGTTGCGCTGCAAATCATCCACGCGCTCATTTTCCCTTAGCAGCACTTCCATATCAGTTATCCTCAAGCTTTGATTTCGCGTCATGCTTCTCCTGCTTTTCGAGTTTTTCAAGCTCCTTTAATTCCTTGAGCTCCTCATCGCTCATGCTGTCATTTTTGTCCCTCCTGTGACGTCTCTTAAAGCGCAGCTGCTCTACCTTGTACTCATGAATCTCCTTCTCGTCGTCCACCTCGACAATGACCTTGACCAGCTGGCGGAGCACATTGACACTATGTACCTCCCCTTTAAGCCCATCGTCCGTTGTGACAAAGTCGCCCACATTCGGAAGCTTTCTGTTGAGATACTCGTAGGTCTCCTCCTCATGCTTCAGGCAGCACATCAGACGCCCGCATACACCCGAAATCTTTGTCGGGTTCAGCGACAGATTCTGCTCCTTTGCCATCTTGATGGAAACCGGCACAAACTCCGACAAGTGCGAATGACAGCAGAGCGGCCTGCCGCAGATGCCGATGCCGCCCAGTATCTTCGTCTCGTCGCGCACACCAATCTGGCGCAGCTCTATCCTTGTCTTAAATACAGATGCCAGATCCTTCACCAGCTCCCGGAAGTCAATCCTGCCATCTGCCGTGAAATAAAACAGCACCTTATTATTGTCAAACGTATATTCCGCATCAATCAGCTTCATCTCAAGGTTGTGCTTCTTAATTTTCTCCAGGCAGATTTTAAAGGCATCCTTTTCTTTCTGCTTGTTCGCCGCCTCCTGTTCCATGTCACGCTTTGTCGCAATCCTGAGCACAGGCTTTAACGGCTGGACGACCTTTTCCTCCTCAATCTCCTTCGGGTTCCCCACGACCGTCCCATATTCTATGCCGCGTGCAGTCTCCACAATCACATGGTCGCCACGCTTTATCTCAAAATCAACCGGGTTAAAAAAATAAATTTTTCCCGCTGTCCGAAATCTCACACCAATCACTTTTACCATATCTATCTACCTCACTTTTCTGTCATTGTGTTTTTACCATACTACCCCGCCTTCATATCAAGCAGCATCAGCTCCATCGTAAGTTCAAAATTCACATTGGCACTGATTCTGCTCCTTGCCCGGTCTATGGCATGCACAATTTTTTCGATTCCCTCGTAGCTGTACCGCCTCGATGCAGCGGCAATGTCAGACATTTCTTCCTTAAAAATAATAAAACGTTTGTCACTTCCTGCCCCGCACGCTTTATATAATAGCACATCCCGAAACCAGATAAAACACAAATCCAGATAATCATTCGTGTCAAATTTTTCCTCGGAAATTTTTTTGATTTCCGCGGCAATCTGGTTGACTTCCATATCCCTGATATTTTTCATCATGCCGATTACAGAAGACTTCATATGGTCAAACGCCTCGTTGGAGGCAAGCTCAATCGCGCGCCCGACGTTTCCCCTCGCAAAGGAAGCACATATGGAGGCCCGGTAATCCGGTATCTCAATCCTCCGCATCAAATATTTCTTTATCGTGTCCTCCGGTACCGGCTTTGTATTTAACACCACGCATCTGCTCAAAATCGTCTGAAGCATTGCCTCGGCCCTCGTGGCAAGCAGCAGGATAACCGCATACTCCGGCGGCTCCTCCAACGTTTTTAACAGTGCATTCTGCGCCTGCACATTCATCTTTTCCGCTTCATCTATAATATATATCTTGTATACACTGCTGTACGGTTTGATGGCAATATCCCCGTTCACCTGCTGGCGGATATTGTCCACCGATATCACGTTCGGCTTGTCGTGCTCCACATATATAATATCAGGATGGTTTCCGCTCATTGCCTGCCTGCATGACCTGCACTGGTTACAGGGCTTTATTCTGACACCAGTGTCATTTTTCTCTGTCCCTGCATCATCCGTTCCTGTCCCAAAATCAAACAGGGTCGCCTGCTGTTGTGTTTCCCTGTCACACTCGCACTGAAGCGCCCTCGCAAAGATATCTGCCACCATGCGTTTTCCCGACAGCTTTTCCCCCTGTATCAGGTACGCATGCGATATTTTATTGTGCCTGATGGCATTCTGAAGATTCTCCGTCAGCTGGGTCAGTCCCACCACATCATTCCATGTCACGCATTCCATATCTGCACTTGTCCCTTTCAGGTATTTTGGAAATCGACGTCATTATGTAAAAATGTCGAGTAAAAGTCCCCTTATCTCATCAACCTTGGCAAGGATTGCAATCTTGTCGCATTCCTCATTCACAAGCTCCTGCGCAAGTTCATCAAGCTTCTCATCCACAAGCCTGATAATGCCATAAACCCTGTGGCGTCCACGCCTGTCCAAAAAATTTTCCCGCGAAAATTTATGGGAACGGTTCACAATCTCATTCATGAACTCCTTGATGAGTGTACGATACCTCTTCATGTCGCGCACATCCATGCGTTTCACAATCTTATCGCCCTGCATCACGATTTCTTCCATCATGAGGTTCAGCCGCTCCGCAAGCCCTGCCTCCTCAATATTACTTGCCAGCATAAACTTAAACGTGTCATCCGTCTGTTGTACGGCCTGCGTCTGCTGTACGGGTGCCGCCTGCTGTATCTCATTCACCTTAAAATCCATCTATATACCCCCACGAAACAGTTCTGCCAACGGTTTACTTAGGATCTGTCAATAAATAACTTTACAATCTTGCTTGCCTATGTCTCCGATTGCACAGATCAAAAAGCCTTAACATAGCCCGCTATGTCTTCGTTTTTTGACCATTACGTAGTAATTTGCATACTCGGAGACATATTCAGCGCAATATTGCAATGTTATTTCTTTACAGCTCCTTATTATTTTGCGACTGTTCCTTAATATATTTCGAAATTTCTGCATAACAGTTTTTCAAGTTGTGGTTATTAAAACACCTTGTTATCCCTGCCCTCTCGAGATTTTCAACTGAAAAATCTTTTGCATCCGCGAGGTAACGCCTGCACATTTCCTCATATCTTGGCTGGGTCTGCTTTTTCTCGCGCCGGAGTGCACGGCTTAACCGTTCACCGTCCTCCAGGTCGATATAGATTGGAACCACCCTGTCCTTTCCGAAATAGTCCCTTATTTTCATGTATGACGCAAGTGTTCCAATCACAATATAGTCATAATGCTCCAGCTGAATCTGGCTGTCCTTTGCCATGAAATAATACCATACGCCGTAGACGGTTTCATAAGAGCGGCATTCAATAATTTTATCCTCATCCCGAAGCCGCTCCATCGCTTCCACCGTCGTAAAATGGTACTCCACGCCCTCACATTCTCCCGCACGTATCGGACGTGTCGTGTATGGGACAATCCTTCGCAGCTGAAGTGATGAATTCTCTAAAAGCTTCTTATATATGGTATCTTTTCCCGACGAACTTTTCCCGACAATGCAAAATATTGTTCCCATGTGTCCCTCTCAGCAGACGAACGCGTTTAGACTTCTACCACACGTATCATATTTGTATTTCCGGCAACACCAAGCGGTACCCCGGCAGTTAACACCACTTTGTCACCGCTGCCAACCAGTCCTGCGTCAACGCTCGCCTTCACTGCCGCCTGAAACAGTTTTTCCGTATCATCTTCTTTTTCTATCAGCAGCGGGCAGACACCGAACATCAGCCCCATCTGGCGATATACCATTTCATCCACGGCACATCCTATCACCATGCACCCCGGCTGGTACTTCGATATCATGCCGGCTGTAAATCCCGACATTGTAACCGTAATAATCGCCTTTGCATCCAAATCCATGGCAGTTGTACAGCATGCGTGGCAAATGGCAGTTGTAACATCCGCATTGTCTTCCCAGAGCTGGCTTCTTTTTCTAAGTCTGGAATTGTAGCAGATATCTTCCTCCGTCCGCTCTGCAATCCTTCCCATCGTCTTAACCGCCTCAATCGGATAAGCGCCCGCAGCGCTCTCGCCGCTAAGCATGATGGCAGACGTTCCGTCAAAAATTGCATTTGCCACATCCGTTGTCTCTGCCCGTGTCGGTCTGGGATTTTTTATCATCGATTCAAGCATCTGTGTCGCCGTAATCACAATCTTCCCGAGCCGCAGCGCCTTCTTAATCATTTTCTTCTGGAGAATCGGCACATCTTCCATGGGAATCTCCACTCCCATATCGCCCCTTGCCACCATTATGCCGTCAGACGCCTCCAAAATCTCATCAAGGTTATCAATCCCCTGCATGTTTTCGATTTTGGATATAATCTTCATTCTTCCATGATTGTCTTCAATAATCTTCCTGACTGCCCTCACATCATCCGCACACCTGACAAAGGATGCCGCAATGTAATCATATCCCATCCTGACGCCAAAAAGTATGTCGTCCCTGTCCACATCACTGATATACGGCATGGACAGAACTGCTCCTGGCACATTAATTCCCTTATGGTTCGACACATAACCGCCATTAATGACTTCACAGACAATATCCGTGTCCTCTATCGCCTTGATTGTAAGTTCAATTAAGCCGTCATCTATCAGAATGCTTTTGCCGATTTCAACATCATTTTTTAAGTTCTTATATGTTATGGAAGCCCTCTGCGCATTTCCCAGTATCTCGTCCGTCGTCAGGCGAAAAACAGCGCCTGCCTCAAGGAATGCCTTTCCGCCCTCAAAATCCCTCAGCCTTATCTCCGGTCCCTTGGTATCCTGCATTGTGGTAAGCGGCAGTCCTAACTCCTCTGCTGCCTTTCTTGCCCTGCCAAGCTTCATCTCATGTTCCGCATGGTCGCCATGTGAAAAATTAAATCTAGCCACGTTCATTCCCGCCAAAAGCAGCTCTTTTAGCTTTTCTTCGGTCTGTGAAACAGGTCCAATTGTACAAATTATCTTGGTCTTTCTCATAAAATTTGTTTTCCTTTCCAATTTTTGCTTTTACATGTATGACACAGTATGATATCTCTGCCTGCTGTGAATCCTTCCCCTGTGTATATGGAGTGTCTCCATCAGGGAACAATACTTATCTGCCATTGTCACGATCCATGCCTCCCGGCACATGGGTGGTTTTATGGTAAGCGGCCACATGTGTTTAATAATGATATCCTCCTGACGCGGTGTCAGATAATACTCCTTTCTTGCATTTTTCAAGGAGCGCGCAGGATGAAAAAATCCATGCAGTTTATGTGGCGCCGCCAAATCACTCTTGTGCCAGTCATACAGAAAATAGTCATGGAGCAGTGCCCCCCTGACTAAATCCCTTGTATTACATCTTATCCCAAGTTTATTTCTAATATACAGGCTTGTCTTAGCCACGTTAATGCAGTGCTCATTGACTGACATATTTCCGTGCTGGATATGTCCTCTCGTACTTCTAAAATTCGGTGAGTCCAATATGTCCCTTGCATACTTTTTTAATTCATTCTCATACATTTTCTTTCTCCCGATAAATCTTTATAGCATTCCCTGTATCCCATAAATAAATACATCCTGCTGTACTGTTCAGTAGCAGCTTTCATTCTATCATATATTGAAACAATAAAAAAGGTTCTTATCATATATCTTACGTTTTCTGTTTTTCCTTTAGCAGTGTTTTCAGTTTCTTGTAGATGGCGCTGCTCTTCTGGCTGTCCCGAAACTCCTTGCTCAGTCCGTTGTTGATGGCAACCTTCGTCTTGTAGCTGTTGAAAATTTCCAATATTTTGTCTGTGTATTCCTCCTCCGTAAGATATTGCAGCAGTTCTTCCTTTGTCGCTTTGTTGGAGTCAGAAACCTTGGATTTGCCCTTCGTTTTTGCCTTGGTCTTTGGCTCCTCTGATACAACGGCCGCCTTAGGGTCTTTGTCATCGCCGAGGAAGTTGGCAATCCGCCTCACGCTTACCCCGCGCTCTGCCCAGAAATCAACCAGATGGTTAAAGCCTGTATCACGCGAAACAATGCAAAAACAGTCGCCTGCCCCCTCGCTCTTTGCAATCATGTACCCCAGATAGGATGCCAGCTGGAAATCCAGTGAATTTTTTGCACCCGTGCCCGCCTTGTACGACTCAAGCTTAACCTTCTGCCGCGCAATCTTCTCCACCAGCTCCAGCGAAAATGCCTTGCTCTGCTCTGTATACATCACGCAGATAATATCGCTTTCCCCGAGATTCTCTATCCCGGCAAATCCGTCTGCATGAACATTTTCATAATCAATAAAGTAATAATTCATATTTGTGTCTGTTCCTTCCTCTTTTCCTATCTTTCCTATTATATCATGCACGCACTGCAACCTCAATCAAAATCTTTTTCAAATACGCTCATTCATACGCTCTAGAAGAAGGAACTGGTTACTGTTCAGAACCCCATATAGTCAGAGGGATTTATGCGCCAAATTGGTTCCCTTTATCAATTTGTATGAAAAATTGTTGCTGTTTACGCCTTTAATAAGCGAAATTGTGACCAAATCAGAAAAGGCGTGAACAGTAGCAGGAACTGTCACGCCTCTTTTTCCCAGTTCAATTATGCTGGCGGTCAAAAAGACTGACCGCTCAGCATAATGTGATACGCACAACACAATCTGAAAAATATTATATGATAATCTTTCAGATAAGAAATATGCCGCTTTGCGGCTGCGGTCGGCGCAATACTCAGTGCAGATTTCATCTGTCGTGAGTTTATATTGGGAGATTCTTTAATCCGATATAAATATGGATTTCTGCATGCTCCATGCTGTCGTTCTGGTACTCCTCAAAATCACACTGGAATGTTCTTGGCAAATCCATCTTCCATATTTCATGCCAGGCCGCCGCAACAGCCTGTACCATATCCCCACGGACGACAAACTTTGCATATCTGCCTGCGGGGATTTTGCAGACCGTGTACTCCCCTGCCTGCGGCACCCTGCTGGTCTCATACGCAACCAGCACCGTGTAATCCGATTTTTCGTCACCCTCGTAATCCGTGTAAATGCCCAGTGCCTTCTCGCTTTTCTTATCCGGTATCGACGCATAGATTCCTTCCTTATAAAAGCGATTCCAGAGTCCCCCGATGACCGCGCCCATATCCGGTGACGCATTGTTTGTCCGGGCGGCGATGCCGACTGCGATTTTTTCTTCCAGTGTTACGATTTCATACTCCATGTTCATGACCTTCCTTTCGCTTGATGGTGATATTATACTCACGACAGCCGCAGCCACGAATGGCATATTTCCTTATGCGGCTGTGCGTATCACATTATACTGAGCGGTCAGTCTTTTCGACTGCCAGTATAATGTCCTACAGTAAATTTCATTCACTGTGGGTATATTCTATCAGGTCAAACGTGACAGCTGAATGTCATGTTTTGTCATATGTCCGGCAGATTTCCGCCGCAAAATCCAAAATGTCCTGCCGCAGTGCCACAGGCTCTATCAGCTCTGCCCCTTTGCCAAAGGACGTAATCCAGCAGATAATCGTTATTTTGTCCGTGAATCCGTGTGTGAAGAGCAGACTCCCGTCAGGCTGCTGCACAAAGCTTTCCGGTCCAAACTCCTCCACGAGCCGCCACCGGAACTGCGGCTGGATGACTGCCTTTACCTGATACAGACTGGGAAAGACGTCCCTCCGTGAAAAGTCCGGGGGCGGCGCCGTCCGCTTCTGGAAAAAATCCCCCATACACACCCCCGCCATCCTGTTGAGCTTGAAAAGGCGAAAATCACGGCGCTCGGTACACCAGCCCCACACGTACCAGCCTGCCCACTGGAATATCAGATAATACGGCTCAATAGTGCGGCTGGATTCTCCTTTTGGCGCAAAATATGTAAAGGAAATGGTGCGCGCGGCACGTATTGCGCTGTGAATCAGCTCGATTTTAGGCGTGAGGGATTCCTTATACCGCGACGAGAGGTCTATCAGTATGTGGGTGTCACCCGACAGCATGTTTGATGCGCCGGCAGACAGCTTTTCCATCAGCTGCGCATAGCGGCTGGTGCCGCTTACGCTGTCAAGACTGCGAAGCCCCGCCAGAATTGCCTGCAAATCCGATGTACTCAGCAGGGTTTTGTCGATTTTATAATTCTCCATGATGGAAATGCCGCCATTGTGCCCCTGCTCTGTCACAATCGGAATTCCTGCCATACACAGCGCGTCGATGTCCCTGATGATGGTGCGGCGCGATACCTCGAATTTTTCCGCCAGATATGGAGTCGTCACCTTGTCCCTTTGCAGCAGCACAGACAAGATTCCTATCATTCTGTCCAGTTTCATCCGTGTTCTCCTTTCGTCCCTGAATTCCCAATGGCAAGCTGCTATGGCAACTGCAAAGTCAGAAATGAATGTGCTGTTTTACTCTCCATAATAATTCGGCATCGGTGAATCGGGATACTTGCCGCACATATTCAGGACATACGGCCATTTGCCAGTATCCTCTATGAGAAAGCCATAGACAACTCCCATGTGCCTGTGCCAATGGCGGAACTGACCCAGAATTAAGCGAAAACGACTGAATTCGCAATTCTCGGGATTCTCCACGAGCATGGCATCCCCAAGTACTGTGGTATACTTTTGTATTTTATCCCTTATCTGATAAAAATACCCTTCTATCTGCTCCCTTGTTATGTGCTCATCCCCTGGAACTACATTCAAGTCAGCTAATGATTCCGTATGAAAATCAGGGTCTTTGTATGCCGCATCGCGCGGATTAATATACCACCGGTCCATTGAATACAGCATATGATAAATATATTTCCACATGGGTAGTCCATCATAACGCTTTTCCCACAAATCATCAGGAATGCACTTTATCAGGTTTTCCGTCTCCCACAGCGCCCTGTCTGTGAGATAACGTATGTCATCACTTAACATATTAATTTCCTCCCATTATTTTTCTCCACCCTCTCTATCACACAGCTGTGCGGCTTATCCGTCTTATCCCTGTCATAGTCCACCCCGACAAGTACGATTTCCCCGCTGTAGCGCTCCAGCGCCTGTGTGTATTTCCTG
>DKUL01000086.1:126824-127026 GCA_002490665.1 Lachnospiraceae bacterium UBA7205 | reverse complement strand
CTTTGGACTTACTTATCAAATGTTGATTTACAATTTCCATCTTTGAGCACAGGCGCGAACCCTTTGGCATTACCGCCCCTGCATTTTATTAAAACTCACTGCTCACTCATCAATTGGACTAAGCTGTAAGCCTAACTCCTTTAACTTCGCCAATACTTCATCGAGTGACTTCCGACCCAGGTTGCGGACTTTCATCATGTCC
>DKUL01000086.1:126405-126530 GCA_002490665.1 Lachnospiraceae bacterium UBA7205 | reverse complement strand
AGGTTGCGGACTTTCATCATGTCCTCCGGTGTGCGGTTTGTCAACTCCTCGACAGTATTGATACCTGCCCTCTTTAAGCAGTTGAACGAACGGACTGACAACTCCAGTTCGTCAATGTTCATCTC
>DKUL01000086.1:125910-126106 GCA_002490665.1 Lachnospiraceae bacterium UBA7205 | reverse complement strand
CTCCAGTTCGTCAATGTTCATCTCAAGAACCTTCTCTTTCTCGTCATCCTCTTTCTCGATCATGACCTCTGCATTCTTCGCATTTTCAGAGAGATTGATGAACAGTTTCAGATGCTCAC
The DNA here is from genome assembly GCA_002490665.1 of Lachnospiraceae bacterium UBA7205. Classification (GTDB taxonomy): domain Bacteria; phylum Bacillota; class Clostridia; order Lachnospirales; family Lachnospiraceae; genus COE1. The sequence goes on along the minus strand of DKUL01000086.1, from coordinate 125,987 downwards.
TCAGCACCTTCGCCGCCAGACTGACCGCCTCATCGGGCGCCAGTGTCGCATCCGTATATACATCTAATGTCAGCTTA
>DKUL01000086.1:110229-125623 GCA_002490665.1 Lachnospiraceae bacterium UBA7205 | reverse complement strand
AATCTGACCTACACGGGTATTTTCTACGGTAACATTTACTCTTTCTACAGGAGTGTATATGGAATCCACTGCTATGACACCGATTGGCAAATCCTCGCTCTTATTCTTATCTGCGCTGATATAGCCCCTACCCTTTGTAATGATTATTTCCATGTAAAGCTTGCTGTCTTTGCTGCCGTTTAGTGTAGCGATCACCTGATCTGGATTCATGATCTCTATGTCCTGATCAACCTGAATATCCGACGCCCTGACAACACCTTCACCTTCGAAATCGATAATTGCCTTTTTTACTTCATCAGTTTCGCAGCTGTTTTTGATTGCCAGGCTTTTCAGGTTCATGATGATTTCCGTCACATCTTCCTTCACGCCCGGGATCGAGCTGAACTCGTGTAACACACCATCGATTTTTACCTGGCTTACAGCTGCACCGGGTAAGGAAGCAAGCATAATTCTTCTAAGAGAATTACCCAGTGTAATCCCGTATCCTCTCTCCAAAGGCTCTACTATAAATTTACCATACCTTTTGTCTTCAGAGATTTCTGCCACTTCAATATTTGGACTGTCAAAATCAAATGCCAACACTGTAAATACCCTCCTTTTATGAATGTGATGATAAAGTGCAACAATAGAAAGTACACAAACGTGCACTTCCTACTGTCAAATTCTTCTTTTCTGCCTATATGCACTTCATGACATACCCGAACACATTCCTGTCATGCCCTAAAGCACAGCGCCGTCAAATTACTTAGAATACAACTCGACGATAAGCATCTCATCTACAGGAACATCTATTACTTCTCTTGAAGGAATCTCTTTGATTGTACCTTTGAAGTTCTCCTGATCAACATCCATCCATTCCGGAACGAGCCTGCCGTTTGTAACCTCTGCGATATCCTTGTATCTCTGCAGTCCCTTGGACTTCTCCCTGATTTCAATGACATCGCCGGCGCTGATTAAATATGATGGTACATTTACACTTTTCCCATTTACCAGTACGTGCTTATGACCAACAACCTGTCTCGCTTCTTTTCTCGTTCTGGCAAACCCCATTCTGAAAATAACATTGTCCAGTCTTCTCTCAAGAAGAACCATCAGGTTCTCACCTGTCATGCCTTTCATCCTGTCTGCCTTCTCATAGTAGTTGCGGAAAGGCTTCTCAAGCACACCATAAATGAATTTTGCTTTCTGCTTCTCTCTAAGCTGCAGACCATACTCACTCATCTTTTTGCCTGCTCTCGGAGACTTTCTCTTAGACTTTTTATCATATCCTAAGAATACAGGATCCAAATCAAGAGATCTGCATCTTTTAAGTACAGGAACTCTATTCACTGCCATATTTTTTATCCTCCTAAATTTATGCACACAAAACAGTATGGTTTTGGTGCATACGTGCTTTTACTATACGCCAGTGTACCAACACTAGACTCTACGACGCTTGGGCGGGCGGCATCCGTTATGTGGAACAGGAGTCACATCTTTGATGCTTGTCACTTCAAGACCACATGCCTGAAGTGCACGAATAGCAGCCTCCCTGCCTGAACCAGGACCTTTAACCATAACATCTACAGATTTTAAGCCATGTACTAAAGCCGCTTTCGTAGCTGTTTCAGCTGCCATCTGAGCAGCATACGGAGTAGATTTCTTTGAACCTCTAAATCCCAGACCACCTGCACTTGCCCATGAAAGAGCGTTACCCTCATTGTCAGTCAATGTAACAATTGTGTTGTTAAAAGATGACTGGATATGTGCCTGTCCGCGTTCAACGTTTTTCTTTACACGCTTTTTTGTTACTTTTTTTGCAACCTTTTTAGCCATTTTAAACTAACCTACTTTCTCAATCAAACTTATTGTTCCCCATGCAAATATAAAATCATGGACTTCATATCTGCAACCCATTCAGCCCAGGCTGAAACTATTTCTTCTTGTTTGCTACTGTCCGCTTAGGACCCTTTCTTGTTCTTGCATTGGTCTTTGTCTTCTGGCCACGAACAGGAAGTCCCTTTCTGTGACGGATACCACGATAGCATCCAATCTCCTGCAGTCTCTTAATATTTAAAGCAATTTCACGCCTGAGGTCACCCTCAACCATGTACTCTTCATCGATGACAGCGCTAATCTTCTTAACGTCGTCATCTGTCAAATCCCTGACACGGACATCAGGATTTACACCTGCCTTCTCAAGGATTTTGTTTGAACTTACTCTGCCAATACCGTAGATGTAAGTCAATCCGATTTCTACACGTTTTTCTCTTGGTAAGTCAACACCAGCAATACGAGCCATGTTAAATTCCTCCATCTTGTTTTGTGATAAAACAATACGCTGTCTTATCACATATTAATAGTAAACTAATTGATTGGGGTACTCTGTACCCGACCGGATATCCATCCGGTTTTTCCGATACTAACCGGTGGCAGATTTGTCTTGTTTTTCTGCCGCTCTGACATCTGTCAAAGTTTTCTCACGCGAAACTTTTCTCGGTATCAAGAAGTAAACACACAACAAACCAACTGTCTGTTATATATTTATAGCATACTCCCTTTGACGGTTCGGGACATATGCCTCAGCCGCACATTACATACAGATTGTGGGATGCATTAACCCTGTCTCTGCTTGTGTTTCGGATTCTCACAGATAATTCTGATTCTTCCTTTTCTCTTGATAACTTTGCACTTTTCGCAAATAGGTTTTACTGATGATCTAACCTTCATGTTAAACCCTCCTTTCAAAAAGACCGTTTTACATTATAGCATGCAAATAAAATAAATGCAAGCCCTGCAACAAATTTTTATTTGTTTTATTTATCCCTCCATATAATTCTTCCCTTTGACAAATCATATGGTGATAACTCTAACGTTACTTTATCGCCAGGAAGGATACGGATAAAATTCTGCCTTAGCTTTCCGCTGATGTGCGCAAGTACCCTGTGGCCATTTTCCAGTTCTACCTGAAACATTGTATTTGGAAGCTTTTCCACTACTGTTCCTTCAATTTCTATTACATCGGACTTTGACATTATTTTACCTCCTTAATGTCTCTACAATATTGCTTAATTATATATTTTATTCTCTCATTTGTCATAGACGGGATATCTGTGCACCTGTCATTTTTTTTAATTATCTGTATATGCTTCTTGTTTTTTTTCTTCGGTGTGTCAATCAGCCGTATCTGCCCATCTGCCACATATACATAATTTTGTGTTTCCTCTACGACAAGATATATTTTACCCTTGTCATGTCCCGCTAATGAATATGCCAAAAAACCAATCATTCTTTTCCTCTCCTATATAAGAGTAAGAATTTCAGGTTCACCGTCAGTTATTAGAATTGTATTCTCATAATGTGCAGATAATGAACCGTCCTCTGTAACAACTGTCCAGTCATCGTCCAGCCATTCCACTTCGCCGTGCCCCATATTAATCATGGGTTCTATCGCAAGCGTCATTCCGGCACGAAGCTTCATCCCTCTCTTTTTCTGTCTGAAATTTGGCACCTCCGGATCCTCATGAAGTGAAGTCCCGATTCCATGCCCTACCAAATCATGAACGATTCCATATCCGAACTGCGAAATATAGCGATCTATGGAATTAGATATATCATGAAGGTGGTTGCCTGCTTTCGCCCACTTTATTCCTTCATAAAATGATTTCTTTGTCTCTTCAATAAGCTTTTGTGCCTCCGGACTTATCTGCCCCACGCCATGCGTCCTTGCGGCATCAGAATGATACCCCTTATATATAAGCCCGCAGTCAAGGCTGACAATATCGCCTTCCTGCAATATCCTGTCCGCCCTTGGTATCCCATGAACAACTTCATCATTTACCGACACACAGATTGATGCCGGATAACCGTTATAATGTAAAAAATTTGGTACGCACCCCATATCCCTGATTAGCTTCTCACCAAGCTGGTCAATATAAAGTGTGGATATTCCAGGTTTAATTGCCTGCCCTAGCTCCTCATGTACCTTAGCCAGTATTTTACACGATTCGCGCATCAAGTCAATTTCCCGATGCGTCTTAATTGTAACGGCCATTTCCTACTCCTCCGAATACAGCGCACACCTGCTTTCAAATTCCTGTCGGCGCTGCAGGTGTGCACTGCAGCAATATTCAATACTTAAGACAGGATTTTTACAATTGACTCAAATACATCCTTCATGTCAACCGTTCCATCCACCGACTTTAAAACGCCTTTTGCCGAATAAAAATCGATCAGCGGCTGTGTCTGCTTATGGTAAACTTCAAGACGGTTCTTAACTGTTTCCGGCTTGTCGTCATCCCTTAAGATTAATTCCGAATTACAGGTATCACATATTCCCTCATTTTTAGGCGGAATATGAACAACATGGTATGTTGCGCCACAGTTCACGCAGGCACGCCTTCCCGACATTCTGTTAATGATATTCTCATCGGGCACATCGACATTGATTGCATAATCAATCTTGTCCCCAAGCTCCGTAAGCGCCTTGTCAAGAACCTCTGCCTGCGGAATTGTCCTTGGGAATCCGTCCAATACATATCCATTCTTGCAGTCGTCCTGTGCCACCCTGTCAAGCAGTATTTTTACTGTGAGCTCATCCGGCACCAGCAGTCCCTGATCCATGTATTTCTTCGCTTCCATACCAAGTTCTGTGCCATTCTTAATGTTTGCGCGGAAAATATCTCCCGTTGAGATATGCGGAATTGCAAACTTCTCTGCAATCATTTTCGCCTGTGTACCTTTTCCTGCGCCAGGTGCTCCTAACATAATAATCTTCATCCTAGTTCCTCCTTTAAAATATTTAATTTACAAAATAGTTTCAATTCAATTTATCTTTTCAGCCAAAAATAGACTCAATTCAAACTACCAATCGGATAGAAGCAAAGCAGATGCTTTGCTTCTATCCGATTGTCCATGATTAATCATTCAAAAAACCTTTGTAATTACGTACCAGCATCTGGGACTCAATCTGCTTTATCGTTTCAAGCACGACACTGACAATAATGATTAAGCTTGTTCCACCAAATGAAACAGATGCCTTAAACACACCATTGAAGAAAAATGGTACAACTGCCACAACGACAAGTCCTATCGCACCGATAAAAATAATTGCATTGAGCACTTTGTTCAGATAATCACTGGTCGGCTTACCTGGTCTGATACCCGGAATAAACCCGCCCTGTTTTTTCATATTATTTGCAATCTCCAAGGGGTTGAATGTCAACGACGTATAGAAATATGCAAAAAATACTGTCAATAAGACGTAAACAACAAGACCAATGGAATAGACAAGTTGATCCGGATTACACCAGCTGTCCTGATTTAAACCGTTGAGTATCTGCCTCCATATACCGTTCCCGCTATATCCAACCAATGTGGAAATAACAATCGGAAACTGCATTAACGAAGATGCAAAGATAATCGGAATAACACCTGCTGTATTCACCTTTAATGGAAGAAACGTCATCTGACCCCCGACCATTTTGTTTCCCTGGATTTTTTTTGCATACTGTACAGGAATCTTACGCACCGCACTATTTAAGACAACTACGAATACTGTCATTGCCAAAATAATTGCAATGATGATAACTGCTGCAACAACTGCAAGAGGAATGGACTTACCCTTGCAGAACTGCTCGTACAGCTTTGCAAAATCATCCGGCAGCCGTGAAATAATGTTGATAATGAGTACGATCGAAATACCATTTCCAACACCCTTCTCTGTTATACGCTCACCAATCCACATGAGGAAAGCACTGCCGGCTGTAAGAACTGCAATTACTGTTATAACTTCTAAAGGGCCATACTTCTGAAGCAATCCCTGATTGCCAAATCCAATTGCCATAGCTGCACTTTCAATCAGAGCAAGCGCCACGGTAACATAACGTGTAATAGAAGCTATTTTCTTCCTTCCATCTTCTCCATCCTTCTGCATTTCCTCAAGCTTCGGAATTGCAATGGTAAGAAGCTGCATTATGATGGAAGAAGTAATATAAGGTGTGATATTTAATGCAAATACAGACATCCTTGAAAAAGAACCGCCTGTAAATGCATCAAAGAAGCTGAAGGCACCACCAGTCTGTGCCTCAAACCACGATGAAAAATAATCTCTGTTCACACCTGGAATAGGAAGCTGAGAACCAAAACGAATGACCACTAACATCATGAAAGTGAACAATAATTTTACTCTGATTTCCTTGATTTTAAACGCGTTCTTTAGCGTAGAAAACATTAAATCACCTCTGCTGTTCCACCAAGTGCCTCAATCTTCTCCTTTGCAGATGCGCTGAAAGCATTTACCTGAACATTGAGCTTCTTAGTTAATTCTCCCCTGCCTAAAATCTTTACTCCATCTTTCGGATTTTTTACGATTCCGGTCTCGATTAATGTGTCCACTGAAACTGTAGCCCCATCCTCAAATCTCTCTAAAACTTCAAGGTTGATTGCAACAATTTCCTTCGTATTTCTATTATGGAAACCTCTCTTGGGAATACGTCTGTACAAAGGCATCTGACCACCTTCAAAGCCTGGTCTTGGAGCTCCTGAACGAGCTTTCTGTCCCTTATGACCCTTGCCGGCTGTCTTGCCGTTTCCTGAACCATGTCCACGGCCTCTTCTAAAATTATTGCTATGTTTTGAGCCATCGGCAGGTCTTAAATTAGATAATTCCAAACTCATTTTCTGACACCTCCCTTGTATTATGCTTCTTCAACTTTTACTAAATGATTTACTTTGCGAATCATGCCCCTGGTTGCTTCGTTGTCCGGAAGTTCTACTGTCTTGTTAAGCTTTCTCAGCCCCATCGCCTCAACAGTTGCCTTGTTCTTGGGCACTGCACCGATTGTTGATTTTACCAAAGTAACTTTTAATGTCTTTGCCATCTTCGTCTACCTCCTTAAGCCATAATCTCGTCGATAGATTTTCCACGATTTGCAGCTACCTGCTCAGGTGTCTTTAACTGTGAAAGACCCGCAATTGTAGAAAGCACTACATTCTGCTTGTTGTTAGAGCCTAAAGACTTTGTACGAATGTTCTTAATACCTGCAAGCTCACAAACGACACGCGCAGGACCACCAGCGATGATACCTGTACCTTCAGGAGCTTTCTTTAACAGAACACTTGAAGAACCGTAATTACCAATAAAATCATGTGTAATTGACTTGTTCTCATCCATGGCAATGCTTACAAGATTCTTGATTGCATCTTCTTTTCCCTTACGTATCGCTTCAGGAATTTCTACGGCCTTGCCAAGTCCGGCGCCTACGTGACCGTTTCCGTCACCTACAACTACCAAAGCGGTAAAACGCATGTTACGTCCACCTTTAACAGTCTTGGTTACTCTCTTGATAGTAACAACCTTATCTGTTAATTCAAGCTGACTAGCATCAATGATTGTACGTTTCATGTGATTTTCTCCCTTCCTAGAATACCAAGCCAGCTTCTCTTGCTGCCTCAGCTAAAGCCTTGATTTTTCCATGGTATAAAAAGCCGCCTCTGTCGAAAACCACTTCCGTGATACCTTTATCCAACGCCCTTTTTGCAATTACCTTGCCTAAATATGCTGCCGCCTCAACGTCATTGGTCTTCTCCAGTTCAGCCTTTACTTCTTTCTCCGTAGTAGAAGCTGCAACCAATGTGTTTCCAACTGTATCGTCAATAATTTGAGCATACATATGATTATTGCTTCTGAATACTGCCAGACGTGGTCTTTCTGTCGTACCACTTAAACGGTTACGTATTCTCATGTGCTTCTTTGCACGCAATTCTGCTCTTGATCTCTTACTAACCATTTTTTACGCCCTCCTTATTTACTTTTTGCCAGTCTTACCAACTTTACGTCTGATTGTCTCATCAGCATACTTGATACCCTTGCCCTTATATGGCTCCGGTCTTCTCTTGTCTCTGATTTCAGCTGCGAATTGGCCAACTTTTTCTTTATCAATACCCTTTACAATGATGATATTTGCACCATCAAGCACTGTCTCAATCCCTTCCGGGTCAGTCATTTCAACCGGATGAGAGTATCCCAGGGACAATGTCAGTTTCTTTCCAGCCTTAGCTGCCCTGTAACCTACACCGTTTACCTCAAGCTTCTTCTCATACCCGTTTGTCACACCGACAACCATGTTATTGATCAGTGTTCTTGTCAAACCATGTAAAGATTTCATTTTCTTCAAATCGTTCGGTCTTGTAACAGTAACCTCTGCACCTTCCACTTTGATTTCCATCTCAGCCGGAAGCACTCTTTCCAGTGTTCCCTTTGGACCTTTTACAGTCACTTTGTTATTTTCTGCAACTTCTACAGTGACGCCTGCAGGAATCGCGATTGGCATTCTTCCTATACGTGACATGCCCGTACCTCCTAATTTTATTTGAATCTATTTTCAAGTTCAAAGAACTGCATGCAGCCCTTTGAAACGGAACTTTATTTTTCCAGGGCAATATCCTTGATTCCCCCGGAAAACGTCTTAATCATAATTACCAGACAAAAGCCAGCACTTCACCGCCGACCTGAAGCCTTCTTGCCTCTTTATCCGTGATGACACCCTGATTGGTAGAGATAATGGCAATACCAAGTCCGCCGAGAACCTTTGGCAGCTCATCCTTACCTGCGTAAATACGAAGACCCGGCTTGGAAATTCTCTTTAAGCCTGTGATAATCTTCTCACTCTTATCTGCGCCATACTTTAATGTAATGTGGATTGTTTTGAATGCGCCATCTTCTACAACGTCAAAAGCCCTTATATAACCTTCATCCAAAAGAATCTGCGCTATAGCAAGTTTCATCTTTGATGAAGGAACATCTACTGTATCATGCTTTGCAGTGTTCGCATTACGAATTCTTGTAAGCATATCTGCAATAGGATCATTCATTGTCATTTCAGTTTCCTCCTTAATTATCTATCACGAAGAATGCGCCAGCATTCTTCCAACCGAAAATTAGTATTTCTTAGACAGCGTCTTTTGCTGTTTTAGAAATTCTTTTCGGTTTTTTACCAGCTTGCTTTCTTCACACCGGGAATCTGACCTTTATATGCCAACTCGCGGAAGCAGATTCTGCAAATTCCATATTTTCTTAAGTATGCATGTGGACGGCCACAGATTCTGCAACGACTGTATTCCTGTGTAGAAAACTTAGGATTGCGCTGCTGTTTGATTTTCATTGCTGTTTTAGCCATGAGAATTTACCTCCTTATTATTTCGCGAAAGGCATGTTGAACTGTGCTAACAGCTCACGTGCTTCCTCGTCAGTCCTGGCAGTTGTAACGAATACAATATCCATACCCCTTACCTTGTCAACCTTGTCATACTCTATCTCCGGAAAGATAATCTGCTCTTTGATACCAAGTGCATAATTACCCCTGCCGTCAAATCCATTGGGATTTACTCCTCTAAAGTCACGCACACGAGGAAGCGCAAGGTTTACAAGACGGTCAAGGAACTCATACATCTTCTCACCGCGAAGGGTAACCTTGCATCCGATTGCCATGCCCTCACGAATCTTAAAATTGGCAATCGCCTTCTTTGCCTTTGTGGTCACAGCCTTCTGACCTGTGATAATCTCCATGTCCTTCACTGCTGATTCCAGTGCTTTTGCGTTGTCCTTCGCCTCACCGACGCCCATGTTAACCACAATCTTATCAAGCTTTGGAACTTCCATGATATTTTTATATCCGAACTTTTTTGTCAAAGCATCTACGATCTCATCTTTATATATACTTTTCAGTCTACTCACCAGTCTAGTCCTCCTTTCTTAATTAATCAATGACTTCGCCTGTTGTCTTCGCGAAACGTACTTTCTTATCCCCATCCATCTTAAAGCCGACTCTCGTCGCTTTTCCCTTATGGAGGTACATTACGTTTGAAATATCAATAGGAGCTTCTTTCTGGATAATGCCGCCATTCTGATTTGCAGCGGAAGGCTTTGCATGCTTTGTAACCATGTTGACACCCTCTACCAAAACCTTGGCGTTCTTTGTGTCAACAGACAAAACCTTGCCCTCTTTATCTTTATCTTTACCAGCGATGACTTTAACGGTATCGCCCTTCTTTATCTTTAACATTCTGGCACCTCCTTATAATACTTCAGGAGCTAAGGAAACAATTTTCATAAACTGTTTCTCACGAAGCTCTCTTGCCACTGGCCCAAAAATACGTGTTCCCCTCGGAGTCTTGTCATCCTTGATGATTACAGCAGCATTTTCATCAAATTTAATATAAGAACCGTCCTTACGACGAGCGCCCTTTACGGTACGTACAACTACAGCTTTTACTACATCGCCTTTTTTTACAACGCCGCCTGGTGTTGCATCTTTAACGCTGGCAACAATCACATCACCAATGCTTGCATATCTTCTTGTAGATCCACCCATAACCCTGATGCAGAGCAATTCTTTTGCACCAGTATTATCAGCGACTTTCAGTCTGCTTTCCTGTTGTATCATGCTTATTCTCCTTCCAAAGCCATGTCCTGCATTGCTTTTAAAATCTATTTTACTCTTTCAATAATTTCAACAAGTCTCCATCTCTTATCCTTTGACAAAGGTCTTGTCTCCATTACCTTAACGGTATCGCCAATGTTGCACTCATTGTTCTCATCATGTGCCTTCAGCTTGTAAGTTCTCTTAACGATTTTTCCGTAAAGAGGATGCTTAACATGATCTTCTACAGCAACTACGATAGTTTTCTGCATTTTGTTGCTCACAACCTTGCCTGTACGTGTTTTTCTCAAATTTCTTTCCACGACCATTTTCCTCCTACTCTACGTTTTTAAGATTCCCGGCGATAACAGTCTGAATCCTGGCGATATTTCTTCTCACCTCTTTGATTCTTGCTGTATTGTCTAACTGGTTTGTTGCATTCTGGAATCTCAAATTGAAAAGTTCTTTCTTTGCAGCTACTAATTCCTGTGATAATTCTGCAGCTGATTTGGTCCTTAAATCTTCTACATACTTATTAGTTTTCATTTACTGCACCGCCTTCCAAATCTGCTTTAGAAACGATCTTGCACTTGCAAGGAAGCTTGTGTGTTGCAAGACGTAACGCTTCTTTTGCCACATCCTCAGCGACTCCGCTGATTTCAAACATTACACGACCAGGTTTTACTACTGCTACCCAGTACTCAAGTGTTCCCTTACCTGAACCCATTCGTGTTTCAGCAGGTTTTGCTGTAACAGGCTTATCCGGGAAAATCTTAATCCATACCTTACCACCACGCTTAATGTAACGTGTCATGGCAATACGGGCTGCCTCTATCTGATTTGATTTAATCCAACATGGTTCAGTTGCCACGATTCCGTACTCACCGTAAGTAATTGTGTTGCCTCTCGTTGCCTTACCAGCCATTGTACCGCGGAACTGTTTACGACGCTTTACTCTTTTTGGCATTAACATTATTTATCGCTCCCTTCCTTATTTCCCTTTGTAGGAAGTACTTCGCCCTTGTAGATCCAAACCTTTACGCCCAGCTTGCCGTAAGTTGTATCTGCCTCTGCGAAACCATAATCAATATCTGCTCTAAGTGTCTGAAGGGGAATTGTACCCTCGCTGTAAAACTCTGTACGAGCCATATCTGCCCCGCCAAGACGTCCTGAAACGGCTGTCTTGATACCCAGAGCCTGTGCCTTCATTGTTCTGCCCATGCAGGACTTCATCGCACGCCTGAAGGAAACACGGTTCTCAAGCTGCTGTGCAATATTCTCTGCTACCAGCTGGGCATCCCTGTCCGGTCTCTTAATCTCTTTGATATCAACAAGTACATTCTTGCCCGTTAACTTCTGAAGCTCTTTCTTGGTCACTTCGATTTCCGCGCCGCCCTTGCCGATTACCACACCAGGCTTCGCCGTGAAAACAATCACCTTTACCCTGTCAGATGCCCTCTCGATTTCAATCTTGGAAATACCTGCACTGTACAGTTTCTTCTTTAAAAATTTTCTAATATTATAATCTTCTACTAAATAGTCAGCAAAATCTGCATCAGCATACCATTTTGAATCCCAATCCTTAATAACGCCGACTCTCAGTCCATGAGGATTAACTTTCTGTCCCATTTTCTTCCTCCTATCTCTCGTCAAGCACGATTGTAATGTGGCTCATTCTCTTCTCAATTCTATAAGCCCTGCCCTGTGCCCTTGGTCTCACTCTTTTCATTGTAGGTCCCTTATTTGCATAACACTCTGCAATATAAAGGTTCTCAGCGTTCATACCGTTGTTATTTTCAGCGTTTGCAATTGCTGACTCCAAAAGCTTTTTGATGATGCTCGAAGCATATCTCGGGCTGTATGCAAGAATACCTAAAGCTGCCTCAACATCCTTGCCTCTGATGGCATCCAATACGAAACATGCTTTCTGAACAGATACTCTGGCATAAGAAAGCTTTGCTGATGGTCTTGTTTCTCTATTCTCTGCGTTTCTTTTTCTCTTATAACTTGTTCTGCTATACTTTTCAGCCATGGTTGAACCTCCTTTCAACAATTATCTAACCTTTGATTTCTTTTCGTCCTTGCCATGTCCTCTATAGGTTCTGGTTGCAACGAATTCTCCAAGCTTATGTCCAACCATATCTTCTGTTACATATACAGGCACATGTTTTCTTCCGTCGTGAACTGCAATTGTGTGACCTACAAAAGAGGGGAAGATTGTAGAACGACGTGACCATGTCTTAATTACTGATTTATTTCCTGACGCATTCAAGGCATCAACCTTCTTTAAAAGGCTTGAATCTGCGAAAGGACCCTTTTTTAATGACCTTGCCATTAGGTAATTCCTCCTTGTTTTTTGAAGAAAAATGCGAGCTGCCCTCAGCGGGCAGAGGAATTTTCCTCCTTGTTTTTAAAATCGAAAAACATTTGTCTGACGACAAAGCGATTATTTAATCGCCCTGCCATCTCTTCTTCTTACGATAAGCTTGTTAGAAGCCTTCTTGCGCTTTCTGGTCTTCAGACCAAGTGCCGGCTTGCCCCAAGGTGTTGATGGACCTGGTCTTCCGATACCAGTCTTGCCCTCACCACCACCATGTGGATGGTCGTTCGGGTTCATGACAGAACCGCGGACTGTAGGTCTGATGCCCATATGGCGCTTACGTCCTGCTTTACCGATTTTAATAAGGTTATGGTCACCGTTGCCTACCACACCGATAGATGCGCGACAGACGATGGGAACCATTCTCATCTCACCTGAAGGAAGTCTCAATGTGGCATATTTGCCCTCCTTTGCCATCAGCTGCGCGCTGTTTCCTGCCGAGCGCACGAGCTGTCCGCCCTTTCCGGGATAGAGCTCAACGTTGTGTACATTTGTACCAACAGGAATTTCTGAAAGAGGCAGGCAGTTGCCGACTCTGATTTCTGCCTGAGGTCCGTTCATGACTTTCATTCCGTCTGTCAGTCCCTCCGGTGCAATGATGTATGCCTTCTGACCGTCCTCATAGCAAATCAGCGCGATGTTTGCTGACCTGTTCGGGTCATATTCAACACCAATAACCTTTGCTGCGATGCCGTCCTTGTTTCTCTTAAAATCAATGATTCTATATTTCTGCCTGTTTCCGCCACCGTGATGTCTCACAGTAATCTTACCCTGATTATTACGTCCGGCATTTTTTTTCTTTGATACACAAAGAGACTTTTCAGGAGTTTTCTTTGTAATCTCAGAGAAATCTGAACCGGTCATGTTTCTTCTTGAAGGTGTATATGGGTTATATTTCTTAATTCCCATGTTCGTTTCTCCTTTACTTTTTATTATCACACTTGACTGTGTATAGTTTCTACCGCTGTAGTGATATCATCCGGCATCTTACAGACCAGAGAATATCTCGATATCCTTGCTGTCCTCTGTCAGCTGCACGATTGCTTTCTTTGTCTTGGCTGTCTTGCCATATACCATTCCGCGTCTCTTTTTCTTTCCGTCAAGATTCATGGTGTTTACCCTTGCAACCTTTGTGCCTTCAAACATCTTCTCGACAGCTTCTTTAATCTGGGACTTGTTTGCCTGTGTGTGGACCAGGAATGTATATTTCTTCTCACCCATGCCCGCCATACTTCTCTCAGTGATGACCGGCTTAAGGATAACGTCATAATATTTGATATCTGCCATTATGCGTACACCTCCTCAATTGTCTTTACTGCATCCTTTGTAAGGATTACCGTGCCGCCCTTCATCACATCATATACATTGATTGTATTTGTCAATGCCATCTGTACGTTCGGAAGGTTTCTTGCCGACATAACTACTTTCTCATCATTATTATCCAGAACCACATAGGCCTTTGCCACATTCAGGTTATCCATAACAGCCTTGAAGTTCTTTGTCTTAATCTCATCAAACTTAAGCTCGTCAATGACAATCAGCTTGTTCTCCTGAACCCTGCTTGTAAGTGCAGACTTAAGCGCTGCCCTCTTTTCCTTCTTGTTCATCTTGAAGGAATAGTCTCTCGGAACCGGTGCGAACACTACGCCGCCGCCTGTCCACTGCGGAGCCCTTGTAGAACCCTGTCTTGCATGACCGGTTCCTTTCTGTCTCCACGGTTTTCTTCCACCGCCGGATACTTCAGAACGCGTCTTTGCCTTCTGTGTACCCTGACGCTTATTTGCAAGCTGGTGAACTACTGCCATGTGTACCAAGTGTTCATTTACTTCTACACCAAAGACAGCGTCGCTCAAGTCGATTGTCTCAACTTCCTTGCCTTCCATATTATAAACAGATACTTTTGCCATCTGTATGGTCCTCCTTTCGTCCGCTCATCCGCGAACCACTTTTACGCATCTACTCTGGTAGTTTCCTTCAGTGTCACTAATGCCTTCTTCGGTCCAGGTACGGAGCCCTTAACCAAAAGCAGATTCTTATCGGCATCCACCCTCACAATTTCCAGATTCTGAACGGTCACCTTAACGCATCCCATATGTCCTGGCATGCCCTTGCCCTTAAATACGCGGCTCGGTGATGAGCAGGCGCCGTTTGAACCCTGGTGACGATGGAACTTGGAACCATGCGCCATCGGTCCTCTGTGCTGACCATGTCTCTTGATTGCACCCTGGAAACCTTTTCCCTTGGAAATCGCAGATGCATCAATCTTGTCGCCTACTGCGAAGATGTCAGCCTTGATTTCATTTCCCAATGCATATTCCTCTGCATTTTCAAATTTGAACTCTCTCAAAAATCTCTTGGAAGAAACACCAGCTTTCTCAAAGTGACCCTTGAGCGGCTTGTTAACGCCATGTCTGTGGATGACTTCCTTCTTTCCGCCTTTGTCCTTGTTGACAATTTTGTCCTTCTTATCCACAAAGCCGACCTGAACTGCCTTGTAGCCATCATTTTCCACTGTCTTAACCTGTGTCACCACACATGGCCCAGCCTGAAGTACGGTTACAGGAATCAGCGTACCGTCTTCGTTGAAGATTTGAGTCATTCCGACTTTTGTAGC
>DKUL01000086.1:57390-109911 GCA_002490665.1 Lachnospiraceae bacterium UBA7205 | reverse complement strand
TACCTCCATTTGTTCTACAGCGGAGCGAGCCAGTCGCTCATACTAGTAGAAGGCTTACTTGTTTTTCATTTTGATATCAATATAAACACCAGCCGGCATCTCCAGTCTCTGCAGTGCATCCACTGTCTTGGGTGTCGGTGTGATGATATCGATCAGTCTCTTGTGCGTTCTCTGTTCGAACTGCTCCCTGGAATCCTTGTACTTGTGAACCGCCCTAAGAATTGTCACTACCTCTTTCTTGGTAGGAAGGGGAACCGGTCCGCTCACCTGTGATCCGTTTTTCTTTACTGTTTCGATTATTTTTTTGGCAGATGCATCAACCAACTGATGATCATAAGCTTTTAATGTAATTCTCATTACCTGACTTGCCATAAAAAAAGTCGCCTCCTTTTCGCACTTTTTATGAATAAGTACGACAAGCGGTGACTGTACACTCCTCCGTGTGTGTCATGCTGTTTCTCTCATCCGGATCTCTTTTCCCTGTGTCCGTTGCATTCACACATCGTTTATTACTTTGTACAGTGACTTGTCGCCAGTTTCCTAACTTGACATTCGCTCCGCGGAAAAACCTGCCCTGCATCCATTTCTATGCAGGCAGCAACCTCACGTTTCATCGCTATCATGTCACAGCAATTAGTAGTATATCGTAGCATAATCGCTTTTGCAAGCTTTTTTTGTGATTTTATTGTTTTTTTTTACGAACAATCTTGTTTCCCTTCACTGTTCCATAGTATACTTGTTGTGCTTCTTTAAAATTTCAAACACACTTTTATATATAGAAAGGATGAAACCATTATGTGGATTGCAGATAACTGGAAGGATTATGAGGTGCTGGATACTTCCTCCGGCGAAAAGCTGGAACGGTGGGGCGACTATATGCTGATAAGGCCAGACCCGCAGGTAATATGGAATACGCCAAGGACACACCATGCATGGAAAAAGCCAAACGGGCACTATCACAGAAGCTCGAAGGGCGGCGGAGAATGGGAGTTTTTCAGGCTTCCACAGGAATGGGACATCACATATAACGGCAAAAATAACCGGAACCTCACATTTCATCTGAAGCCCTTTCATTTCAAGCACACCGGTCTTTTTCCCGAGCAGGCTGTCAACTGGGACTGGTTTTCTTCTATTATAATGGAAGAAATCCAAAAAAACCCTGCCCGAGAGATAAAGGTATTAAATCTTTTTGCTTATACGGGCGGAGCCACCTTGAGCGCCGCTGCCGCTGGTGCGCATGTGACACATGTGGATGCTTCCAAAGGCATGGTCGGATGGGCAAAAGAAAACGCCGCCGCATCCGGTCTTGCCGACGCGCCTGTCCGATGGCTCGTGGACGACTGCGTAAAGTTCGTGGAACGTGAGATTCGGCGCGGAAACACTTATGACGCAGTCATTATGGATCCTCCGTCCTACGGAAGAGGCCCCAAGGGAGAAATCTGGAAAATCGAGGACTCGGTTTTTCCGTTTATCGAGCTTACGGCAAATGTCCTGTGCCGTGACCCGCTTTTCTTTCTGATTAATTCCTATACAACGGGACTTCAGCCGGCTGTCCTGTCCTATATGCTTGAGACTGCCATTGTCACAAAATATGGGGGACATGTCCGGTCTTCCGAAATCGGGCTTCCGGTCTCGTCAAACGGCCTTGTCCTCCCCTGCGGCGCCAGCGGCCGCTGGACAGCCGAACCACAACGGTCAGAAGCAGAGCAAGGAATCGAGTAGGGGAATGACTTTCTCCACTACTCGCCGCGCGCCCCATGCGTCGCCTTAGCGACATACTTCCATGTGCAAAACTCTCGTATATGGTTTTGCACATTGTGCATGGGGCTGCGCATAAAAAGGAAAACCGGCAGGCTGCATCCCTGTCGGTTTTTCGCTGCAAAAACAAGGTTTTGCCAATATGCGTTTTAATAATAGCTGCCGCCCATCGCGGAAAAGAATATAGCCCCATATGTAGCAATGAACACAATCATGAGCACAATGCTAATCAGCGCCCACACGAGCATCGCCTTAAAGTAATTGGACTTGCTCTTCTTTGTGCCAGAGCTGAATGCCCATACAAACATCATGATGATGTTCAGGCAGGGAATGCACAGAATGAGTGTTGTCACCATCCAGTCCGCAAAGCTTACAGGCTCCTCGAGCTCACTGTCGCCGGACCGGTATGGCTGCTGCTGCTGATAAGGCTGCTGGTACGGCTGCTGCTGATAAGGCTGCTGGTATGGCTGCTGTTGGTACTGTCCCTGGTCACCATTCTGGTTCCCCTGGTTGAATAAATTATTGTTGTCCATCAATATCTCCCTCCGATAATTCATTGAAAAAATAATAAGTCTCACGCCTAATCTTACCACAAGGAAATACCTTTGTGCAACACATATCGACAATTTTTAAAAATTACAGCAGCCTGCGCAAAATATTATTCCGGTGGTAAACCATCGGCGGCGCGCCCGGAAAGCAGTTTATCATGCGGTACAAGTACACTGCAAGCGTGACGGCACACACGATGCCCAGCCACAGGTACGTGCTTTTTTTACAGGTGCCGCGTATGTATCTGTTCCAGAAAAACCAGAACAAAAACGCAATCCACGCGGGCGCTGCCGGATTCAGCCGCATCCCCCTGGCAAGCCGTCCTGTCAGGATATAGAACACCGCCCGGGTCATTCCGCAGCCTGCACACGGAAATCCTGTGAGAATCAGCTGGGGACAGAATGCGTCAAACAGCATTCTCGCAGCCACATTATAAACCGCGATGAAGCAGGCCGCAGCGCGGAAATTTTTGATATCCTTCCATATTCTTCCGAAGACAGTCTTTATTTTTATAACCATTTTTTCCATCCTGTTCCTTGTCAAGTGTCAATCTTATGCGCGGCATATGCCCTTGAAAAATTAAACTTCCGCAGTCCCTGCAGTCCTTTGGTCTGTTCCTGGTAGCGTTCCACTTTTTTATAGTAAATGCCGTCCCTGCTATTGCGGATGTCTTCGGGAAGTGCGGCTACGGCATCGAGGGACAGCCTCCGCCGCAGGTAGTAACTGTCGTAACCCTGCTCCTCCGTGCTCGTCTTTATATTATAGGTAGCAATCCAGTAATCAGGGTGAGCCGCCGAAAAAAACAGCCACCCTGCTGTCAGGACAATGATGCCGAACCGAAAGAGTGAAAAATCCATGTTGTGGATATAAATGAGTACACCCGCCATAATCAGTGCCATCATGACCAGTGCCCATAGGACAAACAGCCGCAGGAACGTAAGCTGGTAACTGGATATATACAGCAGCATCCTGTATGCACTCGACAGAATCATGATATATGTGCACCCGCATATTGTGGTCAGCAGCGCTTTTAGTACGGATGATTTTTTAAAATACGCCAGTGTAAACAACACGAGCATGATGTTGAACAGGCTGACAAATACGAGTTCAAAAAAACCATGCCTTGCATAGGACGCATAGGTATATCCCTCAGGAAGGCTCATTTTTCCGAGAAAAAGTCCAAATATCTGTATGCCCGAAAACAACAGGTATATCGCACACATGACAGCATTCACGGTCACTGCAATATATGTGTCCAGATTCGCCGTGTCTCTTACTGCCATATCATTTCTGTTTTTTATTGTTTCGGGGGCGGCATTATATACAAAAAAACCATAACAGACCGCGCCGGAAAACACAATGCTGCATAGAATCTTTATGGCTGTTTCCATGCTTTCATACACGCTGGCATCAAAGGAAAATGTCAGGACGTCACATATCAGTTTGTAAAATACTGCGTCCGCGCTTGCCAGCAGTATCATGATAAACGCGGCAACCGGCGCCGCGATGGCAAATCCGATTGCCACGGACAGCAGCATGCGCCTGCGGTTTGTGCCGTCATGCTCCGGATTTTTCCCCATATGCCGCAGGCGCCACACCGCCGTCATGTCCCCCACTGCGGAAAACATGCTGCAGACACTGCCAAAAAACATGGTCATGCCGCCTTTACAGTATGCGGCAATACTCCAGCCAGTAAGATCATGCCAGTACTGCAGCATCAGTATGCCCAAAAGGACGGTCATCAGTATTTTATTGAAAAATATCAGTACGCCGGAATCTGTCGTGCAGTTTAGCGCGCCTGCCAGCACAATCGATATCACCAGAAAGGTTTTATGAAAATGTCCGCCTGCGGAGCTGCTCTCTAACCTTCTGGTAAAGTAGCCAAAAAACAAGAGGGTTCCGCCTGCGAAAAAAGGGTAGGTGATTCCTGACGCATTGTGGTACAGGCAGAACGTATAAAATAGTGCATACAGGAAACTGCCGATGCCAAATGCCTGAAACCGTTTTTGCCTGTTCTTCATTTTCCTTAGTGTTTCCTCCTGTGCCGCCAGGCTGCAATCCGGCTGTACGGGAGCCAAAGCCTGCTGACCCTGCGGGACTGCCGCCGTCATATTGTTATCCATTGAAAATCCTTCCTTTCTAAAAATTTATTCCAGTTCCTCTGTCTCCACATACTCCAATATGTCGCCAGGCTGGCATTGGAGCGCCTTGCAGATTGCGTCAAGCGTGGAGAGCCTGACTGCCTTTGCCTTATTGTTTTTGAGTATTGACAGATTCGCAAGTGTGATGTCTACATCCTTTGCAAGCTCTGTCAGCCCAATCTTTCTCTTTGCCATCATTACATCAAGATTTATAATTATTGCCATGGTAACCTTGCCTTTCCAAAAATTGTGCCGCTTTTTGTCCCAGCTGCATACACCGTAGTCATTTTTATATTGTCAGGTCATTTTCCAGTTTGTACTCCACTGCCCGGTCAAACACAAACGCAAGCACTTTGCTGAACAGTCCGGCTATGATGAATACCAGCACGAGTACGAGCATGGCAATGGTCGTGTAGAGCACTGTCCGCAGCAGGCAGACCGCGGCGATAACAAAGCTGTATGTCCCCATCCGCTGGAGGCTTACAACATTCTCCTTGACAAAGCAGTCATCCTTCAGGACGGTGCGGAACATTTTCCGCAGCTCCCCCAGTATCAGGCATGCCAGCATGCCCAGCACAAAGTAGATGACAATAATCTCCGTATACCGCCCCTCAAAGTCGTGGAAATCAAAAAAATCCATTATTTTCTGCACCACACCTGGAAGGGGAAGTGTCAGGGTCACGATGATTCCTGCAAAAAACATGAAATCCAGCAGATATTTTGTAAAAACAATCACGGTTTCTCTTTTCATACTTATCCATCCTTTTTCCTTCTCATTGATTTTCCGGAAATTTTATATTTCCATCGTACCACTGTCCGCATTGAAATGCAATAACTTTTTATCGAATTTCGATAAATTTTTATTGAAAAGACAATTTTCCATAAAGAAAAAAGACGCTTTCGCGCCTTTTTACTGGTAAAAACGGTCAAGGTTCCTGACGAATGCCTTTGCAGGCCTGTGTCCCCCGTTTTGTATCATCCTGTCCGTCTCTGTCACATATTCCGAAAACTTTCTTCTGAAATTTGCCTTAATCATCGCCTGCCCTGATATCAGTTCAACTGCCTCCTGAAAATCAGTCATGGTAAAACACGCCGGCATGAAGTCAAACGCAATCCGCACATCAAGTGCAAGCATCTGCCGGAGCCTGTTGAACACGCTGACAATAATCTTCGCATGGTCAAACGCAATTCCCTGGGAATCCACAACCTCATAAGTGGCAATTTCGTGGTAGTCGCTGTATACGATATGCTCCCGTATCACTGCACGCAGCAGAATCGCGCGCTCACCATCAGATATGCTGTCACTTTCCAGCAGCAGCCGGTAGTCGTTGTCACAGGTAATCTGGTTCGCGCGCTCCTGTCTGTTTCCTGAAGTCTTGTCGACCGTGATATCAAACCACCTTGCCTCTCCGGCATCACCGCTTGCCTCAAGACGGCCGTTTGCAAGGTCGTCCTCGTTGAGGACTGCCAGAAAAGACTGTGAGATAATCCATCCTCTCGGGTCGCGCCCGCTGTCACTAAAAACATCACAGAGTTCCATGTACGCCTTATCTGTCCCCGTCTCCTCCTTGAGCTCGCGCCTTGCTGTCTCCTGTATGGTCTCCCCCCTGTGCATAAAACCGCCCGGCAGCGCCCATTCCCCGCAGAAAGGCTGCCTGGCGCGCCGAATCATCAGCAGCCGGAGTGATTTCGCGGGGAGCCTGCGGTAATCCGGCTCCGCCATCATCTTTCTGCCAATGGAAAACACGGCAATGTCCGCCGCAATGGACGGGCGGTCATACCGGTTCATGTCATAATCTTCCAGAAACTGCCAGTCTGCATGTTTCTCTGAAGCCTGTGTTAAATGGTTTTCATTTGTCTGTCGCATTGCATATCCCCACCCAAGTATTTTTCATTCGATACTGCCTTCTTGCGGTTTTTTATACCATGAACTCCTCCGGTTCAATCTCTGCCGGAAGACGTAAATCCCCCCGGGGACTGACGGACACGGAACCGACCTTGACACCGTCCGGCATACAGTTGCGCTTAAACTGCTGCCTGAAAAACCGCGTGTAAAACACGTTCTGCCACTTCCTGATTTCCTCATCGCTGAATTTGTACGCGCTGCTCCGGCGGACTGCCTCCTGGCAGAGCGCAAAGATCTCCTCCGGCGGCATCCCGTACCGCAGTGTATAGTACAGGAAAAAGTCGTGTAAAATGTATGAGCCAACGGTTTCCTCTGTTTTCTGTGCGATCGTGCCGTCCGCATTGGGCGGCAGCAGTTCCGGGCTTACCGGCGTGTCGATGATATCCTCTATCACTGCTTTCATTCCGGAAAATCCGTTTTCATCCATATAGTGTCCGATTTCGTCAACCAAAGTACGCACCAATGTCTTTGGAATGCTTGTATTGACGGCATACATACTCATGTGGTCACCGTTGTACGTGCACCATCCCAGCGCCAGCTCCGACAGGTCACCCGTACCGACGACAAAACCGCCCTCCTTGTTTGCCACATCCATCAGAATCTGCGTGCGCTCCCGCGCCTGACAGTTCTCATAAGTGACATCCTGCACATTCTCATCCTGCCCGATATCCTTAAAGTGCTGCCTTACTGATTCGGCAATGCTGATTTCCCGCATCGTACAGCCAAGGTAGCGCATCAGCTCCATGGAATTGTTCTTTGTGCGGCTTGTCGTTCCAAATCCCGGCATGGTAATACCAGTCACCGTCGCAGAAGGAAGTCCCAGATTCTTTACCGCCTGTGCGGATACCAGAAGCGCAAGCGTCGAGTCAAGCCCGCCGGAAACGCCCACTATGACGCATTTGCTTTTTGTCGCCTCGATGCGCCTTGCAAGCGCGGTAACCTGCATCTGGAAAATTTCAAGGCTTCGTTCCCTGCGGCTGCTCGATGGCACAAACGGTGTGATGGACAGCCTGGCAAGAAGTTCTGCTTTCTCCACAAGCGGCTTTTCACACGAAAGCCTTACATAGCTTCTCTGCGAAAAATTGTTTTTGCATCCGGAATAGGTCTTGTTCGCAATGCGGTCATGCCTGATTTTTGTGAGATTGAAGTCTTTTACAAGCACGTTATTGTCAAAAGGCTTGTTTTCACCAATCAGCTTTCCATTCTCATACATCAGGTTGTGTCCGCTGAATACAAGGTCGGAGGTCGATTCGTACTTTCCCGCGGAGACATACACATATCCGCAGATGCATCCCGCAGATGCCGCACCCAGCATATTTTTGCGGTACTGCGCCTTGCCGATTACTTCATTTGACGCAGAGAGATTTACAATGATTTCCGCTCCGCTGAGTGCAAGCAGGCGTCCTGGCGATACTGGTGCCCAGGCATCCTCACAGATTTCCACTCCGACACAGACCTTTTTTTGCGCGCCGATTTCTATGATGATGTTATTTCCGAACGTTGTCTGAAGCGTTTCTGTTCCGCAGATAACGGAAAACGGCTCCGCATCGTGCTCTCCCGCACTGAACCATCTTTTCTCATAAAACTCACCATAATTGGGAAGATATGTTTTGGGCACAACCGCTATCAGCCTGCCATTTTGCATCAGCGCAGCGCAGTTGAACAGTTCCCCGCCCTTCTCAAGCGGGACACCGACGACAAGCACCGCAGCGCCCTCCCCGTATTTTTTTGTGTACATGGTCAAATCGTACAGTCCCCGGCATGCCATATCCAGAAGATTTCGATTGTTAAACAAATCGGCACATGTGTAGCCTGTCACTGAAAGCTCCGGCATGACAATCAGGTCTGTCTGTTGTGCCTGGCTGTCGTACTCCTTTTTTATCTCCTGACAATTCTTTGCAACATTTCCGATGTGGACTCTCGGGGACACTGCTGCCGCCCGAAATAAATTTAATGCGTTTTCCATCTCAATTCGTTCCTCCAAAATTTCCGCCGTTGAGCCTGTTTCTGATTTCCGCGAGCGTCTGTTCCTTTACCAGTACCCCATCCCGGAACACCACTTCAAGCATATTTTCCTGTCCGGCTATCGTTTCGCCCGTATAGCCGTCGGCAAATGTGATGCCGCCGTTTTCACCGCGGTACACGCGGCACATCCCGCGCTGGCTTTTCTTGAAGCCGCCGTCCTTGGGATCCTTGAAAATGGGAATGGGTCTGCCGTCCACCTCGCAGTACGTCGCCTTGATGCAGGAGCTGAAGGTATCCCTTGTAAAAGGCTTGAGTATATTTTCCTCCTCAACGCACTGCATGCTGAAGCTGCCGACACCCAGCGCCACATTGCTGCACGCAAATCCGTTTTCAATCAGAATCCTGTAAATTGCCTCACAGCGCTGTATGGTAATGCTGTCGCCATAGATTGCCTTCACATGCGGGTCAAGCACCTTATATCCCTTAGAATTGACAGTTCCGCCAAAAATATCCCACAGCCTGAACACGGTTTTTGTCACGACCTCCACGCAGTCCCCGCTGTCACCACGCATCAGCATGCATCCATTATGTGCCAGAATCTCCTCTTTCAGCTGCGGCAGCACATTGTCGATGATGTTCCAGTAGTCATAGGAGTCCAGCACGGCGGAAAAACTGGTATCAGGATAAATCTCCGTAAGCAGCCGCCTAAGCAGCGTAATCTCGTCCCCGTCGACGGCATAGTTACTGCACATCACGGAATGCTCCGTGCTGACAGCCCCCAGCGCGACTGGTTCTTTCGTGCAGTCACAGCAGTACATCTGTTCCAGAAACGAAATCACGGGAACGGTGGCGGTATTCAGAAAGGACAGGCACCAGCCTGCACTGGACTTTACCGCCGACTGCAGGCACTCCTGCCCACGGAAGGAAAAATCACCGAGCGCCGTTGCCCTGGGTATCGCATCATCCACCGAAATTCCATAGTATTGGTTGACGATTTCCCTGTAGGACGCACCGACTGTCGCACTAATCATCGGATGCCACAGCTCCGCACTGATAAGTGATTCCAGTGCCTGTGGAAGCCACGCAAAGTCAGGATGTGTGTTGCTGATTTCAAACATCGGCACATGCATCGGAACCCTCGTACCCTCCGGGAGCGCCTTGATTTCTATCGGAAGGTATCCGAGCTTGTGAAGCCTTACAATTTTTTCTGTCCTGTAGGCATTCCTTCCGAGTGCAGCGCCAAGCACCCTGTCATATTCTCCCACAACCGCGTCAAGCCCTTTTTCAAAAAACTCACTGTTAAAATATTCCACCAGGTAAGTCCGGATGAATGCCTGCAGGCCGAACATCACCACCGTATCCCACATCTTTACCCTGCTCATGCGCGGCGTAAAATACGATACGGATTTCTCTATTTTGTCAGGCAGCATGTCAGAATGCACCGCCTTATAAAAATCAATCAGAAGCATCGGGTTTGTATGTTTCATCGCTCATTCTCCAATTCAAAAACTTTTATCTTTGCGTTTCCTCTTTCCCTGAAAATACTGTCTGTCGTATAAATCTGCTTGATGTGGCTGCACGCGCAGAGCTTTCCTTTCAGGGCAGAGTCCTCGCAGTGGCTTGCAAACAGGTAGATGTTTTCCGCCCCGAGCGCCGCAAGCGCTTCTGCCGAGCGGATAAACGTCCCTCCGTAAGAGCAAATGTCATCCACAATCAGCACGTCGCTTCCCTCGACAAGGCCTATCTCGCCCGCGACGGAAAGCGCCCTGATTTCTCCCGTGTTCCAGTCACGTTTCTTGATGCCAAAGCAGTACGGCAGTGTAATCATGCCGCTGTAACGCTTGCCGGCGCCCTCATCCGGATAGAACATCAGCGGCTTCCTGCCCGTGCTCTTTTCAATTTCCAGGATGGCTTTTTCGATATATTTCTGCGGTGTGTCCTGCCTTATGCGGTCTATCAAGGCAAGGCTCACATTGGAGTGCGCATCGAGCACCCGAACCTCCCGGAACGCCAGGCTGTTTATCATCTCGGCAAAATATTTGAGCGTAAAAACGTCCTCCGCGCTGCCCACCCTGTCCTGGCGTGCGTTGGGGATGTACGGCATGTTAAGGACAATGTTGCGAAAGCCTGCCGCCTGTATATGCTTTGTCAGGAAATAAACTGCAAGCAGCTCCTCGTTGTTTTCATAGTTCCACCTGATTTCAATTTCTTCTGCGCTGTCCGCATCTGTCATGTTTTCTTTTAACAAAAGTGTCCCGTCCGGGAAATGGCCGATATCAACTTCTTTATTGTTTATCCGAATCATATGAAAACTCCTTTCCGGTTCCATGCGGAAAATATTACACCACCTGAATCTGACACATTTTCATGGCTTCCAGGGCATTGCTGTGGCTCTGCGGCGTGACGCCCGCACAGCACCTTTCTATCACCATGACTTTTGTTTCCGGCATAAATGCCTTGATGAGCATCGCATTGGAAATGACACAGATGTCAGTACAGAGTCCGATGAGGGTGACGCTTTCCGGTGCCCCGCCCGCCCTGAGATATTCTGCAAGCTCCACTGAGCCGAAGGTTGGTTTGTCAAATACTTTCATGGCATCCGTTCGCAGTACCTCCAGCTTTTTGTCAAGCTGCCAGCCGTCCGTGCCTTTGATGCAGTGCGGTACCGGCAGGTTTTTGCCCTCCTGTGTGTCCATATAATTGTCACCGTGCGTATCCCTTGTAAAAATCACTTCCCCCTCAAAGGACTTGATTGTCTCCGCCACATTGTCCACGATGCCGACTGCCTCGCCGGTGCCCAACGCCCCATCAATAAAATCTTTCTGCATATCCACAACAACCAATACTTTTCTCATAGAAAACCTCCATTTCTGCAAACGTCTGCAAATTCCGTGCACAAGGTGCCTGACTGCGTATGCGCCTTCAATGTTATTATCAACTTGATAATAAGATTATAGCACAGAATACTGTTTTGTCAATATCTTTTTATCAATTTAATAATAAGTTTTCCGCCCATTAATATGCCCCTATTCGGCAATCTCATACACTGCGCCTTCATATCCCATAAAGCGCAGCGTTCCCATATCAATCGCGCCAACATGCTCCGCCGCGTCTACAATGGGAATGCATCTGCCTTTTCTGATAAACAGGGGGACTTCATTCAATGCCACTTCGATATAGTGGGTACCCTGTCCCAGTACTTCCTCATAAATGCTCCCATCCGGCATAAATTTGAGCAGCTTCATCTCCTCTGGCAGGTACACGGTCCTGCCGCCTGCATTCTGCGTGTAAACCGGTGCAATCATCGCTTCGTTTCCGAGGAAAAGCTGATCCTCCGTCTCCACGGCGCGCCTGTCGTCAGGGAAATCAAATCCAAGCGGGCGGAAATACATTTCGTCCTGTTCCACCGCCCTGAGGTACGTACTGTAGAGATATGGTATCAGCCTGTAGCGCACGCCAATCACATGGCGGAAGTCCTCAATATGAGCAAACTGGTAACACTCCTGCTGTCTTGTCCCAAGTGCCGTGTGGTTCCGCATCAGCGGCGTGAACACGCCGAGCGCAAGCCAGCGCAGCACCAGGTCCCGCGTCGTGTCGGAGCCAAATCCGCCAAGGTCGGCCCCGGTATACAGGAATCCGCACATATTCAGGGACGGCATCATTTTGAGGTTCAGCAGGATATGCGACCACCAGGACTGGTTGTCCCCTGTCCAGATACCGCCGTAGCGGTGCATTCCAATATAGGACGAACGCGAAAACAAAAGCATGTTCCTGTCCGGCGCAAGCTTGCCAAGCGCCTCGCCTGCCGCCCTTGTCATGTTGAAGCCGTACAGGTTGTGCACCAAATCGTGGCGCACCTTTTTGCCATTGACGTTGTGGTAAAAGCGTTTATAGTCGTCAGAACTGTTCTGCAGCTTTTCCATAATAGAGCGAAGCTCGCCCGGAACGAGGTCGCAGTCCCCTATGTCGCCATCCCTGTTGACGCTCTCCACATACTTTCCGATTTCCCGGTTCAGTTCCCGAATGCCCTCCCTGGAGTAGAAAATTGCCGGTTCATTCATGTCGTTCCAGAAACCGTCAATCCCAAGGCTTGTGAGCCGCTCATATTTTCCGCCGAACCATTCCCTTGCCGCGGGGTTTAGCATATCCGGAAAATGTGTCCATCCCGGCCACACTGCCGCCACAAATTCCGAACCGTCCTCACATTTGCAGAAATAGCCGTTCTCCACCCCTTCCTCGTAAATATCGTAGCCATCCTCAATCTTTACGCCCGCATCGATAATCGGAATCAGATGGATGTTTTCCCCTTTCATCTTCTGCACAAACTGCGCAAAATCCGGAAAACGCTCAGGATTTACCGTGAAATCCTTGTAATCCTGCATATAGTCGATATCCAGATACACCATGTCAACCGGCACATGGTTGTCCCTGTACCCCCGCACAACGGTCTCAATGTCCCCGGCAGTTTTATACCCCCAGCGGCTCTGCCCATAGCCAAACGCGTATTTCGGCGCAATATAGCTTTTTCCGATTATTTTGCGGAACTGTTTTACGACATCATACGCACCCTCCCCGGTAATCACGTACAGATACAAATCCGCCCGCCCGCAGCGCACGGTAAGCATGTCCTGCCTTGTATAGCCGATGTCAAAGCACACGCTGGCAGGATAGTCAAAAAACAGCCCGACATGTTTCTTTCCGGAGATAACAATAAAATTATGCGCACCGTACAGGGAAACCTTCTCCTCCGTATGATGCGGGTCATCCGTACAGTCGCTGACATACCGGTATCCCCTTTTGTTGATGCCGCGGTTCGCCTCGCCCAGACCATAAATGACATCTGTGTCATCCATCTGATAGCTGTAACAGAATCCGTTTTCAAGCGATATTTCCCCGCATGCCAGCTTTCCTGCAAACGCCGCGGCCTCCAGCTGTGCAGTGACTGCCTCTGTCTCAAACGGACTGCCAAATACGTACTTTTCTACCATTTTGAAATCCTCCTTAATAATTTATTGTTATTTATTTTTTACCTTTTTCCCGCCAAATGTCCTTGCAAATGCCAGAACAACCAGAACCGATGTCAGGAACTCGGCTGCCGGAAATGCAAGCCATACACCGTTCATCCCCATCAGCGCCGACAACACGAACGCACATAGGATAATTGCCACAAATCCCCTTGACACGGACGCGATAAACGCCCACTTCGCCGACTCTGCCGCACTTAGGATTCCAGTTCCCACAATGTTGAAGCCGGCAAAGACAAAACCGATAAAATATAATTTTAATCCCGTCACCGCATATGCCGCAAGTTCTGCATTTTTTTCCTTATTGAATACTGCCGTGACAGGTTCTGCAAAGAGGTACATCACCACAATCACCAGCGCTGCAAGCACAAGGCTCGTCCCCACGCCAAGCTTTACCGTTTTTCGCAGCGATGCCTGCTCGCCTTTTCCATAGTAGTCGCTCAGAAGCGGCTGTGCGCCCTGTGACACGCCGTTAAAAACTGCTGCCGCCACAAGGGACGTGTTGGCGACCACGCCGTATGCCGCCACGCCGACATTCCCCGCAATCCTTAAGATAATCATATTAAAAACCACTGTCGTCACGCCCGACGAAATCTCCCCTACAAATGCCGAGATGCCCAGCTGGCATGATGCCAGGAGTTTTTTCAGGGAAGGCAGCGCCCATTGAAATGTCACAGTGCTCTTTTTCGACAAAAGATGCGTGCAGCAGATTGCCACGCCGAGCACCGGTGACAGGGCTGTCGCCAGCGCCGCCCCGCGCATTCCCATTCCCAGCGGAAACATGAGCACATAGTCAAACACGATATTGAACAGGCTGCTGCACAGCGTTGCCGTCATCGCAGTTGCCGGCGCACCGTCATTTCTGACAAAGGCATTGCAGATATGGTTCCACATAAAAAACGGCGCAAACATCATAAAAATTCCGGTATACTCTTTTCCCACTGCCACAATCCTGTCGTCACCGCCAAGAAGCGCCACAATTTTTTGCGGCACGGCGATTCCGGTTCCGGCAATGACCACGCCAATCACCAGTGCCCAGAGCAGTGCGTTGGAAAAATACGTCTCGGCGCTTCTGTCATTCCGCGCCCTGAGAATCTTGAACCGGATTGCCGAACCGACTCCCATCATGGCGCCGATGGCAAAAATCAGGCTGTACACGGGCAGCACAAGGTTGAGTGCCGTGATGCCGTCCGCCCCCTCTGCCATGGATATAAAAAAGGTGTCTGCCAGAATATAAACCGATATCCCCAGCATGCCAAGGATATTCTGGGACACATACTTTGCAAAAAGTTTTTTTTCAGACATGTTTCTTTCCTCCAGCTGATATAGCATTAGGATACCGAACGGAACCAGACATGTCAAGTACCATTCCGGCGCCCCGGTTATTACCCTGAACAATTATTTGTTTTGTCAAATACTTGTGAAAATTGGAAAAATATGGTAAATTTGATAGTGACGAATGGAAGGTGATTACAACGAAACGAAAATATACAACACAAAACGTATATGATGCCCTGCAAAACAGGCTTCATTATATCTTTAAGGAGTTTGACAACATCTTTGTATCTTTTTCAGGCGGAAAGGACAGCGGCCTGCTGCTCAACCTGACCCTTGACTTTCAGAAAAAATATTATCCCAAAAAGAAAATCGGCGTATTCCATCAGGACTTTGAAGCGCAGTACAGCATGACGACAGAATACGTCGAGCGGACATTCACCAGAATTGAAAAGGATGTGGAGCCTTACTGGGTATGCCTTCCCATGGCGACGCGGACGGCGCTCAGCAACTACGAAATGTTCTGGTATCCCTGGGATGACACCAAAGAAGATGCATGGATCCGCCCCATGCCGGAGCATCCCTATGTCATCAATCTGAAAAACAATCCAATTACAACGTATCATTACCGCATGCACCAGGAGGATCTCGCAAAGCAGTTCGGACGCTGGTACCGCATTTCCCACGGAAACAAAAAGACAGTCTGCCTGCTCGGCATCCGCGCCGACGAATCCATGCAGCGCTATAGCGGAATTCTGCACCGCAAGTACGGCTATGACAACACCTGCTGGATTAGCAGCCAGTTCAAAAATGTCTGGTGCGCCTCACCGATATATGACTGGACAATCTACGATGTCTGGCATGCCAACTATGTCTTTTCCTATGATTATAACCGCCTGTATGATTTATATTACAAATCCGGATTAAAACTCGATCAGATGCGTGTCGCTTCTCCGTTTGGCGACTATGCAAAAGAAAGCCTCAACCTGTACCGT
Organism: Lachnospiraceae bacterium UBA7205; assembly: GCA_002490665.1. GTDB lineage: Bacteria > Bacillota > Clostridia > Lachnospirales > Lachnospiraceae > COE1. Next base: position 94,298 of record DKUL01000086.1, on the reverse strand, counting down.
GTCATCGACCCGGAAATATGGGCGAAGCTTGTCGGCCGCGTCAGGGGCGCAAATTTTGGCGCTATCTACGGAAAGACCAAGGCGCTCGGTTACCGCAATCTGACACTTCCCGAAGGCCATACATGGGAGTCCTATACCAAGTTTCTTCTCGACACGCTTCCTGTCCGTATCAGGAACAACTATATCAAAAAGTTCCAGACCTCCATTGAATTCTGGCACAATGTCGGCGGCGGCCTTGAAGAAAAAACAATCACCGAGCTGATTGAACACGGCTATCACATACGCCGCAACGGCGTTTCCAATTATACCGTCATGAAGAATTCACGCGTCGTCTTTGAGGGCAAGCTGCCCGACCACACGGATGATATCAAATCCTCCAAGGATATACCAAGCTGGAAGCGCATGTGTTACTGCATCCTGAAAAATGACCACATCTGTCGTTTCATGGGATTTGGCCTGACAAAAAAGCAAAGAGAGAACATCAAACTGTTAAAAGAAAAATACCAGAATATAGGAGAAGCGCTATGACATATAAAAGTCCCGTATACCAGGTGATATCAGTTCCCGTCGAAAAAATCACACCAAATACATACAACCCGAACGCGGTTGCCCCGCCGGAACTAAAGCTCCTCTATGACAGCATCAAGGAGGACGGCTATACAATGCCTATCGTGTGCTATTATGAAAACCCTACGGACACCTACATCATCGTTGACGGCTTCCACCGCTACCGCATCATGCTCGACTACCCTGACATTTATGAGCGCGAGGGCGGCAGGCTTCCGGTGGCAGTCATCGACAAGCCTTTGTCGAACCGCATGGCGAGCACGATTCGCCACAACCGCGCAAGGGGCTCCCACGATGTCGACCTGATGAGCAACATTATCCGGGAGCTGCATGAGCTTGGACGTTCCGATGCATGGATTTCCAAGCACCTCGGGATGGAACGGGACGAGATTCTGCGCCTGAAACAGATTACGGGAATCGCCGCATTGTTCGGCGACATCCAGTTTGGCAGCGCATGGGTCCCGGTGGATGAGCAGTCCGAGGCTGTGGCTGCACCGTTTCCAAACGACGAAGATTAGCCTGCAAAAATAAACACCCCTTAGAATCATTCTTAACAGGAATATTCTAAAGGGTGTTTTTATCTGACTATAGCGTAAATTTATTTACGCCTTTGATTAAGCTGTCTACCTTTCCTTCCAGCTCCTCCACAACTGTGCCGGAATCGTTCACCACATTGGCAAGCTCGGAGGACATTGCCGCCGTTTCCTCGGCGACGGATGCGTTGTCCTGTGCCAGGCCGTTGAGCACGGAAATTGTATCCGTAACATTCGTCCGCTGGGTTTCCATGTCTTTTGTCATATCATCAATCGAGTGCACGGACACGAAGAAATGGTTTAACTCCTCGTGCAGCTTCTCTATAATATGCTGGGTATCTGTCAGCGAGTTCACCTGAAGGTCGACCGACTCATTGATATCCTTCATAACCGCAACGGATTTTGCCGCATTTTGCTGCAATGCCTCCACGGTCTTGCTGATTTCTTCCACGGAATCCCCTGACTGGTTTGCGAGCTTCGCGATTTCGTCCGCAACCACCGCAAAACCTCTTCCTGCTTCTCCTGCCCTTGCCGCCTCAATGCTCGCATTCAGGGCAAGCAGGCTTGTCTGCTCGGAAATCTCATTAATCAGGTTCGCAGCCATATGAATCTGTTCTACAGACTGGTTCGTGTTCTGTGTCTGTGTCTCCATCGCGGAAATATTTTTCCTTGTACTATTACTAATATCGATCAGATCCCGCAGTGTTTTCATTGACTGTTCGCTGATTCTGTTCATCTCCTCTGCGTTCTGGTCAAGGTTGGACACTTCGATTCCTGTCTGGTTAATCTTGTCTGCCATAACCACGACATTGTCATTCACCTCGTCCGTGGAGGCTGCCTGCTTTGTCACGTTCTGTGCAATGATGTCCACCGCACTTGACACCTGCGAGATGGAGTCCTTCATATTATTAAACGCAGTGTCAAAGCTTCCGAGCGCATCGCCAACACCATTCGAAACATGTGTAATCTCCTGTAAAAGCCCGCGCATATTATCCTGTGCAATCCGCAGGGAATCCGCCGTCTGCCCAATCTCGTTGCGCTGCTTTACCTCCACATTCGTGGAAAGGTTTCCCTCTGAGAGCTTTTCCGCAAAGCCCTGAATCTTCTTTAGCGGCGCCACGATACGCCTGCCAAAGAAGAACGCACCCACAAGCGCTACGGCTATCGCCGCCACAAGCACAATCAGCGTCCTCTGGATCACACTGCGATACTGGTCGTCAAGCGCTTTCTTCACCTCTGCCTTTTCAGCCTCCATGTCATCTATGTAATTGCCCGTGCAGACTGCCCATCCCCACGGCTCAAACAACTCGGAATATGCAATCTTGGGCGCAACGGTGACACCGTCTGACTTGGTGAAATAAAACTGGTTATAGCCGCCCTTGTCCGCGCTTTTGCAGACATTGACAACCGCCTGAGTAATCTTGACGCCATTCTGGTCGGTAAGGTCATAGCGGTTATTTCCCTCCTGCTCAGTCAGGACCGAATGCATCACCAGTACATAATCCATACCGTCAATCCAGAAATAGCCGCTCTGGTCATCGCGGTAGCGCATATTCCGGATAACCGACTTGGCATCCTCCTGCGCCTGTTCCTCCGTCTTCTCGCCTGCCTGGAATTTGTCATACTCACTCTGTATAATCGAAATCGTACTCTGAACCTGCGATTTAATTTCTGTCTTGTATCCTAAATCCACCGCACTCTCATAAGTGTCATATGTCGAATCCGACATCGCCTTAATCGAAAAAATCGAATTTCCTCCAATTCCCACTGCCGCGACAAGCGCCACCGCGGCGCACAGACACATAATCGAACTAATTAAGCTTCCCTTTTTTCCATCCATTTTGTTTCTCCCTTCTGTATACCACAATACATTCATTGTATTCCTATTATAAAAAAATTGCAATGTTTTCAGTAAAATATCCAAATTTTTATTGATTTTTGCGTAAAATATGGTCAAAGACACTGTTTTTTATGTATTCGTCTTATTATTTACTTGCAAATATGCACATAAAAAGGGTATAATTAATATATAATATCCAAAAAAACGCAAAAAAACCGAGGTGATTGAAATGACACTATTCGTTATCTTTATGCTGCTGTCCTATGCTGCCACGATTTACTTTATGGCGCACAGCATATTTCTCTTTGCACTTATATGTTTTATCGCAAACAGCTGCCTGACACTGCTTTTTATCTTGCGGCTTCTGCACCGCCAGCCGGACATGCCGCAGGGCGTTTTGGCACATACCAGCACAGACATCGGCAAACCGGCTTATATCGAGCAGGCTTCCCGCACAATTGCGCGGTTACAGCAGGCAAATGAAAAACTCACGGAAGAGAACAAGAAACTCGAAAGGCTTATCCATGAAAAATAGTACTGTCATAAAAATATTACTCCTTCTCTACATAGTCATTGGCACGGCTGGCATTGCCTGGTACCTGACGCCTGAACGCACGGATGATGATTCTGTTTTTTCGGAAGCCAGCCCATCCGCAAGAAAAGAAGCATTAAAAAAGAAGCCATCTGCCGTCGAGACGGAAACGCAGGCAGAGTCTTCTTATGCGTCCGAGGACATACCATCACCCGCAGACGACGTGTTTGTCCCCGATGAATGGATAGGACAGATTGACGACTTTTTAGGCAGACTTAACGGGCGGGAAGAAAACGCTGGTGACACGACATCCGAACCAGCAGATGACACTACCATTTTCACAAAAGAATCCATACCGCGCATCATCATCGACACGGATTTCGCCTCCGACGCGGATGACGTTGTCGCCGTAAGGCTTGCGCTGTGCCTTCAGGATGCGGGGCTTGCCGACATCCGGGGCATCGCCCTGTCGACGACATACTCTCGCTCGCCGCTTGCCGTCCATGCGCTGTGCAGTCAGGACGGCTATGGGATGATACCGGTTGCAATGGACACCTCCGGCAATGGCATACAGGTGCACACCGACTATGTGGATGTGATGTATGACATGGCAAAGGGCAGGGATGACTTTGAGCAGCCTGTCCAGATGTACCGGCGGATTCTGACAGAATCCGACACGAAGGTCAATATTATTACATTAGGGTTTTTGCAGAATATACAGGCTTTGATGCACAGCGCCCCCGACCAGTATTCACCGCTTACGGGCGCGGAGCTGATTGCCCGGAAGGTGGACTCCATCTATATCGTGGGCGGGAACAGCATGGGAAAGCCCTCCTTTAATTTTTACTGGACTGGCGAAAAGGTGGTTGCGGCAGCCAGGGAGGTTGTCCGTGACTTTCCGGCGAGAATCGTCTTTTTGCAGACTGACCTGAGTGACGATACCTACTGCGGACAGTTTTACCGCACAAAGGATTCACGGGGACAGGACATCGTGACAAGGGCACTGAAGGCAAACAGGCAGGAAAGCGGCGTTGTCGCGTGGGACGTCTTTTCCGTCTGGTGCGCCGTGCAGGACATGAACAAAACTATGGGACAGGCGTTTCTGGAACTGGAACAGGGCACGCAGTATGTCAGCGATACCGGCGCGACAAAGTGGACTGCCGACGGCGCGGGCAGGCATTTCAAAATGTACAAAAACGCCGAGGGCGCATATTACAGCAGGCTTATGGATGACATGCTCCTGCAAAAATACAATCAGACGCATAACTGATAAAGCGGGTGCAGGCAGCCTTTAAACGCTGCCATGCACCCGCTTTCTATATACATTTGACCATTGTCAGGATATTCTTGCCATCCTCATAGCGGTAGGATACTTCATCCATGATATTTTTTACCATGTAGATGCCAAGTCCGCCGATTTCCCTTTCCTGTGCGCCGAGCGTGATGTCCGGGTCTGGCTTTTCCAGCGGATTATACCTGACACCACTGTCAGAAAATGTGAGAACCAGTCTCTGTCCGTCCTCCATTCTGACCTCCACGGTAACCTTTCCGACTTCCCCGGGATACGCATAATGGCAGATATTGGCAAAAATCTCTTCCACGGCGATGTCTGTCTGCCCTTTTACCCTTTCATCACAGCCGAGCTGTTCCATAAAGCGGTTCACAAACAGCGTCACCTCCCCAAGCACCGTCAGCTTTGCATCCAGCACGACCTTTTTGACTCCCCTGCCCGCTTTCTTTTTGTATATCATGCCCAGCATCGTGATGTCGTCAAACTGCTCCGCCTCTCCCACAAAAGAGTCAATGTCGGACTTTACCGCGGCAAGGAGCTGTTCCGGCGGCAGGGCGGCATGTCTGTTGAGCACCTCCTCGAGCCGCTTCATGCCATACAGCTCCTTTCCGGCATCTGTCGCCTCGGTCACGCCGTCCGTGTATAAAAAAATCCTGTCGCCCGGCATCAGCTCCAGCGCGCCCTGCGTATACTGCACACCGTCCATGCCGGCAAGCACAAATCCGGGCTTTACCTGGTAAAGCTGGTAGATACCGCTGCTGCCGGCGACAAACGGCGGTTCATGCCCCGCATTCACGTACACCATATGACCCGTCTCCAAATCCAGCACGCATTCAAACGCAGTGATGAACAGCCCCTCCTCATTGGACTCGCAAAGCAGCCTGTTCACCTCCGTAAACACGTCTCCAAGCGATGTCTCCGGCTCCGTATGGTCTTTTATCAGTGTTTTGCCAATGACCATAAAAAGCGCAGCCGGGACGCCTTTTCCCGACACGTCCGCCATCACCATCGCCAGGTGCGTGTCATCCACCATAAAGAAATCGTAAAAGTCGCCGCCGACTTCCTTTGCCGGCGTCATCGTGGCATAGATGTCAATCTCCTCCCGCTCCGGAAATGCGGGAAAGATATTGGGCAGCATATCCGCCTGTATCTGTGTCGCCACGGACAGCTCCGCGCCGATTCGCTCCTTTTCAGCCGTAATCCATGTTATCTGGTCAATGTAGGCATTGAGGTCGTCCAGCATATGGTTGAACGCCGCTGCCAGGCTGCCGATTTCATCCGCGGACTCGACTGCCACCTTCGTGTCCAGCTCTCCCTTCCCAATCCGCTCCACGCTGCGCGAAAGCTTTTTGATTGGCCTGGTGATACTGCCCGACACCGCAAGGGAAAGCGCCAGCACGAGAATGCCGGCTGCCACGCAGAATATGACAAACTGTCTCATGCTCGCAGACATAAACGCCTGCGTGGCGTTCTGGGCATCGTCCGTTATCCGGTCGATTGTCTCCTTGGTGTCAAGCGCAGGCTGTATCACCTCGTCGCGGTCGATGCAAATACACAGGCACCAGCCTGTCTCCTCCAGGATGGAAAACGCCATGTAGCTGTCAACGCCGTCCAGCGTCAGCCTGACAATCCCGGTGCTTTTCCCATCCGGTGCCTGCGCCGCTTCCAGCCCGCTGCCGCCTGCCTGCACATGCGCGGCGATATCCTTCTGAAAGCCGTCCGTAAAATAGTCCGGATGGGCAATCAGCTGCCTGTCCCTGTCCATCACAAACGCATAACCGCTCTGTCCAATCTTTGCCGTCGAGATTTCACCAAGCATGTCGCTCAGCCTGATATCCGACGCGACGACGCCTGCCACATTCCCCTGCGCGTCGCGAAATGCCCTTGCGCTCGTGATGCACATATGCCCGAAGGAATCCGTGTATGTGTCAAGCCATATGGTCTCGTCCGGGTGCGCCGCCGCCCTCTGATACCAGTCCTGTCTGCGCGGGTCATAGGAACGGTTATAAAGATTTGACCTGGAATACCTGTAGGATATGCCGCTCACTGTGCCCACATAGAGATTGTCCACCATGCTGTTTTCAGACAAGTCAGGGGCAAAAACTGCCTCACAGTTTGATAAAAGACAGACTTCGCGCCAGACATCATCCGTCCTGCTTACCCCCGGCGCCAACGTATATTTCGAGCAGGGCACGCCGTCCACGGTCTGGTCAGGCAGCGGCAGGCTCCTGCCCGCAAACCGTTCGCCGTTTGCATAAAGATATTCCAGATAGCCCGCCGCTGTCGTGACCATCCGGCTGATTTCGCGCAGCTCCTGGTTGGAATAAAGCGCCTGTTTTCCCGCAATCCGGGTCAGGTACTCCTCCGCCTGCGCCTGCAGCGCCTCCTTGCTGTCATCGGATGCCGTAAGCCCAAGACTGACGTTTGTGCGCTGGAACAGGTCACTTAGCCTGTCCATGGAAAAATACGCGTTCACAAACGCAAAGACGAGCGTACCGAGGGACATGAACAGTACAACAAGCAGGATTTTCACACCGATTTTCATGTTTTTGAGCATTCCGTGCCCATCCTCCTTTCCCATGCGGACAATAAAATTCCGCTGACCACATCCTCGTAACGCATTCCGGAATACACTGCCGCCCGCGGCAGCAGGCTGTCCCTTTTCAGCCCGGGGACAGCATTGATTTCGAGCATATACGGTTTTTGCGTCCTGTCCGATACCATAAAATCCACCCTTGCCACATCCCGCGCGCCGACATACCCAAAAACCTTTCCCGCAAGCTGCTCCATTTCATCCAGACAGCCTTGCGCAAGTCTTGGCGCCGCGATATCATACGCACCTGTAAATAAAATCAGTTCTTCCGAAGCGGGCGCCACACCCTCCACGCACTTTAGCGTGACCAGCCTGCCCGCCCTTTCCAGAAGCCCTACCGTGTAGAATTTTCCCTCGATATATGATTCCAGAAGAATCGGATTGTCATGGCAAAATACCTTGTCAAGCCTGCACAGCTCCATGGGCGTCCGTATCAGCTCGATGCCAAAGCTACCGCCCTGTGAAGGCGCTTTTGCGACAAACGGAAAGCCAATCTCCCCAAAATCAAACGTCCCCTTACGGTACGCATCCTTCTGTAAAATCCGCCATTTCGGCGTAGGAATGTTATAGTAATCAAATAGCAGCTTGCACAGTATCTTGTTGTTGATTACCATCGCCGCCTCTGCCCCGCTGCCAGTGAACGGAATTTGTTCATGCGTAAGAATTGACTGTAAAGTGCCGTCGCCATGATATTTTCCCTGTACACACACATACACGATATCCACGCCGCTTCTGTGGATGATTCCAGCCATGTCCTGCTGATATTCCAGCATGCAGACCGCATATCCCTCTGACCTTAAGGCGTCTGCGACTGCCGCCGCATTTTTCCGGGACGCCTGCGCCTCACTGGATGTCCCGCCATACACTATCCCCACTCTCATGTCCTGTCTCTCCTTGTTTTCCACAATGCCAAAACCGTTTTCACTCGATTGTGAGAATCGAGGCAAAGCCTGTCATGTTCAGCACTTCCATGACTGCCTCGGCAACGTGGGTAAGCTTCATGGAGCCTGCCTTTGACACCGCCGTTTTTTGTCCCAGCAGCAGTGCGCGCAGTCCCGCGCTCGCCACATACTCCACCTTTGCAAAGTCGACCACAAGCTTATTGGCGCTTTGGAATGCCATGATAATGGCGTCCTGTAGTTCCCTGCTGGTGTTGGCATCCACCCTGCCCTCCACCGTCAAAATGATTTCCTCTCCGTTTTCTGTCCGCTCAATATTCATTTCCCCTGTCCTCCTATCCAGACACAATACTCTTTGTCATCACCGATTTCCAGTTCCGCCTCGCAGCAATTGTCCTGCCAGAACTGGATTGTCTTACAGCGTTTTTCCCAGTGCAGATACGCCGCAAGAAAACGCCCGCTGCTGTCCGGGCTTAGTTTCGTCGCCATATACACCTTTGCGCTTCCCTTGTGGAACACTTTGTTTATTTCCCCCCTGACACGGCAGCTGTATGTCGAGCCGTCATTCTGACCGCGAAGTGTCACATACTCGCTTTCCCCATTCTCGCAGAGCAGGACACACCGCTCCTCCACAATTTTGTCCATTCCCCACAGAAGAACGGAGTCCTCTCCCGGCGCTGTCGTCCCCATCAGCTTATATTTCGCATTTTCTGTAATCCACACGGCATACAGTCCGCTGGTCACCCTGCCCTGCGCACATCTGCCGCGGATGACTGTCATATCCGCCGTAAAGGGATAATCTGCCGCAGGCTGCATCCACAGATAGCGAATCTGCGGCGCATCATCCTCCGGCAGGCAGACACACAGGCTGTTTTCCAGATACCCGCCCCCCGATACAGCGATGTCCACACTGCGAACCCCTGCCTGCGCAAGGATGACGGCACAGTCCGCCGCCTTCCACAAAACCTTGTTCTGCTGCCGCACCTTCACCGTGATATCTGACCTTCCTCCCGCATGCTTTACCCATTGCTCCGTGACCGCGTCGATAAACCGCAGCACGACGGCGACCTTTGTATGTACATTTCCCATCTGTTCATTCTCCATATATCTTTTCCTGCGATACGTTGATATCCACGTCCGTAACGCGCGTTGCCGTTCTGCTCACTCCTGAGTCAATCGCAACCGGCGACACCTTATAGAACAGCGACAGGCGGTTGCCCATATTTGGAAAATTCCATATCTTTGACTTTTCATCCATATCGGGCTTCTGCAGCTGGATATGCAGCCTTGCCGCACCAGCCCTATCCGCATCCTCCAAAAAAATGACAGGATTGTCATAAAAAAGCTGTATGACGCGCCCCAGTATCTGCTCCTCCTGATACAGCCTGTACATCACGTCGCCCTTGGCATATGGGGTAATCATGTAATAAAGGCTCAGATAGATGGGCGGCCTGGAAATCCTTGTCACCATGTTCTGCTCCTGCACCACCACGTTTGACTGCTGGAAAACCTCCTCGCTCTGCCGCACGTCGTACAGGAATAGCCCCAGTGACACATCCCCTTTATCCTCCGGACTCCTGAGCCCGATTTCATCGGCATTCTTTATCAGTTCCGGGCACAATGCCTGCTGTAGCATTTCTACCAGGCGCTTTCCCGTGTCTGCTATCATCGTGTAGTTTCCCATTCTTCCTCCTAACTTCTAATCAGCCTTCCCCTGCATGGGGCTGCGCATAAAAACCGTCCCATCCATTCTGCTGCCCCTATCCGTCCGCGCATGTCCCTTCCGGGAAAGCGCCGCATTGAAATCCAGATAGCAGTAGGAGTCGAGACTGCTGCACTGCTGTGAGAATACCAGCCGGATATGGCTTCTTGCGGGTTTAAACTGCCTTATCAGGTACATCAGCTGTGAGTGCAGCCGCTCGTCCGCGCCATGCTTTACAAGGATTGTCACATCATGCATACCGGAGCCGTACAGCCTTTGGTACGTTGCCCTTATATTGTCCGGAATATGTCCTTCCAGTCTGTTTCTTTCGATGATTAGCAGCTGTTTGCACGTCCTGGCGCCAAGCACAATGTCTGCCAGTCTCCTGATGACCTCCTTTGTCCCCTTGATGCGGTTCAGCCCATAGAGCTCCTTCACCAGCCTGCGCAGCATTTCCTCGTCAGGAAAATCACCTTCTGCCGAAAAGCCAAGCCACCCGGCAAATTCCAGCAGGAATGGCACAGGCGTCTCATCGATATCCAGAAGCCTGTCCAGATTCGCTATCTGCTCCGACATGTCCTGGTAAATGGAAGAAAATATCGAGAGATAACGGTGAAAAAATCCCCCTTCCTCCTGATAGATTTCCGGAAATGTCCACAGGAAATTGTCCCCCTGCGTGTCAAGGCGCATGTCGGACAGCCTGCTGACGCCTGCATCCTTTGTTTCGCTTCTCCGGATACCCTCCTCCACTTCCACGGCAATCCACAGGTACTCGCCTGTCAGGTTGTAGAGCAGGACATCCTCATGCCCGACAAACTGTTCCCCATCGCGCACAAAGCACGCAAGCTTTTCGCTCCACAAAACACTGCTGTCATGAAAATACCGGTTCAGCTCCGCTGCCTGCCGTGGCTTGGCATCGCACGAGAATGCATAGATTCTGAGCGTGCTGTTTGGCGGCAGCCCGCCTTTGCAGCAAAAACGCCCCCACTTTGTCTCCTTCTCATAACTGCAAAAACGGTTCAGTATCACGAGATGCTTCCCGCCTCCCGCGTCGTCCGTGGCATACAGCGCGCTGCCTTTTTGTACAAATCCCTCAAGGTAAGCCATGGACAGCCTTGTCGGGCTGACTGTATAAATTTTTTTTTGCTGCACGGTTGTGCCTCCTTTCACCTTACAGGCAGCAGTCGCCTACTGGACGCCGCTCACGCTCTCGACCCGGACACTGCCGCAGTAATACAGCGCATTGGGCGCAAGAAAAATGTCAAGACCCGCAACGCGGGCATGGCGGCGGTTATCCGGAAGAATGGTCAGCGCACAAATTTCCTCGACACAGTCCATCGCTTCCAGGCAGCTGTACAGCTCATGAAACACAATCCTGCTTCCAAAAGGGACATCGGAATGAATCCCGTCGAGCGTCTTTAGAAGCGCCGACTCAACGTTCTGAACGCAGCTTCCGAAATGCTTTTTAAAACAGATTGATGCCGTCACATTGACAGCAACATACGCTGGCTGCTCGATTACAATTCTTGTCGTAAGCATTCTGTATTTTTCCAGGTACCGTTCGATTTCACTGCGGTATATGGCAGACAGCTTTGGGAACGCCGTGCTGCTGTCCGGCTTTACCGCTATATGAATCTCGTTTTTTTCCGGCACCGCAAAAACGCCTGTCTTGTGAATACATAGTCCCTGAATTCTTTCCATAATCCGAACGCAGTCATCTGCCGTCACAATGGCAGCAACCTCCTCCACATCCGACACAAACCGGCTCCTGACCTGTTCGAGGGTTTCCTCGAAGCGCCCATCCAGGGTGTCCGTGCAGTTTTCGCCCCATAGCTGCCCGCAGCGCATCTTTGTGCCCGCGCGTATATTGCCACCGCTTCCCATGTAAACGGCATACTTTCCAAGCCTGAGCTCTGCCCCCTCGTAGCTGCCGCAGTCATGTATGACCAGCACATTGTCCGCTTCGCTGACGCTGTACCACACTTCGCCCTCTGTGCGGTTCTCCGGCTCCACGACATGGCAGACTGCATCGCCCATCTCCGCCTGCTCTGCCACCAGCACCGAAAACTCCTGCGGATAGACCCTTCCCTGTACCAACGGCGGAAGCGCAATCCGCTGCCCATCATATCCGTACAAAATGCCAAGGCTCCTGTACGCTGCCAGTGTTTCATCCCGGCACACGGCAAGCAGCTCCTGCGGCGGCTTTGCGTCATAAAGCAGCCTTGCCGTGTCATCCCCCATGTACACTGACCGGAATGTCCGCAGGCTATCACCCAGATTGAGAAACGCCGCATCCGAGGCATTGGTGTCATAGTACCTATGATAGCTGCCGTCCGCTTCCTTCCCATAGAGCTCAAGATATCCGTTCCTGAGAATCTCATTTCTGACAATCATGTCATTTTTTATTTCATTTATGACACTGTTGTCACAATATTCCTGTCCGTTCAGAACCATCACATCCGACCGCGTATCCTTCTGCACTGCCTCCACCAGAAGCCCGCAGACGCGCGAGACAAAAGGCGTCATGTCATAGCTTGCGCGCTGTGCCATCACCCTGAGGACATATGCACTTGCACTGCCCAGCCTGACTTGCACGGAGTTATTGCAAAGCTCCCTGTCCAGTGAAAATACGACATAACCACTCTGCAAAAAACAATAGGTACCATCTGCCACCGTAAACGGCACATATCCTGCCTGTGTCTTTATCTCCCACCGAAACGCCGCAAATGGATTATGGTATGCACCGGCAATCCTGTTTCGCCTGCACTGCTGTGCAATCTCAAAATAGATGGCTGTTTTCTGTCCTGCATCCGGCATATTTTTCAGATAAAAAATGACTGCGCTGCCAGCCGACGGCTTCTCCCCGAGCAGCGGCAGCCCGCCCTTTACACCCAGACTGTCCAGAAGCTGTGCCGTGCTGTCTTCTGCCAGTCCCTCCGCCTGGATTCCAAGGACTGGCATGTCCTTTATCCCTGTGCCCACCCCGGCGCCCTGTTCCAGTTCAAAGCATATGTCCTGTGCGTACAGCTTCCTGCACCCTGCCGGAAGAAGCGCTGTTGCTGTCTCCGTCACCAAACAGTCCCCGGTATTTTCCAGCCGGACAAACGCCTTTGCCGCGCTTCCCTTCTGCGCCTGCATCCCTGCAAGACCAAGAAGCCGCCATTTTATGTTATCCGGCACCTCGTTGATTTCACTTTGCTGTAATGCCATAAATGCCGAAAAATTTTCCAGTATCGTGATGCCCGGATCAGATGCATTGTAATTTGTCCAGTCCCTGCTGTAGATAGAAATCTGCCCGACCGCTTCCTCCCGAAGCTGTTCATAACTTTTATTGTTTAAATCAATACTGCCAAGCATGTCAGTCCCCCATGATATTGATTGTGTGCGTCCCATTGCAGCAGACCATAAACGGGTTTATGCGGACGCTGTCCAGGCTCATTTTGTATGTCCGCTGCCTGTCCGTATACTCCGCAAGGATGCTGATATGCGCAATGTCCGCCGTGCGCTCCAATGTGCTGAGCATCAGCCTGATTTGGCGGTGTTTTGGGAGTCTCCCGATTTTCCATCCCGCCCTGCCGTCCGCCTTTACCGGTTCCAGAAAATCCGTAATCCTGTCTATCCACTGCTGCTTTACTTCCATGCCCTTTGTCCTGTCCGGAACATGCAGCCATATATCCATGGATATCCTGACAAAAACAGGCAGGCGGACCGTTATGCCGGCTTCCCCGCAGGTCATCTCACAGATGCCCGCCAGATGCCGCCGCAGGGATTCCTGTATACTGCGGAAGGAATAGTCCCCCTGTCTGTAATCCTTCATCAGCAGGACGAGCGTGACGCCTGTCTGTCCCGCAACGCACACTGCCTGGTTAATCGCGGCGGAAAAGGTCAGCGCCTCCCGCACAAAGTCCTGCTCGGTCACCATGCGGTTTCTTGTCGCGAGCAGGGCGTTTCCCCTTTGCAGGGCGCCGCGCATTTCCTCCGGATTCACACCACCATAGGCATCAACCGGGTTTCTGATTTCCTCCACCGCAGTCACTGTTGCCTGAAAGCGGTTGACCGCGCCTGCCCTGACATTTGCGCGCTCGCCATCACAGCAAAAGACCCTTACCCGGAATGCGGCGCCCTCCGTATTCTGCGGTATCCGCACGCAGGCGCCGTCCCCGAATACCAGCTCGTTTTTCCCCCTGTCTATACAGTAGCACCGCTCCATGGGCGCCGCCTTTTCAAAGCCGTCCGTCTCATGCCACAGGACATAAAAATCCTCTATTTCTCCCAGGGAATTATATTCTGCCCAGGTCTTTATGGATGCATCCAGCATCAGCCTCTTCATCTCCTCCTGCGACAGCCGGTTCCGCTCATTGACCCAGACCTCCGCCGACAGGATATTGTCCGCGTACAGCAGAAAGCGCATGTCCGGCGCCACGGATTCCATATAGTAATCCTGCTCCTCCTTTATCACAACGTTTTCCACCGCCACGGCATTCACATGGACGCGCCTGACAACCGGGACGTTGTCCCTGTTTCCGGCAAATTTCCTGTCACAGTCTTCTATGCGTATCCAGTACCGCTCCACCCCCTCCACCTCACACGCCGCCATGTCGGGGGGCGGGACAAACATCAGAATGCCGGAATTTTGGAAGGCGTTTGTGCCGTCAATTACCTTGAGCGGCTTAAAGCGCCCTGCGTGCGCGGAAAAGTATGCAAAGGAAAGCTTGAGGTCACTATAACTGGGAACATCCGCGCCACTGTCCAGCTCCACAAACAGCGATACGGCTTCCCTGCCAAAAAAACGGCGAAAACCCCAGTACACATAGTCGCCCTGATACAAAAACGCGGAGAATGCTGTCACTGTGCCGTCACTATTCTGTCTGTGCTCCACTGCAAAAGCTGTTCCGGCATGACAAACAGCGGTCACAGCATCCGGCATCATGCCATGCTCCTGCCCCGCCATGCACAGCCTGACATGGGACAGAACCGGATACACATACGTGACCTCCGGCAGATAACAATTTTCCACCCCGACCGCCTGCATCCGGACGCAGCGCCCCTCGTAGCCGCCCTGGACAATGCGCTCCCAGTCATCCGGCACGCAAAATGCCACACGGTAGTTCCCCGCATTTTCCTCCTTTGAAAACAGCGCGCACAAATCCATACCGGTATCCAGACGCCGCCATCCCCTGCCGTTAAAGTATTCTAAGGTGATTTCCTGTATGTGGCACTCGTAGTAGCGCCGCACTGCATTTTCCTGCGTTCTTTTCTTGATAATCGGCAGCTCCTGTCCCGGCGCCATAACCCGCTTTGGCGTATGTCTGCCAAAATCCAGCCTAAAATCCAGAACCGCCTCCACCCCCGGCTGTCCAAACAGAAAATCCTGCCCAATCAGGCATTCGTCATAGAGCGCCGGCTGTTTTGTGAACGGGCAGAAGGCTTCACTGTCCGTCCTCACCTCATTTCTTCCGTTCCAGATAAAATCCGGACGGAATGCACAGTCCCCGCCAAAGAGTTCAATGCCCCGAAGCATGATATCCTGCTGCATGGGTCTTGTCATCTCAAGCTTCAGGACGGTCATCTGCTTTTCGTTTTTCTCAATGGACGGAATCTCCTCGAGACTGCCAATTTCGACAAAATCCCCATTCTTTTTTACATTGTCAAACGGACGGTACTCCCCCTCGGCAGAAACACAGTACGAAAGGGTAAAATGCTCCCTGTCGGCAAACAGCTCCGCCAAGTATGGGCTGCTTAAATTTCCCCGGAACCGGAGCCGCACATTTTGCCTGCGGATGTCCGGAAAACTTCCAAACTGCATCGTGACCGCCTGCCTGTGAAGCGCCTCTCCCTGGACGCCAAACAGGGCAAAACCATCCGGACTACAGGATGTCACCTTTTTTTCCGTCACAGATGCCTGTATGATATCCGTCAGCTCCGTGTTGACGGCATTGACGGCATGCGTAAACGCAAAGAGCACTTCCCCGCCGGCATCCGTCATGCCAACGACCTGTGTCCCCTTTTCCAGACGGATGCCGCCCTGTATGCCCTCCCCGACTTTTATGGTACAGACTGTTCTTGCCGGAATCGCCGGCCGCAGGGACAACCCATACATATCTGTAAACGCGGCATGATACTTATCCAGAACCTGATTGAGCTTCCGGATATTCTCGGCAAGCTGTTCGGCAAAGATGATGCCGATTACCGCCGCCGCGTCCGGCTGTGCGTCATCAAACTTCCACTCCGGCGTGTAGGAATCGGACAGTGCCCTTATTTCGCCGACAATATCCTCGCGCTTTCTGTTGTCAATTTTCATCCCTATCAGCTCCTTATCCTGCGTTCAAATAAAACGGAAATACGATGCTGTCCTTTGTATGGCTCTGCGCAACCGTGTAGCTGACATTCACAATCAGACACCCTTTGTCCAGTTCTGGCTCCACATGCACATCCACGTCCATGATACGTGGCTCCTGCTCCGATATTGTCTGTTCGATTTCACGCGCCATCATATTCATCCTTGTGACGGACGTGTCCATAAATGTATAGGACAGCAGCCTGCTCCCAAAGCCTCTGCGGGTAAACCGCTCGCCTTTCTGCGTCATCAGGATGATATAGACCGACTCCTTTACGCTCTGCCCGCCGTCCGACATCACAATTCTTCCTGTCGCCCTGTTGACCTGAAGCGGAAACTTCATGCCGCTTCCCAGATAATCCCTGTTTTCCATTTTCATCCCCCTGCACGCTACCCCATCTTTATCGGCTTTCCCGCAAGCGACAGCATCCCGCTGCTCTCATTCTTTAAGAGCGATGTCGCCTCCACACTGACCTGCCTCCCTGAAATCTTCACCGCTCCGTCCGCCTCGGTCTTCACGCTGGAAGACGCCTGTACGGAAATCTTGGAGGCCTCAATGCTCATTTTTCCGCTCTCGCCGTTCAGAACCAGTTTGATGCTGTCGCCAACAGTTATCTCAAGCCGCTGCTCCGCATGGATTGTGATGCTTCCCCGCTGGGTGCCCATCTCCACAAGACAATGCTTCTCCTTGTCATATATCGCGATTTTGTCCGCTTCATTGTCAATGTCTATATGGTGCTCGTCCTGTGCCGTGGCAACCGTGATTTTGTCCTTTGCGCCCTCTTCACTCTCATCATCCCAGAATGAAATCCTGCTGCCGTTTTTGGTCTGTATCTGTTTTGTCTGGTTTTTCTCATTCGCCGACTTTTTCAGGAATTTGTCCTTGTCCCTCGGTATACATCCAATCACGTAGGGCTTTTCAATATTTCCGTCCTCAAATACAAGCAGCACCTGATCCCCCTTTTCCGGAAGGAAATACATCCCCCAGCCTGCCCCGATATAGGGCATCGCCACCTTTGCCCACTTGAGCCTGTTGGCGTCCGTATCGCGCACCGGAACGGTGACGCAGAGCCGTCCCGGCATTTCCTGCGTGTAATTTTCCGCCACGATGCCGACTGCAATCCCATATATCCGCTCATCCCCATATTCCGTTTTCGTCATCTGCTTTCCGGAAACTGTATCCAGTACATCAAATAGCGCCATGCCGCAATCTCCAATTTCATCAATTATTTTTGTAAGGAAGCCGCAATTGCTGTGATGTGCGTGCCGTACCCATTTTCATCCGATACCGCATGGCGCACATGCGTGATATAAAAGCGGTTGTCCCCCGGGCATTCCAGCCCCGTGATCCTGATAAAATGCCCCGGCCTGAGCTCCGGGATGCCAACGCAGTCACATTCGAGCGTCCCAAAGCGGTACGAGATGTCCTCCATCAGGGATTCTGCCCGCCACTGCGCCTGTTCCCTGGATACTGCCGCCGCGTCAATGACAATCCGCTGTGTCTGCCCGATAAGCGCCTTTGCCTTGTTTCCGGTGGATATCCTGTTGGACACTTTTTTTACCGCTGACACCATCTTGGCCCTTGCCGTGTCCATCCCCCTGACTTCCACGCTTTTTACCAGACCTGTGATGTCATATGTAATGTCGTAGCTGATGACACCCTTGTCCATGCCGATTTCCATAAGGCATTCCTCCGGCGCCTGCTTTGCCTTTCTGAAATATACAACGCCTGTGTCCACATAAAACTCATAGTGAAACCGTTTTGCCGCTTTCATGATAAATTCATAGTCACTCTCCGAGACCATTTCCACCGAGTAGGATGTCTCCTTATTGTTTTCTGTACTGTTTTTGTCCGGCGTCCCATCCACCCGAAAGGATTTGCAGATTCCCTCCGCGCTCATTTTCTGGTAGAGCGGCTTGTTAAAAATCTCTGACACTGCGTCGCCGTAATTGTCCGCCGTCATCTGCCTTGCATAGCTGCCTGACATCATCAGTCCCTTTGCATCCATCGCAGTGACCTCCACATGATGGATGTCGCCGTCGCCACACACAAACCGCGTCTGTGCGATAAACCCGACAAACAGCTCCTCCACGACGCCGCTGTACCCCGCAGACACGGTTACCGGACTGCCTAGCTGTACATAGTCCTTAAACTGTCTGAACTGATACGCCCGCTTATCCAGATCATAGACATTATATATGGAAAAGACTGCCGCCGACGCTTCCATCCCGCAGCTTAGTTCCACCTGTACCTCGCTGAGCACCAGCTTGTGCCTGTTATCCGAAAACAGCTTGCCGCCAACCTCCACCACAGCCATCGGGTAGGTGAACATCCCATATTTTTTTCTGATATCCCTGTAATCCATTTCTGACACCAATGTCATCTCCTGCCCTTATGTACCACATGCTTCCTCGTCCTGTTTCTTTCGTTTGTCCCTGCGTCTGTCCGCAAGACGTCCGAGTATCCTGCTTGTCGATTCCGCCTTGGTTGACGCCTCAATTGTAAGGTCCATATGCCCGCTTATGGGGTTGCCTGCATGGTCAAACATATCATATGCACCCGAAAACGACACGAGCTTTCCCTCCATGTGAATGTCTGCCCACGAAAAATCCACCCACTTTGTCGGACTGTTGCAGACCATGTCCATCACCAGCTCCATCTGTTCCCGGACGGACGAATCCTTTGGCGTCTTCTGGTGGAACACCAGCGTAAAGGACATGTCTATCGTGCTCTCGCTCGTTATGGTCGTAATCTGTACCGTTCTGCCCTCCTCGATATCGCTTTTCACATCCGTGTGTTCTGATATGCCTGCACTATACTGAATGCTTGCGGGGTTGTACTGCACGGTTATGATTCCATTCTTAATTTCCTCGTCCGCCCTGCCTGTATCCTGCTTTCCGCCCTGTCCCCGGGTGCCTGCCTCGTTTTGGTGCAGCTGGTCAAAAGCATCCCTGAAAATGTCCCGCCTGCCGCCTGCCTGCCCCTGTGTATTCTGCGCGTTGTCCTTTCCTGTCCCACTCCTGCAGTCCACCCGCAGGACTGCCTTGACCAGCTTTTCCCCTGTGCCTGCCACCATATCCCTCCCTGCTTAATTCCCCTGTATCGTCAGATTCACATATGCCCTTGTCGGTTTTCCGAGCGCATTGAAAAGCACATACTCGGCACTCACATTCTTGACAATTCCTTTGTATACCATTTTTCCCCAGCAGAAAACCACCTGGCGCACAAAGGGGTTGGTTGCCAGCGCGATAAACCGTTCCACGTCGGGCTGTACATTGGAATCCTCGTAGATTGTCCGGTCATACACAAGCTTAAAGCTTACGTTGATGGCAGCGTCCGGACAGTCAGACAATGCCGTCTCCACCTCCCCCTCCTCCTTTTTTGAGATGTCCGCTTTCTTTTTGCGCCTGCTGATGTCGCGCGAGGAAAAGGACAGCGTGGACGGATTGAACTGGATTTTGATAATATGGTCATTGTCCTTGCGGGGTTCTGCCGCTTTGCCCTGCAGTATCCCCTTTGTTATCCCATGCGGCAGTGCGCCCGCGTCCAAGTTTTCACTTTCAATCACCGCGATGTATGCATTCTCAAGTCTTTTGCTGTCCGTGCCGCGGGCTGCGTCAGCAGCCCCTTCTGCGCTGTTCATTTCTCAGTCTCCTCTCAAGCTCCAAATATACTTTGTCCGAAATGGTGCGTACCTGCGTTTTCAGGCTGCGCTCCACAAGGTGCGTAAGCTGTTCCTCGCTCTGTGCAGTCAGTTCCCGCCTCATGTCCTCAAATTTATTCTGCCATGCCTGCGTGTCTGCGGTATCCGCAACAGGACTGCCGCTGGTTTTTCCGCCATGATCCGGTTCCTTTACCGGCAGCCTTATATCGCGTATCGCTTCCCTTATCTCATCCAGCGCTTCCCCGCCCAGACCGCTGCCTGCTTTATGTGTGAGATGAAGCTGCAAGATATCGGGCGAATTTGCGTCATGCCGAGTCCCATCGTGGACGGCTTCCCTTACTTTCCAGATTTCCAGCCTGTCCTTTCCTGTGCTGTCCGGGACATCGCTGTCCTCCCTGATCCGCACATCCGGTAATCCTGCTGCCCCCGCGATGACTGCCATGTCAGCCGCTGTCCGAGATATCCGCGTTTCCTTCTGCTCTATCTGGCGCAGCAGCGCGTATATATTATCCTGAATGCGCAGAAGCTCCTGATGCCTTTTTGCCATCTGTGTCTTTGTTTCCTTACTGTCCGATTCCATGCACAATTTTTGTTCTACAGGCGGCTCCCGGTCATTGCCCGGTTCCGTTCCCATGATGTCGTCCCTATATTCTGCCGTGACCAGATGATGGCTGCCCTGGTTGTCCTGGCTGCCCTGGCTGTCCTCCCGGGCAGGCTGGCTGACTTCAGCGCCTTCGCGATAACCGAAAAGCTGTTCATAAAAAATCCTGGTCTGCTCATCCACAATGCTTAGGATTCGTTCCACCTCCCGGGGAATATTTTTCTTGACAGCAGGCGCGTGCTCATAAATCTCCTCCAGCACGGCATATGGATTTTCCAGTACGCGCAGTGCATTGCGCCTTGCCTGAACAATGTCCACCGACACACGTTTGGACCCGTTCCACACTTCGCCTGCATCGCGGAGAGCGCTGTCTGTCTGTCCATCAATGACACTCGTGTCACTTTTTTCCAGTGTTTTATCCAGAAGCTGTTTCATGGAAAGATTATGAGCGTTTATCCGCTCAAGCAGTCTTTCATTCTCCATCAGCGGAATGTCCCCATCATCCAGGACTTCCGCATAGCGGTTTAGAAACTGTTCGATATAGCTGTCCTGATACAGCTGGATTCTGTTCTCCTGTCCGGCTGTCTCTCCGGGCATATTGACATGCCAAGGGATGACGCCCTGACTCAGGATTTCCTGTCCGTCCACTTCATCAGGCATATCTGCGCGATGCGTGACGATGCTCTCATTTGTGCTTTGCTGAATTGCTGTACGCGGTTCGCCCAATTCAGCATGCATGACCTGACTAAAGTTTTCTTGTTCATCCATTCCGTCAGGCATGTCTGCATGCTGCGTTCTGACGCTCCGGCTGATTGTCTCCTGCCCGCCTGTATCCTCCATGCCCATGAAATACAGGGCTTGCGCATCCTGAAAAGTTTGGAGCTGTACGCATATTTTTTTTGCGGCTTCCTCCGTGGTATCTGTCACCGCCCATATATCTATGTCTGTTTTTTCCTCTATGCCAGAACGCTGCTGCGCGCTCGTCCCCCGCAGTTCCTGATACAGCTTTTGAAACGCGCGCAGCTCGCTGATATAGTCCGTCTCATCTTCTGCATACCGTTTTTCCTGTTCCACGCGGTATTGCCCGCGCTCCCTGATTCTCATTTTCTCCGACAGCTGCTTCTGAAAATTCTGGTTTTCCAGTATGCAGACCACAACACTGTTTCTCATGTCCGCATACAGCCCGTCATTTTCATCATCCAGACGCGTGCCCGCATCCAGATGCACCAGCAGCTCCGTCAGCTGAAGCTCGTCCCGAAGCAAGTCCCGCATTCCCTGTCCATATGTCTCAATTTCCCTGACATGCACCATTTTCCCATCCTGGTAATAGCGGAATCTTTCTATCACGTCCGCGGAATCCGCGGCGCCCTGATACAAAATACTGGTATAGTCCTGCCATGCTGCCTCGCCGTCACGGTAACTGTACTGCCGTTCATAGTGTACCTTCTGCAATATGTTTTCAAAAACTGCCACTGCCATGCGCTGCATTATTTTTTTCTCTGTCCACTCATCCTGTGCGAGCGGCACTGCCTCACAGGCATAAAACGCCTGCCAGAAAGCGGCGTTTGTCTGACCAAACATATTTTCCCGCAGCTGTGAAAGCTGTATGGCATCCGCCTGCTCTATCCATGTCACGTCGTGAACGCTGACTGGCGCCGCACTTTGTGCCTGCACCTGATTCCTGTAGCTGTACAGGATATTATTGCATTCCGCTGTCAGCAGCCTTTTAAAAATCCCATTGTGCAGATAGCGGTCCGACCGAAACCTGTTTTCTGCCAGTTCATGGTCCGTGATGGTATTGCCGACCATGCGGGCAAGCTCCCTGCCATGCGCAAAATACTTGTCGGTCAGCGTGGTGAGCAGCCGGTTCCTGTCCATATGCCGCACGACCTCCCGCATAAATCCGGCAGTGTCCGTTATCCCCAGCTTTTGCAGCATGGATGCGACAAAGACTTCATCCTGGTATGTAAAATGGGGCGTCTGGTACAGCATGATTCTGTTGATAAGCTGGTTTACCAGTTCCAGCTTCAGTGCCGCAGCTGCCTGCACCTGGTTTCGCACCATCAGGATGCTGTGATATATTCCATTGCCCTCCATCCCGATATAGATGTCCGGCCGCTGCATAATCATGTGAAAAAGGTCTTCCCCGGTAATATCTGCGGCAGCAAGCCGGTATCCTGTCCTGATTTTCTCCCCGAGGATGTCTGTATAGCTGCCAAACGGACAGATGGCCTGAATGGCAAGCGGACTTTTTATAACCAGCATACCGCTCTCCTTTTTGTCCCATTAAAATTTTTTGACCGTTCTCGCGCTCCGCTTTTCCGGCCATCTTCTGCTAAGCGCCTCCATGTCCTTTTTCCGCAGCTCGTCCTTGTTATATACCGCACGGCGCTTTCCGGAGCCTGTGTACTTTTTTGCCGTCCTGCCAAATGCCCACGGCTTTCTTGGCACATCCTTTTCGGACTTTGTGACAACAACCTCCTGATATGCAATCTCCGTCGTCACCGTCATAAGCCCGCCTTTCTCGGCGTCCAGTTCCCCATACTTTTTGCTGATTACCGTTATCCCCGAAAAGGAGAAGGTCATTGTCGGATGATTAAAATTGTTCAGATAACGCCCGACATAGAGCACCAGCGGAACAGTGCTTTGGTAGCCTACAGGAAGCGGGTCAAAATATTTTTCACCCACATACCGTTCTATCTGCAGGGTATTGGGTTTTGAGACAGGCTTTTCCCGCAGATGGACATAACCGTTCACCCCGCCCTCCATGATATTTTCGTACTCCTTTTCCTGCGTGATGCCGCTCACCCTGGTACATGCCAAATCATACAGCGCATCGACGCGCAGCAGAAAAATACTGTTTGCAACCGGATTGGTCAGCGAGTCACTCCTGATTTTTCCCATGTGAAAATGGATCTCCTTTTATTCTTTTCTCTCTCTTTGTCCGAGGGCGCAAGGCTTTTGTTGATGTCAGATATCTCCCTGCACCATTTCCTCCTTGCCGCGTGTTCCATCTGAAGCACAGATGCCTCGCTCCAATGAAAATAGTACGCAATAAATGACATTTCCTTATAAAGCTCCTCTGCCGGGTACAGCCTTATCCCTCCCGCGTAAAATTTAGCGGCACCTCATGCGTGTTTCCGCATTCCGGACAGACTACTTTCATCGTAACTGCCTCGGTATTGTTTATTTTCTGATACATATCCTGCAAAAAAGCCATGTCCGCGGTAAAGAGTTTTTCAATCAATGTCGTAGTGACCATCTCGACACCCTCCATCTCAGTAATGACCTTTGACAGAACCACAATACTCAGATAAGAGGGATTGCCCAGCACCCTTGGATCCCTTGTCGCACTGATTTCATCACCTGCCGTCGCAAGACGCATTTTTCCCTTTTTGTGAATTTCCCCGCTGTTGTCCATATACCCTTTTGGCAGTTCAAAATCATATACTGTCTGCACGCAAATCCTCCCTTTTTACCTTTCCCCTAATTTGGTATTATCAGCTCCTCATAGGCAAGCTCCACCGACTCGATTGCCACCTCGTTTGCAGTGGCATTTAAGTCCGGCGCGCTGTATTTTGCCACCCACGCATTTGTGAGTACCCATACCCGCGTCCCCTGAATGCTTGTCACGGCCGTGGACGGTGTGCCCGGATTTGTGTCTATCAGTTCAATGGAAACCTTGGAGCGGGGCATCTCCCCCCTTGTCTCACTGACACATTCCTGAATCCATGTCTTAAATGCACTGTCCAGGGTATACCCCATCTTCAATGTGACATTTCCATGCTTCACAAGTCCCGGGATTTTGACCGGCGCCATGCTGTGGGCATTGCCCTGTCTGAATTCAATTACATCCACGGAAGCCTCCACGCCGCTGACCTCGGTAAACGCCGCAGTCCCGCTCACGGAATCCACCGTCACGAGAAAGTTCATTTTTGTCAATGGGTACGCAAGACCTGAACCATTATCATAAGTTGCCATATTCATTTTTCTCCTTTGCTTGTCTATAATTCATCCTTCATTAATTTCCCGAACCGGATTCCGCCGTGTACTGTGTGACCCGGAATATCACAAACTCGGCAGAGCGTGAGGGTGATATGCCGATATTGCAGATAAGCCTTCCGCTCCGAATGTCATCCTGTGTCATGGTAGACGGTCCGATTTCAACAAAATAGCTCTCCTCCGGGCTTGTACCGGCAAGCATCCCGCTTCTCCACAATGTATCGAGAAAAGAGGATATCGTGATGCCGACCCGCGACCACAATGTCACGTCATTGGGCTCAAACACCACCCAGTTTGTGTTTGCCTTAATGCTCTCCTCCACATAGATGAAGAGCCTTCTGACATTGACATACTGGAACGCATTGTTGCTGCTCGCCGTCCGTGCCCCCCACACGCGGATTCCCTGCCCGGGAAGCCTGCGAATCAGGTTGACTCCTGCCGGATTTAAAATGTCCTGCTCCCCTTTGTTATAGTACACACTAAGCCCCGCGCACATTACCGTCTCGTTTGCCGGCGCCTTATGCACGCCCCTGGTCACATCCGTCCTCGCATAGACCCCCATAACGGCGCCCGACGGCGGGAAATATCCCGGTTTCTGCGTGGAGCGGTCATACACCTGAATCCACGGATGGTACATGGCAGCATAGGTGCTGTCAATCATTCCGCGGTACTCCAGCAGCTCCTTTGTCTTGACGTAATCCTCCGGCATGTCAAGGACAGCAAAACGGTTTTTGAGGTTTTCGCAGTGTGAGACCAGCGAGACGATAACATCAGGAATTGTGATTCCCGGAACCGCAAGCATGCTGACCTGGTCATTTTCAATAAATGCCTGTATACCGCTGCGGCTGCCCGGACCATTGTCCGCACCGATAAAGGTTCCCGCCGTGACAGCGCCGATGCTTCCGTCATTTCCACCCGCAAGCACAATATCTCCGCTCATCCGGTCATCCTCAAATATCTGGTTGACAGGATTATCATACTTATCTGCCGCTTCCACGCTGATACTGACCAGCTCACTTTTTTTGAGTCTGTGCGTGATATAATCGGGCGATGCCACGTTGAAGCTGACCCCGGCATATTCCTCCACCTCGTCCCCATACCGCACCTGGATGTCCGTCTCGACAAGGTACAGAAGCTTTTTCGGCACAAGCCCTGCATCCACCGGGTCATCCGTAAACGGAACCGCAAATGTAATGACATCGTCAAATATGGACGCAATCCTATTGTATTGTGTCCCAAAGACCACCGTGTCCCCTTCCATAAAGCCATCCGCATTCTTTGCCCTGTATGCATTCTCCCCAGCCTTCTCAAGAAGCTGTATCTTCTTTTTTGCACTGGAGGCAATGTGAATCTGGATGCGGTTTCCCCATATGCCCTCATTTGCCGCACGGATATGCAAGATCCCTTTGCTGGCTGACGCCGCGCAAGCCCCTGGCGCCACCACCCTTGCGATATAACAGCGCGTGCCGCCATTTGCAAAAAACTGCTCCACGCAACCAGCCAAAAACCGGTATCCGCCATGTGTAAACTCACTCAGATACCCGCCGAACTCCCGCAGGAATTCCGAAAAGCTTGTGATGAGTGACGGCGCGCCTTTTGCCGCACCTTTTACTGCCATGCCCACAAATCCTGCCGTGCTTGTGCCCACGCCCTCAATGGCGCGCGGGGAATTGTCATATTCCTCCACATATACTCCTGGTGATAAATATTCAGCCATTTTTTTCTCTCTCCTTTTGTTCTATTATTTCCTATGCAATAATTACCGTTTTCTGACCGGTATCCATGATGCCAATTGTACCGCCATAACTGCATACGGCAGTCGCCTCGCCAGTCAGACAGGGTTTTCCATCCGCTATGCATTTCGTCTGCGCGGGTATCCATGTGCCTGCCACCGCCGGAATACACGGCTGCGGTGTCAGCACCCCCAGCGCCGCCGCTGTTGCGGATGCCACCTGCGGGTTTGCCATGGATGAACACATGCCGCAGCCCGAAATATTGACGAGGGGCGCGCAGTCCTGTATCGTCGCAACCGGTTTTCCCTCTGCCAGCACACTGCCCTGTGATGTGACCGATAACGTCGCTGGCACTGTCCCAAACGGGCACTGCATGCTTGCCCCCGCAACTACAACTGCTCCCATCAGAATCCTCCTTTCTCCATTAACGCGGAAAGTATTTCCTGCGACTTCTCTTCTGCCTCGTCATTCACAAGTACTGAATAACTGGTGCCGGGAATCTCATAGAGCCGGCAGGCAAAACAAGTTTCCACAAAAGACGCCGGAATATGGATTCCGCCGGAAAAGCCTGCCAGACTCTCCATATAAACAGTTTCTCCCGCCTCATTCTCCACGGTTTCCCGAAATGCCGTGAAACGGTAGAAATGTCTTCCCCTTGACAGGACGGCGCTCTTTTTGGTGTCATTCCATATATAGCGATATCCCAGATAGCCCGCAAGCGTCTCTGCCGGAACATAGCACTCGCCTCCCTGCTTTTTTGTCTGAAACACAACGCCGTCATCACCCTGGCTTAACATGGCGGCAAGTCCCTCTGTCATTGTATGTATCTCCGAGGGCTTCGCACCGCTTTCACCCGCCTCACCCATTGTCTGTGCGGTGTGTCCTGTCTTCTTGTCAAACTCCCCCAGTGCAATGAGCGCGGCAGCCATATCGTCTTTCGGTATTCCTGACAAAACGCTGCCCTGCGCGTCCGTCAGGCTTTCGATACCCAGGGCGTCCGCGATGACACGCTGTGCGTCCTGCGCTGTCATTTCACCGGACAGGCTGGTGTTGACAACACTGTCAGAAATTGCCGTTTCAATCTGCCCCTGCAAATCCTGATACGCCCCGACGCCTTCCAGCTCTGATTTCGCCAGCAGCTTCTGGTATACCTCCTTCAATGCCTCCCGCGCAAGCGGGGAACCTTCCGCAAGCATCGTGGCAAGCACGCTGACATTGCTTTCCAGCGACACCAATGCCGCATCGCCCTCATCCCCCTCTGCCAGCAGACGCAGTATCTCATTTTTGCTGTTTACGATATTTGCCGCCTGGCTGTCCTCGGGAAGCGCCATTCTGTTCTCGGCAATCTCCACCTCCAGCCTGCTTATCTCGACCTGTAATTGCACAGCCGCCGAGTCGCCAGCGCTGTCCGGCTCACCGGAATCCTCTGCCTGTTCTCCCAGCTCTTTTTGCAGTTTTTTTTCCAGCTCTGTCTTCTGCTGTATCAGCGCACTTAATTTGTCGGAAGCGTCCCCTTGCGTGGAATCAATTTTTTTGTCGATTTCCGCTATCTGCGCGTCGATTTTTTTTGCCGTGTCCAGATCCAGCTCGTCCAGTGCCTGAAGCTTTAGCTGCTGCAGGTCGGCTTTCTGCTCGTACATGCCCTCCTCCTCGGTCTGGCTGCTGCCATTTTTCCGGCTGCTGTCAAGCAGCGCATTCAGCCAGTCCACGTATGCCGTCACAGAATTCTGGTATTCTGTCCGGTAGGCATCCGTCCTGACAGCCGCCTTAAATTTCGCCGCATCCTGTATCCGCGTCAGAATATAGCCCTGTGCCTCCTCCCATTCCATCCTGTCCGTTTTTCCCTGTATGAAGAATTCAAGTTCCCCGCGCGCGGCGTTTGCATCTGCCATGTCCGCCTTCATCCTGCTTTGCAGCGCCGCGTGCGACACATTTTGTGACACAAGTGTCATATATTCGTTTGTGGCGCCGCGGGACAGCATCTGACCATACACGACATCCGCCTTGTCTGTCATCCCATTTAACAGCTCTGTTTCACCCTGTCTGTCAACAATGACTCCCGCACTGATATTCTGGAGGTGCTGCAATTTCCGGTTCTGCTCGTCACATGCAAAATAATTGTCGTTTATGGCATTTGCTATCATCTCCTCCGACAGCGTGTACTCTGTCTCCGAGAGGACGGTATCTCCCATGGCAAGCATATTCCCCTGCGCCTCGCTCATGCTTTCGGCAAGCGCATTCTGGCTGTTTCCGATTGCCGTAAGGAGCGCATCGTCAAGCTCCAGGTCCGCATTGCCTGACACGTCTGTCACTTTATTCTGCAGCGATGCCAGGCCGCTTTCTATCAGCGTGTACACAGCCGCCTTTCTCGAATTGTCAACTTTAGCCATCACGTACAACACCATCTCACAGTCCCTGCTCTCTGCCCCATTTGCCGCAAGCTCGTCATAATACCCCTGCAGCGCCTGAAGCTGCCTGTCATATAATGCTGTTGTTTCCGACCTGACCGACATTGCAAAAAACTGTTGTACAAGGTTCCTGTTCCGCTTTATCGTTTTAGTCCTGCTTCCCGCCTCCTTCATCATGTCATACTGTAGCTTTAGCGGTTCTAGCTCCGGCATGTTCTCCAGGTCATATACGTTATAGATGTCGAAAATACACACTTTTGCATTTGTCCGCAAATCATAGGTGACCCTGTCGGATTTCGTGTGGTGTGTCAGGAAAAGCGCCTGAATTTCACTCTTGTCCACAATATTGCCCGCCGCCGTGATGTCCCGCACAGACCCCGCATCCGTAATTTCGACCCACATTCCCCCGGCAAGCTCCGACTTGTAAAACCGCCTGTCCTGCCCGGACAAAGAAGCGGAGTCCATTGCGGCGGCGTAAATTTCCTCATTCAGCGCGTGCAGGTAAATCAGGTGGGTTCCGATAATCAGCGTCGCGCTTTCTATCGCGTCCGGGTCCACATGGACTGCATTGTTTTCGTTGAACAGCGCCGCGACAGCCGTCCCCAGATGCCGTGCGGCAGTCAGGCACACCAGTATGGACAGCGCCGCCGCTGTTCTGAACATTCTATGTCTTTTCGTCATGCCCTCTCCTTTTACTTTACTGTGTATACACCACGATTGTGCCCGCCGTGGGGTGAAATTCTCCCTTGTACATAAGCGTTTCCGACTTGTCATAAAACGCCGCCCGCACCCCCGACAGGTCCCCCGCAAGCAGGGACAGGTACCGGACTTCCCTGTCGATTTCTGTCAGCGCATTTCCCCTGCTGTCTCCGGCTATCGCATTTCCGTCTTCATCTTCCAGGCAATAGTACGCGACCGGCTCCGTATCCTTTGGCGTTATGGAAAGCGTCACCATGCCGGTGCTGCTGTCCGTGGTACAGCGATACGCCGCGACGGTCTTTACCGCATTTTCCCGCACAACCGTATATCCGCCCCTGATATCGAGCCTGTCCTGATAGACAGAGGCATCTATTTCGCATATGTCCACCAGCCTGCCGTCGTTGTAAAAGTAAAGCGCCACACGCTCCGTCCTGTCCAGGTCCAGCGCCAGATGTTCCAGACAGGCTGTCGTTTCCGTCCGCCCCCCGACCTGTTCCCCATTCACATACAGCTCAAAATGCGTCAGGTCAATGGAAAAGTCCTCGGGAATGCTCACCCCCAGGCGGAACAGGTTGTCCTCCACCGCATATGTAATATAGTAATATGCCTCACCTTTTACCTCGTCCGCAAGAAAACTGTTCCCTCCCTGTGATGCCGTCATATTGATGTCTGTCCCCTCAAGGTAAGCCGTAATGCCGCCGCAGGTCAGCCTGTCATAGGCGTACAGCAGGCTGCTGTACTCGCCCAGAAGCTCCAGCCTTGCAAGCTGCTGCTGTTCATACTCCTCCTGCATGTCGGACAGCTCCTCATAGGAGAGCGTTCCCAGCCTGTTGCGCTGTAGTCCCTTATCCAGTTCCTTTGCCAGCGCGTCGCATTCCCGGACAGCATCCGCATACGCAATCTGCGTTGTCTTCACCGTCTCAAAGCTGTCTTTTACGCGCTGCGTGAGCTGTTCCTGCGCCGACTTTTTTTCGCGGACGGCATCCGCATACTCCAAAGCGCCGGAATACAGCGCGTATGGGTCGTCCTCCACGTAGCGGGAGCCTGCAACCGCCCCCTTGAACCACTCTTTGTTGATTTTGATAAACAGTATCCGGATGTGCCCGTCCCACGGCGCATCAATATCCTTCAGCATCCGGTTGTAATCCTTTTTAAACGCAGAACTGTCAATCGTGTCGCCTTGCAGCGCCTGCTGGATATATGGTTCGATACCGTTCATCTTGTTCCCATACTGGTTCCTCATCATGCTTTTCATCATATTCAGGCTCTCGAGGGAAAGCGATGTCTCAAGCTTTGTCTCGTAAAACGCCTGGTCATTGTCAAGCGTATACTGGACAAGCTGTTCCAGGACGCTTCGCGGAATGTCCGCCCCGACAAACGGATTCTGGAACAGGTACCCCGACGTGACATCCAGGCAAATCAGCTTTGACAGCTGGCTCTTTTTTGCCTCAAACGTCCGCATCTGTAATGAAATGTCCGTGGTAAGCCTGTTTATCTTCTGCTGCATCTTGTCAATGTCAGCCTGGCTCGCCTCCCCGATCGCCAGCCGGACCGTATTTTTCTGTAATGTCTTTTTTGCCTTTTCCAGGCTCTCATCATAAAACGCGATTTTTTCCTGACAGATATACGTCTCCACATAGGCAAGCGAAACCGTCTCCCTGCTTGCAAGTCTTTCATCGTTGAGCTGGTGCCTGAGCGCATTGATTGTGCACGTTATCTGCAAGGGCTTATACTGCCATTCATACTCGTCAGCCAGTGTCGGTTTTTCCGGGAATTTAAAGGACAGCAGCGGCGTCCAGCGGAATGTCGCCATGTTCTTCTGCTTCATTTTTATGGATTTGACCGCGGTTGCATATTTTATTTCCTGTATCTCTATCTTGTTTAATATCTTCCTGTACTTTGCCGAGTTGGAAATTGCCATATCCTGTGCCTTTTTGAGCGATATCGTTTTCTGCGCAGCCTGCACCGGAATGCTCGTCATGCCGGAAACGACAGCGAACACGGCAAGCATTGCCGCAAGCAGCAGGCACATGGTTCTTATTCTGTTTTTGCGCATCCTGTTTTCCCTCCGTTTCCACTCATTCTATCCGGTAAAAATCAAAGCCGCTCTCCTTGTCCCTGCAAAAAAAGGTGTACAGCACGCCCTCATTTTCATAGACATAGATATATGCCTGATAATCCCTGTCAAAGCCGCTGACTTCCATTACATCATCATAGACCGGATTCTCCCGGTATCCCGCCTTCCCATAGAGGACATCCCTTCCGGTCAGCCCGCACATGGTGTTGAGCGCTATCTCGTCCTCCGCGTCCAGAACCGTATTCCCCTCATACACAGGGGTTCCAAAAAAACCGTTGAGCTGTGCGATGTCACCAGACGGCTCCCCGCCCAGGCAGATATCGGACGCAAGCACATACAGTCCCGATACCAGAAATTCCTCCTCGAGCGTGTTGCTTTTGTCAGCGCCAAAATAGATTGCATCAATGTCCTTCATGTACACACAGTAAATCCCGTCACCCATATAGATTTCCCGCGCGCCCCTGTATCTGCCTGCAAGCTCCGACGTGCTTCTGCCGATAAGCTCCTGGTATAAAATCCGCCCATGCCGGAAGCTGCCGCTGTAAATTTCCTGCTGCGCCGTATCGTAGAGCGCACCTTCTCCCTCCATAAAGCCGCGGTCGAAATTTCCCTCGTACCAGAGCATTCCGTTTTCTCGGTACAGCTTTCCCGCACCGCAGTAGCAATTGTCGCGAAACGCACCCTCATACAGAAGCTGCGCACCCTCAGAATAATATTTTCCCTCTCCGTTGTACGCATTGTCATCAAATTCCCCCTCGTAAACCACATTTCCCTGAATCCCGTACAGCGTACCTTTTCCCTTGACGGTTCCGCCCTCCACATCGCCCACGTACGCCGTGTAGCCGGACTTTCCAAGAATCCGTACCTTTCCTGTTGCAAATTTCAGAAACAGGGAATTGTACCGGTAAGCCTTCTCGGCATGCTGCACCAAAAGCCCTGCCGGCTTCGAGCTCCATATCAGGAAAAGGCAAAACACCCCAGTCACCACAACGGCAGCCATGGCAAGCCTTCTGCTGACAGACCACCAGAGAAAAACATAATAATCCGTTTCGTCCCGCGGCCTGAAATCCAGAAACCGGACAAATTGTTTTTTGATACGCGCTATTATTCCCAAGAAACTCCCTCCTCCGATTTCCTATCCAAACAATGCATGCCCCTCCTGCCAGCTGTCTTCCCTGTTAAACCGCTCCTCGCACGCAAACACATACCATCTTGCAATCCCGTCCGCCGGGCATTCCTCCAGAATATCCGCAAATGTACTTCTTGCAAGGTATAAGTCATTATCATAATATAATTGCAGGGCGCGCGCAAACTTCTCTTTATTCCTTAATTTTGCAGCCTTCTGGGACTGCGGGCAGGCATCCAGAATCTCATACAGGCGAAAATCCGTCTGTCCGTCACCAGACGGCACGTAGCCGATAAAGCGCCCCTGCAGCTGCTCCCCTGCCTGCTGCCATGTGCTCTCCGTCACGACAATCCGCGCGCCGCCTGCCTTCAGTTTATCAATATACTGGTTGAGCGTCTCCATCTCAAGCGACGTCACATAGGGATATACCTGCCTGCTCCCGCCTGCCAGCCCGCAGCTGAACTGCGCAGTGTGCAGCAGGATAAAAGGCGTTGTATCATATTCATCCCCTGTCTGTGCCGCGAGCGCCTCCATGCAGCCGATGCCGTACCGCACTGCCGCCAGCGCGCACTGCCCCTGAAAAACCACCTTTACATTCTCCAGGTTACTGCCGTTTTGCAGGAAGATTGCCCGGTCGGATTCCCTCTGGGAAAACAGCACCTCCATAAGCTGGTTCGCGTACCGCACGTACTTTTTTTGCAGCTCCCCGGTCAGTAATACCTTTCTGTCTATAACTGCAAGAATCCCAAGCGTGGCAGTTATCTGTACGGTTTCCCCGACCTCGATATCCTGCATCCGTTCCTTTTCAAAAAGCTGTTCAAAATTTCTCGGCACATACTGGTACAGATACGCGGTCTCCCTGTCGCGCCTGTATTTCTGGATGCGCAGGCTTGTGCACATCCGGTCCAATGCCGTCCACAATGCGCCGAACTCATTGTCCGGTATCTTTTTATGCGCGCCGGAATGGTACGGCGTAATGGCATACTCCCCCCTTGATACCTTGTCCATATCAGACACCAGCTTCCCCATGCTCTTCCACTGGCAGGACAAAAAAACCCGGATGGTGTACATGGTCAGCAGCCATCCCGCAAACACGCCCGGTATGAGCAGATGAAGCATACCCTGCGTCTGAATCTGCCCGCAGACAATTGTCATCATTGCAATGAGCCACGCGCCGCTGATGCCTGCCAGGATTGCCATGGTCTGGTATAACAGTTTGTTTTTTTTCCATGCCAGCTGTACCCAGAGCTCCAGCAATGTCCAGGCGGCAATATACACCAGCGTAAAGACGGGCGGCGTAACTGCCGGACAAATGCCATGAACATATGTCCATACCCCGCCCGCAATTGCAGTTATGTAAATGATGACCGCCAAAAGAATCCTAAGTTTCACTGACTTTTCTCCTTTTCATTGCAACAACGACTCTGTACCAATCCGCTCCAGCGGGCTTCCAAACAGCTTCCAGAACGAAAACGTTCCAAAAAGCAGGCGCCCGACAGCCAGCGCGATGACAATGCACACCAGCACAATGCACCCGCAGGAGAGTATGCTATACATCCTGTCCTGTTTCGACGCCAGAAATTTTTTCAGTGCAGCTATTTTTCCCAGCACCGAGACTTTCTTCTCGCGTGCCTCGTCAAGCCTGCTTATCAGCTTGATATCCCTGTACAGCTGTATGCCGTCGTGATATTCCTTTCTGACCAGCTTTTTTTCGAGAAGGACTGCTGCCTGGGCGGAAAACGACGAAACCTGTCCTGCCCCATACTCAAGACGGATTAATTCCATAAACAGTCTGGCACAGTCCGTCACATTGTCCTGCCCGCAGGCAGAATGATTGTATTCTGACAAGTCCACAAAAAATCCAAACCATACGGTTCCATCAGCCTGTATATTCACCTGTCCCTGATTCAGCATCAGATTCAGCACAGCGTCCGGAATTCCTGAAGTGATGCACTGCGCGGCAAGCCCGAGCCAGATCCTTCGGCGGATACATCCCGCGCCCTGAATCGTGCCCAGATAATGCCGCAGCAGCGGTCTTTCCTGCACATAAGGAAACACAAAGCCTGCCTTTTCCCCCTGCATAAAGATTTCCTCGCATAAATCCCCCATATTCCCCATCAGGGATTTGGCAATCCTGCGGTCCTTTACCAGCCACACCGTCCTGCGCGATGCCGCCGGCTCCTTGCAGCTGCGGCACACATACACATCATTTGCCTTTCCCATAAGGACTTCCCGCACTACCTCATAATCATTTTTTCCCGTGCCAAAGTGTCCTGTCATATTATCCTCCATGCCGCCCTTGGCGGCTCAAATAGGAATGAAAAACGCCGTCCTTTGCGTTTTTCCGGTGTGAAACTTAATACTTCTTAGGCAGTGTCTTTTGCTGTCTTAGAAGTATTTTTCACACTATCTGCCTTCCCTTGTTTTATTTTTTGCCGACAACCGCATACGCATAAGTGGATATTTTGGGCATGTCCGTACAATAAATATAAATTTCATAGACGCCCTCTTTTGCAGGCGCCGTATATGTCCCGTCGGCGCCAATCTCCCCGCTACATGGTTCCGTGAGCTCATAGCTGAGCCGGCATGGCGCCAGGTTGTGAAAGCTGATTCCGAAATAAAAGCTCTCCTTCGGATTCAGGTGCACAGTCGGCATATCCGGCGTGATGGAACCGTTTTCCTCCTCCTGGATTTCGTCCGAATCCTTTGACGCGTCAAACCGGACTGCCATCCAGTTTAACTGCAGGACAATGCTTTTCTGCTCACCGAGAAGCCTTGCCGCCACCTGAAAGCTTCCCCTGTCATTAAATACCCGCACCGCAGTCTCAACCTGCATGCAGTCGTGGATATGGAACAGCTCCGGATTTCCGTAAATGGTATTTCTCCGGTTATTTGTTCCATGGGGCGTATCGTCCAGGTATTCCATGCCGACTTCCACGTACACATTCCCCCTGCCAAGCCCGTGCATCATTTCATCCGAAACACACACGTCCCCCTTTTTCATATTCACATCCAGCGGAATCTCAATACGCCCGCCCGCCATTTGCAGCGGCATATTATTAGCAGCCGTCCCATCCTGCGGCTTCCCCCCGCTGTCATCCAGGCGGGCAGGAGAATATCCTTCATTGCCGACATATTTCATCTGGTCACCCATGTGCATAAAATATGACAGTAGAAGCTGCCGCTGATCTGTCTTTTTTGGCGTAATGATATAGTGCTTTACTTCCTGCCGCGCCGCGCCGTTTATAAGACAGCTGATGTCCGTCCGCAGCAGTTTTAACGTGGCAATGCACACATCTGCCGTTTCCTCCTGCATGTCCGTGTCAAGGCTTGCCTTTCCCACTTCGCTTGCAGCCAGGTCATAGGGCTGCTGTTTTGACAAAAGCAGTTTCATGTTCAGCCCTTTTCCCGCCTCTATTTCACAGGCGCCGACCTGAAAACGGATGTCCTCTTTCCTGCAAAGGATGGTCGTTTCCTCCGCCGCCGAATGTTCCGCAAAAATCCAGTATTCCCTGCCCTGCGTCTGTCCCATGGAAAGCGACAGCCTGTCAATGTCAATCTTCAGTTCATGGTTTCCCGCTGCATCCGTGAACGCAGGCATCTGCAATGTGAGATGCAGCGACAGCTCCTTCGCCGCGTCCGAAATTTTATATATTGTCAGTTCAAGCTTTACCGCATGCCCTTTGGGAATTGTATACGGAATACTGATGGATACCCTATAGTCCGCATTGTCCATCAGTGTTTCCCGCAGCAAAAACGCATCGTTTTCCGCAACGTGTTTTTCCGCGTCTTTCAGATAAAGCTCATACCCCTCATCAATGCGGTTGCTCTCATACTCCCTGCCGTCCGTTCCGATATCCCCGCAGTACACATCATGGACATGCTCTTCCCGGTAGCGGATGTACAGCCCCGCCACGTCACTGGTTAGCGTGTCAAAGCCCTCCATGCCCGAGAGCTTTTTGATGACGGTCGACTCCACGACAATTTCCCGCCCCGCCCCGTCAATGGCAACGCCGCTTTCCACCAGTATGGACAAGTCATCGAGATTGACCACATTCAGTCCGCAGACAATTCCGCTCCCAAACAGCACGCGGTTCAGGAATCGCCGTTTATTATTCATATATAACTGTTCCGCCTCGAAATCTGCCGAAGTCAGAAGCTTTCCGGCATAGTAGCGGTTCCTCTCAAAAGGAAGCAATTGGTTATTTTTCACGTACATCCTCCCCATACACCAAATATGAATTCGTTACTTTCACATAATACCTTTCTTTTGTCTATTTTACACAAAAAAAAAAAAAAAAAG
>DKUL01000086.1:20144-57174 GCA_002490665.1 Lachnospiraceae bacterium UBA7205 | reverse complement strand
CCCCCCCCCCGAAAAAAAAAAAAAAAAAAAAAAAAAGCAAGTGTTTTTATTAATTTTAACTATACTTTTTTTATTTTTTTTGATACGATAGAATTGCATTCGGAAAACACGCTCTAAAGGCATGAAACAATTTACAGACTTTGCAAATGGAGGATACTATGAATAAGCCAATTGACAATCCCTTTTTCTTAACACTTAACAGTATGCTGTTTATCATCGGCATAGGATTTCTTGCCGCTAACCATCCATTGGTGTGTGCAGTATGCTTTCTATTCACTTCCCTCTTACTGATATGGCACGCAAATCCGGAGCAGCCCGCCGCTTCCCCTGACGACATGCTGCTTGATGAGACAGACAGCCTGCACATCGAGCTATCACTTAAGGTACAGGAGCTTACCGACTCCGTGAAGCTCCTGTCCGACGAGAACAAACAGCTTATTGACGAGCGGGAAAAGTACATGAAGGAACTTCAAAAGCAGACCCACCCTTTTTACCCCTGCCCCCTTACCTCCTCGCTGCCGGTCAACCTGAATGCCTTTTTTACCGACTACCTGAATAACCACCCGGAGCTTTTCACGCTCCATAAGATTCACGCTGATTATGACTGTTCCGTGCCTGATGCCGATACCTACCTGTCGTCAGCCGCCCTCACGCTCATATGCAGCAATGTCTTTGACAACATCATAAAATTCAGCCCATGCCCCGCAACGGTATATATCCGGATTACGGCGGACGGGGATGACAGCCTGATTATTTTTAAGAATGAAGGCACGGCACCGGAAGAACAGGAAATGAACAGATTATTCGACTTGAATTATCAGGGAAGCAACCGAAAAGCCGGAACCGGCCTCGGACTTGCGCAGGTAAAGGCAGTCATTGAAGATTTTGGCGGCCATGTCCGTGCAAAGGGTACAAAAAGCGCCGGATTTACGCTGTACATCTATCTGCCCAGACAACAGCCATCTTAGAATTTGTATTTTTCCTATAGACTGGAGGTATTTCTATGCAATTGAAAAATGTGAAACGAAAAACGATATGTGCTTTATTGTCCGTCCTGCATGTCTGCGTGCTCTGCATCGGTATTTTCATTTTTACTGCACCTGACACGGCAGAGGAGGTCGTGCTTGCCGTCGATACCGAGGTGGAAAGCACAGCCGAGACGGAATGCGTTCCGGCGTCCAGTGTGGAAGTATATGAAACGGAATCTGCATCATCTGAAGAAAGCATAACAGAACCGGAAGAAACGACCGTTATTTCCTATACGTTTCAGTATTCGGGCGGAAGGCATAACCTCAATATCAGGAAAGGCCCCTCCATCAATGACGCAGTCATCGGCAAAATTCCGCCTGATGAAGGCGGAAGGGTGCTGGAGCTTGCCGATGGTGAATGGGCATTGATTGAGTACAAAGGGATAACAGGGTATTGCAGCCGGGAGTGGATGGTTTTGACAGAGCAGGAATAGGCTTATGGGAAACTATTTTCACGGACATCCACCCCTGTAATATTGTATAAACCGCTCATTTAACTGCCGGTAGGCGCTGCGGCTGACTGGCAGAACCGTGCGGTCTGCCAGCGTACAGTCGGTGCGGCTGATTCTCTCGACATATGCGAGATTCACCACATAGCTTCTGTGACATTTCACAAACAGTTCTTTTCTGTGTAAGCGCTCAACAACTGCCGCCAGGCTTTCCTTGATGCGGATTGCCGGCGCATCTGCCAGATGAAGCCAGGTGTAATGCCCCAGCACCTCCACATAGCAGATGCCGTCCTCCGCTATCCTTTTCACCGCACCGTTCTCACTGATTGTAATCCATATATTCTCCACCGCGCTGCGTTCCTGCTCTGCCAGCAGCGCATCGAGCAGGCTGTCAAGCTTATCTGCCGTGACTGGCTTGACCAGGTACCGCAAGGCACACACCTCATATCCCTCAATGGCAAACGATTTGTCCGCCGTCAGGAACGCAATCGGCAGATTCTTATCCTTTTTGCGGATGGCATGCGCAAGCTCCACGCCGTTCATCTGCCGCATCGCGATGTCAAGAAAAACCGCATCATAGGGATAGTCCTCATTCTGAAACAAAAATTCCTCGGCGCTCTCAAACAGAACCACCTCCACAGGCTCTTTCCTGCGGTCTGCCCATCGTTCCATCATGGAACGGACAAGCCCTGCCTGCGCCGCCTCATCCTCACAGTATGCAATCCGCATAATTGTTCACTCCGTTCTGCCTATGCCTCGTCCTTTCCCTGTCTGCGTTTTTTGCGCGCATTTCGTTTCTTTTTGACAATGATAAGTACTACAATAATAACTGCCGCTGCCGCCGCGCAGACAATGATGACCACAATGCCGGACGTATTTTCCACGACACAGAAATATTCCTGCGTGCCTGTCATGGTCACTTGCAGGTACTGCCCCCTGGGCTTGCTCTCCTGCTCTGTCCATGTGCCGTCCTTATATCCGTAAACCACTGCATCCCCATATGGGTTCAGTATCCGCAGCGCAAATGTATCCGTCTCCCGGATACCGCTGTTTTCAAGGCTTACCTCGTATACGACGCACTGTTTTGCACCGACTTTTTCCGGCGGTGTCATATCGCTTCGTTTCACATGCAGTATCGTGTCCTCCGTGAAGATATCCTCAACCAGTGCATACGGCTTCTGCCTCTGTCCCTCCTGCAGGGTGTCAGCATCACCATCGCTTTGCACGACCGTCACATTGTCCTTGTATGTCCCCTCGACGACAAAGGTTCCGCCCATCGTCTTGTCGGACACGTCGGGCCAGACTCCGTAAAATCCTTCTTTACCGGGAATCTGCGGATAGTTGAGATGGTCGAGCTTGGTGCCGTATTTGACTTCCTCGGAGCCGAGGTACGTGTCATCCACCTTATAGATGACCTTGAGGTGCCAGAACTGTGTCGGGAGCTGCTCCACGGTCAGAAGGTCACTGTACGCAATCGGTTCGGCGACCCCGATATAGCTGATGTTGTCGATTCCGTGAATATTCTCGCCCACGTAGAAATTGCCGGTAACCTTCGGTTCCTCCTCGGCGTCCGCGTCCACTTCGTCGTATCCCGCAATCTGTCCTGCTATCGCGCCCGCGCGCCCGTTCTCCGCACGGACATCCGCCATGGAATAGCAGTCTTTGAGCGTCTCGCCATAGCCGGCAATACCGCCGACATTCTTGTTTCCGGCAACGGAGCAGAGCGCATAGCATCTCTTGATAATCGTCAGGGATTCCCCGCAGATGCCGCCCACATAGTCGCCCTCGGTGCTCTCCACGCTGCCGTAGCTCTCCGAGTCGATGATAATCCCATGGTTCATGTAGCCGCAGATGCCGCCCGCACCGTTCTTTTTGGCAGTGATATAGCCCTCATTCACGCTGTCCGTCACAAGGCACTTGGTGATAAACCGCCTGCCAATCTGGTACTCGATGCTGCCTGCCGCGCTGTCCTCCGGATCCTCGTCGTCAATCGCCATGGAACCGGCGATGCCGCCCACGTTGATGTCCCCCTTTACAATGCCCTTGTTGGCACACGCATCTGCCCTGCCTGTCGTTATGGATGCGATGTTCGTGTCGTCAACATCCTCGTAAAGCTCCTCAATGCTGAGGCTCTCAATGTCCACCATGCGGTCTGCAAGCAGGTTGAACACGACATTGAGCTGGTCGTTGACTGCCCGGAGGTCGTCATTGATGGCGTCGGAGTAGCCTGACGCGTTGTCACTCAGTACCTTAATACTGTCCGACAGCCCCTTGAGCTGGTTGTGGAAATTTTCCTTCGACACGTCAAACCCGTCGCCGAGCTTGGCAAACTGGATATCCGGCTGCGCATTCATGTAATTGACAATGCCCTTGACGCCATTGTTTGCCGCCTTGAGCGAATCGAGCATGCTGTGGATATGGTCCGTCGCCTTCTCGATATCGTTTTTCGCCGCCTTTGCGGCATCCGTCATATAGGGTGAAAGGATGTTGTAGAGTGTCGTCAGGCTGCTGAGAATCGAGGAAGCCGCCGACGACATATCCCCGAGATATTCCACCAGGTTTAGCACCTCCGCCACCACCGCATCCTGCTCGGCGGACGTCAGTTCATCCCACCCCTTGTAGGAACCGTCCGGCTTTTTCACAATATCCTTTATCTTGTCAATCGACTTCTGCACATTGTCGGACGCTTTTGCAAGCTCCTCGACTGCCTCGTCAATGTTCGCCTTTGAAGTGTCCACAGCCTGTTTTTCATTCTGCCTTTTGAACGATACACTGACCGTACATGGTGCCTTTGTCATCTTGGTAATGTCAAACTCATAGATGTAGGAGCCGCTCTGGCGCTTGGAAACGGACAGCTTTTTGCCGCCTGCGTCTGTAACCGTAATGCTGCTGACTGTGTACGCAGTATCCGGCTTTACATTCACGGTCACCATTCCCTCTGCATTGCCGGAGCATGTCGCGTTGCCGCTCAGATTGGATTTCAGGATAACGTCGACTGGCTCAAACGCCGCCGTGACCTCCGCATCCCCATCCGGCATGGTAAACGAATACCGTTTTTTGTCGCTCTCAGCCGTCAGGCTCTCCCCATTCACCAGTATTTTTGTCAGCACGTAACCGCTGTTTGACGCCGGTGTGGCGTACACCTTCTCCCCTGGCTTTGCGCTTGTCTTGTCGACCGTCACAATACCGCCGGTGCTTGACGCTGTCGTGACGTTGTGTGATGCGCCGCTGTCATCTGAAGCGCCTGCCTTTTTCACAAAAGTGACAAATGCCCTGTAGCTGTCCGGCGTGCCGCCCAAATCCACAATATATGTATATGTGCCTGCATCCGCATCATAGGTCAGCTGGTCTTTTCTGACAGCCTCCGCAGGAACTGCGTCTGCCCTTGCGCCTTCCTCCTGCTCCGCAGAAGTCTGCTCCTCGCTGCTGCCTTCTGCCGCCCCCGGGCTTAACTGCACATCCTCGCCGCTGCCTTCAGTTTCCTCCTCTTCCGGAGCCTCTGTCGGACGATTCTCTGCCGGAGTGCTTTCTTCCGGAACACTTTCCGTCGGAATAATTTCCGTCGGAATAATTTCCGTATCTTCCGATGATGGCGCAGTGGTGTCTGTTTCATCTGTAGGAATGCTCTCTGACGGTTGTTCTCCCTGCTGTGCGTCGCTGTCCTTTTCCGCTTCCCCCGCCGGTGCATCAGATGGCAGCTCCGGATTCTCCGCCTGCGTTTCCGCCGGACTTTCCGCGTCCGCCACAGCGTCTCCTGCCGTGCCGGAAAGTGTCACCTTTGTAAACTTCAGCGCGTCCGGTTCCGATACATCATGCTCCTTATCCGGCTTTATCGTAATCTGGTACTGTGCGCTGTCGGCTCCCTGCCGCACCGTCACAGTTCCCCCGGCATTGGACTCCTCAAAGATACGCCTGCCCGAGCTGCTCTCGCACTTGCTGCGGAACAGTACCTCCACCTCGACATCCCTGTCCGGCATCTGAAACGTTCTTTCATTGACATTTGTGCTGCTCGGCGCAGAGGAAATCCCGCCGGAAATTTTCATCTCACTGTACTCATAGCCGGAGCTTGCCACAACATGTACCGTGACTGTCTCCCCTGCCGCGGCAGTGTTCATTCTGTCCGAGACATACGCCGTCCCGCCGATTCCTGACGCCACGGTAACCTTGTGCACCGCGTCGCTTTTCTTGTCAAACACTGCCTCCACTGCCACCGAAGTGCCTTCTTTTATATAGGAAGCCTTGTCGAGCGTGATTTCACTCTCCTGAAACACACTTCCGTTTACGCGGAAACAGTTAAATGTATATCCGGCTGAAGCTGCCGCCTGAAACGTGAACTTGTCACCGTCCTGCGTCGTCGTGACCTTGCCGCCTACCGTCGACTTTACAAGAAATGTTCCCTTGTACACAAACTCTGCCGTTATTTTGACGTTACTCTTCGTCATGACAAACGTATACTGGTCATTCCTACCGCCCACCGGTGTTATGGCAATCTTTTTCCCTTTCGCATCCGTTACCTTCAGGGAGCCGTCCTTGAGCTGGTAGCCGTCGTTTGGCTTTACGGTGATGGTCACCGTGTCATTGACTTCCGGCTCCGCGCTGTCCGTGGAAATCTCGCCGCCCACCGTGGACAGCAGGGAAATCCTGCTGTGCTGTGTCTCCGAGTACTGGGAGTCGCCAAGCTTTCCGATGACATCCAAATCCTTGGACAGCTGTTTTGCCACATCATTTAAATCGGACATGGCATCCCCCGCGGCGGACACATTGTTTAAGATATCGGGCAGCATGTCAATGATATGCTCCATGCGTCCGGACAGGTTGTTTACCTCATCCACATTCTCATCCACAAAATCCGTAAGCTGTGTGACAAGTACATCCCCTGTGTCAATCGCGCTGTCCGCGTAGGACTGCATGGTATCCACATCATGTCTCACGACATCCTTGGCAGAATCCATGTCGTCTATCGTCTTTTCAATAATATCATGCAGCTTGTCGATGGCATTTCTGAGGGATTCCGCCTCGTCAATCTCGATAAACGGCTCCATCTGCCCTACGATGCCGCCGACATCCTTGCGCCCATAGACCGTGCCGTTGTTTGTGCTCAGCGACACAATGCCTGACTGGCGACCCGCAATACCGCCAATATTATAGCCGGTATGTTCATACCCCACTGTGCCCGTGTTCGTGCACCTTGATATCACACCGTCGGAAAATCCCGCAATGCCGCCTGTGTCAACACCGCTGTACAGCTCGTTG
This sequence comes from Lachnospiraceae bacterium UBA7205, assembly GCA_002490665.1. Taxonomy (GTDB): domain Bacteria; phylum Bacillota; class Clostridia; order Lachnospirales; family Lachnospiraceae; genus COE1. Next base: position 50,444 of record DKUL01000086.1, on the reverse strand, counting down.
TCATCATTGTTCGCCAGGCTCTCGAGAATGCCAAGACCGCCCATCTCGTCATCCTCCTCGACCCACGCGCTGTCATCGTTGATGCCCGCACGGTTCGAGCAGTAATTCAGCGCACCGTGGTTGATGCCCGCGATTCCCCCGGTCGAATAATAGCCGGTTATCCGTCCCTTTACGGCACATCCGGTTATCGTGCCGGTTCCTTCGTTGATGCCTGCAATGCCGCCAACCGTGTCACGTCCGCTCACCGTGCCCTGAAAGGTACAGTTGCGGATGGTTCCGTAATTGACGCCGCAGATGCTGCCGATACATTCCTTCTCGTTCTCAGACGCGACCGCTCCCTTCAACGTCAGATTCTGTATCACGCCCTGGCTTTCCACATAGCGGAACAACCCTACGACATATCCGTCTCCCAGATAGTCAAATCCGGAAATCGTATGCCCCACACCGTCAAAGATTCCGTTAAATACGGGAATCACCTGAAAATCCACCCCGGTCAGGTCGATGTCCGCCTTCAGGCTTACGTATTTATTCCGCGACCACGAGTCGATATAGCATTTTGCGGCAAAGTCGGCAAATTCCTCCGCAGTGCCGATGTCAATGCGCTCATACCGGATTTCCTCCTCCGCGGTCTCCTCCGACTCGCCCTTTTCCTCGTCTTCCTTGTCCGTGGCTGCTTCCTGTTTTGTCTGCTCCGCCGCCCTTACGCTATGTACCGGCATCATGCCAAACGCCATGGCAAACGCCAGTGTCAGCGCCAGCAGCCGTTTTGGTAATTTATGCATCCTGCTCACCCTCTTCCTTCTGTATCAGTGTCTCGAGGCTGCTTCCGTCATCCTCTCTCTGTTCCATTTTTCCCATATTGACAAACAGGCTCGCGTCACCGCGGATCAGCCCGTGTACCTCACCGATAATCGTTCCGTTTACCTGTCCCTGCACAATGCCGTCAACGCGCATCAGGCCGCTGGCGCGTTCCAGCTTGAGCGGGATGGATACTGCAAAGGACGTCCGGTCAATAATCTTTTCACCCAGCAGGAGAATCTGCGGGAGGACAAACATAACCGTGAAAATCGAGAGAATCGTTCCCCTGCCCAGGCACTGCCCGATGCCGCACACCGCGCCGTCCGATGACATCTGCCCGATGAAGATGCCCGCGAGCGCCAGCATGGTGCCTGACGTGACAATCGTCGGAAACGCAAAGTTCATCGTCTCGATAATGGCATCCTTCTTGGACATCTTATCCTTAATCTCCAAAAATCTGCCCGAAATAACAATCGCATAGTCGATATTCGCACCCATCTGAATGGAAGACACAATCATGGCACTCAGGAAAAATACATTTTTCTGCTCCACCGACGGGAACGAGAAATTGACCCAGATAACGCCCTGAATCACCGCAATCAGAAGGACAGGCATGCCCGCCGACATAAATGTAAACAGCAGTACCACCAGCACGGCAAGAATCGAGACAACATTGACAACCGTGTTATCCCTCTGGAATGTCTTGTACAAGTCATACTGGCTGGTCGACTCGCCCGGAACGAGCACTTCCGCCTTGTCGTAATACTGCCCTGCTATCTCATGCATCTCATCCAGGAACGCAAACGTCTCATCCCCTTCCTCCGGCAGCGTCAGGTATATCAGCATACGGCTGTACGACTCGCCCTGCAGCTGGTCAAGCGCAATCTGCATCTTGGTGTGCGCCTCCTCGAGGGTGTCCATCAGCTCATCGTCAAGCGTGACATAGCCCTCGTCCACCTCGTCGTAGAGGAACATAAAAATATCAATCAGCGGCACGCTGTAATTGGAAAATCCGTTTACAATCTTGGCATAATTCTCATCATTGACCGCATACGCCATATACAGCAGCTCCGCAATCTCATAGTCCAGCTCCAGAAGCTCCGAAAAATCCCTTGCCGTCAGCTTGTCGGTCAGCATGTAGCCGTCCATCGCCTCCGTGTTGGCAAGCCCCTGCGAGTGGTCAACCTCCGGCCTTGCATCCAGCTCCTTTAGCAGCTTTTTCTCCTTCTCGTAATTCCCCGCCGGAACGACAAGCGCCACGAAATTTTCCGCGCCAAAGCTCTCCTCAATCATCTCGTCCACGACCATCGCATCACTCTGCACCGGCGTCTCGAGCTGCGTGTAGCCATACACATAAGGGCAGTGCGACTGGATGATATACGCGCCCACCAGCACGACAAGGAACAAAGGCGGTACGATATACCGCGTCTTATAGGCGAACCTTCCGACAAACGGAATGTCCGGGATAAAGCTCTTGTGACGCGTCTTATCCATCGCCTTGCCAAAGAGCATAATCAGTCCCGGCATCAGCAGGAACACGGCAAGCAGGCTCAGCACAATCGCCCGGATGAGACAAAGCGCCATATCGCTTCCGATGCCAAACTGCATGAACATCATCGCAATCAGACCGCCTACCGTCGTGAGCGAGCTCGACGAAATCTCCGGAATCGCCTTGCTGAGCGCCACGATGTCCGCCTCCCTGATGTCCAGTGTCTGGTGCTCCTCCTTATAGCGGTTACAGAAGATAACCGCATAGTCGACTGACAGTGCCAGCTGTAAGACAATCGTAACCGAATCGGACACAAACGAGATGGTTCCCATCATAAAGTTCGTTCCCTTGGTAATCAGCGCCGCCGAGCAGAATGTCAGCAGCAGCACCGGCACCTCCGCCCATGTCTGCGAGGTGAACAGCAGCACGGAAACCACCACGATTGCGACAAGCACGCTAATCACGGACATCTCCTTTGCCAGCTGCTCCGCCGACGCATCGCCCATCGAGGTTGATACGTAGATGTCATATCCGTCCAGCACCGCCCTGACCTCGTCGAGCGCCGCAAGCGCCCTGTCATCCGTCTCCTCATATCCAAAAGTAATACTGTACAGCGCCGAGAAATTGTTGTAATGATCCTTGGAATTGTCAAAATCCAGCATGATGATGCTGTCAAACGCCGACAGCTCCTCGTAGATTTTGTCTGCCTCCTCGTATGGAATGTTTGTCACCATCACCTTTGCCGTGCCGTAGGTGATAAACTGCTCCTCCATGCGGTCAAGCCCCTGACTCGTCTCCGTCGTGTCCGGCAGATACGCCGAAAGTGCATTTTCCACCGATACCCAGTTCATGGAAACCACCGAGAAAATCAGCGCGATGCCAAACAACAGAAAAAACAAGTTGCGCCTGTCAACGATAAAGGTAGCGACCTTAATCATAAATCCTCCGTCCTCGCTGCCCTTCTTTTGTTTTTCGTCCATGTTCCTTCCTCTCCTTTACATGAAAAATCTGTCTGGTATATTATAGTATATGATTTTTATTTATTCAATAATGACCTATGGTCATTTTTGTTTTTTAATGTTTTCTTTATAAAAAGGTTACAAATGGCTTGACCGCTTCTCATCCCCATATGCAAAAAAGCAACGATTCAGAAAATTCTTAAAATTTTCTAAACCGCTGCTTAAATTATAGCAAATTATTATAGCTGATTCAAGTAGGATTCCCATCTTTTGTTCACTTTGTCGGGTGCCAGCCGCTCCGCAATTTCGCGTGCCGACTCGCCCAGCTTCCGCTCAAACTCCGCGTCCTCGAGAATCCTGCGGAACGCGTCCGCAAGCGCAAAGGCATCGCCTACCGGTACCAGCAGCCCGTTTTCACCATCCTGTATCAGCTCTGCCGGTCCCCCGCACGGACAGTCCGTGGCAATCACGGGAATCCCCAGCGCCATTGCCTCCATGATGGAATTGGGCATTCCCTCCGTGTTGGAGGTCAGTGTAAAAATCCGCGCCTTATAGATTCTGTCCGCCACATCGCTCACGCTCCCGGGCATTTCAATCCGGCCGGACAGCCCTTTTTCCGCCACGAGCGCCTCAAGCCTTGTCCGGAGCGCCCCCTCGCCGTAAATCACGAGCCGCATCTGCGGGTACTCGTCCGCAATCTTGGCAAACGCATGAATCAGCATGGCATGGTTCTTGTTCTCGTCAAGCCTTCCTGCCGCCACAATCAGGTTTTCCCTGTCCGCACAGGGTTCCCTGCCTATAAACTGCGGATTCAGCGGATTGGGCAGGATGGCACTTTTTTTGCGCACTGCCCTTGGAAAAAACGCGCGCGCGCGCTCCGTCTGAAGCACCACGCCGTCCGCAAAGCGAAACACCAGCCGCGCCAGAAGCTGCATCAGCCTTCCCTCGTATTCCATGGTCGGCTCACCCCTGACGGACACGGCAACCTTTGTCGGAAGAAACGCCGCAGCGGCGACTGCCATCAGGTTATTTTTTCCGAGAAACGACAGGACTACATCCGGTTTGTACGCCTTCCAGATACGCCGAAGCGTCTGGTACCGGACGCAGAAATTCCGGATTCTCCCCCCCGTGAGCATGGTTTCCTCAGGCTCCGAGTACACGCGCCGTATCTCCGGCGATATCTTATATTCATTTTCCCTTTGGTACTGGGTCACCAGAATCACGTCATATCTTTTTTCATGGAAATACTCGGCGAGATTCACCATGACCCGCTCAGACCCACCCTTCTGGAGGGAACTGATAAACAATATGATTCTTTTCATAAAAGCCCTCCGTTCGTAGCCAGTCAGTCTTTTCGACCGCCAGTCTATGTCGTCTGCATATACGTCCTGTACCACTGCTGGAACACAAAAAATGACCAGGCAACCTTCGAGTAGTTTGCCCCGGATGCCGGCCCCCGGTCTCCGGTTTTCAGGTACGTGCTTATAAACTGATGCACATACTGCGCATCAAAGATTCCCTGCCTCTTTAAGTACTCCACGCTGCACATATCCTCGAGCGCCTCCCGCAGCGGTCCGCGCATCCACTTGTCAAGCGGGACGCCAAAGCCTACTTTTGGTCTGTCGAGCAGTTCCCTTGGAATATAGTCATAAGCAATATCCTTTAAAATCCTCTTTTTGACTCCGCCTGCATACTTGTATGTGTGCGGCAGGCGGTATGAGTATTCCATCACGTTGACGTCCAGTATGGGGCATCTCGACTCGATGGAATATTTCATGGACGCCCTGTCCACCTTGCACAGAATATCGCCCGGCAGATACGTCTCCTCGTCAAGCAGCATCCTGCGCTCCTGCCAGTTGCGCTCCTTGTATTTTGACTCAACCGGAAACTTGAACGGCACCCCGCTGTCCGGAAGCATCCTGTCAATCACGCGGATATATGTCCTTCCGCCCAGCTGCGTCTTGGTCTCCCTGTCATGGTTTCCCGCAACCACCTGGACACGGAACGGCAGCCGGTCAAACAGTCCCATTTTCCTAAACGGCGGAAGCTGGCAGACGTTGTACGTCATGCGCCCGAGCAAATCCAGCTTCTGCGCCTGCGCCACATTGTCATAAATGTTGTAGCCGCAGAAAAATTCATCGCCCCCGTCACCCGAAAGCACAACCGTGACCTCCTTTGCCGCAAGACCCGCAACCAGCATGGATGGTATCTGCGAGCTGTCCGCAAAGGGCTCGTCATAATACTTCGGAATGCTCGCCACCATGTCAAACATTGATTTCTCGTCGATATAAAGCTCTGTGTGCTGCGTGCCCAGGTGTCTTGCCACCTCCCTCGCATACTTTGCCTCATTGTACCGCTCCTCGTGGAAGCCGATGGAATATGTCTTTACCGGCTCGCTGCTGACCTCCTGCGCGATAGCGGTGACAAGCGACGAGTCATAACCGCCACTTAAAAACGCCCCCACCGGAACATCCGCTATCATCCTTTTTCTGACGGCATCCCGCAAGATGTCTTTCAGCTGCGCCTTCGCCTCCTCATAGGTACCCGGGTTTTCCTGTTTTTTCCGGCGATATACCTCGGCGATGTCCCAGTATTTCCACATGTCGGTCTTTCCGCTGCGAAACCGGACAATCTGTCCCGGCTCCACCTTGTACACATTTTCAAAAATTGCATCCGGCTCATTGACACACTGCTGGTACAAATATCTTTTTATCACATCCCTGCGGATGGTTCTCGGAAACCCGGGGTATTCCATAATCGGCTTTAATTCCGACGCAAAGACAAGGTTTTCGCCATCCTTCCAATAATAAAGCGGCTTTTTTCCAATCCTGTCCCGCACAAGGTAAAGCTCCCCTGTCTCCCTGTCGTACAGGGAAATGGCAAACATTCCCTGAAAGCGGTCAACGCACGCAATTCCCCACTTGAGGTACGCCGCCAGAATCACTTCCGTATCGCAGTGCGACCGGAACGGATAATCCTGCAGCTCCCTGCGCAGCTCCAGAAAATTGTAAATCTCCCCATTGTACGATATCACAAGCCTGTTGTCACAGGAATGCATGGGCTGATGCCCCAGCGCGGACAAGTCCAGAATAGACAGGCGCCGCTGCGCCATTCCGACACAGTATCCGTCCACACCGTCAAAAATCTCCTCCCCGCTGTCGTCTGGTCCCCTGTGATACATGGTATCATTCATGGTTCTTAGCTGCCCCTGCGTGATGCTCTTTCTCGATATAAACCCACATATTCCGCACATCTTTATCTGGCCTCCAGTATCTCTGTGATATAGTCTTCCCACGCCCGAAAAATCAGCTCCGCAGATGCCTTTTCCCCAATCCGCACCGCGTTCGCCCCAAGCTTTTCCGCAAAATCCCTGTCCTCAATCAGTCTGTTGATTCCCGCTGCCAGCGCATGTTCATCCCCGACCGGCACCAGAAGTCCGTTCTCCTCCGGCGTGATTACCATGCGGGGTCCCCCCGGCGGGCAGTCCGTCGCCACGACCGGAAGCCCGAGCGCCATCGCCTCAAGAATCACATTGGGCATCCCCTCATAGTCAGACGAGAATGCCGCCACCGACGCATAAAGCATTTCCTGCTCGAGCGTGCCGCTGCTGCCCATCAGGCGGACATAATCCTGCGCCCCGAGCTGTGCAATCAGCGCCTCAAGCTTCTGCTTTGTCCCGTCAAGCGAATCCGGACCGTATATTTTGAGGACATAATCCGGATGCCTCCGGTGGACTTCCTCAAATGCTCGTATCAGCATGCACTGGTTCTTAAAATCGACCAGCCTGCCGGAATGCACCACAAATTTCTCCCGTTTCCCGGCAATATCCGGCACCGTTTTTCCGATAAAACGCTCGTCAACCGGATTCAGGATAATCCTTGCATTCCTGCGCACATATGGCGGAAAAAAATCCCGCTGCCCGGGTGTCTGGAACACACATCCCGCTGCCCGCCTAAACAGGAGCGGTATCTGTATCTTATCCGACAGGAAATCATAATATCCTATCGGGTTGATGCGGACAGATATCAGCACCGGAAGCTTCATGCCGATTGTCGCGGTGAGCGCCCTGTAATTTGCCTTTCTCGCAAACGCGACGACAATGTCCGGCCTGACACGTTTCAGGAAGCGGCGCAGATTGAAAATCCGGTCTGCAAACTTCCTTGCGCGGCCGTGTTTTTCCTGCCTGCCGTCAAAACCGACATGGACGCGTTTTACGCGCGCATCTATCTGGTATTCGTCCGCGCCCTGCCATTCCGTCGCAATGTACACCTCATAGCCGTGTGCCGCAAACTGTCCGGAAAGGGTTGCCACCACATGCTCCGCACCGCCCCGCTCCAGACAGTTTAAATGAAAAACAATCCTTTTCATATCCGCTCCTCCACTATGATTTCCGCATCCTGAAACCAAATCCTCCTAAAAGCTCCAAAAGCATAATCCCCCACGCCTGATAAAACAATCCTGTATTATACAGCATATAGCGCATCTGGGGATAGATGGTCAGCGATGTAAAGCACACATTCACGGCAATCGACACCAGCACCAAAACCGCAAAACACACCGGATTGCTGGAATCATCCGCTATCCTGGTACGCATACGCCTGTGCCTGCACACACACAGTCCTGCGATTGTCGCGGCATACAGCAGATACAGCGCCAGCGCTGCCCAGTTGAGCAGGTGGTGGACTTTCAGGATACTCGTGACAAGCCCATGTATTACATTGCACGCATATAGCCTGACCAGCCCCGGGACACAGGCCGGCAGCAGTTCCCGCATCAAAGTCCCCGCAATCCGGTTGTAATCCGCCTCCCTGTCCGCCTCAGGAATGTTCCCTGCCTCCTGATGTTCCCGGATGACCACCATCACAATGTCAAACTTAATCCGGTCATAGGCGCCGCTGTAGTGATCCTCGACTGCCTGCCACCCCTTGCCGGCATAGGCAATATTGTATTCCTTCTCGTCCGCCCTTCTCATGATTTCCAGGAACAGCTCCCTGTGTTCAGGGTCATGGATGCGCTCCGCCATGCCCTCGTCGGCAAGATAAAGCTCCGTCCCGAGGATAAAGCTGGAATCGCCCGTGTGCGGGGCAAACACCCCGCGCGTCATCAGATTGTAGCTGCAGTCGACAAGCTTTGTCCCCGCAAAGCCCAGCAGACACGCAAGCAGCGCATAAATGCCTGCCTTTTTCCAGCCCTTTTCCCCGATGTGCGCCCAGACCATCACAATCAGCAAAATCACAAGCGTAATCAGCATATGCTTGCGGATGCTGATGAGTATGACCGACCAGAACACAGCGCCGGTAGCACTTTTTTTGTCTTTCTTATATAATATTCCGAGAATGCAGAGAAAATAGAACACCCACAGCGAATAGGCGAGTCCCTCCGTCTCAATGCTGTTAAAATAACTGTATCTGCGCTGTGCCACAAACCGGTTGAGCAGCGTAATTCCGTACTGCACCGCCAGTACGCCCATACTGCCCACAAGTTCCAAGGAAAACAGTTCCGTGAGCCTTACCGTGACGGCACATGCCGCCAGCGCCGCCACAATGCACTGGACGACCACTGCCGCATGAAGGTACCATGTCTCGCCAAACATCCCGCGGAACATCCATAAATACAGGCAGTACCCCGGCTCCCTGTCACTCTGCATGTTGATGTACGAGGGTGCATCCTCCGTTAAAATTATGCCGTCAAGCAGATACCAGACAAGGTAAAACGCCAGACTCACCACAAACAGCATCAGATAAACAACCGCCCGCCTCCGTTTTTTCTGCCTCTCCTCCAACTTAATTCCTCCCTCATGCATGCGATGCACTGTCTTTCACATCCTCCTCAACCAACCCCCGGATACGACTGAGATAGGTTTCCATGCCAAATGCTTCCGCACGTTTCCTTGCGGCATCCTGATAGCGCCGGTACATGCCTTCATCTGCAAGCAGCCCTTCCAGCTCCCTTGCAAACACTCTCTCCTCCTCTGTAATATGGCGTGCGTCCATATCCCTGTCCCCGTGGAACACACCCGTAAGAATCCCATAGTCTGCATGGAATACACGGTTCTCGTCCCGGCACTGCCCATAATCCTCGTGCAGGATTTCAGCCGGTCCGGTGAGACAGTTGACGCTGACGCAGGGAAGCCCGACTGCCATGGCTTCAATCAGGGCATTGGGAAATCCCTCGCTCTCGGAAGTCAGCGCATACACATCCGCCTTTTTCAGCAGTGCAAACGGATTGGACTGTACCCCGGTAAACAGGACGTCGTCCCCCATCCCCAGCTGCTCCGCAAGCGTTTTGTAGGCACTGTAGTCCCCCGCGCCGATAATCATGAGCTTCACATCCGACATCTTTTGCCTGACCAGCGAAACCGCCTTCACCAGATGCCAGAACCCTTTGACATCATGTTCGCGCCCCATCGAGACGACCGTTTTTCCCTTCCGCGCAAAAAAACGGTCAAATGCAGCCGCCGTGTCACACTGTGACTGTCTTGTTATCTCCGCAATGTCACATGGGTTATAGACCGCCGCCGATTTCTTCGGGTGGAACTGCCTGGCAATCTCCTGCTCCATCACCCTTGTGCAGCTGACAACCCTGTCCGCCAGACCGCAGGTCAGCCGCATGGAAGCCTTGCTGTTTAAGGCGCCATACCCCCTGACCCCTATCCACGTCGCATCCTTATGCTTTGAGAGCACATTTACCAGGTTCGCAGTCGGTCCAAAGCTGTAGCTTAGCTGGATATCCAGTCTTTTTTTCAGCGCCCTCACCCGCCGGACCCGCCGGAACACATTCCACACTTTTCCAAACCTGCCGTCCACGGCACCCAGGTTCAGGTCGGTCATCTCCACACCCGACACGTCATAAATCATTCCAGTCGTATTAAATACGACCAGGTGCACCGCATATTCTTCCTTTAATAGCCGCGCCGTTGCCGCACACACACGCTCAAGCCCTCCTTGATCCAGCATGGGGACAATGAGCATAATTCGTTTTTTTCCCAAATCCGTTCACTCTTTTCCGCCTGAAGCTTTTGTGTCCTGCGCGCCATGTCCTTTTTCATGCCTAGAAAGCCGTTTCATGCCGTTCATCACCGTGACAGCAAGCTTTCCAAGCAGCGTATTTCCTGCCAGTATATTGTAATACGTTATCTTATCCCCGCCGAACTTTAGCTTGAACTCGTCAATTCCGTTGGGATTCTCGAAGTCGGAAATACCGCCCCAGTCATAGCGCAAAAGACCCTTTTTCTTGAAATACAGGATATCCTCCCAGTGAAGCCGCTTGTTTGCCCTTCCGATCATCGACTGGTCTGCGCTCTCCTCCCGAAAGCAGGAAGCCGAGTGCAGAAGCCTGGCATCCGCCGCATCACAGATATAGGAGTGGAACACCAACACCTCGCCCTCATGCCACACAGCCGAAAACAGGATTGCGTCCGCCTCAAGGTATTTTTTGACTGCCGTGATGTTGAGCCTCGTGTCCGACCCCTTTGACTGATACATGCGCGCATAGATATCCGCAAAGGTGGATATCAGCTCCGGTGATTTCCGGATGTCGTCCTTTGTGTAAAAGCAAATCTCGATATTGTCCTTTTCACTTCTGCGAATCTGGTAGCGGACTGCCTTGTTCACTGCCGCCAGCATATCCTCTTCCTTGCGCGTAATATCATTCATGCAGGTATGGTACTCCTGCCACCCGCGGAAGCTGCCCTTTGTCTCCCCGGCGGGCGCACCGTGTACAAACAGGATGTCCGCCTTTCTTTTCTGACCCAGCAGTGCAGATACCGTAACATCATCTGGATACCATATCTGGTTCACTGTTAAAAACTTTTTCCGGTATGAAATATCAATCATGTGCCCTTGTACCTCTCCCTATATGATTGTGCCGCCATTGGTCACCGCTCCCGGCGGATTCTTTCCGGTGGCATAGAATGCTTCCATTTCCGCCGCCTGCTGCCGCACGTCAAAATGTTTCCCTGCAATCGCCGCACACATGTCCTGCCGCTCCAGCGCCTTCTTTGCGCCGCGCATGATTTGTGCTGCCCAGCTGACGGCAGGCTCCTCGATGCTTTTATAAGTGACAAGCTCCGTGAGCGCCACCTCCCTTGTCACCTTGTCAGAGACAAGGCAGCAAAGCCCTGCTGCCTGCGCCTCCACGACACTCCCGGGCAGTCCCTCGAAGGTCGACGGAAAAACAAAATAATCAAACGCCTGATAATACCGCTCCACGTCCAGATGGCTGCCAAGAAACAGCACCTTATCCGCAAGCCCCAGCCCGTTCACCTGTGCCCTGACACGTTCTTCCAGCTCGCCTTTCCCAATCAGGACAAGCACCGCGTCGTCACGCATTTTGCAAAGCTCTGCAAAGACCGCTACCAGAAACTGGTGGTTTTTCATAAAGCCAAACCGCCCAATATGCCCGACGACAAATTTATCCGCAATGCCAAGCGCCTCCCTTACCTCCGCGCGGACTGCCGGGTGAAAGCCGAACCGCCCTGCGTCAATCGCGTTTGGTATCGTCCACACGCGCCCCTTTTCCACCCACCTTCTGCCGTAAACCGCATCGGCAGCCTCGGCGGAACAGGTAAAACAGTAATCTGCCCTGTATTTGAGCGGACGGCGGATTACCCTGGTCACCAGCCCCTTGATTCCCCTGTCCACTCCCGCGCTCCGCGCGTGGGCAATCGTCAGCGGAACGCCCGCCCTTTTTGCAATCGGAAGATACAATGCCGCCGTGCTGGTCATATGTCCATGCACCGCCGCATAGCCGCCATGCTCCGCAAAAAAACGTTTCCATGCCTTTTTGTATGCCATAATGTTAAAAACACGGAATCGCGGGACGTGGTATATTCTGCCGCCAAGCCTCCGGATTTCCGCACTGTACTGTCCTTCCTGGTCCGTGTGCACCATAAAGTCAAACTGTACCTTGTCCCTGTCGAGCGCCCGGTACAGCTCCATCACCCTGCTCTCCGCACCGCCGAGATTCGTTGTCCCCAGCACATTCAGTACCCTGATTGGTTCTCCCATACGCAAATACCCCTTAGGAATTGTAGAAATATGTGTCACTTATTTTTCTACAGTTCCTTATCATCTATGATAATGTGACGCGGCACTGACAAGGACATATTTCGTGAATGCCATGATATACTCTTTTATATTGCCGAAAATGCCGCGTTTTTGCGGATTCATTTCCAAAAATTCCGCATAGGAGACCAGCCTGTCCCTGTGCGTGGCAAAAAGCTGCTCATACCGCTCAAAGTCCTTGTCATTCATGGTGTTTGTATGCACCACAAATGTCGTGCACCCCTTTTTTGACTTCCTTTTCAGGGCACTCCCCTGTTTATAGGAAATGGGATAGAAAGTCATCCCCCACCGCCGGTACGGACAGTCGCCAAATCCGTCCGTCATCCTGCGAAATCCCAGTTTTTTCAGTGCCTTAATGGTATCCCGGTCAAACGAGTGTGCCGGCGCCATAAAGATATCCGTCCGGATGCCATGCTCCGCCAAAACCCTGCTGCCCGCCCGTAGCGCCTCATACTGCCTGTCATACCCCGTCCCGGCAAATTCCGAAAGCCTGTTCAGCGGAAAACAGCCCATTTTCCTTGTCGTATAAATATGCGTCACACCGTGCTGTGCGACACACCAGCCTGCGTTTACCAGTTCCCTGACATATGCCCAGAAGTCTTTAACGGGCGCATCCTCCGGCGCGCAGACATGGAGGTTTTCATCCTTGCTTGCGGGCACGACCCCTATAAGCGGCTTAACCTGATACAGATCGCAAAGCGCCTTAAACCGCATAAACCTTGCCCAGTCCATATCAGGTGTGATATCATCCATTCTTATCGCTATTCTCATACATCCTTCTCCCAAGAACGCTGCTCTTTGCGTTCTTGTAAAAACCATGAAACACTTATGCCGCGTCCTTTGCAGCATTCGTGTTCATAGGTTTTTTATTCATAGGTTTTCCCTGTACCAGTCAATGGCAAGCGCGATGCCCTTCTCAAAATCATACTCCGGGTCATATCCCAGCAGCTCCTTTGCCTTGGAGATGTCCGCATTGGAATGCTTGATATCCCCTGCGCGGTCTGGTCCAAAGTGAGGCTCCACGTCCTTGCCAAGCGCCTTGCACAGGTCATAATAAATGTCAATCAGGTACTCCCTGCCGCCATACGCAATGTTGAACGCCTCGCCAGCCACGTCACTCGGTGCCAGACATGCCTTGAGGTTTGCCTCAATCACGTTGTCGATATAGGTGAAGTCCCTCGACTGCCTGCCGTCCCCATTGATTGTCGGAACCTCCCCATCAAGCAGCTGCTTGATAAACTTCGGAATCACCGCCGCATAGGCGCCGTTGGGATCCTGCCTGCGGCCAAACACATTGAAGTAACGCATCCCATACGTGTCAAGGTTGTACAGCTTTTTGTACAGCTTCCCATATTCCTCGTCTGCGCGCTTAGTCAGCGCATAGGGAGACAGCAGGTTTCCCTCCTGCCCCTCCTTCTTGGGCAGCACCGGATGGTCGCCATAGACGGACGAGCTTGACGCGTACACGAACTTCTTCACCCCGCTCTGTCTTGCCGCCTCCATCATGTTGAGCGTCCCCATAATATTATTCTGCTCATAAAACAGCGGCATCTCGATACTTCTCGGGACAGAGCCCCACGCTGCCTGATGCAGCACAAAGTCAGCCCCCTCGCACGCCTTCATGCAAGTGTCCAGATCCTTGATGTCACCCTTGATAAACGTGTAATTTTGCCTGTCCATGAACATTTTGACATTTTCTTCCCTGCCAGTGGACAGGTCGTCAAGGCATCTCACCTGACAGCCCATGTCCGTAATCGCCTCGCACAGATTCGAACCGATAAAGCCAGCCCCGCCTGTCACAAGAAACACGCTTTTCTCCGGAAATTCCAACGATTTATATCCCATATCATTCACTCTGCCTTTCTCTGCCTGATCCGCAATAATTCTCTAAGCTCCAACATGCCTGCCATATAAAACAGCGGCAGGTTGTATATCATATATCTGGAAATGCACTGTATCATCAATGCCGTGGCGCAGACATTTCCCGCAATCGTAAGCAGCACGACCGCCATAAAGGACGCCGCCCTGCCGCCTTGCCGCTTTCGCCACAGCCATACCGTCAGCGCCGCGGCTGCCATGTAAACAAACAGCGCATACCATGACAATAACGGATTTTCATATGCCACCGTCCTGACAAAGCCAAGCGCTATCACATTGATATAGTTCAAAAAATACCTGACAGCCACTTCCGGCATCAGCTGTTTACTCAGCTGTTCGGCAATCTCGTCAATCGCTATCATCAGTTCCTGATAGCGGTCCGTGTATATTCCCTGCCGTTCGCCGACATACCGCTTTGCCGGTTCCGCAAAATACGTAAAGTTCAGTTCATCATGGCACCGTTCATGGTATGCCGCCTTGTCCAGGATTCCGGACGGCGCGTACTTCACATTCATCCGGTCTGCATCCGCGGTGTCATACATCTCGTAAAACAGCTCCCGCAGCCCGTCGTCCGCTATCGCCGCGCCATCCGCCCGCTCTGCCACATAGAGTACATTGGCAAACGACATCGCCTTCCCTGACGCGGTATCCACAAACAGTCCCTGTTCACAGTAATTGTACGTGCGAATCACGAGCGCCCTTGCCGCAAATGCAATGACGACAACTGCCACTGCCGCCATCAGCCCATGCCTTGCAATATTCTCCGCGAGCTGAAACGTGTCCAGCCCGCTCCCTGTCCTGTCCGTCTTTTTCATCGCGTTTTTTACCGCCATGACGTAGACTACGAGAAACCAGACGACAAAAAGAACCATCATCTGTCCGCGTACCAGCGACAACAGAAAAAACAATCCGATTGTGCGCAGGCTCTCCTTCCCGACAGGCTTTTCCGACCACATCATGTCCAGCAGGCTCACGACTGCCAGCGGATACAGCGAAAACAGGATTCCCTCCGTCATCAGGGCATTGGTCAGAACCAGATGCGTGCTGGAAAAGACCGGCGTCATTATGTGCGGCGCCAGGAGGACTGCCGCAAACAGAAAGGAAAACGGCAGACCCAGGTCAAACCGCCTGCGGAAAAATGCGATGACCACGGTATTTGCAGCAATGGCTGTCACGCACTGCAGCGCAGTCAGCAGGCGGTAATGCCCTTCCGGCGAAAACAGACGCAGCAGCTGGATTAACAGTGCATAGCCCGGCTCCCGCATCACCATCTGGTTTTCATACTGAAACGTATCTCCCGTGTACACAGGTTCACCCATGAGGAAAAGAGCGCCGAAAAACACTGCAAATATCCCAAAAAAAATCAGATTGCGTTTGTCTTTTCCCATCAGAGTCTCCAATAAATATATCCTGCGTCAATATAAGCCTTTTTATCCAATATTCCCTTCAGGTCGGTCAGAACCTTTGCCTTTTTGTTATCCGCGTAAAGGGCATCCAGATCCGCCATCCCGAATGCCTTGTATGACTCGTGCGCAACTGCAAGGATGACGGCGTCGCAGTCCCGGATATCCTTCATCGGTGTAAATGTAATGCCGTAAAGACGTTTCGCCTCGTCGGCATCCGCATTGTCATCCGTCACGACAGCCGTGATTCCGTACTCCTTCAATTCATTATAGATATCAATTATCTTTGTATTTCTGGTATCGGGGCAGTTTTCCTTGAATGTAAAGCCAAGAATCGCGACCCTTGCACTCTTGACCGGAATATCCGCCCTGATTAAGTTCTTGACAAGGTTTTCCGCCACATACTTGCCCATGTCGTCATTGATGCGGCGCCCGGAAAGGATAATCTGGGAATGATACCCGAGCTGTTCCGCCTTGTAGGTCAGGTAGTATGGATCGACACCGATACAGTGGCCGCCGACAAGCCCGGGCTGGAAATTCAGGAAATTCCATTTCGTCCCGGCTGCCGCAAGCACGGATTTCGTGTCAATGCCCATTTTGTTAAAGATGATGGAAAGCTCATTCATAAACGCGATGTTGATGTCCCGCTGGCTGTTCTCGATGACCTTTGCCGCCTCGGCGACCTTGATGGACTCCGCACGGTACACACCCGCCTCAACGACAAGCTCATACACGCGCGCAATCTCATCAAGCGTCTCGTCGTCCATGCCGGACACAATCTTTGTGATGGTCTCCAGGCGGTGCACCTTGTCGCCCGGATTGATGCGCTCCGGAGAGTACCCGATCTTGAAATCCACGCCGCACTTTAAGCCGGACTCCTGCTCAAGGATGGGCACACAGATGTCCTCCGTTACGCCGGGATATACCGTCGACTCAAACACCACAATGGAACCCTTCGTGAGATTCTGCCCCAGAATGCGGCTTGCGCCCTCCACCGGCGAAAGGTCCGGCGTATGGTCGTCATTGACCGGGGTCGGAACCGCCACAATGTGGAACTTTGCCTCCTTAAGCCTTGCAGGGTCAGCCGTAAACGCAACCGAAGTGTTTTTGATGACCTCGTCCCCGACTTCGTTCGTGGGGTCGATGCCCGACTTGTATAAATCAATCTTGGCAGCATTGAGGTCAAAACCCACCACCTTGATTTTCCTTGCAAAGGCGACGGCTATCGGCATGCCCACATACCCCAGCCCGACAAGCGACAGCTTCTCTTTTCCGCTTACTATGTCTTCATATAAACTCATCTTTTTATCTCCTATCTGTTTTATTGATTCCGTAATCCGGCAAGCTCGTTTTGGTATGCCTCTATCACAAGATTCCTGTCAAAATGCTTTTCTACCCATGCACGTCCTTTTTCCCCCATATGCCTGCGCTGTGCCTCCGGCAGCTGCGCTATCCGTTCAATGGCATCAAGCAGGGAATCCACGCTCTCCTTCTCAAAGGAATAACCGCTTTTCCCCTCGCGGAAGGTCTCAATGCATCCGTTGATGCTGCTGGCGAGTACCGGCCTGCCGCATGCTGCCGCCTCGAGCAGCACATTGGAAAGCCCCTCATGGTAGGACGGGTGCACGATGACATGGCTCTGTGCCATCACTTCCCCCACATTGTCGACATGTCCCAGGTACCTGACTGCCCCGCATTGTTCAAGTTCCTGTATCACAGGCTCATACTGGCTGCGTGTCTCCTCCTCATACTCTCCCGCAAGCCAGAACCGCAGCCGGCTGTCCCTGTGCCTCATGATGATGGCAGCTTCCAGATACTCCTCGATGCCCTTGTCCTTCATGATGCGGATGACCGCCAGAAAATTGATGCCATCCCGCTCCGAGGGATATTTTCGGAACGGATGTTCCTTCAGATTGACTCCGGAGCCAGGCAGCATCATGCTGTTGTCCACAGCCACACCGTGGCGTTTCATAAAGTCCCTGTTTTTCGTGTTCTGGAAAAATACACGCCGTGCCCTGCGCATGGACACCCCATAGAATTTCAGGAGAATTTTGCTAAGTACCCCTCCGTTTTCGATGGCTGTGCCAAGTCCGGTGACATTGCACAGATACGGAATCCTTTTCATACGGCATGCAAGCCCGCCATATAGATTTGGCTTTATCGTGTATGTCAGCACGACGTCCGGCCTGTTCCGCTTCAGCATCCCGGTGTATGTCAGGAAAAGCCCGAAATCCTTCACCGGATTGTTTCCCCTGCGCTCAAACGGCGTCTCTATTATCCTGACAGTCCTGCCCCTGCACTGCAGTGACCTGAGCTTGTCTACATTTTCATCGGGAGGCACTGACACAAGCACCTCGTGCCCGTCCTCCATGAAAGCCATCAGAAGTTCCTTTCTGAAAAGCCATAGCCCATTTGCGTAATTGGTTAAAATCAATATCTTCATATACTCACTGTTTCTATATCCTCTAATTTTTTCACGACTACGCTGTCGTACATCATCATGACTATATCCTCATCGTACATTCCCACACAGTTCTCATTGGAAACTTTTTCCTTTACATTATGATAAATAAATGCCGGAAAGTCAACCCCCGCTCCGTACGCATGCAGATAAGCGCCGCCAAAGCGCGGATTAATCTCCGAGAGATAGTATTTCCCATCCTGATAAAACAAATCCATGTCAAGCGGACCATTAAAGTCGAATACCTTCAGCGCTTCCTTCACGAACGCAAACAATTTTTCGTCCTTAAAAGAAATCGTCTTGTTTGCCCCCCCTATGGTGGTTGATATCTTCTTTTTGGAAAAAATTGCGACCGGTTCGTGGCTGATTGTGTCGACATAGATGTCCGCATCCATGTCCGTGCCGGTCATAAGCTCCTGTATAATCAGGGTGGTGTCCGAAGCCGTAACCTCCTCAAGCATCTCGTAGGTGTCCACGCGCCTTGCGCCGACACTGCCGCTTCCCGTGCGCGGCTTCACAAACACCGGAAGCTTTATTTTCCCCATGTCATAGGCTTCCTTAAACGCTGCAAAGGAGCCATATGTCTGTATCGTGTCAATTCCCTTTTCCGCAAGGTATTTTGCCATCTCGTACTTGTCAAAACACAGCCTGGCAGTCTCCTTACCAGGCGCAAGCACGGTAATGCCAAGCGCCTCAAATGCCTCCCTGTTCTCGGCAAGAATCGAAATTTCAGGGTCAATCAGGGTCGTCACGGCATCAATGTGCTCCTTTTTGCATATTTCAAGAATCATCGGGATATACCCCGGGTCGCGAATCAGCGGTACCTGGTACCCGACATCGGCAAATTCCAGCGCCGGCGCATACGGGCTGTTGTCCGTCACCACCAGCCGCACCTTGTCGCCAAGCGTCCTTCGAAAATCCTTTAACAGTTCGCAGCGCCTTCCCACGCTGCAGAATAATATATTCATACGCCCCCCTCTCCGACAGGAAACACCGCGTCCGCATTTTATTCATCGTCTGCTTCCGCGCTGTCCTTTGTCCCTGTAAACGCCTTCATCGTGGCATCCGTCGCACTGCTGATTCCACGGTGCCCAAACACAACCGCAACGGTTCGGAACAAAATTTTCAAGTCCATCCAAAAAGAAATATGTTCTACATAATCCACATCATATTCAAAGCGCTGCTCCCATGTAATCGCATTTCTGCCATTTACCTGTGCCCATCCCGTCAGCCCCGGCCGCACGTCATGCCTGTGCCGCTGGAATTCATTGTACAGGGGCAGGTATTTTACCAGAAGGGGCCTTGGTCCAATCAGGCTCATGTCCCCCTTTAAAATGTTCCACAGCTCCGGAAGCTCGTCCAGGCTTGTCGCCCGCAGCGTCCTTCCGAATTTTGTAAGCCGCACCGCATCCGGCAGAAGCTCGCCGTCCGCCCCGCGCTCGTCCGTCATGGAGCGGAATTTACAGAGGCGGAACACCTTTTCATGGTAGCCGGGTCTGTCCTGGTGGAAAATAACGGGGGAACCCAGCTTCACGCGCACCATGACTGCCGTCACAAGCAGCACCGGGCTGAGTATCACAAGCGCGGTAAATGATATGATAATGTCCAACAGTCTCTTGATATATTTCTGATACATTCCAACGTACCCTGCTTTCGTTTTTCGTTATTTTCCACTCAAATGAATAATTTTCTGATGATGCCGGTTATTTTCTCCATATCCGCATCGGTATTCTTGATGTCACTTGGCAGGCAGACGCCGCGGCAGAAGATATCCTCGCTCACGCTGATGCCGCCGTCGTTGTGCTGGAAAAAGGGATACCCCGCAAATACCGGCTGCAGGTGCATCGGCTTCCAGATGGGACGCGACTCAATCTTTTCCGCCTCCAACGCGTCCATCACCATATCCGGCGTGACACTGCTTCCTTCTTTTATCGTCATGCAGGAAAGCCAGTTGTTTGCCTCCCCGTCCGGATTGAGCGGATTCATGGCAATTTCCCCAATGTCGGCAAATGCCGCCTTGTACCTGGCATAAATTTCCTTCTTCCGCCTGATGTGCTCATCCAGGTGCAGCAGCTGCCCCCGCCCGATACCGGCGTCAATATTGCTCATTCTGTAATTATAGCCGATTTTCGAATGCTGGTAATGCCTTGCTGCATCCCGCGCCTGTGTGGAGAGCACGCGCGCCTCCTTCACAAGCGCCTCCTCGGCAGACACCATCATGCCGCCGCCGGAAGTCGTAATAATCTTGTTACCGTTGAAGGAATAGATGCCGATGCGCCCAAACGTCCCTGTCTGCCTGCCCCTGTATGTAGCGCCAAGCGACTCTGCCGCATCTTCCAGTATCGGCACATGATGTTTTTCACAAATCCGCATAATCGCATCCATATTTGCCGGCGTGCCGTAGAGATGCACCACGACAACCGCCTTCGGGTTCGGATATTGTTCAAACGCCCGCTCAAGCGCCTCGGGCGACATGTTCCATGTATCCGGCTCAGAGTCAATCAGCACGGGCGTCGCCTTCTCGTAGCAAATCGGGTTGCAGCTGGCAGAAAATGTCAGCGATGAGACAAACACGGCATCCCCCTGCCCGACACCCAGAAGCTTCAGCCCGAGATGAATTGCTGCCGTTCCCGAGCTTAGCGCCGCCGCATGCCCACAGCCTGTATATGCTGCAAGCTCTGTCTCAAAATGATTCACGTTGGGTCCTAACGGCGCAACCCAGTTGGTGTCAAACGCTTCCGCCACAAAGCGCTGTTCGTCCCCATGCATTGTAGGACTTGATAGATAAATTCTTTTTTTGTCATTCATTGTATCTGCCATGATACCCCTCCGTTCTTGCCAAAGTCTGCGAATTTGTGCACTACTGCAAATCATCCTTCTCGCCGGCTCCTGTCCTGGGGACATATGTCGGCACAATCTCCTGAATCAACGGCCGCACATCCTCGCACTCGTTCTCGACCGCATGTTTTAAGTTGTTCAGCTGCACATAGAACTGCATTTCGTCAAACTCTATCGGTCTGCCGATATGAATCAGCTTGTTCTCCGTGTCAATGAGTCCCTCCTCACTCATCAGAAGTTCCTCGTAAAGCTTTTCGCCCGGCCGCAGCCCGGTAAACTCAATCCGGATATCCTCGTCAACCTTATAACCCGACAGCTTTATCAGGTTCTTTGCCAGGTCGAGTATCTTCACCGGCTCCCCCATGTCCAGGACAAAAATCTCCCCGCCCTTTGCGTACACCCCTGCCTGGAGCACCAGGGAAACCGCCTCCGGAATGGTCATAAAATAACGGATAATGTCGGGGTGCGTGACTGTCACGGGACCGCCTGCCGCAATCTGGTTCTTAAACAGCGGGATGACGCTTCCGTTGCTTCCGAGTACGTTTCCAAAGCGGACGGCAACAAACTCCGTGTCGTAGTGGCGGTTGTAGGTCTGTATAATCATCTCACAGATCCGCTTGCTCGCCCCCATGATATTGGTGGGGTTTACCGCCTTGTCGGTGGAAATGAGCACAAACTTCTTCACGCCGTTCTGGACTGCTGCCTGTGCCGTCTTCCAGGTTCCAAACACATTGTTCTTAATCGCCTCGTTCGGACTGACCTCCATCAGCGGGACATGCTTGTGCGCCGCCGCGTGGTAGATAATGTCAGGATGGTATTCCTTCATAATGCTGTTGATACGGTTCGTGTTGCGCACCGAGGCAATCAGGACGACCAGGTCCAGCTGCGGGTATTTCTGCTTCAGCTCCTGCTGTATGTCGTAGGCATTGTTCTCATAGATGTCGACAATCACAATCCGTTTCGGCTGGTGGCCTGCTATCTGGCGGCAGAGCTCGCTTCCGATGGAGCCGCCGCCCCCCGTCACCATGATGACCTTGCCCTTTACGTAATTTAAGATGGACTCCATGTCGACCTTAATCGGGTCGCGCCCGAGCAAATCCTCCACATCGACGTCGCGCAGCTTGCTGACGTTCACCTCCCCGTTTACCAGCTGGTAAATGCCCGGCAGCGTGCGCAGCTTGCAGCTCGTCTCCTTGCAGATCTCGACAAGCGCCTTCATCGTCGCGCGGTTCGCCGAAGGAATCGCGATAAAAATCTCATCAATGCCGTAGAGCGCCGCATACTCCACAATCTTGTCACGGCCGCCGACAATCTTGATGCCCTGTATAAACCTTCCCCACTTGCCCTCGTCGTCATCAATGATGCACTTGATGACCATCGTGCTGTAGCTGCTGTTTGTAATCTCCTTGATAACCGTGTTTCCGGCATCCCCGGCACCGATAATCATGACCCGCGTGCCGTTTTTGCGGTTCTGCGCCTTGTGGCGCATCCCGCGCATAATGCGGTAGGAAAACCGCACAAGCGTCGTGATTCCCGTGAGCACCAGCGCATAGGTAAAATAGTAGCTGCGCGGAATCGGATAATCCATCACCTTCATCCCGACAAAGTCCACAATCGCACTCAGTACACAGGCGGCAAGAATGTTCTGCACCTCCGCCGTGCCAGCAAACGCCCACAGACTATGATACAGCCGGAACAGATAAAAAATAACAAGTGTCATTACCACATTGACCGCCATAAAGTTCCACGCGGAAGTCAGGTACACGTCCGGTATATCCTTATAATTCAGCTCAAAACGAATCCACAGGGGCGCGATGCTTGCGATGCATACCGTCATAATGTCCAGTATGACAAGCGCAGCCCGCCTCTGCAAAAGCTGTACATTCACACGCCTAAAGAAATTCATAATAACTATCCTCGCCTCCCGGGCTTATATTTTCCGATGCATCCTTGTGAATCAGAACCACCAGCATCATCAAAAAACTGAAGCCTGCCGGAATACATGGATGGAACGCCCACTCTGTGAGACTCACAAAGCCAAATACAATCACCTGCGCAAACGGCACGAGAAAAATATTGTATTTTTTTCCATACTCCATAAACAGTCTGACTGCCCTCCACAAAGTCATTGCACACAGCACAAGAAATATCACTCCTGCTATCATACCAAAATTGTAAGCCACCTGCAAATAGGAATTGTGTGCATGCGCATATTCCTCCCCGTTTTCGTTCTCAGGCCCCATCTTCGGATGCCCATGTATTCCCAGCGCCTCGAGATACGCCCGGAAGATGTCAAACCGTCCGTTTGAAATGTCCTTTTTTTCTTCCGCGTGTTCTCCGCCTGCACCGCTGTCCCCGCCGCCTGCCGCGCACATGTCCAGACCTGCAAGGTCATCCCCTGTGTAGGCGAACACCCCTGTCTCCTGAAGCGTCAGGTCAGTCTGTGCCTGCGCATTATCCGTCTGGAACCTGCCAAACAATGTGGCAAAAAAACGCCTCACGGTCATATATTTATCCGAGTCTATCGGGTCGCCCTCATAAATCATAAAGGACTTGTCCTGAAACTCAATCTCATAGCGCACCGGGTCGTTTATGACAGCCGGAACCATCCGCACTGCCGTAAATACCATCGGAAAGCTGCCAAGACACACCACAGCCAGCACAGCCAGCTCCAGCACAATCCGCCTTGCCTTCTTTCGGTATGTAACCGCGGTCAGCGCCACTACCGAAAGCACTGTCACGATGGTCGTAAGAAATGCCGTCCTCGACATTGTGAGCAGTATAAAGCCTGTCACGCACGCCGTCATAAAATATTCCTTGTAACAGATTTTTACCATACTCGTGCGCGTTTTGAGTTTGCCGTACAGCTTTGCGACTGCCGCCCCAAATACCACCGCGAGGTACATCCCCGTGCACGCCACGGTGTGGAACATGCCGCCATACCGGTAAAGCATCCAGTAATGGTGCGGTCTGTGGTGCAGGCAGAAGGCCACCACAAGCACAAAGCTGAGCAGGATGCCGTTGCAGAAATTGCGGAGGAACCTCGCCTTTGCCGGCGGCGTCCCCTTCGAGAAAAAATATGCGGCAAACGGCAGGGTCGCGGTGATTACCCACACCTTCTCAAAACGGTACATGAACATCAGCAGCGCAAACAGCACCCACAGCGCCAGATGCATCATATACGGTATGTCCTCATGGAATCTCTGGATGAAATCCCAGAACCTGACTTTTTCAGCGCGCACAACACTGTGTATGATGCATATCACCAGAAGCCCCCACGCAATGACGACACCACAGGTGAGACGTGCGAGAACCAGCTCCTTCTCATCTGCCCGGAAACCGTTACAGTAAAGCACACTCCCCACGACTGACAGCCCGAACCATGCCGCACTGATCCAGTTCAGGAACAGTCTCTGGTTATAGTTCATCAAAAATGCGGCTGCCAGAAAAATCAGCATCCACCTTGTGTTCGTATAATGATAATAATTCCTGTCAGCATTGACATACTGGCACAGGGCATAAAACAGCAGCCCAAAACTTACCGTCTGGATATAGTTTCTCCAGACAAGGCATATTTTACTACCGGCAGACGCTTTTGTCCGTTTTTTCGGACGAATCACACGGGTCATGCGCCAGAGGGCGCCAAGCAGCCATGCCTCCGCGGCGACAATTCCCGCAGAAAAAAAGAGCCTGTCCCACAGTTCCCCGCCAAACCTGTTCAGTACCACCGCATAGACAAACAATGCCATGGAAGCCAGTACACTCAGCGCCGCGGCGCCCATCCTGGCATACTTCCCGATTCGCTCCGAATCCCGTGACCAGCATTCATCATAGACATGAACCAGTATCATCAGCAGCAGATATGTGCCTGCCGCCGCAATTACAATCAGGATGTCATACCCGATAATCCCCAGTGCGGAGAGCGGGCTTGTATACTCAAAATCCGCAATCAGGCACACCTCGTCATTCAGGATGCCGTCAATAAACAGCGTGCTGTTCTCTTCCTGCGAAAGCGCTGTCCTGCCAGCGACAGGAAGGATATATACCGCCTCGCTCTCCTCCCCGACAAGTATCTCATAATAATAGGGCTTTCCCTGCTCGACATCCATATCAGGCACTGCTGTCAGGCATCCGTCCTTTTCTATTTTCTTACTGTCCACCGCAGTCTCGTATATGCAGGAAAAGGTATCGTCGTACAGGCGGAACAGCACATCCTCCGCGGCATGTGTGTCTTTTGGCACAGTGCTGCGCATATAAAGCGTAATCC
Source organism: Lachnospiraceae bacterium UBA7205 (assembly GCA_002490665.1). Classification (GTDB taxonomy): domain Bacteria; phylum Bacillota; class Clostridia; order Lachnospirales; family Lachnospiraceae; genus COE1. The sequence goes on along the minus strand of DKUL01000086.1, from coordinate 25,286 downwards.
GGCTGAGGTGGCGGTCTGTAAAATAAACGGTCTGAAGCTTCTTGTCACTGCTTGTGAAAACATCGCCCATAAGCGCCGCCTCTGCCGGCGCTTCAACCGCCTTCTGCCCTGACACCGCGTGGCTGCGCACAGTCCCCATCGGAAAAATCCGCACCATGAGGATAAAGGCGGCTGTCACCACAACAATCTGTATCACGGCATTTCTCATGGCGTGTGTCCTGGCATATGCGCTGTTGGAAAAAGGGTTAATTTGTCTGATAATATCCAATCTCCTGACCTGACCTTTCCATAATTTCTATTGAGTATAATATCACAATACAAGCCCTATTACAACCAGTGCGAATCCCCGTCCGTCTCCTCCCGTATCACGTACTGCGGGGAATTGTTGATGCTGATGTAGATTCTTCCTATATATTCCCCAATCAGTCCCAGCATAATCATCAGCATGCCGCCGATAAAGACGACAGCCGCCATCAGCGAGCTGAATCCCAGCGGCACGCCGGGATTGACCAGTTTTTTCACAATGGTATAAATTCCGTAGAGAAACCCTGCGCCCGCAAAGGTAACACCTGTTACGGTGGCAATGCGCAGCGGCAGTATGGAGAATGCCGTAAAACCGTTAAACCACAGTCCCAGCAGTTTTTTCATGGTATATCCCGATGTACCTATCTCCCTGCTCCTGTGGCTGACAGGAACATTCGTTATATTTCTGGTCGCGCGCAGCACAAGACCAATAATATACGGATAGCTGTTCTCATATTCCAGCATACTGTCCACGACAAACCGTTTCGCGGCAAAGTAGCTTGTCAGGTGAAGTTCCCGCGGCTTCCCGAGCATCACCCTTGTCATGATGTCATTCATCCACGTCCCGAAATTCCGGAACGCGTTATGCCTTTTGTTCTCATAGCTTGCATAGACCACGTCGCTTCCGCCCTCTATGCCCGCAATCAGTTTTCCCGCCTCGTCCGCCGGCGTCTGCCCGTCGTCGTCAAGGCAGACGACAATATCGCCGTCCGACTTGCGCAGCCCTGCCATCAGCGCCGCGTGCTGCCCGAAATTTCTGGAGAGGCTGATGCCCCTGACATTGCTGTTGTTTTTACAGATTTTTTTAATCACTTCATAGGTATTGTCGGGGGAGCAGTCGTTTACGAGAAAGATGTCATACTCATATGCCGCAAGCACCTCCGACGTCCGCATCGTTTCCGTGATTTCCGCCACCACTGCCTCTATGGTATGCTCGCTCCGGTAACAGGGTATGACAAAGCTTATTTTACCCATTATCGCACGTCTCCTTCCAAAGCCCCATATAATATCAAATCCTCAAATTTTCCGTCGATAAAAAGCTCGTCCCGCAGATATGCCTCCTGGCGGTAGCCAAGCTTTTCATTCATGCGCACACAGGGCTTGTTGTAGGCAAGCACCCGCGACGTCAGCTTGTGCAGTCCCAGCTGTCCGAACGCGTAATCCAGAATCAGGTTTCCGGTCTCCGTCCCGATGCCCCTGCTGCGCGCGCCCTCCGAGCTTAAAAACAGCCCCCACTCCGCCCTCCGGTGCGTCTCGTCAAAATTCTGGATATACACGGAGCCAAGCGGCGTGTCATCGGCTGCCGCACAGATGACAAACTGGTGGACGGCGCCCCGGAACACTTTATTTTCCAGCCAGTCCATATGCTCCTCCCTGCTTATTGTTTCCCTGTATATAAAATTTTTCACGACGTCAGGCGCATTGCGCCATGCAAGCACGCGTTCCGTATCCTCTGCCGTGATGGGACGCAAATATATTTTTTCTCCCCGTATGCGAAAGCCGCTGTCCACTGGTTTCATATCCCCGCTCCTTTTCGTTTTAATTCATACACATCAAACGCAGCCGCAGATGACGGTGTGCGTATCTGGTCCACACGTTTCACCTCTACTGTTATCCTTCGTTTCTCATAGTACTGTACCAGCCACCCGAGATCCTTGTCCAGACCCGCGATAAAATATGTTTTTGTGCGGCTATCCTGCCTTGCGCCGCAGAGGGCGCCCTGGATGTCCTTAAGTCCCTTTCCTGCCAGCTTCTGCCTTGTCAGCGGACTTTTTACTGCCCACCCTCCACAGACGTCAAAATTCTTGTATGTGTTATCCACAAAAAGGCTATTCCCCGAAAATATTTTTTCCGAGTAAGGCGCCCCGTGGTAGGAGGTTGACGAGTACACATCGATGATATAATAATTATTTCCATTTTTCCGACAATAATCCATCATGGCGTTCCACCGCTCGTCGGCTTCGGCACGGCTTTGGTATTCCGACGCGACATCCTGTCTGTTTCCGTCAAACGCTATCAGCGCAGTCACGACGCACAGGATGTAAAACAGGACGCGCGCCGCCCGAAACGCAGTCCGGCCCCCGTGCCTTGGCACCATGTCGCAGATGCCAAACCCGGCGATAAGGACAAGCTCCATCAAAAGAAGCGGAATGGTTATCCTGTCAGGCAGTCTGTCCACCATATATAAATATAACCAGATTACGCACCGCACAATCAATATCCCTGTTATTTTCAGCCCGGCGGCAAGGCGCATTTTCCCCTCAGCCGGGAGGAAGCATACGCAGAAATAAATCACATATGCCGCGATGACCGCGATGCTGATGACAGACCGCGATGAAAAGTCATCCGGAAGATGTGCCGTCCTCCCTGAGACAAGCAGCGCGATCACCTGTAAATCCCGGAATAACTGGTTCTTGTACAGCCACACCGCTTCCCCGACACTGTTCTTGCTGACAAAGCCAAAGGTATCCTCCAGCCCAGTCCCCACATCCACATGCTGCCGTGCCATCTCCTCCTGATACGCGACAATCGCCTCAAGCCGCCACGTGTCGATGGAATCGTCAAGCGCAAAGTTGTAATTTTCCAGAAGCGTGTAGGACTCCTGCGACAGCCCTATCGACTCGTAAAATTCCCGGTTGTCCTCGTACGGCGGAAGACCATAAAAGTCATACAGCTTTGTCCTCGCGTCAAAAAAGCCCCGGAAGCTGCTCCACTCCGTTCCCCTGTAGGCAAGCATGTCGAGCGAGTAGACCGCCGCCATGCACAGGAGCGCAGTGACAATCAGCATCATGTATTTCTTGAAATTCGCGCTGGTAAATATTTTTTCCTCGCCAGACCATTTTGCCAGCCCTGCAAGCAGCAGAAACGGCAGCAGCATGACGCAGACCTCGGTGCGAATCAGAAAGGCAAGCACGACCAGAAGCAGCGGTATCAGGTTTCTTCTGAAAAACACAGACGGCTTGTCCGTTTTCGGCGCCGTGACAAACAGAAATACAGCTCCTGTCATACAGATTCCGGCTGTCACGCTGTACTGGATAATCACAAGCTCCCGCAGGAAAAGTCCCAGCATCAGGGCAGCCTCTGCTGTAAGCGCCATCAGCCTCGTGCGGAAGCTGCGCATGATGCCAAGAAGCCTGACCGCGACAAGAAAAAACACACCAAACTGGCACAGACACAAAAACAAGCCATACCACGGAATTGTCGGAATGGCCTTGTAAAAGAGCGCAATACACCACCCCAAAGGATACAGCATCTGGATGCAGAAGCCGCTCGGGCTCCCTGTATATGCCCCCGACAAAATATCCTTTATCATGGTATCGTCATTCAAGTCGTAATAAAATTCAAATTGAACAGATAAAAACAGCACAAGCAGCAGTGTAAAAAATATCGCACCACACACCCTTACTGCCTTTCTTCCTGTGCGGTCATCCATCATACGTGATAGAACTCCTTCACCTTACCTACAATATAATCAACCTCCGCCGGTGTCAGTGTATAAAACATCGGCAGACGCACCAGCCTGTCACTTTCCCTTGTCGTGTACACATCCTCGCCCGCAAACCTGCCAAACTTGATTCCGGCAGGCGCCGTGTGCAGCGGAACGTAATGGAACACTGCCCAGATGCCGTTTTCCTTCAAAAAATCAATCAGCCGCGTGCGCTCCTCAAGGTCTTTTGCCTTGACATAGTACATATGCCCGTTATGCACGCATCCTTCCGGCACATGCGGAAGCTCCAGAATCCCTTTTTCCCGGAGTGGCTGTAACAGCGCATCATACTGCTCCCACAGGGCAACACGCTTGTCCGTTATCGCATCCGCCAGCTCAAGCTGCGCCCACAGGTACGCCGCGTTCATGTCGCTTGGAAGATAGGACGAGCCGTAGTTCATCCACCGGTACTTGTCAATCTGCCCACGGTAATACTGGGAACGGTTCGTCCCCTTCTCCCGGATAATCTCGGCATCCTCAATGTACTTCTCGTCCTGAATCAGCAGCGCGCCGCCCTCGCCCATGCTGAGGTTCTTGGTCTCATGGAATGAATAACACCCGAAATCCCCTATCGCGCCGAGCGGTCTTCCCTTGTAAGCGGCATTGATTCCCTGTGCCGCGTCCTCCACAACGAAAAGGCTGTGCTTTTTTGCAATCTCCATGATTTTGTCCATCTCACACGCGACCCCCGCATAGTGAACCGGCACAATCGCGCGCGTCCTGTCCGTCACCGCCTGCTCAATCAGGTTTTCGTCAATGTTCATGGTGTCCGGCCGGATATCGACAAAGACCGCCCTGGCACCGCGCAGCACAAAGGCATCCGCCGTCGACACAAATGTGTATGACGGCATAATGACCTCGTCACCCTCCTTGATGTCAATCAGCAGCGCCGCAAGCTCCGTCGCCTGTGTGCAGGAAGGGGTCAGAAGACATTTTGCCACGCCGGTTTTTTCCTCAATCCATTCACTGCATTTTTTTGTGAACGGCCCGTCTCCGCATATTTTCTGATTTTCCACTGCCTGTCTGATATATTCCATCTCCCTGCCCGTATACGGCGGTACATTAAAGTTAATCATTCCACGCCTCCATCATTCATTATACCGGGCAGTCCGTTCTCCTGACTGCCAGTAATCGAGCAGCGAAGATTCATCTTCCCCTACTCGCCGCGCCCGGCGTCCGTCAGCTTGCTGACATATTTCATCTGGACGCCTATATGCATCAATTATAGTAAACGACACGCACTTTTGTCGTTTACTATATATTACACACTCACCCTGCGTTTTGCAAGGTTTTGCTGGCAATTATTTCCTGCCCAGTAACAGTTTCCTGTTAGGAACTGTCAAGAAATAACT
>DKUL01000086.1:0-19815 GCA_002490665.1 Lachnospiraceae bacterium UBA7205 | reverse complement strand
AGTTATTTTTGAACAGTTCCTTACTGGCATCAAGCCATGCAAAACCACTTCGTGGTGGCTTGATATATCTCAACCGCCACAAAGTTTCACGGACTTTGCAGCTCGTGCAAAGTCCTGGACTGAACTGTTACCCATCCATCTGAATCGGGTACATAGACAATATACCCATCATTTTTGAAACACTCCGTATAGTGGTTCGTCTCCATAAATTCCCTGACGGCCATAAGCTTCTGGTATGCAAACCCATCTGCCTCGGTCAGATGCTCCGTTCCGGGACGTCCAAGGACGACAACCGGAAGCGCTTCCTCCCCGTCCGCAGCCCCATCCTGCACTGTCAGGCGGTCAAGCTCCTCCTGAAACATATCCATCCCATACGAATCCAGGTCTGCCCATGTCGAGGAGATTGCAGGCTCCATGTCAAACAGATATGCCAGCGCAGGGATATTTCCATATAATATCACCTGTTTTTCATGCAGGGCGTTCTGGTACAGGTACGCGTCCAGCCCCATCAGCGCCGCCTTTTTGTCTGCCGTTGTCACAAGCCCTGTCCCAGCGCTGCCGCACTGAAGCTGCAGGCGCTCCCTGCCGCCCTGCGCACCCGCATCGTGAAAAACAAAGCCGATTCCGTACAGGACAGACTGCACCGACACACACGCAAGCACAAAGCCAAATACCATGCGAAATGCAAACCCATTTACCGACTTTTTGCTCTGCCGGAACATTTCCACGATCATCAGGACAGAGACCGGCATTACCAGAAACAGGTTGTTGATAATCGGGTACAGCCCATTGTTGCTCCCAAGCGGCGTCACGAAAATAATGACAAGCAGGAACACTGCCCAGAGCCTGTAATCCTTTCTGACCCGTCTGCTTGCCAGGCACCACACACATACGGCAATGACTGCCAGCAGATAGACCGTGACCCATTTATACATACTGAAATTGTCCGTATAGTCAACGCCAAACATCCCCCTTCCATAACAGAAGCGGAGCAGAACCAGAAGCCCCAGCGCATAGCATCCTTTTAATACCGTCGTCACCTTCTTCTTCCACGCGTGCTGCACCAGACGCCCCACCATGCGGAATCCCAGAATGCCCGCCGCCATGTACGCCACGAACAGCAGCAGCCACACGCTGTAATTCAGGTAGTCCCCGAACATCGCCATGACCATGGATGTCGGCTTATAATCCGCAGCATGGTCTGTCATGCCAAACAAGGATGCAACCATCCGCGGGTAAGCGGACATTCCATAGCGTGCGCTGATTGCCGCAAGCGGAACAATAACTCCTGCTATATATCCGCCAATGCAGAGCAATGTGCGCCTCAGCAGTTCCTTTATCCATGTTATTTTATTTCCCGTCTTGTCCGCGTAGGACTGCCGCTTCCAGAAGCAATCGCACCATACCGGCAGGATGAATGCCATATATGTAACATTCGGCATCCGCACCCCGACGCAGAGTCCAAGGATAACACCCGATATAACATAGTGTATTTTTTTATTTTTTGTAATTGCCTCAAACAGCAGGACTGCGGCGGCTGTCATCAGCAGATAGCCAAGATAATGATATAAAATAACAGTCGGCGCCCAGCAGAGGGACAGCGCCGTCATCTCCGCGGCAAGCAGTAAAGCGAACATGCCCTGGCGGTTCTGCCCATACCGTTTCCACAGGTACAGATAGACGCCTGCCGCCGCCGCCCCGACCAGCAGCCCGCAGTAAACATTCATGCCCGCCCAGCTGTCCCCGAACGGAAGCCTCGAAAGCGCCATACCTGTTATGTTTGCCAGGTATGTCGCAAGCCGCCACATCTCATACACGGTATCGAAAAAGCGGTAATTACCGAGCGCATATCCCGCGTCCATCAAGTCAAGCCCGACTGCCGCGTGGCGCAGCGGATACAGCAGAAGCGCCAAAGCCGGAAGCGCCGTGAACGCGCTTTTCTGCCGAACCAGCTCAATCAGCGTGCACACCAGATAGACAACCGCCACAACGACCGCCATATGTCCCAGCAGCCCCAGGACGGAGCTGTCCGCCTGCGCTTCACAATGGAACCACTTTGTCCATTCCTGCCGGATGTTGATGTGCTCGTGAATCAGATAGACGCCAAACGTCGCGCCGGAAAACCATTCAACCGGTTTCCGGAACCGCTCCAGAATCCGCGCCGCCCTGTGCTGTGCCTGTCCCGGGGCAAACGCAAGGAACAGCCCCACTGCCCCGGTATAGCAGAACAGGAAATTGTAAGTGTACCCATAATTTATCATATCCTCCAGCCTGCCCGTCCTGAGATACACCATGCGAATCACAAAAAAAGAGGCAAAAATCACAGCCACACTTCCAAAATACAGCGCCGCCGCCCTCCACCTTGCCCGCAGCAGCCGTATGCCGTAACGTCTCAGGTACGCCCCCGTCAGGTACAAAACCAGAAACCAGATACAGTCATAACCGAATTTGTCCCACGGAAGCCGCATCGGAAGCACCGTCTTGGAAACACTGAACAGAATCAGGAAGCCCATCAGGAGATACCGTACCTGTTTCTCCCCAAGATAAGAAAAACCCGCATTGAGAAAGGGCATCATCAGGCAGAGAATCACATATGACGATGCAAACCAGTAATGCTCCGTCACAATCGGAAAACAGTATGTGAACGCCTTGTAAATATCAAACGCCTGCGCACCGATAATCACCGCGCCAAACCCGATCACGGCAGAATAAAAGAACACCTGCTTCCATATTTTCAGCGGTCTTTGCAGCACAATCCAGAAGGCATGCCCATTCCCCCCTTTCAGCTCTGCCGGCGTGTCCACACCAAAATAACCGCTAATCAGCACATAGACATTTACAGCCACCAGACAAAACGCCTCGACCAGCCACGCCGTGTACCCTGCCGCCGTCATGTCCGGTCTTGCCGGGTTCCCCAGCAGCCCGCCCTTGCCCAGATAGTGCAGGCTCACGATCATCAGCATCGCGATGATGCGCAGCAGCTCATAATTTAATTGCCGTTCTTTTTTTACCGCCATAGCTTCCCCCACTTCTGTCTCATTTATTCCGCATTCCCAGCGCTTCCAGACGCCGTGCGATGCGCATCGCCCCTTTTCCGTCAATCAGTTCTTTTTCCTGCCGGTGCAGGCGCTCCCTGTACGCCTTATCCCGGATGCACCTTGTCAGCCCCTGCACCACGCGCGCCGTCACCGCCGTTCCATCCTCCGCAAAGCACCCCGCATTGACAATGTCCGTGAGCGCTTCCAGCGCCTCGGCGCCCTGCCGCTGGTTTTCCGCAAAATAAAATACCACCATCGGCACGCCCAATGCGCTGACCTCATAGATGGTGCTGCCCGTCGCTGAAATCACTACATCACTACCAGACAGCAGGCCGCGCATGTCCCTGACATTTTCATGCACTGTTATACCCGCGCAGGACTCGTATCTATGCTTCAGCGCGTCCGCAAACCGGTTGAACGGCCCACTGACCAGATGCAGGCGCAGCTTCCGTTCCGCGAGCAGCGCGCCTGTCAGGCTGTCCCTTATCAGGGCATCGGCAAAAGAAGCCGCCGCAAAATAGGGGTCGCTACCGCCGGTCGTCACCGTGACATCCGTCACGCTGTGCGCGACCTGATAGGAGGACGGCTCCTGAAACGCCTTTCCAAGCGGCATGTAATCCACCCCCAGCAGCACACTGTCCGGATATGTCTGCGCCGCCACGGCGTCTGTCGGCAGAGGCGTATAATTGTGTACCAGCCCTGGCGCGTAAATATTGTAATTAATCAGCATATCGACCGGATAGGGCTGTCCCATGTCCTCAAAGCATGCCACCCGCACAAGCTTTTTCAGCGCGAGGAAATAGTCCCTGCTCACCTGGTAGCTGTCCACAAGCAGCACGTCCGCATCCCTGTCAAACAAGCCCGCAAGCAGCGCGGTCTCGCCCATCATATCCCTGTAGTCCGTGTGCAGCACGATGACGCAAAAGCCCCGCGCTTCTATCATTCCCTTACAGCCCTCGTCCGCCGTAATAAAAACAGGGGAAAAATCCACCGCAGCCTCCGCAACTGACAGGCAGCGCATGACATGTCCCATCCCGATATCCGTATTCCCATCAGCACGAATGTACAGCATCTTAATCTCCCCCTCGTACTAAGGATCTGTCAATAAATAACTTTACAGCTCCTAAGCGTTTCACACTATTTTACGAATCAGCATAAACGCCTCCGCACGCTCCATTCCGGCGGCCATGCCGCGCGTTCTGGAAAGCACGTCCATGCCAGTCAGGCTCCTTGGATGCGGAAACGTACTAAGCTCGGACACATAACAGCTCATCGCCTGCTCTTTTTGCTGGTAATAGTCCGTAATGTCGACAAACACATTGGGGCAAAAAGCCGGCTGGGCACTGTAATCAAAATTCCACTCCGACGAGGACAGTGTCTCAAAGGCAAGAATCTCCTCCACACAGCAGTCCGCCATCGGTCTTGTCGCCGTGAGCACCGCGCGCGCCGTGCACTGGTGGTCGACGTTCAGGTCACCGCTGTAATGCGTGTAAATAATCTGGGGATTAAGCTTATGAATCATCTGCTCCACCGTCTTGACAATATCCAGCAAATCGATGCTGTCAAAGCGGTTGTCCGGAAAATAGGCAAAAAACACATCCCGATACCCGATTTTCCTCGCACTTTCAAGCGTATTCTTATGAAGTGCCTCAATGATATCCAGGCTGGTATCCTCCCGGTGTTCTCCCCGCGAAGTCTGTCCCTCACCCAGAATCACCGCATATACCTGGTCACCCTCCGCCACATGTCTTGCAACGGTCCCGCCGACGCCGAGAATCTCGTCGTCCGGATGCGCTGCCACAACCAATACCGTTCTCAATTCCACCACCGTTCCTTTCCTATTCTATTTTACGAAATACCACCCTTGCCGAAAGCTCCTGTCCGTCACCGGAGGGCACGGCATCTGCAAATTCTATTCTGTAATCGCCAAACTGGATAAATGCCCGCGGGTATCCCTCTGCGTCAAGCATCCGGATGTAGTCATATATCGTACCCAGTTCCATATCGGGTGTTATGGCGCTGTCCTCCGGCTTTCTGCGCTTAAATAACACCGGTTCGCCTTCCTGAGGCACAGGTGTTATTTTCCTTTCCAGAAACTTCGGAATCATTTCACCAAAAATAACATCCGCACACCGCACAAAAATCTCGCTGGCGCTGCCATCGAGGGATAACGCATGTTTCATATATATGGGACCGCCATCAAGCGTCTCGGTCACACGAATCGCCGAAATCTTTGTCTCCCTGTGTCCACGCACAATCAGATTCTGAAGCGGACTGCCGCCCCTTCCATACGGCAAGTCTGTCATATGAAAGACGACGCATTCCCAATCATCCGTTATTTCCTTCGGAATGATATACGACCAATGCGGCAGGAAGATATAATCCGGCTGGAAATCACGCACGTTATCCACGCTGAATTCCTCCCTGTCCGAATAAATCACAATCTCGTGCGTTCCTGCACACGCTTTTTGCAATGCCCGGGCGCGCTCGATGTTCCATGACTTTATTGTCGCGATGATAATCCGCATCCCACCACTCCCTTTCCTATGTTTTCGATACCGCAAGCTCAAACTGGATATAGTCCGGCTTCTCTGTCCTGATAAATCCGCACCGTTCAAATGCCATGGCAGAAGCCGTATTTTCATATTTTACCTGTCCTATCAGTTTCAAAACACCCGGTATTTTATCAAATATCACTTGTTTTTGAATCAAATCAAGCAATCTGCTTCCATAACCGTTCCCGCGTTTTGCGGCACAGATACTGTAATCAATCACGGCATCACCATTTTCGATGTTCAGGCGAATCTGTCCTACCGGACATTCCCCCTCGCACAGGATATACTGATATACCGATTTGTCCGCCATCATTTTTGAAAACCACTTCACATGGTTTTCATAAGGAATCTTTTCCGTGTGAAATGCGTTTTTCCTGACCAGGTCGTCATTTGCCCACGCAAAGAGCATGTCCATATCTGTCTGGCACACGCTTCGCAGATGCAGCGCATTTCCACAATCCGTCTCTTTCCAGTCCGTCCTTTCCATCCTGCCCCTCCGTGCCAGTCACTCAATGTCTTCAAATGACAGCGGTGTGCCCCGGACAATATCACGCTTTGCCGTTTTCCCGAGCACTTCCTTATAATGCTTTGGTTTCAAGCCATATGCCGGACGGATGCTCCTGATATTATCCGGCGTTAACTGCTCCCCGGCGGCAATGTCCTTTACGACAAAAAGGGAACGCCGGAAACAGGCATTGGACTCCTCCTGCCGCGATACCCCGTAGCTTACTTTTCCCATCGCTTTTTCCACTTCGCGCACCTGCTGCACCATATCGTGGAACTCGTCCGGTTCCATCGAAAACGACGCATCCGGATTTTCAATCGCACGGCTGATACAGAAATGCTTTTCAATGATATCTGCCCCCATCGCGACCGCCGTCGTGGCGCTGAACGCCCCCATCGAGTGGTCGGACAGCCCTACCGGGATGTCAAAACGCGCTTTCATGTCGCAGATGGTGCGCAGGTTCATCTCCTCGCTCTTTGCCGGATAGGCGCTCGAGCACTTCATCAGCGCAAGCTGCCTGTTTCCAGTGCCGTATATCGCTGCAACAGCCTCCTCAATTTCCTCCAGGGTTCCCATTCCGGTCGACATGATAATCGGCTTGTTTTTCGACGCAATATACTCGAGAAGCGGTATGTCCACCAGCTCAAAGGAAGCCACCTTGTAAAAATGCACGCCCAGTTTTTCCAGAAAGTCCACGGATGTCCTGTCAAACGGTGTCGAGAGGAAGTCTATCCCCACCTTTGCCGCCTCGTCGCGAAGCTTATCCTGCCACGCCCACGGCGTATATGCCTTCTGGTAGAGCCCATAAAGGTTTTCCCCCTCCCATGTGCCCTTTTCAATCTGGAAATATGGGTTATGGCAGTCAATCGTCATCGTGTCTGCCGTGTAGGTCTGTATTTTCACGCAGTCTGCCCCTGCATCCTTTGCCACATGAATCAGCTCCAGGGCGCGCTCCATGCTTCCGGCATGGTTTGCCGACATCTCTGCAATGATATATACCGGCGCACCATCCCCTACCGCTCTGCCGTTTATATTCATAATAATCCTCCATTCTTGCCACTGCTCGCGAATTTGGGCGCAAACACAAATTTGCCGTGTGAAAAATTTATTTTTCACACTAATCCTCCATTTATCCTTACATTTTCTCCCCGCAGCAGCTTATATTTCATCTCCGCGATCTTCCAGTCCTCCGGCGTGTCAATGTCCTGCACATTCATCTCGTCCTGTATAAACGGTACAGTATGCTCCATCCAGACTGCTTTCTGCCTGCGGAAGCTTTCCACCCTGAGACAGTAGAACTGTCCGCAGTCATGGTAAAGCGGTTCCAGATCCTGTGAGCGTTTCGCCATGTTCTCTGGCCACTTCGGCGTGAGCCTGCCATCCTTGATGACAACGCAGCGCTGGGGCGGGAATGAAAACTTCACAACAGGAATCACGCTGTCTGCCTGCTCCTGCTCAAGGAGCATCATTGCCGTCTTGATGGCATTTGCCGTCACAAAAGGCGCTGTCGGATAAATGCAGCACGCCGTGCCAAAGCGCATTCCGATGCGTTCATACGAATCGAGCACTTCCGCAATCACATCCGCTGTCGTCGCAAAGTCATTTGATGTCGCCGCACTCCGGAAAAAAGGTACCCTTGCACCGGCTTTTTTTGCCACCTGTGCGATTTCCTCATCGTCCGTCGAGACCATGACTTCATGGAACATGTCGGCATGCAGCGCCGCCTCGATACTGTATTCCAGAATCGGTCTCCCCGCAAAAGGTTTTATGTTCTTGCGCGGGATTCGTTTGCTCCCGCCCCTTGCCGTGATTATTGCCACACTTTTCATATGAACTCCCATTCCTTCCAATCGTGCGAAAAGTCTGGTTAGGGACTAACCAGACTAAAAAACCATTTCTATTTTTTATAGTACGCCACAATCTTCACCACCGCCTGAATCACATCCTCGACATCCTGATCCGTCATCGAATAATAGAGCGGCAGGCTCATCATTTCCTCGTAAAGCTTCTCCGCATTGGGGCAAAGTCCCTTTTTGTAGCCAAGCTTCTCATAATACGGATGCCAGTATACAGGAATGTAGTGCACATTGCAGCAGATATTCTCGGCTGCCATCGCCTCAAAAAAGCCTTTGCGGTCAATGCGCAGCATCTCCGGCCTTATCCGCAGTATGTAGAGATGGCGCGTCGTGTCCGACTCCGCAATTTCCTGCTGGACAAAAAGCTCTGGTATTTCCGAGAAAGCCTCATTATATTTGTTAACAATCTCCCTGCGCCTTGCCGCAAACATCTCCAGCTTGTCCAGCTGGCTTAAAATCAGGGCGCACTGGATATCCGTGATTCGGTAGTTGTACCCTAAGTCAACCTGTTCGTGATACCACGGTCCATGGCTTTCATGCTCAAAAAATGCCGCATCCTTTACAATCCCATGGGAACGGTAAAGCATCAGCCTCTCGTACAGCTCGTCAGAGTTTGTGAGGACTGCGCCGCCCTCCCCGCCGGTGACGGTCTTTACCGGATGAAAGCTGAATTCCGTCATGTCCGCGATACTGCCGACTGGTCTTCCCTTATATTTGGTGCCAATCGAATGCGCCCCATCCTCTATCAGCAAAATGCCCTTTTCCTGGCAGAGCGCAAGCAGCTCGTCAAGCGCGGCAGCCTGTCCCGTGTAATCCACGGCTACCACTGCCTTTGTCCGGTCCGTTATCTGCGCGCGGACGCTCTCCGGGTCAATATTGTAGGTGTCCGGCATGATATCCGCAAAAACCGGCTTTCCCCCGCAGTAAAGCACGCAGTTTGCAGACGCGGCAAACGTAATCGGCGAGGTAATCACCTCATCCCCCGCACCGATGCCTGCCGCCATCATCGCGATGTGCAGCGCGGCTGTCCCATTGCTGCACATCACCGCATGCCTTGCCCCTGTCAGGGCACAGAGCCGCCGTTCAAGCTCCGGTACCTTCGGCCCGCATGTCAGCGCCTCACTCACAAGCACTTCCGAGACAGCCTTCACGTCCGCATCGTCAATATACTGGTGTCCGTAATAAAGTTTCGTATCCCTGACCGGAGTCCCTCCGGCAATTGCTGGTTTATCCATCCTTGCACTCATTCCCTTTCTATGCTTACTCATGCAAATCTGTCTTTAAAAGCGCGCGAATCTGCTCCACGGAAAGCCACTGCGTGTTGTTTCCCGAAGAATAGTAAAAACCGTCCGCGACCTTTTTCCCGCTCGGGTTCGGGCGCTTCGACTCCTGCCAGAACATCTGCGGGTAAATGATGAAATTCTTGTCGTACTCATACGTAGTCATGGAGTCCTCCTCCGTAATCATCACCTCATGCAGCTTCTCGCCCGGACGGATGCCTGTCTCTATCGTCTTCATGCCCGGTGCCATCGCCTCCGCAAGGTCCGTTATCTTAAACGAAGGAATACGGCTGATAAAGGTCTCACCGCCCTTTGCCTCCTCCAGCGCCTTAATCACAAGCTCCACGCCCTGCGTCAGGCTAATCCAGAAACGCGTCATGCGGTAATCGGTAATCGGCAGTGCGTCCGCCCCCTCGGCAATCAGCTTCTGGAAAAGCGGAATCACCGAACCGCGGCTTCCTGCCACATTCCCATACCGCACAATGGAAAAATTCAAGTCCTTGGTGCCGCAGTACGCGTTTGCAGCGATAAACAGCTTGTCCGACACCAGTTTTGTGCCGCCGTAGAGGTTCACCGGATTGACCGCCTTGTCCGTGGAGAGCGCCACAACCTTCTTGATTCCGGTATTCAGCGCCGCGTCAATGATATTCTGGGCGCCGTTGACGTTCGTCTTAATTGCCTCGTTCGGATTGTACTCGCACGCCGGCACCTGTTTCATCGCCGCCGCATGAATCACATAGTCAACGCCCTCGAAGGCACGCTTCATGCGTTCGTAATCGCGCACGTCCCCGATGAAAAAGCGCAGCTTCTCCTTGTACTTTACAAAGTCATTTGCCATCATCCACTGCTTGAACTCATCGCGCGAGTAGATAATGATTTTTTTCGGATTATAGTGTGTCAGCACATATTCCGTAAAACACCTGCCAAACGACCCCGTGCCACCCGTTACCAGTATCGTCTTATCATCCAACAACATACATTTTCCTCCCAAATTACAATAACTGAACGGCCAGTCCTTTCGACCGCCAGTATATATTCCAGATTTTACCACAATTTTATCCATACGTCAAAAGTCCATAAAAACTATGCGTCAAAAACAAGGCTTGCCACAACGCTTTTTGTAATTTTATCGTAGACAACCATATTCCACCGTCTTCCTGGCTGGTAATTGTCGACATCATCAATCATTACCTGGTATACGCCGCCAAGCTTTGCCAGCACAAGCTCACTTGTGCCAATTTTCATATGCCGCATGCCGTTTTCTTCCCACATTACGTCAAGCGCCACTTTTCCATCCTCGTATACCCACTGATGCGCATCCTTTCCCTTTCCCGGCATCGTGTCCGTCACAATCAGAACATAGTCTTTATCGTTCTTAATCCTGTCAAAACACTCCTCTGCACTTTCAGAAGCCATGAACGCCTGCCATCCGCGCCTCTGCTGATACTGGCATGCCGTATCCCACGCATTCGGGCCATTTTCCTCGTTGCGCCTGTCCGGCAGAAGGTAATTCGCCTTCACAAATGCCCCCATGTGCGCTGTAACCTTTCTGGCGCCGGAGTCATTGAGATGCCCCCGGTCCCTGAAATCAGCCGCGGGGTCAAGCGCAAGCTCCCCGCTGTGGTATAGCTCATTGTAATCCACAAACTTTAATCCGCGTTCCTCGGCAAGCGCACGAACCGCCTCCGTGTCATATCGGTGCCAGTTTTCATTCGGCGCCTTAAAAAGAAACAGCTCCACATCCTTTTTGATGCACAGCTGTACCATCTCGTCAAGGCAGGCGATGCTTTCCTCCTCAATCCATGCCTCGCCCTCGTCATAGTCATAGCTGTCCAAATTTATGGGATATTCCGATATCCGCTGCGTTTCCTGATATCCCTTTGTATAGTTTGTCTTATCCTGGCAAAAATATGTATAGTCAAGCTTACTCAGCTCTTTCCACCGGTCATGATAACGGAATATTGGAAAAACATAGGAGAAAAAATCCGCGTCCACCGCATCGACCGACTGGTAAATACACTTGAGCTTATCCACGGACAACGGAATATCCGTAAATCCCCAACGGAATGCCGCCTCGTTTTTACTGCTGATGCTGCTGCCTGCCAGCATATTCACCTCAAGCGCAACCACCTTTGGTTTCTGCGTTTTCAGCGCTTCCTTCAGGTATAGTACCGAAATGTGCATTGGCTGGGATGAACTGCCGAAATCATACGCGGCAATCCCATATTCCTCATAAAGTATCAGCGGATTCACGGTACAGAAGCTGTTGCTGCTTCCGATCACAACCATGTCAATATCATTCCTTTTTTCCGCATAAAAGCCATTTACAATCGTCGTGGAATCCCCCATAAATTTTGCCCGCACAACCGCGCCTGCCATTGTGAGCGCCAGTCCCATAACCACCAAAAAGGAGGACACGGCAGCCATTCTTGATACTTTTGTTTTCCCTGACAAACAATCACCTCCTACCATGCCGGCCATCTGGCAAACATCCTGAATTTCCGGGCGCTTACCATGATTCGCAAATGGTCAGTACAGTATCCCTCAAAACTGAAAATAGATAAACTGCGCCGCGTCATAGCCTTCCCCATACACGCCAAACAAAATTACCATCACCAGCATAACCGCCACAATCACATACTGCACCGCAAGGCACTGCTCCTTTACCAGGCTGTCAAACAATGCCCTTTTTCGCACAAAGTACGCATCGACAACGATCAGTATGAAAATACCCATCCATAAGACGCCCATCTCTTTTCTGTCAAGTCCCAGATAATAGACAGACTCGTCAAAAAAGGACCAGACATCAAAATGCAAAAACATTCGCTGTATATAGTACACGCCGTCCCCCACTGTGTCAGACCTGAAAAAAATGAAGGAAAAAACAAACAAAAGAAACGTGCAGATTCCCTGGCAAAGCTGATACCCAAACGTCTTTACACGGACACCAAAAAAATGTTTCCATTTCGTCCGGACAGGTGTTGTCATGTCGCCGATGACAATATACACGCCCTGAAGGACTCCCCACACGACAAAATTCCATCCTGCCCCATGCCAGAGACCGCTCACGGCAAAGGTCACCATGCTGTTAAAGTATCTGCGCGGCCTCGAACAGCGGTTTCCTCCCAGCGGAATATACAGATAATCCCGGAACCATGTGCTCAGTGAGATATGCCACCGCCGCCACAGCGCACGGATACTTGTGGCAAAAAACGGTGCCTCGAAGTTCACCATAAGCCGGATGCCCAGAATCATTGCCGCTCCCAGCGCAATACTGGAATACCCTGCAAAATCGCAGTAAATCTCCACTGCAAACAGCACAGCTGCCAGAAAGAGCGCCGATCCACTGTACAGATAATATTTGTCATATACCTGGTTCACAAGCACTGCCGCCCTGTCCGCTATGACCATCTTCATAAAAAAGCCCCACAGCATCAGGAGCAGCCCTCTTGTGACCTTGTCAAAATCCCACGATTTTCCATTTGGTATTTTTTCAAGCTGTCCCAGAAGACTGCCGCTTCGCTCAATCGGTCCTGCCACAAGCTGCGGAAAAAAGGAAACAAAGAGCGCATAGCGGATAAAATTCTTCTCCGGCTTCACCGTTCCCCGGTAAACATCAATCACATATCCCAATGCCTGAAAGGTGTAAAAGGAAATGCCCACGGGCAGTACCAGGTCAAGCGCAGGAGCCGCCATTCTGACACCAAACACAGACAGCACGGCATCCGCCACATCACACAAAAAATAGAAATATTTGAAAAACACAAGAATCGCAAGATTCACCACCAGCCCCGCGGCCAGTACCCATTTGCAAAATCCCTTCCGGTTCCTGTCATGTGCATCTCCCATAAAAACGGCACACAGGTATGTAGTCACCGTGGATGCCAGTATCAAAAGCGCATACTGCGCATTCCATCCCATGTAAAAATAATAGCTTGCCAGCAGCAGCCACAGCTGACGGAGCTTTTTGGGAATCACATAGTACATCAGCACGACAACCGGAAAAAAACATAAAAATTCAAAAGAAGTAAACTGCATATCTGCTCCCTTTTCTGTTGCTGGCTATGTTTCATCCTGCTCTTTCTTCCGGCGGATTTTATTGCGGTAAAAATAGAGCAGACGGAAATAGACCAGAAACCGAAACGGCGACTGCATATGCATTGCCGCAAGTTTTTTCTGTTCCTCGTCAAACGCCTTCAGGTAATAGATATTTTCCTGAAAATCAGGAAATTCATGCTGCATCCCCTCCGCTATCTGCTTCAGAAAACTTAATTTCGGCCTTTTCATCCCCAGCATGTACGTAAAAAGCGTATTCATATAATAAAGCTTTGAGAATGCAAACTCAAACTCCAGCCTGTACGGCTTGTAAATGCCATACCTGCGCGCCTCCTCTATCAGGCGTTTCCCCATCAGCAGCCTTGCCTCGCACTTCTCCATGCTGACGGAATGGACAGTCGAAGCATCATGCTGGTAATAGTAATAGAGCGGTTCCTCCACCTTCTCAAAATGCGTGAAGTGCAGCATCCATATCGGCGAGGCACAGTTGTCCTCATAAAATGTCTTTTCGGGAAACCGCAGCTGATAATCATCAATCACGGACTTCAGGTAGACCTTGATCACCATGCTCCCCGGATTCATGACAAGCTTCTTATAGCGTTCATGGTCAAGCACGCCCGTCTGGTCAGGCGTGTTGTTCGGCATCACCTTTCCGACATTCATGGTGTGCTCTGAGACCATGCAGTAATCGCATCCCACAACATCCGCCCCGGTCTTCTCTGCCTTTTTTATCAGCTTCTCATACATGTCCGGCGCGACCCAGTCATCCGAATCCACAAATCCAATCCATCTGCCACGCGCAGCGTCAATGCCCCTGTTGCGCGCACCGCCCTGCTTCATATTGTCATACAGCTGTATCGCCTTGAACTTCCACGGGTACTTCGACTCATACTCCCGCAAAATTTCCAGGGATTCATCGGTCGAAGCGTCATCCACCGCAATGATTTCATAATCCGCAATCGACTGGTTAATCAGCGAGTCCAGGCAAAACCTAAGCTTGTTGTCCGCCGCCATATTGTACACTGGTACCACGATACTAAGCTTCATAATCTGCTGCCACTTCCCTTCTGTCTTTTATTTTTTTATCCTTTTTACCGCTCTTTTATAATCGCCCCGTCATCCACCCGGAATACCATATCGCATTTTTCAATGGTCTGTAGCCTGTGCGCTATAATAACAAGTGTTTTTTTACCATGCAGCCTGTTGATGGACTCCATGATTGCCGCCTCCGTGTCGTTGTCAAGCGCCGAAGTCGCCTCGTCGAGAATCAGCACCTCGGGGTCATGGTAGAGCGCCCGCGCAATACCGATTCTCTGGCGCTGTCCTCCGGAAAGCCGGATGCCGCGCTCCCCGATACCCGTGTACACCCCTTCCGGAAGGGTCTGCACAAATGCGTCAAGCTGCGCCTCCTTCAGCGCGTACCAGAGCCTTTGGTCGTCAATTTCCTCCTCGGGAATCCCAAACGCGACATTCTTGCGGATATCCGCATCCAGCAGGAAAATCATCTGCGGGATATACCCCACATTGGCAAGCCATTCCCTGTAATGCTCCTGTATGTCAACATCATCGGCAAGCACCCTGCCGCCCTGGAGCTTCAGCAGCCCGAGCAGCACATCGATAATCGTCGTCTTCCCCGCGCCGCTCGCCCCCACGATGCCGATGGACTTTCCGATTGGGAATGACACGGTCGCATGGTCAAAAATCAGCTTGTCCGAATTCGGATAATGATAGGTGATGTCGGAAAGCGTAAGCGCCCTTGTGACAGGAAGCTTTTCCTTTGCAACGACCGCATAGGAAATATCCGTGTGCGCCGCGTCCGTCTCCTCGACAAGGTTGTCGCTGACATTGAAGAAAAACGGCTCGTTGAACGCCATGCTGGTCAGCTGGTTGTTGATGCGGCTTGCAGCGGGAAGCAGACGCATCGCCGCAATCCCAAACGCCGCAAACAGGGAAACCATCGCCGACACATCCGCCCCCATCACAATCAGCGCCAGTATATAACCCAGAAGACCTGCCATGCAGACAGTCTCTATCAAAAGCTTGGGTGTGTTATTAAAAAGGCTGAACCGCTCCATCGCCTTCACATAGCCCTCGCCCACCTTACAGTACTCACCGATAAAATACTGCTCGCGCCCGGCGACCTTGATTTCCTTGATGCCCTGCACCGTCTGGGAAATCCACGCAAACATGGATGCGCCGTAATCCTGGTTTTCCTTGCCAGTGCGGTTCATAATCGGCTTGATGATATTCTTGATGACAACAAGGGTCACGACCAGGAGCACCGCGATGACAACGGTCATGACAGGATCCTGCACCGCGAGCGCAATCACGAGGAACACGGCGACCGTCGCTTCCGATGCAATCTGTAATACTGCCATAATCAGCGCGTACATATTGCTCACGTCAGCCGTAATGCTGCGCTGGATCACGGAAGTCTCTGCATTCAGGTAGTACTCATACTCACGCCTGACAAAATTCTTCATCAGGTTGGATGCTGTCTGAAACTGGTTGCTGTACACAAACCGGTACAGGCTTCTCTGCAAAAAAAACTGGAATATATTTTTTGCCACATACAGAAAAATCAGGAATAAAATCGCCAGCACGGAAAACTGCACGGTGTCCTGCAGATTGAGCAGTTCACAGATTCTCTGGTACGTCTCTCCCTGCGCCAGCGCCACCGGGTCGAGAATCAGCTGCACGACAGCCATCACCATCATCACGGCGCCCGTCTCAAGTCCCGCCGATACCAGCATCATCACAAACAGCCGCGCCATCGCGCCCTTTTGTTTTCTATCCATCAGTATATTTATCTTTTTTAATATTTTAAGCACCTATATTGTCCATCCTTCCACGTTTTACCTGTTATCCATATTAGAATCTTTAATTTATAGTATATGTCACATTGGCGATAAACACAATATAATTAAAAACTTAATTATGGTGAATGAGATAAATTTGGAAATAATTCTGTGTGAACGGTAACATAATCCTTGTTACTGTTCACTCTGTTCCAGTAACAGGTAAAACGTTTTCTCACGGACTTAGCAGTAACAAATCCTTTTCATTTCGACAAAGCGCTTTGATTATTCAATAGACATGAACCCTGTTATAAAACATTTCGTTTTTATGCGGTCAAACAGCCCTTCACAGACAGAATTGTCAGGAGAGCATCCTTTCTTTGACATAGAACGTTCAAGCCCCGCCTGTTCCATCTGGCTGATCCAGCCCGGCCAGCGGTAATGGCATTCCCTGTCCGAATGGATAAGGGGGGCGCCCACCTTTCCCCAGGCTGGATATTGCCTGGTCGGGCATACGGTTTACCAGGGGGCATCCGGGCTTGTTCCAATTGTCCGGCAGGGCAAACTCGGTAATGTCCGTGATCCATTTCTCGTTTGGCCTGTCTGCATGGAAGTCCCTTTCCAGCACATTGGGCACGGAAGGAGAGATTTCTCCCTGATAAGAGCTGCACTTTCGTCGTCTTTTAACCTTTACCCAAAGGCCTTCCTCCAGCATGAGCCGCCGGACCACTTTTTCAGAAAGGGTGATCCCTTCCCGCTTTAGAAGACCATGGATCCCTCTGTATCCGTAGCGCCCCACATTTTCATGGAATAATTCTGTGATCTTCCTGCGGATACTGCTGTATTTATCCTCCTGGCATAAAACTGCCTTCCGGTAATAATAACTGCTTTTGGAAAGGGAGACCCTCTTCAAAAGGGACGGCAGTGTGTATTTATCTTTCAGGGCATCGACGGTCACTGCCTTTTCCCTGTTTTTCAGGGCGCTCTGGTCGATGCCAGGGTCTTTTTTAGGACATTGATGGTTTCTTCCAATATGTCAATCTCCATCTGCATATCCTGCATCTGCGCATGGAGCTGTTCAATCTCATTCCGGGGTGTTTCCATCTTTCAGGGTGTCCGGCGGTATATTTTTATCGTTTTTCAAAGCAGCAGTACCTCCGCGGAGATATTTTTTCCGCCAGGCATATATACTCACCCTGGTGTATCCGATCTCCTCTGATACTGATTTTATACTTTCCCCCAGCTCAAAGCAACGGTGTAATGCATCCATTTTTACTTCAAGGGATGGATTTCCGGGATGCCCCGCCGTATTGACATGAGCCAATTCTTTCCGCGGGGGGCTGGGGATCCCCTCATTCCCAAGCCATGTGTATAAGAACCTTCTGGCAGGATAGTCCAGAAGACGGATTGTTTCTGTCACAGATCCGCACTGATGGTAAATCTACAGTGCAATGTCGATTCTGTCTTGTGAATACATCGTAATTCAGCTCCTTTCGGAGTCCTTGGGGAGTCCAACTTTTTGTCCGCATCCCCATCTCTTTTATGGCACCGTTTGGGCACCGCTTTACACATTTTCACTGTTGCAAAGTTTCAAAAAGGGCTTCCCGATTTCTCGGAAAGCCCCATAAAATCCAACTTTTTACTGATTACTCGATGATAGTTGCAACCCTACCAGACCCAACAGTCCTGCCACCCTCACGTTGCTACGGTGTGTTTGTCTATATCGCAAATTATGATAAAATGAGGATTTTTTTATTTATATTATCCTCAATATCAGCTTATTTTTCTGGTTATTGCAAATTTTAGAAGCACAGGCTTGGATAACCTTGGATAAATCTTGAGTAAACCTTGGATATTGCTTGGGTAAATTTGTACCAATCTATATCGCCAGCCATCGGCTGGCGAATTGCTATAAGTAAGCTTTCAGCACTCACATTTAAATCATTAGTAAATGGCTGGAAATTTACATAAAGACATCAAATCCCATAAAATTAATACATATTTTCAATATGTTTTCTAATAACACATCTCTTTCATTCATTTTTCTAAAATGAAATATGAATCCAACTGTTTCATTAAAATAACTTAGTCCAAAAATCTAGCTCAACTTAGTTCAAAACAAACACAATTTAGTCCAAGATTTGTAAGTCAGTCCAAAAATGAGCTAATTTCCCTTATTCATTCTTAAATACGTCTTGAATAAACTTTGAATAGCACCTTAATATATTTGAAATAAATTCATGTTTTCTGCTTATCTTAAGATTTATTCGGTTCAATAGGAATTATCTGCTTAAAATTAATATCTATATTCTCAACTTCAAACACACGTGACTCTACAATTTTATATGCCCTATCAGCACTATCAGTATCGAAAATAATCAAATTTGTTCCTTCCGGCGATACTGCACTTTTATATCTAATTCCGTCAAATCCTTTTTGTCTTAAATATTCACAAAGATACTGAGTTGGAATATAGTCCTGTGGATTACCATAGTTCGGATATGAAAATTCCTTTGATATCGCATACAAATCACCTGATTTTGTATATTCATCTTCTTTCAGTTCATTCGTTGTATATGTAAAATCAAAAAGCAAAATACTCCTACAAATTTCAATCTTGCATACATTGAAATACTGTCCTATCTGCGGGCGCATCTCCATAATTGCTGTCTTTTCATCAGATGCCGCATATAAAAAACTAATTCCTGCTGAATTAGCACGTCCAGCTACTGCGTATTCTTTAGGTGGTGCATCACAGTTTTTCTCATCGAATCCCCAAAACGGCTTTTCTTTTATTTCTGTTTCCATAATATTCTGACGCAGTTTTTCCATTTTGCTCACATCTCCGCCCAAGGCAAGAGAAATTATATTCATTGCTGAATCACTTTTAATATCTTCTAATTGTAATTTCATATTAGGAAAAAGTTCATTCAGTTTTCCGTAAATCGCAACCACTTCTTTATTTTTCAAATAATCATTATTCTTATATTCCCTTGCCCTATATAAAACTGTACCCATACATAATTCAACAGTTGCATACACAGAAACATTGTCTACTTTTTCCAACAATTCACTTTTAGGGAAAAAACGGCTATTATGCTTAATATCTTCCCGAAAATTTTTCCAAAGATTCTCGTTCTCATGTTCTTGCATCAAAATTAACCAAAAAAGCATCAATGTCCAATAATCATTTTTATCTTCTAAATTATCAGACGATCCTCCACATTCAGAAATATTTTTTTCGCTATTTTCTGTTGAACCATTTATTTCTTCTTTATTGTTTCCAGTTTCTCTTAACTCTTTCAGTGTTATCATTTTAAAATTCCACCCATAGAAAATTACTAATCATTTTCGTTGTTAAATTCCATCTTAGTCTAAGATTTAGCTCAACTTAGCCCAAGTTTAGTCCAAGACAAGTCCAACTTAGTCCAAGATTAACTTGAATATACCCAATATAAGTGCAAAAAACAAGTGTAACTTAGTCTAAGATTAGCTCAAATACTGCTATACTTATTGAAACTACAACAATTTTATTAATATTTAGAAATTTTAAACCATTTTACATGAACCAATAACCATGTTTAATTGTCACTTATTAACCAACATCCATCTTGCTTTGTGCCCAGTGCCTTCAACATTTACTATTCCTTCTCTTTTCATTGCCTGAAGAATATTAGAAACCTTTTTTGTTTGCTGCTTTTCATCCATAATAGCAGGTAATGCTCCT